>CAWGQZ010000067.1:0-76790 GCA_963824805.1 uncultured Acidobacteriaceae bacterium | reverse complement strand
CACTGGCGCTGGAGGAGTTCATGGCAACCCGAATTTCAGTGGTACAAAACCCCCACGCTCAATTCACCGCCTGGATGTGTAAGCACGCCAGCAGAGACTGCCCAAACGGCAGAAAGCGACGGCCACGTTGTCCTGTGTGACCGCTGCGCCTCTGCAGTAAAGAACGGGGCAGAGCTGCTCAACGACGATACTCGTCAGCCCATCGAACCCGCTAAAATCACTTTAGGCAACAAAGTGAAAAAAGCAGCTGCCGGCAAATAGACTCCCGAGAAACAAGTGCCCTTGTGGGCGGGTACCCTCGCCTGTCCAGGAGACAAGTTTAGTTCCACAAGAACGTGCGCCTTTTACTTCCCCGGCGCAGCCGCAAATCCATGCAGTGCTCCCGACTCCACCATGTAAGTTCCCACCACCACTCTGCCGTCGTTGATGCCAAATGGAAAAGTAGATATGCCGTCCGGATGCATTAACCACAAAAACTCCGGCGTAATCACACCGCCTTTATCCACTCCACCATTCGGTTCAATCCTGTTTTGCGATGAAACCGGTTCCGTAAACCCCAAATCCGACGATGTTCGCGGTAGCGTTGTTGATCCCGGTAGGAAAGGTGTCATCCTGCGTTTTCACGAAGAAATCATCCGTGATGCCTTGCTTCAAATAGCCTGCCCACATGGGGATCCCCATCGTGCGCCACGCCGAGCCGACGATGATTCCGTTATTCGATATGCCGTACACTCCTGAACATGCATAGCAGTATCCTGGCTCTCCTAGTGTCCATCACGCTGAACTTTCCGTTCTTCCAAACAAATCCCCCGGCAGGCAATCCATCCACGATACTCCACAGCGTTCCCACCACGGTGCCCGCATAATTAATTCCCATGGGCACATTCCATGAACGTTCGTTGCCGCAAAATGCCGTCCGGGATAGTCAATGGTCTTTACCACATTGGTGTGCAGCCACAAAAATCCGTGATAAATCCCCGGCGAGCACTTTGTATCAGGCTTCAGATAGAAGCCCACCAGGTCGCCCTTATCGTTCACGCCCATGATCGCCGTACTGACCGACCCCGGCACCATCAATTTCACCAGCCGGCCCTTCTCGATCTTGAATCCGCGCACATTACAGCTGGGCACCTGTAGTGATGGCCCTTGAACCGGACATGCCGAATTCGCTACTCGATAAAAACCGACAATCTCGCCATACTTGTTAACGCCTCGTACCTGCGTCTCGACGGCCCCGCCTACATCGATCGAAACAAAATTGAACTTTGCCATCTGCCCCAGCAGCGGAACGCCGAGGAGCATACTGCCAACAAGAAACTGAACAACTCTACGCCAAGACATAGTTCCTCCTAGAACCGGAGAATGATCTCTTTCATTTGATAGCAGTTTGCGACGCAGAAAAGTGTGAGCCGAAGACTTTACGAACCCGCTAGGTTTCCCCGTCACCTGAGAAGTAATTGACAGAGAAGCATGAGTATTGCGAAGCTGGAGGATCCCTAGCGCTTGGGTCTAAACGGGCCAACGCGCTCCACGCGCTCGGGCACAACCGTCAATTGAATCAACGGCCCTTTCTCTCCCGGCGCAAAGCTAAGCTCGCGAACTCCCATAAGCGCCCGCACTGCCTCCTGCACCCGCGACCGCGAAACGAAGTTTCCGAAGAAGGCGTCCAACTGCTGCTGGTCCGCAGCTCCCACGGTATCCAGGTACTTCGACAGCAAAGCTGTTAACGCCGATGCCTGCGACAACTCAACTCCCTCCCGCACCGCATCGGGCGCCCGGCGGTAGAGCCCGTACCCGGTTCGCGCCCTGGCTCTCCTTGTAGTCAACGCGTGTAATCCGCAGCCTCGCCCACAAATCGTTCAGGGACTTATCCAGCGCAGCCGTGGATACACCGCCACCGAGTTTGCCTGTTGCAGTTGGAGCTTGGATATCGGCCCCCTTGCGCTGAATTGCAGCAAAAGCATCGCACGCCAGCTCGGAATATTCCGACCTCGGCCCCGCTTTCGGAGCCTGCTTAAAATTCGGCTCCCCTACCAGTGCATAAAAGTAAGGAAAGATCGAGGCAGCCACCAGAAAGGTACTGTTCTCACCCAGCAGGTTGGCTTTGTAGGCGTCGCGCTACGCAGCAAACGCACCATCAGCTCAGTTGCATCTCGCGCCCGCGGATCGGCAAACGCATGTTGCCAGGTAGGCAGCTTCTCATCCGACCCGGCCCAAGCTCCCACGAAAGTAGGCAGCAAAACCGCCGGCTTTAGCGGATACATCAACGCAAAACCCACCGACTCTATGAATTCGCGCGCATCCTCGAGCGAACGCACCGGATTCCCGTTAAGCCGCCACTTCTGCCGCCGAAGATCTTCTAACTCCTGATTCGTCATAATTAAATGCTGATGGCAGAAAATTAAATTCTCTTAAATGCCTTCTGAATCTCCTTCATCGAGTATCGCAGAACCACCGGTCGGCCGTGCGGACACGACATCGGGCACTCCGTCTTGGAAAGCTCAGTCAGCAGCCACTCCATCTTGTTCTGCTCCAGTGGCATGTTTACTTTGATGGCAGCGTGACAGGCAATCGAAGCGGCGATACGCGACCGAACTTTCTCCAGATTCAAAGACTGTTCTTCCCGCGCGAACTGCTCCAGCAGCTCGTGCAGCATCTTCTCAATCTGCGGAGCATCCACCCCCGCGGGCGCAATCTTGATGGCAATACTTCGCGCCCCGAACGGCTCTGCTTCAAAGCCATTCTGATTAAGTTCATCCGAAATCTCGGAAAACACCGCCTGTTGCGCTGGGCTCAACTCGATCAGCAGTGGCATCAGCAGACGTTGGCTCTCTACCTTCTGCGCTGCTCTCTGCTTCAGCACCCTTTCAAACAACACCCGCTCATGCGCTACATGCTGGTCGATGATCCAAAGCCCTTCATGATTCACCGCCAGAATGAACGACTCGCGAATCTGGCCCAACGGCTTCAAAGACGCCAGCATCGGCGCCAGATCTTCCGGGGCGTCCGGCTCGTCCGCCACCGGTGGAGTACAGCCATCGGTAGGGAAAAAATGCTGGGGCAGCTGCGCTACCGGCACTGCGGCGTTGGCTTCGACGACAATCGCCCCTTCGAATTGAAGCCTCTCCGTAAACGCCGGTACAACCGGCGCCTGCAGCGAGAACGCCTGCGGCTCGCCCTTGACCACCTGCCATCCCGCCGCCACCGCCCGCGCTCCCGGGGTCAGCGACAGACTCGCCGTCGGATGCGCGCTTACCTCGGTGACGAACTGCGGTACTGGACGCGCCTTCATCAGCGCCCCACGAATGGAATCGCGTACGAAATCGTGCGTCACCGTCTGCTGCCGGAACCGCACCTCGGTTTTCGAGGGATGTACATTCACATCCACCTCCCCGCTCGGCAGTTCTAGAAACAGCAGCACCACGGGATAGACCGTCGGCGGCAGAATATTTCGGTAGGCTTCAAGAATGGCATGCTGAATCAGCCGGTCTCGAATCAGCCTCCCGTTCACAAACACGTAAATCGAATTGCGATTGAGCTTCTGGATCTCGGGTTTCGACACGAAACCGTGCATCCGCATCTCGCCGGGATCTTTTGCTTCTTCCTCAGGATCTCTCCGCCACGGTGGAGGTTGCGGCAACCCAGAGTGATCCAGTGGCTGCATGGCCGCTACGGGAATCAATTGATCCAGAGTCTCCTTGCCAAAAACCTGGTAAACCCGCTCGCCGTAACCCGCCACAGGCGGCGCCACCAGCATGGCGTTCGTCGCCGAATGCAGCTCGAAATGCTTGTTGGGATGGGCCAGCGCGTAGTGCGTAACCAGGGACGCAATGTGCGAAAGCTCGGTCGACTCTGCCTTGAGGAATTTCTTGCGCGCCGGAGTATTGAAGAACAGATCGCGCACCGTGATCGAGGTCCCGGCCGGTAGCCCCGCCTCCTCGACCTTAAAAATCTTGCCACCATTGATTTCGACCACCGTGCCCGAGGACTCTTCCGCAGCACGTGTCTCCAGGTGAAGCCGCGCCACGGAAGCAATGGACGGCAGCGCCTCGCCGCGAAATCCCAGCGTCGCAACACTTAACAGGTCTTCTGCGTCTTTGATCTTCGAAGTCGCATGGCGTTCGAACGCCAGCATTGCATCGTCGCGAACCATGCCGCACCCGTTATCGATAATCTGGATCAGCTTCTTCCCACCGGCCTCTACATTCACCCGAATGCGAGTCGAACCCGCATCCAGGGCGTTCTCCAGCAGTTCCTTCACTACCGAAGCCGGCCGTTCCACCACCTCGCCGGCGGCGATCTTGTTTGCGACGTTTTCGGATAGAACGTGAATGCGGCCCATGGTTGGTTGATCCCACTTGTCTCTCCGAGCGAAGCCGGGCACCTTGAGTTTCGGTGGGAATACTTGGCAGTTTCGCAGATGGCGCGAGCGAAGGCAAAAAACGAATAGACGAGGCTAAAAACAAACGGTGCAGGCTTATTAAACCTGCACCGTATCAAAAACCATTCGAGCCGCTTACTTTTTCGCCGGCTCAGCCTTGGCGTACTTGCGGCGGAAGCGCTCTACACGTCCAGCCGTGTCCAGCATCTTCTGCTTGCCGGTGAAGAACGGATGGCAGTTCGAGCAAATTTCGACGTGGATGTCGCCCCGATGGGTGGAACGGGTAGTAAAGCTGTTGCCGCACGCGCACAGTACGCGTATGTCATTGTATGCGGGATGGATAGCTGCCTTCATGATCACTAAACCTCGTTTCGAGTCTTTAGATTCTACAAGACCCCTACACGATTCAGCAACCGCCCCGGAACAGCCAAAAACGGCAGGGCCGACCCCCTGCCGTTCTTAAAATCACAACCGAATCTTCTACTTACCGCGGTTCACTGCCTTCTTCAGTTCAGCCCCAGGGGTGAACTTGGCGACTTTGCGGGCAGCGATCTTGATGGTGGCCCCGGTTTGCGGGTTGCGCCCGTTGCGGGCTTTTCTCTGGGATACGGAGAACGTGCCAAAACCAATCAACGCTACCCGATCTCCTTTCCGCAGAGATGACGTAATGCTCTCCACGGCCGTGTCGATAGCCATAGCGGCCTGCGATTTACTGATGTCGCAACCACCGGCAATTTTGTCAATGAGATCGGCTTTATTCATCTTCTCTCCTGAACAGGCTCTTTCGCTCGCGGAATGCGCGGGGAAGGAACATGAGTTAAGTTTGGAAATCTACCAACGGCCTCATTTAGCGCCGCTTTGAAGGCAATGTCAACTGTGAAAATCCCCGTCCGGTGCTTGTTTTGGGTCATCCGATATTCGGAAGTACATGCTGTTTACACCGATCCCGCCCGGGAAGAGAGAACTCCCTGTGAAATCTTCGGGGCTCTGTGGGATTTTTGCCAGTCGAGTTGCAAGGTCTTCGCAGGTTGTATGTTCAAAAACGGTAGAGCTACTCCTCTTCCTCCTTGACCTCTCCCCGCTCCGCCCGCGCCTTCTCAATAATCTTTTCCTGCAACTGTGCCGGCACCACATCATAGCGATGCATTTCCATGTTGAAGCTGCCGCGCCCCTGCGTCATGGCAGTTAGGTCGACGCCGTAGGTCAGCATCTCTGACATGGGTACCTCGGCCTTCACCACGGTCGTACCGCCCTTATTGTCCATGCCCTGGATGCGCCCGCGCCGGCTGTTCAGATCGCCCATAATCGACCCGGCAAACTCGTCCGGCACCGAAATCTCCGCCGCCATCAGCGGTTCCAGCAGGGTTGGCTTGGCCTGCTCCATCGCCTTCTTGAACGCAATACGCCCAGCCATCTGGAACGACAAGTCGTTTGAATCCACGTCGTGATAAGAGCCGTCATACAATGTGACTTTGAAGTCCACCATGGGAAATCCGGCCAGATATCCGCGAGCCGCCGCGTCCTTAATTCCTTTTTCCACTGGAGGAATGTAGTTCTTAGGAATCGCACCGCCGAAGATGTCGTTGACGAATTCAAACCCACCCCCATGCGGCAACGGTTCCACTTTGATCTTGCAGTCGCCGTACTGCCCATGCCCGCCGGTCTGTTTCTTGTGCTTTCCCTGCACGTCGGCCCGGCCGCGGATCGTCTCCCGGTAAGGAACTTTGGGCGCTTTCAAATTTACTTCGGTGTGGTAGCGCTTTTTCATCCGCGCCACCACCACTTCGATATGCTGTTGCCCTGTACCGGCAATCAGGAATTCTTTGGTCTGAGGATCGCGGAAGAACCTCAACATGGCGTCCTCTTCCAGCAGTTTGTGGACCCCCACTCCCAGCTTGTCTTCATCCGCCCGGGTCTTGGGCTCAATAGCGAACGTAATCGCCGGCTCGGGCAGCTTGACTTTCGGATATTGAATCGGCGCGCTCTTATCGCCCAGCGTGTCTCCGGTCAGCGTGTCTTTTAGTTTAGCCACTACGCCGATGTCCCCGGCGTGCAACTCCGTCACCGGAACGGTTGTCTTCCCCTCCATGATGCCGATATGCGACAGCTTCTCCGACGACCCACGGCCGAAGTTCTGCAGGCTCGATTCATTCTTCAAGATCCCGGAGAAAACTTTGAAGTACGAAATCCTTCCCGCAAATGCATCCGAAACAGTTTTGAACACATAAATCGAAACCGGTTCAGCGTCGGTCTCGTGCCGTCGCGGAGGCTCACCATTCCCGCCCGTCACTTCACCCTGCACCCACTCATGTTCCGAAGGAGCGGGAGTGTAGTCGACGATGAAGTCCATCACTCGGTCGGCGCCGATATTCCCCAGTCCCGATCCAAAAATTACGGGGAATATCCGGTCTTCGCGGATAGCCTCGTGCAGCGCCGGAACCAGATCTTCTTCCGGAATCGTCCCCTTCTCAAAGAACTCTTCCATTAACTCGTCTTTACCCTCGGCGACCAGTTCCACCAGCCGCTCATGCGCCTCCTGCGCCACCGCTTTCAGATCGTCAGGAATCTCACTCTCTTTCCCAACGCCATTGCCGCCAAGCTCATAGGTGTACGCTTTCATGCGTACCAGGTCGATCACGCCGCGCAAGTTCTTCTCGCGCCCAATCGGCAATTCCAGCGGGATCACATTCCGTCCAAACGCGTTCGTGAGCGACTCGAGGACTCTTTCCGCATCGGCGCGCTCACGGTCCATGCGGCTGGCTACAATCAGACGCGGAGTTTTGTACTCCTCGCAGTAGTTCCAAACCCGTTCCGTCACCACTTCCACGCCAGCCACACCGTCGACCACCACTATGGCCGCATCCACCACCGGCAGAACCAGCTTGGCCTCATGCACGAACATATTGAAGCCCGGCGTATCCACGATATTGATCTTGGTCTTTCCCCACTCCACGTGAGCGAGGCTGGCCGACAGCGACATCTTGCGGGCGATTTCTTCGTCGTCGTAGTCGGTAGGGGCCGTCCCATCATCTACCCGGCCCAGCCGGGGAGTGGCTCCTGCGGTGTAGAGCATGGCCGAAACCAGGGATGTTTTGCCGGCATGGCCATGACCCACCATTGCCACATTGCGGATGTTAGCGCCTTCGTAGACCTTCACGGATTCGCTCCTTGGGGCTGGAAGTTCAGGAGCCGGTTCCAACTAACGAACCACCTAGGGGCAGGTGTCCCCACCTGCCCGGCCGAGCGGGGCTCGACTCAACCGGTTCTTACCGCAGCTGCTCAAAAATTCACCCTCACACGCCGAGACGTTTCGAAAAGCGGTAGGCTCAAAAAGAATTGAAGAGTGCAGAAATACGAGTCCATTCCGCATCGGCAAGCGAAAGCGATAGGATGCTACCACAGCGAAATCCGAGGCTCAACCTGCGTCAGCCCAAACCCAAGACCCGGAACTAAGTTCTAGGAACTAAGTCTTCCCGAATCCACCCAGAATCTTCCCGAAACTCTCCCCGCGTTCGTGCATTTCTGCTAAAGTGCTGCCGTAAATATGTTCCTGGGCGCCCACATCCTTCTCTACAGTGACAGGCCCGAAGAAGACCGTGCCTTCTTCCGCGACATCCTGGAGTTCCCGGCGATCGATATCGGCCACGGTTGGCTGATTTTCAAGATGCCTCCAGCCGAAGCCGCGCTGCATCCCTCCAGCGGCGACAACAGCGAGGCCCATGGCGGACGCCGCTTACTCGGTGCGGTCCTCTACCTGATGTGCGAGGATCTCAAGGGTTTGATGAAAAGGCTGGCGGCAAAAAATGTAAGCTTTTCGCCGCCGGAAGAAGAAGACTGGGGCATCAAGACAACCATCAAGCTCCCCAGTGGCGGCGAGGTCGGACTGTACCAGCCAACCCATCCCACCGCGCTCGATCGAAAGACTTAGTCAACTCCCGGTCGAGAAAGACCTTATGTTTCCCCAACTAGCTCGCTTTACCGACCTCTCACTTATCCTGCTTCGCCTCATGGTCGCATCAATTTTCGTGACCAGCGGCTGGAGCCACGTCACCGAACCTGCCGAGCGGGCCAGGAGCATCGGCATGAGCAAAGGCTTCACCCTTGTTTTGGGACTAGCCGAACTGGTGGGTGGTCTGGGGGTCGCCTTCGGAGTTCTCATTCAACCAGCCGCGATAGGCCTGATCCTCGTGATGCTGGGAGCGATCCAAAAGAAGATCTTCGTCTGGCACACCGGATTCTGGGGTGATAAAGCCTCAGGCTGGCACTATGACCTGATGTTGGTCGTCATGAACCTGGTCATCCTGACCACAAACGGCGGACGCTACGCGTTGATGCCATAACTCTCTTCCCCAACAAAACAAAATCCAGTCGCTGTCTTTCTCCGTACTAATACTGAAAAACGGGCCAATAAATCTCAAGGAGAACAGACATGTCTACCCGCAAATCCGCCGCCCTCACCCTGTTGCTGTTGGGCCTCTCGTTTGCCGCTCCGGTCTATGCCGCACCCCCGCAAGCGGCTGTCCAGCCAACCCTCTACAAGCGTCTGGGTGGCTACGACGCCTTGGCCGCCGTCACCGACGATTTCCTGGGACGCTTGGCGACTGACCCCCAAATGGGCCGATTTTTCAAAGGCCTCAGCACGGACTCTCAAAAACGGATCCGCCAGCATATTGTCGACTTCCTCTGTGTCGCCACCGGTGGTCCTTGTATCTACAACGGCCGTGATATGAAGACTGCCCACACCGGTCTGAATATCACCGAGGACGACTGGAGTCTCTCGGTCAAAATGCTCACCGCCACCCTGGACAAGTTCAAGGTCCCGGACAAGGAAAAGAGCGAGGTCCTTGGAGCAGTTTCCGGCCTTAAAGCAGACATTGTGGGACGGTAACAGGCGGTAATCACTGCTGGGACTGGTTGGGGCCCCATCCCAGCCCGTTCCCGAGTCGCCACCCCCGTCTTGCTTTCCCGGCCCGTCTGTCCTATGCTCTGTTGATCTGGGGGCGTGACCGATGTATCGCCTGACTGCCGGAAGTTTGCTCTCGCTGCTGCTGGTGGGCTTGTTTGCCCCGGCGGCGATGGCCGTCTCCGGTCCGGCGCCACACTCCTGCTGCCTCCGCCACGCTCATCGCGGAGACTCCACTACCCCCGGCATCAACGCTACCAACACCCACCACGGTAACTGCTGTCCGCCGTCGGTGACGCCGCACTGCGCTGAACTGGCGTCCCCAGGAAATGACAAAGCTCCCAACCAGTCGGCTCCAGCCCAGACTTCGCCCCATCCCCGCCCATTCTCCTTTGACATAATTTCGGACCTGTCTGTCCGTGGTCCTCCCACCTCCTAAACAACCGACTAACCAGGAACGATCGGTAGAAAAGCTGACTGCAGAATGCTAGCGGCGGTGGGCTGCTTTTAGAGACCTCCCAACGGAAACCATGCAGGAAGCACGCAGGATCAGGGCTGCAAAGAGCGCCGTGGCAGAGATCGCTCGAAGCTTTCGTATCCCATGTGGCGCGCAAACTGATCCATTTCCGAAACCTTCGATATCCAAGACGCTCTTCTAAGATCATGTCTCGTTTGCTGACTATTTCTGTCGCGGTTCTCCTCCTGGCTGCAGTCGCCCTGTGGCTGGCCGGCCCCTTCCGCAACTGCTGCGGCGCGCGCCCTGAACCCAGCCGCACAGAAACTGCCATTGCTCGCCGCTTGCGCTCGCTCTCAATGCCTCGCAAAGCTCATGATCAAAAGAATCCCGAGGCTGAAACCCCAGAGGTGCTCAAGGCAGCCATGCACCACTTTGCCGACCACTGCGCCTCCTGCCACGCCAACGATGGCAGCGGCGACACCGAAATGGGGCGCAACCTCTACCCGCGGTCCCCGGACATGCGTAAGGCCGAAACCCAGCAACTCACCGACGGTGAGCTCTACTACATCATTCACAACGGCATCCGCTGGACCGGCATGCCCGCATGGGGTGCCTCCGACTACGACCCCGAAACCTGGCAACTGGTTCACTTCATCCGCCACCTGCCGAACCTGACCAAACCCGAGATTCAGGAGATGGAACACTACAACCCGCAGAGCACCGCCGAACGCGAAGAACAGGAACAAGAACAGAAATTCCTTAACGGAGACGCACCCCCCAACGACAAGGAGAAGAAATGAAGAAGCACGCCTTTACCCTCACCTGCGCCCTGCTGCTTAGCACCTTCGCCGCCGCCCACGGCGGTATGGAACACATCATGGGCACGGTCTCGGCGCTGACCGGCAACTCCATTTCGGTCAAAGCCACCGATGGCACGACCAAGGTCGTTGGGTTCGACCACGACACCAAATTCCTGCGCGGAGAATCGAGCGCCGCCGTCGGCGACCTTCACGTTGGCGACCGCGTCGCCATCCACGCCCACAAGACCGGTTCAGACCTGCATGCCGCCGAAGTAAAAATCGGCAGCGCCGCAGCCAAAGCCGCAACCCAGAAATAGGACTTCGGAATGCCTCGCCGCCTCATCATCGCCGCCGTTCTGCTCTATAGCGTCGCCGCCTACGCGACGATCTTCGGATCAGTCCACGGCCTGATCCACGATCCTCAACATCGGCCAATGCCGAATGCTCACGTCACCATCCGCTCTGCCAGCTCCGACTGGAAGCAATCGACAGCCACTGATGACGCCGGCGAATTCCACTTCGACAACGTTCCCCTAGGCGAATACAAAGTGGCCGTCGACACTCCCGGCTTCGCCCTCGAAGAACAGAAGCTGACACTTACTTCAGGCCGCGACGCTCGCCTGCATTTTTCACTTAGCCTTGCCGCCCATCAGGAAACGGTCGAGGTCACCGATCAGGCTAGCGCCGTGAACCCCGAGTCTTCCACCACCGCCAGCGTGATCAGCCGCCAGCAGATCGCGCAAGCTCCCGGCGCCGACAATACCAACAGCCTGGCCATGATCACCAACTACACGCCCAGCGCCTACATGGTCCACGACCAACTCCACATCCGCGGCGGACATCAGGTTTCCTGGCTGCTGGATGGCGTGCCTGTCCCCAATACCAACATCGCCTCTAACGTTGGCCCGCAGTTCGACCCAAAAGACATCGACTACCTCGAAGTGCAGCGCGGCGGATACTCCGCCGAATACGGCGACCGCACTTATGGGGTCTTCAACGTGGTTACCCGCTCCGGATTCGAACGAAACCGCCAGGCAGAACTTGTTACCAGCTACGGCAACTTCAACAGCACGAACGATCAGTTTAGCTTTGGAGACCACACCGACCGCTTCGCCTACTACGGCAGCATTTCCGGATACCGCACCGATCTCGGCCTCGAAACCTCGAGCCCGCAAGTCATTCACGATCAGGCTGCCGGCCTGGGCGGCTTCGCCTCCATCATCTTTAACAAGGATTCATCCGATCAATTCCGGCTGGTGACTTCTCTGCGCGGAGATCACTACCAGGTTCCCAACGATCCCGACCAGCAAGCCGCAGGCACTCGCGACGTAGAAGACGAGCGCGATTCGTTCATAAATTTCTCCTGGCTGCACACCATGGGCCCGGGAACTGTATTGACCGTCTCGCCGTTCTACCACTTCAATCGTTCTCACTACATCGGCGGACCGAACGACGATCCCGTAATCCCGGAAGACGATCGTGGATCCAACTACATAGGAGGCGTCGCTTCCATCGGCATCAACCGCGGACGCAACAATCTCCACACCGGATTCCAGATCTTTGGCCAGCGCGACAACCAGTTCTTATCATTAACCACCGCGGATGGAAGCAGCCCCACTCTCAGCCAGCGCCTGCCGCTCTGGGGCGACGTAGAAGCAATCTTCATCGAAGATCAATTCAAGCTGACGTCATGGCTGACGTTAAACGGCGGCCTGCGCCTGACTCACTTCAGCGGATCGATAAGCGAAAATTCAATCGACCCGCGCATCGGCGCCGCCGTCCGAATCCCACGCCTGAACTGGGTCCTGCGCGGATTCTACGGGCGCTACTATCAGGCTCCGCCACTGCTAACGGCGGCAGGCCCGGTACTCGAGCAGGCCGCATCCGAAGGCTTCTCATTCTTGCCGCTGCACGGCGAGCGCGACGAACAGCATGAAGTCGGACTCACCATCCCGTTCGCTCGCTGGACCTTCGACGTTTCAAACTTCCGCACTGGCGCCAGAAACTTCTTCGACCATGACGTTCTGGGAAACTCGAATATTTTCTTTCCGCTGACGTTGGAACGGGCACGCATTCGCGGTTGGGAAGCCACCGCCAATTCACCCATGATGGCTGGCCGCGCGCAGTTCCACCTGGCCTATTCGCATCAATACGCGCAATGGAACGGAGGCGTAACCGGCGGCCTGATCAGTGACGAAGCCTGCGAAGGAGTCTTGTGCTTCCTTGACCACGACCAGCGCGACACGCTCTCGACAGGCGTCAACTTCACTCTACCCTGGCGCGCCACGGCAGACTTCAACACCAGCTACGGCTCTGGCTTCCTCGACGGCGAAGGCGAAAATATCCCCAGCCACCTGCCGTCGCACACCACGTTCGACCTTGCCTTGGGCAAATCCTTCGGAGAAAGATTGTCATTCCGCCTGACCGCACTAAACCTGACCAACCACCGCTACCTGCTGGACAACAGCAACACCTTCGGAGGCACCCACTACATCAACCCCAGAGAAATCTCGATTCAACTGAAATACCGCTTCCGCTATTGAGCGAAAATCCCAACCACAGAGATCACAGATTCCGACCGCGATGATTCCGTCGGTGGAATCTCAAGGTTGAGCCTGCCACACCCAGGTAGAAACACGCCAGCCTACGCAATCATTGGTGGCTGCTTGACAATCTTTTACGCAGTGTTTACGAAATCTTTACGCCCTTTTCCCGGATTCGACGTCTATATCATTAGGCAGAACGAAGCTAACAAGCCCCCTGGGAATCCTGAACCGCTCACTCTCTCCGAGCGCCTCCAAGTTCAAGGACCAGGGGCATTTTTGTCCGCCTGTCATCCCGAGCAAAGCCGAGGGACCTTGGGTTTGCCATTGGCTCTTGGGTAGCAGGCGCCCCATCCATTGACCCACCCCACCAACGTACTTAAGATGGACTTCCCCGTGATCGGCCAAACCATCTCGCACTATCGCATCCTCAGCCAGCTAGGCAGTGGCGGTATGGGCGTAATCTACGAAGCTGAAGATCTCACATTGGGCCGCCGCGTCGCCCTCAAATTCCTCCCGCCCGAGCTTGCCAGGGAAACCGCGGTCTTGGACCGCTTCATGCTCGAGGCCCGTAGCGCCTCGGCCCTCAACCATCCAGGCATCTGCACCATTTATGCGGTAGAGACTGCCGACGGAAACTCCTTCATTGCCATGGAGCTGCTCGAAGGAGAAAGTCTCGACCGCAAACTGGCAGGCGCGGCGCTTCCCCTGGATCGGGTTTTCGAAATTGGAATTCAGCTCGCCGATGCTTTGGACGCTGCCCATGCTAAAGGCATCATCCATCGTGACATCAAGCCCGCCAACATCTTCATCAGCCCCCGCGGCCAGGCAAAGATCCTCGACTTCGGATTAGCCAAGCTCACCCGTGCTCGTGACCATGCCATGGAAACGGTCGTTACCCAAGGCGGACCCGGACACCTGACCAATCCCGGGAGTACTGTAGGTACAGTTTCGTACATGTCACCCGAACAAGCCCGCGGCGAAGAACTCGATTCCCGCAGCGACTTATTTTCCGCCGGAATCGTTCTCTACCAGATGGCAACGGGCTCTCTGCCATTCCCCGGCAAAACTTCCGCCGTAATTTTCAGCGCGATCCTCGACCGTGAACCCGCTCCGCCCGCCCAACTCAATCCCGCGCTCCCCGCAAAACTCGAGGAAATAATTGCCAAAGCCCTCGAAAAAGATCCCGACCTTCGTTATCAAACCGCCGCCGACCTCCGCGGCGACCTGAAGCGCCTGAAGCGCGACAGCGAAACCAATCGAAGCATTAGCTCTGTGGGGACAGGTAGCCGGGTGGGAACCGGCGCCCCCGCGCGTGCACTCGAGCCAGGCTCGACCGGCAGCTCCTCGGTCATGGCCGCTGCCCGCCAGAACAAGCTAGGAGTAGGAGTGACAGCCCTAATCGCCATCGCCCTCCTGGCCGCCGCAGCCTACGGACTCTACGCTTTCCTTAACCGCAAGGCCGCCGCTCCATTCCAAAACATAGCCGTCTCCAAAGTCACCGACTCCGGCAAGGCTGCGTTCGCCGCAATCTCACCTGACGGCAAATACATTCTCAACGTTGTAAACGAAGACGGAAAAGAAGGCCTCTGGCTGCGTAACGTCCCCACCAACAGCAACACCCAGGTAGTTCCCGCCGAGCCGGTTCACTACATGGGACTGCGCTTCTCCGCCGATGGCAACTATCTATATTTCGCGCGCAGCGAAACCGGCAGCCAGGAGCTTGATTTCCTCTACCGCGCTCCCGTCCTCGGAGGCACCCCGCAAAAACTCATCACCGACATCGACTCCAACATCACTTTCTCGCCCGACGGCCGCCAGTACGCTTACATCGTCCTCAACAATCCGCCCAACACCTACCGGCTCGTCATCCATTCGCTGGAAGGAAACGACCAAAAAGATTTGGCTACCGGACCGCGGGGGAACGCTCTCTATGAGCCCACATGGTCCCCCGATGGCAAGACCATCGTCTGCTTCGTCGCCCAGCCCGGCAACGCGCTCACCGGCTTGGTCGCCGTCGATGTTGCTAGCGGCCAGCAGCGCGTCTTCTTCAGCGCCCCAACTTCTATCCTGGCCCGGCCGCTCTGGATGCCCGACGGCCGCGGCCTGCTCGCTCTCTCCAAGGACCAGGCATCCAACTTCACCCGCCAGCAGATCATTTACGTCTCTTACCCCGACGGCAAGTCGACTCCAATCACCCGCGACGTCAGCAACTACTCCGACCTCAATATTTCCTCCGACGGTCGCGCTCTGGTCAGCGTTCTCAACGAGAGTCAATGGAACCTGTTCGTCACCAACACCAAAACCCCCGGCGAGCCGCAGCAGGTAAGCAACGGCTCCCCGATTCGCGGCTTCACCTGGACACGCGACAACAACCTGATCGTCGACCAGCAATATATGCTCAGCCAGTTAGATCCTGCATCCGGATCTAAAACCGCGCTCATGGCCGAACAGGGCGCCCTACCCAGCCAGCCCAATTCCTGTCCTGACGGCAATATAGTTTTTGCGCTGGCGTTGCATGGAGGCCAGCCCACCCAGACCATCTGGCGCGCTGACGTAAATGGCGGAAACGCAAAACAACTCACCCAGGGAAAGTTGCAGAACTACCCCGTCTGCTCTCCAGACGGAAAATTGGCCCTCTACGTCGACACCACCGCCGGTGGAAAGCTTTTCAAAGTTTCCACCGATGGGGGCACTCCCCAACCGCTCTCCGACATGACCGTATCCAGCCGCTTCGACATCTCTCCCGACGGCAAACTGGCCGTCTTCGCCACGCTGGAACACACCGGAGAGCACGAAGAAAACCTCGCCCTGGTCGACATTGCAACCGGACAGCAGCAGAAGCTGATCAAATTCGAGCGCGAGCATCACGGTGCGGTCCGCTTCACCCCTGACGGCAAAGCAGTTGTCTACGCGGTTCGCAGCGGCAACGTCGACAATCTCTGGCAACAAAACCTGGACGGATCCGCCGGCAAGCAAATCACCAACTTCAAATCCGAAAACATCGGCGACGACTTCCGTTGGTCGCCCGACGGCAGCAAGCTAGCCGTAGTCCGCGGTCACGTGGACTCCGACGTAGTCCTCATCCGCGACCAGCAGCAATGAACTTCTCTGTGTAATCTGTGCAATCGGCGGTTAAGCTTTGGAGCTTCCACAAATAGAAAAGGCGGCCCGAAGGCCGCCCGATCTTTGGATTGTAAAAGTGGCTTACGCCGGCTTTACATTCTCAGCTTGCCAGCCCTTGGGGCCTTTGACTACGTCGAACTGAACTTGCTGGCCCTCTTGCAGGCTGCGGAATCCGCTTGCCTGAATCGCCGAGAAGTGAACGAAAACATCTTCGCCGTTCTGGCGGCTGATGAAACCATAGCCCTTTGCATCGTTAAACCACTTTACTGTTCCTGTTTCCATATACGTACTTGTTCCTTTTTGCTTGAATGTTGCGTTGAACGATCGCTGGAGTTCTGCAGGCAGGGCCACGCTTTGGAGCGGAGTTACCGGGAAGCAAGAAACCGCTAAATTCAATCGCGCAGTGATTGTACCCTAAGTTGAGGAAAACCGGGCATTTTCCTGCAATCAACCCGTAACCGAATGAAAAATAAGGGAATACTCGTCGTCGCTCCCTAAAACCGACGCTTCGAGGGGCGGCACCATACAACTTAGGACGTAAGTCGCTTTAGAACGGAAGATCAAGACTTTGGGCCGCCGGCAAACTTCACCGCACAATGTCAACACTCCCATGGATCTCCACCATAGGACGCCGCACAATCACACGCCCATCGTCATCCTGGTAGTAATAGTGAGGACGCCCTTGGTAAGTGTAGGTGCGGCACCCATATTTCTTGGCTTGCCCCGGGGGCAGCCCGCAATTGCCCCATCCTGTCTTCTTGCCGCGGTTCCACCCTGGCGGCCGGCCGTCAGCGTCGCGGTAGGTGCGGTACTCGTATCCATCGCGGCGGTCCCATCCCTTGTCGTCGTCGGAGAACTGGTTCGCGTGGGGATGCCCTTTGTGCTTGTCCTTATCGTTCTTCGCCAGCACGAACGAGGTTCCCCAACCCAGCGTCACTATCAGGGCAAAAGTTGTAAGCAGGCGTCTAGTCATGAATCCTCCGTTGGATTGCCGGTAAGGTGGAATGCAGCGCCCAGCTAGCGTACTTTCAAGCGGTTATTCGCGCACGGTTACCTAGGTGTCAGGTCAAACGATTGGGGGGAGGATGGTCAAGCGGCCCCGCCCTTGAATAACAGAGCGGGACGCGCTTCGACCCGCGAGGGACTGCTGCTAGTTTCCGGTAGTCGTGTTGACCGGGGTACCGATCGCATCCCCAGAGACCAAAAGTTCCACCCTGCGGTTCTGCTGTCTTCCCGATGAGTTGCCGTTAGAGGCTACCGGCAAAGTGTTGCCGAAGCCCTTAGCGCTGACCGAGTTGGTGGCTACGCCCTGTTGCACCAGATAATCACGCACTGAGCCCGCGCGATTCTCCGAAAGAGTTTGATTCATGGAATCGCCGCCTACGTTGTCGGTGTATCCGCCGACTTCGATGTTGAGTCCCGGATAAGCAATCAGAATTCCGGCAACCTTGGCCAGCTTCTCGCGGGCTCCTGGCTTCAATGAATATTTTCCCGTGTCGAACAATACGTCCGACATGCTGACGATGAGTCCACGTGCGCTGTCGCGAGTCTGAAGAATCCGGTTCAATTGTTCTGACAAACGCGTACGCATGGCAGCCTTGTCAGCTTCTGCCTGCTGCGCCGCCAAGCGCGATCTTTCCGCATCCGCCTGGGCCGCGGAGAGTGCGCTTGCCGACGACGCCTGGCTGGCTTCCATATCGGATTTCGCCTTGTCCGCGTCCATCTGGGCCTTGCTCGCATCAGCCTGTGCTCTTGCCGTATCAGACTCGGCTTGGACCTTGGCAGCCTGTGCCCTTGCTGTGTCGGATTCTGCCTGAGCTTTGGCCAGTTCCGCCCGCGCCTGCTCAGACTGCGCTTGTTCCTTCATGCGAGTGGCATCGTCGGCCTGGTCCTGAGCTTTCGCCTGGGCATCGGCAGCATTCTGGCGTTCATTCGCCAGACGTTCTTCGTCGATCTTCTTCACCGCAATTGCGCGCGCATCTTCCGCGGTCTGCACCGCCTCGCGGGAAACTGCGATCAGCGGCTTCTTGTCGATGTGCTTCCGGGTCGCATATCCGTCGGCCTGGTCCATCAACTTCTTGGCTTTCTGATAGCTGTCGCCACCGTAGGCTTCTGCTCCCTCGGATTGCGCGATGCGCATGGCATTGCGCGCCTCAAAAAATTCCAGCGGTAAATTCGAATTCAGAACTACCGGATCAAACTTGTAGCCGGTCGGAATGTATCCGCCGCGCTCCAGAAGTTCATACTTGGCCTCGACCGCTTCGGTGGTTCCCTTGGTGTCTGCTCGAACCACGTTCTCGATCACCACGACGTTGCTCGGCTGCCGTACAGCATAGTAAGGCTCTGCCGTAACCACCAACGCGAAAGCCTGAAGATCGGTCGTGACATCGACCTTGCTTCGGTTGTTATCGCCCACCAGAATTTCGCCGAGGTTCACCGCGCGCCCCTCGGGCGAAATCGCCCACAGGATGTAGGTCAGATACTCCCCACCAAAGCTGGTCGGCTTTTCCAGGTTGCCAAATTCCACTTCGATTTCCGTGTAGCCCTTTTTACTTTCAACTTTCGCCTGGCCGTTGGCGGCGGGCATCAGCGCAGTGCCGATAAAGTCTACCTTGCTGGCTCCACTGCGATGTTTGTAGTTCACCGCCTGCACACTGCGGCTGACCACAGTGACGCGAAATGTTGGAGTATGAGCCATGGGCTCAACCTTCAGTTCTTGATAATTGTTTTGCGCCAATGCGTTAAAACTCAGCGCGATGACTGCGGCTAATAGCAATTTTCTGGTCAATGGTTCTCCTTGTGCGGATGTCCGGCGTGCAAACTCCGGCTGTACCCCCCATCCACCAGGAGATTCCAGCTTCATTTACTAATTCCAAAGACTCTTAGGGTCGTAGTGCTCGCCGGAGGTCGGGCGGCATGAGCACGGATAAGAGTGCGAAGGGTGACGCGCGGCCTTTGATCAACCGGCCGTACCACCTTACAAGTCACTCAGGAGACTTAAGAATGACAGCTATGAACTTCTGTGTCTGAGCAAGATAGCTCACATCGGGCAGAGCGCGGCTTGCCTGCATCAGTCTCGAGATAGTTAGTCGCCGGATCGCCGCCCATGGTCGACACTTCCATTCGTGTCCAACCACTCTAGTAGCGACCGCACGCTGGCGCGGGCTAGGGCGATCGAGCAATCAGCCGCTCCGTAGTAAATATTGAGCATGTCGCCATCCGGGTCCGTTGTGTATCCGCACGGAAATACAACATCATTGACGTCGCCATTGCGCTCGTATTCTGCCTCCGGCCCAAACATCCACGAGTCTCCTCGCAGCAGGCACTTTTCCGGATTCTCCAGATCGAACAGAGCCAAGCCCAATCGGTACAGACAGCCAGATGGCGTGTGCCGCACTCCGTGATAGATCACCAGCCAGCCTCGGGAAGTCTCAATAGGTGGCGGCGACAGGCCAATCTTGTTGGCATCCCACCAGGCGCCGCGGCGTGCTTCCAGCATGAGTCTGTGTCTACCCCAGTGACGTAGATCGGGCGAGTAGGAAATCCACATGTGCGATCCCAGCGGCGTCATGGGACGATGAATCAGCGCCCAATAGCCATCGATCCGGCGCGGCAAAAGGGCTGAATCTTTGTCGTCGGGCGGCATGATCACGCCATAGCGCTCGAAACTCCTGAAGTCTTTCGTGAGCGCAAGAGAGACTCCTGGGCCGCCGCGCGAATAAGAAGTGTAAGTAATCGCATATTGCTGCAACTCTGGCACGAAAGTGATGCGAGGGTCTTCGATGCCCCAGATTTCCTCGGGATATTTGTCGGGACTGGGCATCAGTGTCGGTTCCCTATCAATCTGCCATCCGCTGACACCATCGGCAGAGCGCGCTGCGCAAAGGTGTGACAGACCGCGCCGGTCTTCGATACGGCACAACAGAAGCGTGGTGCCGTCGGGCAACAGAGTGGCACCCGCATTGAACACGCTGTTGATGGAGTAGGGCCAGTGGCTGCGAGTCAGAATCGGGTTGGCAGGGTGACGCACTAGTAGCGGCGGATAGTGGGAGCTTTCCACATTTACAAGCGTGGTCTCTGGAGCGGTCATGAGTGGTCCTCAGGAATTTCAAATGTAGGCAGGGAGCGCATTTCCAGCGCTGCCATCAGGTAAGACAATGTGGATTCAGCGCCCTGATTCTGATTGGCGCGCTCCGGATGTAAGCCGTCCCGGCAACCGCCGGTTTCCGAATCGTAAAGCGGGAGTTGCAGATCGTTGTCGCCCAGAAACCAATTGAAGGCCGACCAGGCTTGCTTCTGCCACCGGTGGTCACGCGTTACTTCAAACGCCTGTAAACAAGCTGACACCGCCCCGGCTGCCTCAATGGGTTGCTGGTCGAACCGGGCCTGTTCACCCCCCTGGTGATAAAACCCCTGTGAACCGATGGGCACGAAATGGCCGTCGGTTTTGCAATGCTGTGTGTCCATTAACCATTCCAGCGAATCGAGCCCAGCGGAAATCATTCGTTCATTTTTGCAGGCCGATCCCACCAGCAACATGGCTTGCGGCAGCCTTGCATTTCCATAAGCCACAACGTCCTCAAACCATTTCCAGTCTGAACGGTGAATCGACTCATACATGGCAAGTAATCTTTGGGCCAGCACTAGTCGCACTCCCTGAGCGTGGCGGTCTCCCGGGTAGGCCTCGAGATATTCCTGAATCCCCAGGATGGCGTATGCGCATGCCCGTGGACTATGGAACTCAATGACGGCCGGCACGGACAGCTCATACAAACGCCCCGCTGCCCCCCTTAATCCGGCATCTGAGGAACGCGCTAGAAGAGTACCGAGGGCCCACAAGGCACGGCCGTGAGCATCTTCCGATCCTTGCTCCTCTTGCCAGCGATGGTTGTAACCAAGAAAGTTTCGAAACCTCTTCTTATCTGAATTAAAGGCATGCTCCAGAAAGGCCATATAGCGGAAGACCCAATCGGGGTTGGGAGATTCCGCTTTGTCCAGCGTAGCGGGCGCCAGTTCGTCCAGCTGGACCGCGAAGATCAGTGCCCGCGCATTGTCGTCGGTGGTATATCCCTCTCCGCGATTGGGAATGGTGAAGATCGCATGCTGCAATATTCCGGTATCGTCGGTCAGTGCATTTACGTGATCAAGTCTTAGCCTGGGCACCCTGTTTAACACTTGCGGGTTAGCGCGAGCAGAGAACTGCACTCGAGGGCTTTCCGTGCGGTCGGCCCGCACCCGGGCAAAACTTCCCATATATCCTTGCGCCACTTTCTGCCAAACCATGTCACGCGCAAACAAATAAGCTCGTTTACGCATGGCGTGGCGCAACGCCGGCGTGGACAAGCAGTTCAATCGTTTTCTGCGCTATCGCGCCGGGACTCTGAAACGGAACCAGGGCCCCTCGGCGGTCATCCAGCAATTCAATCGCGTGCCAATACGGAGTTGAAATGATCGCCTTGCCAGCTCCAAGCGCATAGGCAAGCGTGCCCGAAACCACTTGCGCCTCAAAGCGATAAGGGGTGATGTATATGTCGGCGGCACCAATGAATTCAGCCATCTCCTCAGGAGTGGCAAAGCGGTCGTGGAAGATGACCTGCGATTCCACTCCCACTTCCTTGGCTAATGCCTTCAAGCCGTCTCGATACTTGTCACCCTCGCGGCGAAGAATATGCGGATGAGTTGCGCCGGCGACGATATAGACCACGTTCTTGTGCTCAACAAGAATCTGCGGCAGTGCCTGAATTACATTCTCGATTCCCTTATTCGGCGAGAGCAGGCCGAAAGTGAGCAGTACCGCCTTTCCCTCGACACCAAACCGGTCCTTGTAGAAGTTTGGATCTAGAAACGGCAAGATCCGGAACCCCGTGCGGCACCATGTCGATCTTGCTGCCCGGCACTTTGTATATCTCCTGCAGGAACTGCGACGAGAGCTGGCTCATGACGATCAGCCGGTCTGAACGTTCGGCGATCTCCTGCATGACCATCAGTTGGTCAGGGTCGGGTTCGCGCAGAACCGTATGCAGCGTTGTCACGACCGGCATCTTCAGCGCGCGCAGCAGTTGCAGGACATAGCTTCCGGCCGGCCCGCCAAAAATTCCATACTCATGCTGCAGGCACACCATGTCGATGTTGTGAAAATTCAGGAACTCCGCCGCTGTTTGATACGACCCCAGATCTTCCTGGTTGAGCGACCACCGCACGCGCGAGGGATAGTCATAACCCTCTTCGGTGTCATTGATCGGAAGCGCCAACAGTTGAGCTGCGCCATATTCTGCAGAAATGGCGTCGCAAAGGTCGGTGGTGAAGGTAGCGATACCGCACTGTCGGGGAAGATAGTTCCCGATCACCGCGATTCGGCTGGGCAGCGATGGTTTGGGCTCCAACCGCGGGCGACGCACCGCCGCCCGGGGGCTGACTACCTCAAGCACGGTCCTCGGAATTATTGTTTTTGGCAGCGACATTTGTCCCTAAGCAGGTGAGCCAGCGGAAGCGATCACTTTTTCGGGCACGCCGCGCGCGATCAGCGGCGTCGTTAAGAACCAGGATGGCAAATCTATTCGTTCTAGCTGGCGTTCACCAATGCAACGCTTGTCTTCAGTATTCAACGAATGGGCATTCAGCGGCTGGTCAAAATTGCTCAGCAATTCGGTCGGGGACACTCACGAGATAAACTCCACCCCGAAATAGGAGCCGCCTGTTCAGCCTCCCGTAATGGCTCCGGGCCTCTGCGGCCGGTCTAAGAATGCTCAAAATTGACCATCAATTCCCGCAGCCTTGCTGCACTATGCACTCATGAGAGTCAAGAAGGAGCAGGCATTGGCCGTACGCTGTATCACCTGCGGAGCCAAGCCAGGAGAGAGATGCGAGCTCAGCACCGGTTTGCCTCGGACCAATCCGCACCGCGACCGGCGGCTGACAGCTTCGGAGAAGTTCTGTGCCAAAGATGTCGGCAAGTAGGCGCCACGCCTCTCACTGTTGGGACGCTTGTCGTTGCTCAATGCCATCCAGGTTGCACCCTTGTTGGACGTGCCGGGAATGCGCCGTAACCACGGTGTAAGGGATTCCCAAAATATGCTTGGTGACGATTCCCGTCACTTCAAGTCCATTGAAGTGCAGGCGCTCGACCTTGCCAACGATCTTCTTCACGGCATCCCGAATCTTGTTAACTCCCCGGGCGCCGAAGAACGTTGCTTTAACCTCTGCCGCCATAAAAAAGAATGT
The DNA here is from genome assembly GCA_963824805.1 of uncultured Acidobacteriaceae bacterium. GTDB lineage: Bacteria > Acidobacteriota > Terriglobia > Terriglobales > Acidobacteriaceae > DATBAT01. The sequence continues at coordinate 53,359 of CAWGQZ010000067.1, read as the reverse complement.
CCATCCCGAGGCACGCATTTTGCGATCAAACTCAAAACCGTTCAACAGTTTGACCAGGCTCCAACTCGCGGCATAGGGTTCGCGGTCAAGACCTATAAGTTTGGTCATTAACGGCCCCTCCTTCATCAGGATTGTGCCGACTTGAATGCTATTTTGCATAGAGATTCCCCCACCCACCACAAGTGCCCGGGATCCAAGACTCGTTCATCCCAGCCCAAAAAACTGAGCACAACTGCTCACTTGAGCAAACCTGCCGCGGTAGTAACTCGCCGGCAGATAAATAATGTCGGATAGGCAACGTAAGGACTAGAATCGTACTAACGATGCGAGCAGCAGCGATCAAGCAAAAAGCCGAGTTCGACCCCAAGACTTTCCTGGCCACCATTGGCGCTGGCAGACAGCACCTGACGGTTGCGGGAAAACAGTCAATATTCGCCCAGGGCGAAAATGCTGACGCTGTCTTTTACATTCAGAAAGGCAAAGTAAGGCTTACTGTCGTTTCCAAAATCGGCAAGGAAGCGACTATCGGCATATTGGGGGAAGGAAGTTTCTTTGGCGAAGGCGCGCTGGCCGGACAGCTCCTGCGCATGGGCTCCGCTGCCGCCATGACCAATTGTGAACTTCTCCGGGTGGACAAGAAGGCAATGATGGACGCGCTTCACCGCGAACAATCGCTTTCCGACTTGTTCGTGGCCTATTTACTGGCCCGCAACATCCGCTACGAAGAAGACCTGGTAGACCAACTGTTTAATTCCAGCGAGAAACGACTGGCCCGCGTCCTGCTATTGCTGGCTCACTTTGGCAAAGAAGGCATTCCCGAAACCGTAGTCCCCAAAATTAGCCAGGAAACGCTCGCCGAAATGGTTGGCACCACTCGCTCGCGGGTCAGCTTCTTCATGAACCGCTTTCGGAAACTAGGCTTCATCGACTACTCGGGAGGCATCGAGGGTGGACTCCAGGTCCACAGCTCCCTGCTGAACGTAGTCCTCCACGACTGAAGAAATCTCCCAGCCGCGAAGCGGCGCAAAAATTTAGCCCGGGGCGCTAGCCCCGGTCAAAAAGCAAACGAACCAGCCCCACCGAGGCGAAAGAACCTGCTATCACGCCGGCTTCAACGCCCTTCCGCACTCCAGACAACATGCCTTCCGCCGAGGTGTGATCAGCCCGCAAAACGGACAAATCCTCGGCGCGCTGAAATCTGTTACATCAACCCCAGACAGCTTTTTGTAACAATTTCCAATAACCGCAAAAAGGGCGCGAACCCGGACATAAAGCGAATGCGCAATCCGATGCATGGCACCTTCCATCATCACCCGTTTGCATATAACAATCTGTGCAAGATTGCTCGCATCAAGCGAATCCCGAAAGTGAGCAGTTCAGATCAGACATTCCCCGCCTCTACGACCATCATGAAGTAGAGAGAAGATTTCTCTCTCTTTCAGGTCTTCTGAACTAAGTCAGCCCATCTGAAGTTCTTTCCTCTTAGTTTCGCGCAGCTCGCGAAGGGACAATTCATGAAGAAAATTATGTCAGTGCTGTTGATGGGCTTTCTCGGTTTGATCGGGACTTTCGCTTGGGCCGGCTCGGCTCGCGAAGATACTGTCGATCGCCTGCAGAAGTCTGTAGGAGTGCTTCAGGCCGTCATGGCGACTCCGGACAAAGGCATTCCAGAAGAAGTGCTAAGCAGCGCAAAATGCATTTTGGTCGTACCTGATCTCATTAAAGGTGGCTTTGTCTTTGGTGGCAAGCACGGACGCGGCGTCGCCAGCTGCCGTACGGCAACCGGTTGGAGCGCTCCCGCATTCGTCTCCGTCGGTGGCGGCAGCTGGGGTTTGCAAATCGGCGTCGAAGGCGTCGACCTGGTCATGCTGGTCATGAACGATAAAGGCCTCCAGCATCTGCTCTCCAGCAAGTTCCAACTCACCGGTGAAGGATCAGTCGCCGCCGGCCCGGTTGGCCGTCACGCTTCCGCCGGAACCGATTGGAAGATGAACACAGAAACGCTGACCTACTCGCGTTCCAAAGGCGTGTTTGCCGGCCTGACCCTGGAAGGCGCCGTAGTCCAGCAGGACGACGACTCGACGCATCGCCATCTACAACAAGAAGGTCCCATTCCGCCGCGTCCTCTCAGGCAAGATCGCCGCACCTGAAGTAACCGCGGAATTCATGCAAGCCGTTGCCGCCGCAAGTCACCAGGCCCGAGTAGCAGAAGCGAAAAACTAAGAAGCCAGCGATCTCAACGATTAAAAGGTGCCCCGTTCAAGCTCCGCTTGGGCGGGGATTTTGGCCGTTCCAGTAACTGTCATCCCAACCGAAACCGTCTTATCCGCGAAGCGGATCCGTTGGTGGATGGAGGGATCTTGTGTTCTTGCAAAGAAAAGGAGTTTCACACTCCTAGGGACACGTCTTGACCGTCAAGGTAACCTGCTGCGAATCCCCATGCAACGTCGCGTCATTGGCCCCGACCGAACCGGTGAATGAGCCGATGCCGTAATGTAACCGTTCGTACTGTCAACCGCGCATGCGGAATTGAAGCCGATGACTCCCGCCGGCAAGCCTAGTTGCGCCATCAGGGTCCCGTCGGCGTCTAAAATGACCGGGTTCTGCGCGCCCGCCCTGCACGCTCCCAATACATCGTTGTACTGCTGCGCGGTTGTCAGGTCCCCGGTTTTATAACTTCCCGCAGGCAGCAGTGCGCCGGCATTGGTAAAGGAAAGCGAGGCTGTGGGCACGCTTTGCCAGGCAGCAAACATATTTTGCACCCGCTGCACAGCTGCGTTATGGTCAATCACAACCATTGCGCTCGGATTTACCGCCATCGGCCCAGGATCGACCCGATAGGCAATCGGCATTCTGGCTGGGTTCCAGGTGAAGGGCTTTCCATCCACTCCGAATGCAGCACGGTTTCCACCCGCCGGCCCGCCCACGAGGATTGGGCCCCCGGCAAGCGCCACTTTCGGGGCAAGGCCCAGTAGAGTCAAGAAGGCAATCACGCTTATTCGAAGCCGCATCACCGTGTCCCCGCCAGCGCTCGAATCGTTTCTTCCAGATCTTTCAGAGGCAACGGTCCCGACTCAATTTCGTCCTGTTACCGCCAGGGTGTGTGCGGAGAGCTGCAACCCCTTTGACTTCGCCCGCTGAGCCACCGAATCGAACAATCCCGAATTGTTTCTCCCGTTGACGGCTACCGCCTGGCCTTTTTTGTTGGTGGTGACGCGGAAGCGACCTTGTTCAAGACCTACCGGACTGGTCAACCCGTATTCCGAGACTGGCCCCAGTAATAGGACCACTTCTTGGCCTTTGCCGTATTCAGTGCTGGCATGCCAGGGATCAAGGTCCCAGACATACTGACGAAAGACGAGTGACTTCCGCGGCGTTCCTTTGTATGTGTCCTTCACACTCAGGGTTACGACAATCGTGTTGAGGTTTCGCAACTGGGGATGGGGCTCGACTCTTACAGATCGGATATAGCCGTGGACAATGTCATGTGCCTCGTCTGTCAGTTGATCGAGGGCTTGCGGAATGGTGCGCGCTCCATGCTGGCCAAAGGCACTGGCGCTAAACCCCAGAAATAGCAGGATCAAGACACACAAGCGAGCTAGGTGTCTTTGGGCCAGAGACATAGCTGAGACTAAGGGCGACATCAGATTCAAAGCCGGGGAACTCTACCACAGGGGATGCGATCTCCCAATAGCCAATTTGTGTAGGGCGGACGCCCTTGTCCGTCGGCCAACATAGGCATACAGCCGCCTGAGTTCCCAATCTTGTCTGGCCGATCTCATATCGGTTCTGGGCGCACAGCCGGTCAACTGCAATTCATCCTCTACAATGACCGTGCTCGTGCTCACGGATCGGATTGTCGACTTGCTGAAGCCCTTTGAACTTGCGCTGGACGATTCGCGCTTAAGTCTTATATCGACGTACATCGATCTTCTTGTTCGCTGGAACGCCCGCATCAACCTGACCGCAATTCGCGACCCCGAAGAAATCGTGACCCGCCACTTCGGTGAATCCCTTTTCACCGCCAAATGCCTGTTTCCCGCCGCACTGGATGGAGGGGCGGGCACGCTCGCCCGCCCCACCACGGACCATGCGGGAAGGGCCGCGCGCCTGATCGACGTGGGCTCCGGTCCCGGCTTCCCCGGTCTCCCAATCAAGATATGGAGTCCTGATCTCCAGCTAACCCTGATCGAGTCGAATCAGAAGAAGGCAACCTTCCTTCGGGAACTCGTCCGGACTCTTACATTGACCGATGTTAATGTTTTCTCCGCTCGAGCTGAGACCCACCCCCCTGCCACCGCGGAGGTGGTAGCCCTCCGCGCCGTAGAACGCTTTGGCGAGTCCTTAGCCGTGGCCGCCAATCTAGTGGTTCCCGGAGGCCGCTTGGCCCTCCTCATCGGTTCAGCCCAAGTGGAACAGACAAGCCCTTTGGGCCCCCATTTTGACTGGAGGCCCCCAATTTCTATCCCAGGCTCACGCGCCAGAGTTCTTCTCCTGGGCGACAAGAATCTACGTCCTCACTAGAACCTGGATAGTAATAAGTGGATCGGTATGCTTGGTTTGAAGCCTGAAAATCATCATCCGTCACGGCCTCCGGGGTAAAAACTGGCGCCATGTGGGCGATAACGGCGAACACCCGATTCGAACCCGAGAGAAGAAACCAAGCTGATAACCCCGGAACCTGACTGATAATAGTGGGCCCTTGGCACCCACACGGTCGGTTAGGTTGGGCCTTCGGGTTCTTTACGAATCTTTACAAAACGTTCCGCACGGAACGTTTTGTAAAGATGGTTTCGTCAGGCTCATGACATAGTCGATTTCTCTTTCGTGCGAACCCAAGCTCCCTCCCGTTTTAACTCAAGAAGTGTTCCGTACGGAACACTCCGTAGGACAGGCCCAACCCTCAATCCGGCATGAAGTAGGCGACAAGGCGTGCAGCGCCCGCTTCTTTTAGAAGCCAAAAGAGACGGATCGGACTACGGAATAAGGAAGTGTTCCACGCGGAACGTTGGACTGAAAATCGAAGTTGTGTTCCCGCAGGAACGTCCTGCAAGTTCGCCAACGTTCCGCGCGGAACACTCTGTGGAAAGCGCGCCCAAGGCATTAAAAACAAAAGCGCAAATCTTTCATTGCGTTCACACAACATGCGGACGTATCCTGCGAACACTCTCGGTTCTCCAAGACATCCATGGGACGTGTAATCGCTGTTGCCAATCAGAAGGGCGGCGTGGGGAAGACTACGACTGCCATTAATTTAGCCGCATCGTTAGCAGCGGCCGAAGTCAACACCTTACTTATAGATTGCGATCCGCAATCGAATGCCACCAGCGGCCTGGGCCTTGCCAAAGATCCCGACCGTATCAACACCTACCACCTACTGATGGCGGCTGCGAATCCAGACGATGCGGTGCAGCCTACGGGCGTCGACCAGCTGTGGATTGTGCCTGCGCACAAGAACCTCATTGGGGCCAACATCGAACTGGTCGAGGCGGAGGGCCGCGAATTTCGTTTACGTGAAGCTATAAACACTTTGCGCGAACGTTTTCAATTCATCGTGCTCGACTGCCCGCCAGCTCTCGATTTGCTGACGCTTAATGCGTTGGTGGCTGCCGATACGGTTCTGATCCCCATGCAGGCGGAGTACTTTGCGCTGGAAGGCATCTCGGAGCTGCTCGACACTGTGGAGCGGATACGTTCCGGGCTAAACCCTTCGTTGGAGATCGAGGGCGTCGTGCTGACCATGTTTGACGAGCGCACCAACCTGGCGCAGCAGGTGACGGCAGAACTGAAGCGCTTCTTTGGGCCCAAGCTTTGTACCACGACCATCCCGCGGAACATTCGGTTGGCGGAGGCGCCCAGTCATGGCAAGCCGGCGCTGGTTTATGACATCCGGTCCAAGGGGGCGGAGAGCTATATACGGTTGGCTAAGGAGATTATTGCGCGGAGCTTGCCGGTGGCTGAAGAAGCCGCGCCTACGGAGGTTGCGGTGGCAGAGGAGCCCGGAACGACTGCGATGGTTGGGCAGGAAGAGGAGAAGCCAGCGGAGGAGCTGGATAAGTCCGCTTAGATCGATTTGCATCTATATTCATTCTCGTCGATATATGTGCAACCTCCCGGACCGCCAGGTCCCTCGGCTTCGCTCGGGATGACAACCCGGTGCCGTCCGCGACGCAAAGGCGTTACCCGGGAGAGCAGGGATTACAAGAGTACGCGACTTAGATTGATCGATATCTATTTTGGAAAGAGCTTATGACTAACCTAGCGGAGAAAGTTGTGGCGCCGAGCGCGGCAGAAAAACCTGCCGACAACGTGGCGGATAAACCGAGCGGCGACAAGGTCATTGCAGCCCATCCGGCGATCAAAGCCAAGGCTTTGGGGCGGGGGCTTGATTCGCTTCTGCCTTCCGGGCCACGGTTAGCGGTGGGGGCTTCACCCACGCCTGGGGTTGTGCCTGAGATTCAGGCGGCTGCCGCGCGGTCTGCTTCCGGCGATGCGGTGATGACGCTCGCGCTGGATTTGATTGATGACAATCCTTATCAGACGCGGCGGCACTTTGATCAGGAGATGCTGGGGGACCTGGCGGACTCGATCAACGTGAACGGAGTGGTCCAGCCGATTGTGGTGCGTCCCGGCACGGCAGGGCGGTATGTGCTGGTGCTGGGCGAGCGGCGGTGCCGGGCTTCGAAGCTGGCGGGGAAGACGACAATCCCGGCGATTGTGCGGCGGGTTTCCGAGCAGCAGGCGGCAGAGATGACCATCGTCGAAAACCTGCAGCGGGAGGACCTGAACTGCATGGAGCAGGCGACGGCGTTTTCGCAGTTGAGCAAGGAATTTGGGCTGACGCAGGAGCAGATCGGGCACCGGGTGGGGATGTCGCGCGAGTCGGTATCGAATTACATGCGGCTGCTGCGGCTGCCGGGATCGGTAATGCAGTATCTGCTGGACGGGGTGCTGGGATTCAGCGAGGCGCGGGCGCTGTTGCGCCTGGAAGACAATAAAGAGATTGCGCGCGTTGCCGACGAAGCGCTGAGCAAGAAGATGTCACTGGCCGGCCTGGAAGAGATGATCGAAGAGATCACGATCAAGCAGTTTGAGCATCCGCGGGAGAAGCAGCCGGGGACGGCGCGCTGGGTCGATCCAAATGTAAGGGCGGCGCAGAACGAGTTGCAGCGGATTCTGGGGGTGAAGGTGAAGATCCGCGATCGCAAGGGAAAGGGCAAGATTGTGATCGAGTATTCGACGGTGGATGATTATGAGCGGGTGGTGGAGATGATTCGGGGGAAGTAGGGATTGGACGAGTAGTTTCAGAAGTCAGCAATTTTGGATGACCATTTTTAAGTCGTTCCGAACCCCAGCCGCCCGATGGTCAAGGGCGGCGGCGATCTCGCGAGATTTCCTAAAATCAGAACATATGGTAGTCATAAGCTTTTGCTCCCATGTCTAACGAGCGCGCTGCAGCTTTTAACCTGGAAGGTCAGACTCTCTCAGGTGGGTGGAGGGTAACGGCCCGCCATCACCGAACCGATGGCTCTACAGGAACGAAGTATTCCGTCTGTTACCACGGCGAGCGCAATGGCCAGAAGGGTTTCCTTAAGGCGCTCGATTTATCCCGAGCAGACAAAGCGGACGACTTCGCCCTTGCTTTGGAAATGCTGACAAACGCCTTCAAGACATCCTTCGAGAATGCGGGGCCAAGAGAATGGATAGGGTGTTTGCGCCAATAGACGAAGGCGAAGTGCACCGGTCCCCGACAATCCAACAGTGAGCAGCCTGGTTGGAGTCGACCTGCCAGATGAAGGCCTGATGAACCATTCGTTGCCTACCTCGATTATTGACCGGCGCGGAAAATTGGCTGCCAATATCGAAGGCAATCAATTCACTGCGAATCCATTGGCCGACCTGGTGCAGTCGGAACTCACCCGCGGAAGAGAGGGACGTAAAAGCCAAACTCGGCTGGCTCGCAATGAAGGATTGTCTAGCGCTTCCCCCCGCTAGAGTGAAGCCATGCATTTCTTATCTATGATCCCCGGCCCCTTCCCGGATTGGTTTGGGCGGCGTGGTTCTTTGGAACACGAGGTCTCTCGGTTTCGCTCGGGATGACAGAGCTGGGATGGGGAGAGTAGTTTCCTGCTTCGTTGGAATGACAGGAATTCTTTTGATTAGGGCGGGTGAGAGGTAGTCTCGCGCTGCCCCGGAAACTTCAAAACCTCAGCACGATGCCGGTGGAGTAGCGCATAGTGTTCTGGCGATTGTCCAGGCTGGTGGAAAGGCCGCTGGAGAGAGCATCCAGTGTGTTGAGTTGGGTGCGAAGGTAGTCGATCTGCACCGCCCGGAACGCCAGATGCCGCGTTATTCCGATATCGACTCCGCCACCAAACTCCATAGCGAATCCAGTCCCGCTGGTTACACCGGTTGAGATCCCGCCAATGATCGGAACAGAGAAGCCTGCACCCAGGCTGGAACGGGCTATGCCAAATAGAGCGTGCCCAAAGACGGCGTTTCTGCCGAGATTCGCAGTGACTGTGGGACCGACCAGATAGCTGGTGAGACGCTGGTTGGTGCCGGCCGAGAATCCGAGAGCTGAAAAGCCGAAGGGCGACATGCTGGCGCTATTTACGTCGGCGGTGATGCCGAGATTGCGAGTGAAATTGAATGTGCCCTGTCCTTCCCATCCGCTGAACCCGTTGCCGGCATTTCTGCCGTAGGAATAGCCGCCGAAAAATGAAGCCCGGGTTGCTTCTTCGCCGAAGGATGGTCGGGCTCCAGGATATTGGGCCATAAGACTCAGGGGGGAAAACAAAATCAGAAAAACAAAAAATAAATCTTTGCGCATTCATTCTCCTCGATGCATTGCCTTCACTAACCAGAACCCATCTCTCTAAATTCGGATGCCCATCACTCCGCGATTTGCTGCTCGAAGTCGAAGAAAGAAATACCTGCGTAAAAAGGCCTCTTGACGCAACTTTTGCCAAAAGAAGTGTTGCCTCGCTTTGTAAGCTCTCGGACATCTCGGTGGCACGAGGAGAAAATGGGAAAGGAGAAACCGATTTCGTCTTCCCCGGAATGACAATGACGCGATTCGTTGGGAGCACTCCGCGCTTTGCGGGCTTGCTTGTGTTGTTTTCGTTAAACAGGTAGGAGCCTTGTTCCTACGTGGTTTGCGGTGGTTGAGCGGGCACTCGAAGTGGATCAAAAGCGCAGGACGATACCGGTCGCTTGTGTCCAAGTGATCTCGTCTCGAGGACACGACTCCATGCCGTCAAGGATGCATTCGAGGCCAGTACTCTATTCTTTTGACACAGTGGATGACCTATGAAACGCCGGTGGCGGTCACTCCCTGTGGCAGGACATGTCCCAGGTTCCTCCAGGAGTGGCGGCCGCTTGGGAAAAGGAATTCGAGCGGAGCGTGAAGCGCAAGGAGTTTTGGGCTCCAGACACCCGCAATACCGCCCTGCTCCATCTGCGCGACTTTGTTTCGACCGCCGCCTCGGCCTTGGCGGATGTCGCGACTGCCGCCGGCGACGTTAAGAGCTTGCTCGCCACCTGGCCGGCCTGGAAATGAATGTTGAAAGAAGATTGAAGAGTTCGGTTGCGCCAGCAGTGAAAAAGATTCCGGACTCGGCAGGAAATTCGGGTTGGGTTTTTGTTCACTCCATGCCTTGCTCAGGATGAGGATTTTATTAGGCTCTAAGGTACACATCCACGTAACTTACATTGCATTTCCTGCGGCTTAAACTTCCCACTTTGGAAATTTCGCTTGACAGAAACGACCAGCGTATTTTAAGTTAACGATGTTAAGTTAACACTGTTAAGTTATGGACCAACGTTATGGGTGTCAAAGAACGCAGAGAACGAGAGAAGTCGGAGACGCGAGACAAGATCCTGGATGCGGCGCGGGAGTTGTTTGGGCTGCATGGGTACGAGGGCGTCTCCATGCGGCAAGTGGCCGAGAAGATTGAGTACTCGCCGACGGCGATTTATGTCCATTTCGCCGACAAGAAGGACCTTTTTCACGAGCTTTGCAACGAGGACTTTGCACGCCTTGCGGCGGAGTTTCAAAAGGTGCCGATGCCTCTTGATCCGCTGGAGCGGATCAAGCAAATCGGGCGATCGTACATCGAGTTTGGCATTCGCCATCCTAATCATTACCGGCTCATGTTCATGACTCCACATCCCAGCGGGGAGTTGGAGGAGTCGGACCATGAGATCAAGGGCAATCCCGAGGTCGACGCCTACGCGTTGCTGATGTTGACCGTGAACCAAGCATTGGCCGAAAGACGATTTCGTGATGACATTCGCGATCCTGATCTGATTGCACAGACGTTGTGGGCTGGAGTGCATGGAGTGATTTCGCTGCAAATCGCGAAATGCAATGACGAGTGGGTCGATTGGCGTCCTATGCAGGAACGGGTCGAATTGATGCTCGACGCCGTGCTCCGCGGAATGACGAAGGAGGGGAACTGACATGCCTCCTCTGGCGCGCAGGAATCTATTCCACGACAAGGTGCGGCTGGCGGTTACGGTGACAGGCATTGTCTTTGCCGTGGTGCTCATCGTGGTTGAGCTTGGACTCTTCGTCGGCTTCACGGAAACTACCTCGGCGCTGGTCGACAATTCAGGCGCGGACTTGTGGATCACCTCGAAGCACGTTCCCTATGTCGAGCTGGGGGTGCCTTTCAGCGAGCGCAAGCTTTACCAGGCCCGCGCGGTGCCGGGAGTGGCCGAAGCTCAGAAATTTATTACCCATTGGACACAGTGGAAGCGGCCCGACGGACGGAATGAATCGGTCCAGATCGTGGGGATCAATCCGGACTCGCAATTGGGACGGCCGTGGAACCTGGTGCAGGGTCGGGCGGAAGATCTGAAGCGGCCTGATGCCATCATTCTTGACGACATTTATAAACCGAAGTTGCAGGTGACGGCCGTGGGCGAAACGTTCGAGATGAACGGCAAGCGGGCGCGAGTGGTCGGATTCACTCATGGCATCCGGTCGTTTACGACTTCCCCCTACGTCTTTACCACGTTCAAGCGGGCGCAAGAGTATAGCGGCCTTGCCGATGACCAGACGATCTTCATCCTGGTAAAGCTGGCGCCGGGCGCGGATCTAGACACGGTGCGCCGCGGACTATTGGGACGCCTGACGGACGTCGAAGTATTTACCAGCCGTGAATTCAGCCGCATGACGCAAATCTATTGGATGTTCACCACCGGCGCGGGAGTGGCGGTGCTGCTGGCGGCAATTCTTGGGTTAGTGGTTGGCTTTGTGGTGGTGGCGCAGACAATTTATGCAACGACCGTCGATCACCTGAAGGAATTCGGAACGTTGAAGGCGATGGGCGCGCCCAACAGTTATGTGTACAAAGTCATTCTCACGCAAGCGGCGATCAGTGCGGTGATCGGGTATGGGTTGGGGATGATCGTCAGCGGATTCGTAGTGCGGGCCAGCCAGGAGGGCGGGGCCGCGATCCTGATGCCCTGGCCAATGGCGGTAGGGATGTTCTTCCTTACGCTCCTAATGTGCACGAGTGCGGCATTGGTTTCCATCAACAAGGTTACGCGGCTTGATCCGGCCATGGTGTTTAAGGGTTGATCTGGGGGAATGATGCATCCAGCCATAGCGGTTCGTGATTTGACCAAGATATATGAGGAAGGCAACGCTCGGGTTCCCGCCTTACGCGGCGTCGACCTCGAGGTGCAGCCGGGGGAATTGGTGATGCTGGTGGGGCCCTCGGGCAGCGGCAAGACTACCTTGCTTTCGATAATGGGATGCATTCTGAGTTCGACCTCTGGGAGCATTCGCGTGGCGGGGAAGGAAGTCACGGCGCTGAAGCCGAAGCAAATGGCGAGTATCCGGCTGGACCATATCGGCTTTGTGTTCCAGGGATTCAATCTCTTTCCAACACTCACCGCCGGCGAAAACGTCGAACTGATGCTGGATCTGAAAAAGGTCGAGACCGCCGCCGGTAAGAAGCGGGCGCAGCTGCTGCTGGAGCAGGTCGGATTAGGCGAAAAGTACAACAGCTTTCCCGCCGACCTGAGCGGCGGGCAGAAACAGCGGGTGGCGATTGCGCGGGCATTGGCAGGAGACCCGCAGATTGTGCTGGCCGACGAGCCCACGGCAGCGCTCGACTCGCACACCGGACGCAATGTGATGGAGATGATGCGTGGCCTTGCCCACGAACGCGGACGAGCAGTGGTTATCGTGACTCACGATTCACGGGTTATGGAATTTGCAGATCGCACCATCCGCATCGAGGACGGGATGATCGCCGATTCAACTTTAGAAGAAATCGAAGTACCGCCTGGGCTGGGCTCCTATCCTGCACAGGCCTCAGTTTAAGGAGTCCGTTATGAAGAAAAGCCTGATTCTCATTTCTGCCGCAACCTTTGTACTGATCGTTTCTCTAAAGCTGTTCTCCGCGCATTCAGAAAAAGTCAGCGCCGCGCAGAAGGCCAGCCAGTCCGCACAGCTGGAGCAGTTGGTAGCTGGACCCGGGCGGGTCGAACCAATTTCGGAAGACATCCAGATTGGCTCAGAGCTTAGCGGCAAGCTGAAGTCGGTCAATGTGGAGGAAGGCGACAGCATCAAGCGCGGCGGGGTTTTGGCGGTACTGATGAATGGCGACTACCGGGCGCAGGTACTGTCGGCCGAAGCTCAGGTCAACGCGCGGGAAGCCACTCTGCGGAAAGTGGTTAACGGCGCGCGGCAACAGGAACGGGCAGAAGCGCTGTCGACGGTGCATGAGACGGAAGCGGTCATGAACAACGCGAATGCTGAGATGGAGCGCCGCCGGCAGCTGTTTACAGCCGGGGTTATCTCGCGCGAAGAATATGAACGCTATTCGCGGGAGTATGATGTCTCGCGTGCGAAGTATCGCGAAGCCTCGGAGCATCATTCGCTGGTAGACGACCATGCGCGTGAGGAGGACCAGGCGATGGCTGAGGCCGATCTGCGGCTGGCAAAGGCGAACCTTGAGGATGCGAAGGCCCGCTACGAGAAGACGATCATTCGTTCGCCAATCGATGGAACCGTGCTGCGCAAACATCATCGCAATGGGGAGAGCGTTTCGAATTCGTCGACGGTGCCTGATCCGATTGTGACTATCGGCGACAAGAATGTTTTGCGGGTGCGGGTGGATGTGGATGAGACGGAAGTTTCCAAAGTGCGGGTGGGGCAGAAGGCTTACGTGACCGCAGACGCCTTTGGAGACAAGAGATTCTGGGGCCGGGTGGTGCGGGTGAGTGAGCAGTTAGGTCCTAAGAATATCCGGACAGATGAACCGACGGAGCGGGTGGACCGCAAAATTTTGGAGACGCTGGTGGAGCTTGAGTCTGGCTCTCACCTGCCGGTGGGCTTGCGGGTGGATGCGTTTATTGTGACGGATGGCGGGCAACTGGCGCGCAAGTAAGCTCGCCTGGCGTTTAAATCCTTTTGCACTTGGTTAGCTGGGGGCGGACAGAGTGTCCGCCCTACATTTTTCTGCCGTGTGTACAATTGGCTCGGATGAAATCCATGGGGAAGCGCCTGATCATTGCCATCGATGGGCCGGCTGGGGCGGGAAAGAGCACTATTGCATCCCGCCTAGCGCGCAAACTTGGCTATGTCAACCTAGAAAGCGGGGCCATGTATCGGGCGCTCGCCCTCAAGGCTATTGAGTGGGACATCTCGTTTGACGATGAAGCCGCATTGGTAAAGTTGGCCAACGATTCCTCCATCAAGCTGGAGCCCAGCTTCGGCGGCAACCGAGTGCTTATCGACGGCCGCGACGTGAGTATGCGGGTACGCGAGCCGGATGTGACCGAGGCGGCATCCCGGGTTTCGGTGCATCCCAAGGTGCGGACCTGGATGGTGTCGCATCAGCAAGAGATGGGCGCGGGTGGCGGCATCGTGATGGAAGGGCGTGACATTGGGACCAAAGTGTTTCCCGATGCCGATGTGAAGATTTTTCTGGATGCCGATCCGGTGGTGCGGGAAAAGCGCAGGCTGGAACAGGGCCGCGCAAAAGGCGCCCCGGCGTCACCCGAGGTGGTCGCCGCAGAGTTGCGCGAGCGCGACCGGCGGGATCGAACCCGGGCTGCTTCGCCGTTGGTGCCTGCGCCGGACGCGGTGATTGTCGATTCCAGCGGGTTGTCGGAGGATGAGGTTTTGCGGCGAGTGGAAGAACTGGTGGAGAAGAAATTGTAGTTTTTTGATTCCAGTTTTCAGTCGCTAGTTCTCAGCTAGCGCTTCAGCATCAGCTTTTCGAAGTAGCGTTTGTCGTAGGCGCTCGATGCGTTTTGCACAAAGTCCAGAACGCGGTGAATTTTGCCGCGATCTTCCCGCCGCATATCCTGGAATTGCACAGCAATTCCGCTTCCTGGATCGAGGCGAATCACGGTGCCTTCGGCTTCGACTTTTCCATCATCGATAGAGAAAACAAGATTAAGCGGGGCGCCGATTGTGGGCACGGCACTAGTTTCGACAAAGCAGCCACCAAGGCTGATGTCGATGAGATTTCCTAAGGTGATGGATTCGCTGCCCTTGGGGCGGATTTCGATAGTGACGCGGCACTTTACCCGGGGGTAGAGCCTGCGGCTTTTGCGATAGGGCTGCTTCTGCTTTTCCAGATACATGCGGCGATCGGCTTCGGCAAGCAATGTCTCGGCATCTTCTCCGTCTTTGGGGAAGAAGGCGTGGCCGGTGCTCAGCGAAACGATCTCTTCGGCGCAGACTTCCTGGCAAGATTGTTTGACCAGTTGCCGCAACTGGTGAGCTTTCTTGGCAGCCGCCTCCGCAGTCATGCCGGGGGCGATGACTACGAACTCGTCTGCAGCCATGCGGGCGACGAAATCATATTCGCGGCTCGTACCGCGAACGGCATGAGCAAACAGACGCAGGACGCGATTGCCTTCCAGGTGTCCAAAACGGTCGTTCACCTGTTTGAAGCCGTCGATATCGCACACCAGTACGACCAGGCTTGATTCTTCACGTTTACAGCGGGCCAATTCGCGGTCCAGTTGCAGGAACATGGCACGGGCGCTGGGCAGGCCGGTGAGATAGTCGATCTCGTTGTTCTTCTCTGCTTCCTGATACTTGAGTGCATTCTCAATCGCCAAGCCCATTTTCAGACTGATGGCTTGCAGAATACGAAGGTGGTCGGAGGTGAAGGCGTCGGGATCGGCTTTGTACAAAGCGAGGACGCCGACGACCCCTTCCAGACCATCGAGCGGAATGGCGAGCGCGGAGCGCAAGGTGCTGAACTTGGTGGGATCGTTCAGGTATCCCGGCTCTACCGATGGGTTGCCATTGATGATGGCTTTCTTGTTCTGAGCGACCCAGCCGGAAAGGCCGTCGCCGATGGGAATTCGCAGCGACGAGAAGAGACGATGATTGTCGCCGCTTACATGCTCGGGCACCAGTTCGTTGCCGCGGCGAATGTAAATAGCGATGGCGTCGTAGGGAACCAGGCGGCGGAGTTTCACCGAGAAGACCGAGAGCGTTTCATCAAGCTTCAGCGACGCTCCAAGGTCCTGGCTCAGTTCAAATAGGGTCTGAGCCTCCTGTCTTGCTGAGGCAATGGCCGCGAGGAAGCTGGTTTCCTGACCCTCCTTGCGGGTGTTGGTTTCGAACCCTGCATCGGGGGCATCGCCACGCTCGACCTTCACTTCGGTAGAAAGCTTGGGCTCGACCTCGGTGGTCGAGGGAGTGATCAGGCGTTCCAGGTCGCGGTAACGGCGTTGCAGCACATCTACTACTTTGGGATCAAAAGCCTTGCCCGCATCTTGCACCATCAGTTTAATGACTTCGTCGAGTGGCAAAGCGCGCCGATATTGACGGTCGGAGGCCAAGGCATCGAGAAAATCGACGGCAGAAAGAATGCGCGCTCCCATGGGAATTTCTTCGCCCTTCAAACCCTTGGGGTAGCCGGTGCCGTCCCACTTTTCGTGGTGCGCGCGGACGATGGGAACCACTGGATATGGGAAGCGGACGTGCTCAAGAATCTCCGCTCCAACCACCGGGTGGATCTTCATCTTCTCGAATTCTTCCGGTGTGAGGCGACCGGGCTTGGAGATGATGTGTTCGGGCACAGCAAGCTTGCCAATGTCGTGCAGAAGCGCAGCCGCGTGCAGGGCTTCGATTTCCTTCGGCGTCAGCTTCATCTCTTTCGCGACTTCGATGGCGTAAACCTGAACGCGTTCGAGATGTTCGTGAGTAGTCTGGTCCTTTGCTTCAATGGCCAGCGCCAGCGCTTCGATAGTGCGCAGGTGGAGATTGGCCATCTCCTCTACGTGACTGCGTCGATCTTCTATCTTGCTCAGATAAAGCCGGTAGGAACGATAGACCACGTACACCACCGGCAATACCAGAAGCGATGTTTCCCAAGGGTAGTTGCGATTCAAAACCGCAACCAGACCGGCCAAGGCTGCTCCGCCTAAATAGTACGGAACCGCCCACAGGTAACAAGTAGCCCACAGCGTGCGCAGCGAGCGGCGTTCGATGAGTGCGATGACGGTCGCGATGGAGCCAGTATCAGCGATGAAATAGACGGACGCCGAAAGTGCGATCAGCCAGGCTTGGGCATGCAAAGGGCCGTGAAGACGAGGCTGATGGTAGACCGCATAGGCCAGTGTGATGGCAATGGCACTGGCGCAAAGATTGAACGCGACCCGGATCGGGCGAAACTTGGAACGGTAGAGCGACTGGACAAGAACTGCGACGGTGCCGAGGAAGAGAGTTTCAGAAAAACTCAGTTCGATGATTCCGATCAGTACAAAAAGGAAGTTCACCGACATGGTGTCGGCGATCTCCGGCAGGTTGACCGTAAAGCGCGAAGCCAGAAATGCGATCAGGAGATAACACAGGAACTCGGCAATGTTGTTGCTGGAAGGAGTGGCGGCGCCGGCGACGAGCACAAAGCCGCCAAGCATCACGACCAGGCCGATGTAGACCTTGCCGACGAAGGTTATCCTTCTCCACGCTTGTGGATGGGTAGCCACGAATTCTTTTTGCGACTCCTAAACTGATTCGGCCGGGACGGCCTCGCAGACATTGGAACAGCTAACCGCCATTGAAACAATGAGTTGCAGGGAATCTAACAAACTTTCGTAACCACAAAACGCAGCATTTGGTAACGCAGTTTTCAGCTCCCCGAAGTTAGCTCTCAGGGCACCGTGACCGTAGCTGTGTCACGTCCATACGCATTGGTTGCATAGAGCGTGTAAGTAGTTCCATGAGCGGCCGTCACCGCGGCGCTGTTGCCACGGATGGCGCCAACTCCCGGAGAAACAACGAAGTAGGAGGCGTTGGTCGCAGTCCACGAAAGGGTCACGTTTCCTCCCGAAGATGGAGTCTGCGTGAAACTAGTAATGACCGGCGCGGCGCCGGTTGGGATACTACCTTGGGTATAGACAGTCCCCAACTGCAGAACCTCGAAGTCTGAACCGGTGACCTGCGACAGCGTATGCAGGTCGTCATTACTCCAGCGGCTGTCGGGCGCTCCGCTGATGTACATGGAGCTGCCGTTGTCGGCGAGAATCAATCCATACTTCTTCATGGCGGTGAGAATCACCTTGACGCTCGCGGGATAGGAAGAGATGTCGAAGCTGGATTTCAGGCGCAGGCGCATACCCATGGGTGGCGCACCGTTTGTGCTTCCGGCAAAGTGGGTTGCCGGGGGGACGATCGACGCGCTCGTCCGCGGCAAGGTAAAGCGTAGGGCGTGCTTGATTTCTCCGGCAGCCACTTCATCGTAGCGGGCCAAACCGGGAAAGATTGGTAAGCCCGCGGCGTCAGCCGAGGTCCATCCCCAAGGGCGCTGCCCGGTGGCCAGCAGGTCCCAGACCGCGGCGGAGGCCGCGTTCCAGGTGCCATTACTACCGGGATACGAGCTGTAGAGTTCGTATAAGAAGCAATTGTCTTTATCGAGCACCAGCACGTGGCGGTCGCCGCTGCCGGGGTTGGGATCGCCTTCGATCGCAGCGTTCGGCGGGACGGGCATGGGGCCGGGATCGCTCTCGTCTCCGTAGGCGGTGAAATGGATGTCAGCCAGCGCCTGGTTCCCGTCGACTACGGTGTAGGGTATGCCGATGTTCGATCCTTGATATTGGCCGGAGCCGAAGTCGGCGTGAAGTCCCGCGCTGGAGCCTACGAAATTGTTGATGATAGTTGCGGAGTTTGAGTCGACGGCGACGCTCGAGACGTCGAGGTTCCATGCATTGTCGTTAGGGTAGGGACGGAAACCTCCAGGCTTCCTCCTAGGCCAACGCTCATAGCACTGCAGTCACTGCTTTGCCCGGGAGTTCCAGTGCCTGTTCCGGTCCCTCCGGTTCCGCCTGTCCCACCTCCGGGATCGCCCGTTCCGCCCGAGCCGCCGCCGGGCGATTGCGATGTCGTACTAGTCCCGCCACCACCGCAGGAGGAAAGAACGATGGCGATGACTAGAAGGCAGGCAAATCCCAAGGACTTTTTCATGTGGCGTTATTGTCGCCGACGAAAGCGCGGAGGTCGCGCCTAATAAGGACAACTCACGCCACGAAGAGGGCCATGTACCTTCGCCAGTTTTCAGGCCACCGGCTGTCCGCATTGGGCGCAGCGTTTGGCCTGAATTGGGATTTCGCTGAGGCATTCGGGACATTTCTTGCTGGTCGGGTCGGCTGACTCGGGAGCTTTCCGCATGCGGGCGACCAGCGCATTCACCGGTGTCACCACGAAGAAGTAGACGGCCGCAGCAACCAGGAGGAATGCCACCAGGGCGTTGATGAAGTCGCCGACGGGGAACTTGGTGTTGCCGATGGTGAAGCCGACGTAGGAGAAATCGGGCTGGCCGACGAGCACAGCAATAAACGGAGTCAGAAGATCTTTGGTGAAGGCGCCGACGACGGTGGCGAAAGCTGCGCCGATAACGACGCCAACCGCCATGTCGATTACGTTGCCGCGCAGGATGAACTGCTTGAAACCTTTGAGCATGGGGGAACCTCGTTTAGCGGGCCGGGCGATTATACATTCCCAGGGTGTTGCCGCGGCAAGAAGACACCTTTCAAAAGAACTTTACCTTCTCCAACGTCTGAAGCATGATTCCTCGTGCTTGCTCGTCCCGCGCCATGGGGATAAAACCAAGTGCACAACCTATGATTGGGGTGAAATCGGAAAAAAGGTGGGTATAGAAGTTACCCTCACGCGGATAACCATACGGAGAAGTGCTTTGCCCTTGTTGCAAGGAGAGCAAGAGCCAGAAGAGAACGCACTCCTCAGATTCTCATGGGCATGACGATGTAGCGGTACTTGTAATCCTCGCTCTCAGCGGGACGGAGTTGGCCGGCAGACTGGGGATCTTTCAATTCCAGTTTTACGTCGCCGTGGCCGGCGGCTTTGAGGAAGTCGATGATGTATTGCGCGTTGAAGCCGATGGTCAGCGCTTCGCCGTTGTAATCGGTCTCGAGAGAATCTTCGGACTCGCCGGTTTCGGTGGAAGATGCCGAAAGCTTTAGCTCTCCCTTTTCCAGGCGAATCCGGACCGCGCGCGAACGCTCATCCGCGAACTGCGCCACACGGGAGATAGCGGCTGCCAGTTCGTCCCCGTGAAGGTTGATGCTCTTGCTGTTGTCTTTGGGAAGGACGGCTTCAAAGTTGGGGAATTGTCCGGTGAGTTGGCGCGAAGTCAGCAAGCGCTGCCCAATGCGGAAATAGAGCGTCGACTCGTCTTTTGCGAAATCGATGGTTTCGACATCGGTGGAATCCAGCAACGACTTGAGTTCGTCCATCGCCTTTTTGGGGATGAGTGTCTTCATTTCGCCAGAAACGCCATCGAACTTCTCGCCAGACCGCTCCACATGAGCCAACCGATGCCCATCCGTGGCCACCATGGTGATGGATTCGGGTTTGAGCACCATCAATCCGCCATTAAGCGTGTAGCGCGATTCCTCGCTGGCGATGGCGAATCCGGTCTTGGCGATCATGCCCCGCAAAACCTGGGCAGGAATCTTCACTACACCGGCATTGGGAAATATGGGAAGGGTAGGAAAATTGGCTTTCGCCATTCCAACCATTTTGGTGTTGGAGCGGCCGCAACGAATGCTGACCCAATGGTTGTCCAGTAACTTGATGGTGATTTCAGCGTCCGGCAGGAGCTTTACGTAGTCATGCAACTTGCGCGCGGGGATGGTGCATGCACCTTCCTTTTTGACCTTGGCGTTGCAGGAGGTGCGCAAGCTGAGATCAAGGTCAGTGGCGGTCAGTGATAGCTTGTCGCCGGCAGCTTCGAACAGGTAATTGGAAAGAATGGGGATCGTGGTCTTGCGTTCGACGACCCCTTGCGTCGCGGTGAGTTCGCGCAGGAGTTCGAACTTGCTGACCGTGATTTCCATGGTGGAGGTTCCCGCTGCAGAGGCGATTGCTTCAACCGGCATAAACGCCATTCCCCTGGCTACTTTGATTACTTCCTTATATCAAATGCAAAAGCTATAAAACCAGTAGTAACAGTAGGCGATAGGGAAAAGTGGAAAATCGTTCCAACTGGGCCACTGTCATCCACTTCCATGTCTACCCCTAATGTCAAAAATCGGTCCGGCGGGTTTCGGAGGACCGACTATGTTCCGCGAGCTTCAGGAGAACCTACCTTGCCTTTCACAGTTTCCACATCCACTCCACAGGTGGGTCAAAGGAATTCTGGGGTGGTTCGTGGAAAACGAAGCGGCAACCGCAAACTACCCGCCTAATTGCTCGGTCAATTTATTGATCAGCCTGTTCAAATCCTTGTCGCTGTTTCTAGCCTGGTCGATCTTCTCGACGGAGTGCAAAACGGTGGTGTGATGCTTACCGCCGAATTGCCGTCCGATCTCAGGAAGTGAAGCCTCGGTCAAATGCTTGGCCAGATACATGGCGATCTGCCGCGGATACACGATGGCGCGCGAATTGTTCTTCGCCTTAATCTCAACCAGGCGCAAGCCGAACTGTTCGGCGGTCGCTTTCTGGATGGACTCAATGGTCACCTTGCGTGCCTGAGAGTCGATGAAGTTCTTTAAAACCTGCTGGGCATAGGAGAGAGTGATCTCCGCGCCAATCAGGGAAGAATGAGCTACCAAGCGAATGAGAGCGCCTTCGAGTTCACGGACGTTTGACCGGATATTGGAGGCAATGTAAAGAGCGACATCTGTGGGCAGAGTGACCTTTTCGTTCTCTGCCTTCTTCTGGAGAATGGCAACCTTGGTCTCCAGATCCGGCGGTTGGATGTCGGCGATCAATCCCCATTCAAAGCGGCTGCGCAGCCGGTCTTCGATCTCCGCGAGCTCCTTGGGAGGACGATCGCTGGCGATGACGATCTGCTTCATCGACTCGTGCAGGGCGTTGAAGGTGTGGAAGAACTCTTCCTGGGTGCGTTCCTTCTGCGCCAGAAACTGGATGTCGTCAATGAGCAGGACGTCGACCGAGCGGTAGCGGTCGCGGAAACTGGTCATCTTGTCATAGCGCAGCGAGTTGATCATGTCGTTGGTAAACTTCTCGCTGGAGATGTAGCAGATGGCTGCTTGGGGCGAAGTGCGCTTGATCTCGTGCCCGATGGCCTGCATCAGGTGGGTCTTGCCCATTCCAACCGGCCCATAAAGGAAGAGCGGGTTGTAGGCCTTCGAAGGACGCTCGGCGACCGCCTGGCAGGCGGCATGGGCAAACTGGTTTCCGCTGCCGATGACGAAGGCGTCAAAGGTATAGCGCGGATTCAGTTGCGCGGCACCATCCCAGTCAAAGCGGGCCTGCGAAGCGTGTGAGGGAACCGCGGCGGCGGCGTGCAGAGACAGTCCGCCGTCGTGACGCACCGGAGTCGATGCCGGATCCACGTCGGTGACAAACTGGACGTCCTGATATTCAAGTCCGAGATTGTCGAGCGCTTCCTGAATCAGGTCGCCATATTTGTCGCCCACGTGGCGAAAGTCTGCGGTGGGAACCCGCACATAGAGGATTCCGCCATTGGAGTGACTGTAGCGGCTTGGCCTGAACCAGGTGTCGAAGGAGTGGCGATTGATTTTCTTCTCGAGCGCATCGAGAACGCGCAGCCACGGATTGGGAGCAAGTGTTGTGCCGGAACCAGACATAAGAGAAATCTTCAAGTAAGCCGACTAACGGCTGGTGCAACTCATTATCATGTGAGAGAAAAAATCCGCAAGCTACCGAGCAGTATTCCTAGGGGACGGATGACTTCAGAGAACTCAACCAGTCCCGCATACTAGCACAAAATTTTTTCGCTTTAAGAAAATCTTCCGCGAAGATTTTTTCTCGCCCATACGATTCAGAACTCGAAACAATTTTCTGTCAAGTGTTCACTTTATAACTGCCGCGCGACTTGTGCAGTTCTTGCGATGACGCGCGACTCGCGGGGGTAGCCTGAAGTCCGGCAAAAAGTTGACGCACTGGTCCGAAATGGTTTGCTTGAGAAAAAAATTCGATGCGAATGCGCTATAAATCGCGCGACGATTTTCCTGCAAGGGAATGGTGAAGAAGACCGACAAATGGAAACCGGGCGTTTGCCCGTCTGGCGCTGGTCATTTATACTTTTCTTTCGCATTCCAGACATTTGAAGGAATCAGGAGCACCCACAGTTCATGCCCAAGCGCACTTTCCAGCCCAACCGGCGCCACCGGTCTAAGACCCACGGATTCCGCACTCGGATGAAAACCAAGAGCGGCCGTGCCGTAATCTCGCGCCGGCGCGCCAAGGGCCGTAAACGGGTGGCAGTAAAGCCCGGATTCCGTGAATAGAAGGCCCTTTTCCCGGACAGGTGTCCGCATTCAGACTTGGATTGCAAGTGGTGGGCGCTAACGCTCCTGGCGGGAGTGGGGATGTGTCCAGTCGCAGCCAGGATTCCGGGTTCCCGCGCAGCGCGCGGCTCTTGCGGCATTCTGACTTTCAAAGTGTCTATAAGCTGGGTCGCCGCCACTTCGCTTCGCATATGACCGTGTTCTACTTGCGGCGGGCGGAAAGCGACAGCGTCCGGATAGGGTTTACCGTAAGCCGCGCCCTGGGCGGAGCGGTTGAGCGGAATCGGATGAAGCGCCGGCTGCGGGAAGCGGTCCGGTTGCACGGCGTGGCGATCGGTGTCCCGGTTGACGTGGTGATCAATCCGAAGAAGTCCTTGTTAAAGGCGGAATTTCCAATTTTGCGCGAGGAAATCGCGAAAGCGTTTCGAACCATCACTGAGAAGCTTGGGGATGGCGGCACTAACGGAAAGCGACTCTAGAGTTCATGGGTGAAATCAGCAAAGTTGCGATGCTTTCCATCCTGCGAGGGTATAAGTGGGCGATTTCGCCGCTTTTGCCCATGTCGTGCCGCTATGTGCCGACTTGTTCTGAGTATGCGATGGAAGCAGTGGAACGTTATGGCGTGCTGCGCGGAGGGTGGATGGCCGGATGGAGATTACTGCGCTGCCATCCGTTCGTGAAGGGCGGCCTCGATCCTGTGGTGAAAGCAGTCCCGGCGCAACCGCATCGATCAAGACATTGGGCTTTGCAGTCATTGAGTAGACAACTTGCCAGAATTTCCTAATCCCCAACAAGAACCCGGCATGGAGCGGCGACTGCTGATCGTCTTCGCTCTGACCTTTCTCGTCATTATCCTTTCCCAGCCGCTGATCAAGAAGTATTTTCCGCAAACCCAGACACCCTCCACCGCCCCGGCCCCGTTGAAGCCGGAGAATCCTCCGGCAGCCCCGGTCCCACAGACTGCGGCTGCAGCGCCGTCAGTGGTTAGGACGGAAGCAGCTCTGCGGGCGGCTGGTTCCATCAAGCAAGCGGCTTCGGAACAAGAGACAGTCGTAGAAAACGATGTTTACAAGATCACCTTCACCAACCAGGGCGGACGGGTGAAGTCTTGGGTCCTGAAGGATTACACCGATAATCACGGCCAGAAGCTCGATTTGGTTAACACCGCGGCGGCGGCAAAGTACGGCTATCCGCTCTCGCTGTGGGCTTGGGACGAGGGGCTGCGTAACAAGATCAATACGGTACTCTACGAACCTTCAAAGACTGGAAATCAAACCGCGCCTACCGATCTGACATTTGAGTATTCCGACCAGGATGTTTCCATCCGTAAAACATTCCACTTCGATAAGTCTTACGTGTTGAGTCTGGAAAGTTCGGTGATCCAGAAGGGAACCGTAGTCAGCGCCCTTCCGATGTGGCCGGCCGGAATCGGCGACCAGCTTAGCGCGGCTTCTTATAGCTCAAGCCAGATCGAACATCAGAACAATGGCGACACCGAACGCCTGGCAATCAAGAAAATCAGTGGCGGAGGGACGGTGGCTGGTCCATTCAACTGGGCTGCCGTGGCCGATCAATATTTTTCTGCGGTGTTCATTCCGGATGACCCCGCGGGCTCCACCCTGGTTACGCTACGGAATCCTCTGGATATACCCAAGGATCCTAAGAAGCCGAACCCGCAGGAAACCACCAGGGTCGATGTATTGGGAGCGGCAGTCGGCAATTTGAAGGGGCCGACGATTGAACGCCTCTACGTGGGGCCGAAGTCGCTACAAGTCTTGGAGTCAGTTCCAGTCCCCACGGTGACCGGGGCGGCGCAGGACTTGCGCAGCCTGGTTAACTTTGGGTTCTTCTCGGTGATTGCGCGGCCGTTGTTCCTGTGGCTAAAGTGGACGCACGAGCACATCATCCGCAACTGGGGCTGGGCGATTGTCCTGCAGACGCTGATCATCAATCTGGTCCTGCTGCCCCTGCGCATTACCAGCATGAAATCGATGCTGAAGATGCAACGCATCCAACCCCAGATCAAGGCGATCCAAGAAAAATATAAGAAGTACAGCATGCGCGACCCACGAAAGCAGGAGATGAACAAGGAAATCATGGATCTGCAGCGCCAGGCGGGCGTAAGCCCTCTGGGCGGGTGCCTACCCATGCTTATCCAATTGCCGTTTCTGTTTGCGTACTACGGAATGCTGGGTTCGGCGCTCGATCTGAGGCACGCAAGCTGGCTGTGGATCAGCGATTTGTCGTCGCCGGACCCGTATTATCTGATTCCGATTGGTATTGTGGTCAGCATGTTCATCATGCAGCGGATGACGCCGCAGACCGGCATGGATCCGGCACAACAGAAGATGATGACGCTGATGATGCCGATGATGCTGGGGATTATGAGCTTTAATCTTCCTTCGGGGCTGGGCCTGTATTGGTCCGAAGGCAATCTGATTGGAATTGTGCAGCAGTCCATCATGAACCGGACCAGCCTGGGGCGCGAGATGCGCGAGATTGCGGCCAAGCGGGCGAGGAAGAAAGAGAAGTAAGTTCAGAGCCTTTCGTTCGTAGCCGAGGGCTGACAGTCGAGGACGTCTATGGCGATTCCAGATAAAGTTGCTGCGGCAAACAAGATCAACGAGTTTTTGACCGGAGTGGTGAACCACGGCGGCTTGCGGTTGAAGTACCGCATCACCGTCGATCCGCCGCTGCCGGAGGAGCGCGATTGGGAGCGCCCGGAGATCCTGGTGGATTTCGCGGGGCCGGATTCCGGATTGCTTTTGGAGCGTGGCGGCGAATTGCTTCGCTCGCTGGAGTTGCTGGCACTCGAAATGTTGCGCCTGCCTGGCAATGAACACGAGAAGATTTGTTTTGACTGCCGCAACCAGCGGTCGCTTCGGCTGGAAGAGTTGCGCATGGCGGCGAAAGTAGCCGCCGACAAAGTTCGGTCTTCGGGCGTCTCTTATCAGTTCGCGCCGATGTCTTCGCGCGAGCGGCGCATTGTGCATTTGGCGTTGCGGGAACAGGAAGACCTAGTCACGGAAAGCGAAGGCGAAGGTACGCGCAGATTTGTGGTGGTTTATCCCAAGGGGCAGAAACCCACGACCCGGGTGGATTCGCGTCGGCGATGAGAATGTGGGCGGACCCTTGTCCGCCTGGCCGCCAGGAGAGTCTCAGGCGTCCCGATCGGTTTGTACGGTCTTGAGGTGAGGTGCCGATCCCGGGCGGACAAGAGTGTCCGCTCTACGTCCGCTATGGCTGGACTGGAGTATCCGTCTGCTGGCCACTGTTCTCTAAATCGTTCAAAGCCGCCAGAACTTCTTCGCTGTGTTTTTTGGGATCTACTGAGGTGTAGGTCTTTACGATCTTCCCTTGCGGATCGATGATGAAGGTGTTGCGGGCCGCTACTTCGGTTACTCCGAAATTCATTACTGACCCGTACGCTTTGGCGACCTCGTGCGTGCTGTCAGAAAGAAGCTTGAAATTCAGGCCTTCCTTGGTACAGAACTGTTTATGAGAGTCGACTGAGTCGACACTCACCCCCAGCACCACCGCACTTTTTTTGGCGTACTCAGGCTGGTCGCGCTGAAAATTGTGGGCCTCTATGGTGCATCCCGTTGTCATGTCTTTGGGATAGAAGTAAAGCACCACCCACTTGCCGCGAAAATCCTTCAAGCTGACTGCGGGCTATCCTGAGACGGAAGGCTAAACTCGGGGGCCGCTGTGCCAACCGCAGGAAGGAACCGAAGCCCACTGGCAGTTCCCAGACACCAACTTCCTTGGTCCGGGGTTAGGAAATGAGCTACAATTCGCAGCGGATTTCCGCACTCTATTTAGGAGGATCCTTATGGCAACCGCGCTGAAGCTAGTCGAACCTGACAATCGCGTGATGGATTTTGTTTCCCGCAAACACCAAATGCTGATTAATGGAAAGTGGGTGGATGCGGCCTCGGGAAAGACTTTTCCGACTTTCAATCCGGCTACCGGCGAGGTGCTCGCCCATGTTGCCGAAGGAGATCGTGAAGACATCGACCGTGCCGTCAAGGCAGCCCGTGCCGCCTTTGAGACCGGGCCCTGGTCGAAGCTGACTGCCTCCGAACGGGGCCGCCTCATCTGGAAACTGGCGGACTTGCTGGAAGAAAACCTCGAAGAGTTCGCCACCCTCGAGACACTCGATAATGGCAAGCCGTTGAAGGTCGCGCGAGCCGCCGACATCCCTCTGGCCGTTGATCTGTTCCGCTACATGGCTGGCTGGTCTACCAAGATTGAAGGCACCACCATTCCGATTTCTGTGCCTTATACTCCGGGCGCGAAGTACCTCGCCTACACGCTGCGCGAGCCGGTTGGAGTTGTGGGCCAGATCATCCCCTGGAATTTCCCGCTGTTGATGGCGGCCTGGAAGCTGGGCCCGGCCTTGGCCACCGGATGCACCGTGGTGCTGAAGCCTGCCGAGCAAACCCCGCTCTCCTGTCTGCGGTTAGGTGAACTGATTCAGGAAGCCGGCATTCCAGACGGCGTGGTCAATATTGTCCCGGGATACGGTGAAACCGCAGGCGCTGCTTTGGCTGCGCATCCAGATGTCGACAAGGTCGCTTTTACCGGATCGACCGAAGTGGGAAAACTGGTGCTGCAGGCGGCCGCCGGCAATCTAAAGAAAGTATCGCTGGAGTTGGGCGGCAAGTCTCCCAATGTGGTTTTCGGAGACGTCGATGTCGAAGCCGCTATCGCAGGTTCGGCCAGCGCCATCTTCTTCAATCACGGACAATGCTGCTGTGCCGGATCGCGGCTCTTTGTCGAAAAGAATATTTTCGACAAAGTCGTCGATGGCGTCGCGGAACGCGCGCAGAAGATCAACCTCGGGTCAGGGATGGATGCCTCGACTGATATGGGTCCGCTGGTCTCCGAGGAGCAGATGAACCGCGTCTGCGGCTACCTCGACTCAGGTTTCTCCGAAGGAGCCAAGGCTGTGGTTGGCGGCGGCCGTCATGGCGACAAAGGCTATTTCGTCAAACCGACCGTGCTGGTCAACACTAGCGAGAAGATGAAAGTTGTGCAGGAAGAAATCTTCGGACCGGTTGTGACAGCGATTCCCTTCAAGGATGCGGACGATTTGGTCCAACAAGCCAACGATACCGTCTATGGCCTAGCGGCTGGTGTTTGGACCAGAGACATTCAGAAGGGCCCACCGTCTCGCCGCAAAGATGCGTGCCGGAACGGTGTGGATCAACTGCTACAACATCTTCGACGCGGCATTGCCCTTCGGTGGCTACAAACAGTCGGGATGGGGCCGCGAAATGGGCCGTGATGCACTCGAGATGTACACCGAAGTAAAGGCCGTCTGCGCGGCGCTGTAAACATTATGCCAATGTAGGGCGGGCACTTCTGCCCGCCCGCGGCGGCAAGTGACTTGCCGTTTCTGGAACACTTTGCCTATTTATGTCGATGGGCGGGAGTGTCCACCCAACAACCTCCTGCTCGTCTTTCTGTTAGCGCGGAACCCTTCTGGCAAGATAAGATTTCTTAGCGCGATCAGCTTCCATGGCCCCACGTCCCCTTCATCGCCGCTGGACCGTCATCGCCTCCGCATTGCTGTGCGGAAGCCTGGCCCTGGTAGTGATGTTCACCAACCGCCGGGCGTTCTACAGTCCCCTGGCGATCGTGGTCGTCGCGGCCATCGGGGCCGCGGCTGTAATGCTGCAAACTCGTCTCCGAAAAATGGAGCACACCCCCACCGCCCGTCATTCGGCATGGCTCAATGTTTTGGGGATATTGTTTGCCCTGGCAGCGTTGTTTGCTGATTATCTTCAGCCGAGCCCGCAATTCGCTCAGACGATGGCGTTAGGAGCAGTGGCCAGCTTTGGCTATCGGAAGCGCGATTCTGCTACATGCCTTCCGCAAAGAAAGAGTTACTTCTAAGTAATTGCCTAGCGGACATCTGCGGGCTGCTCTTGGAATTCCACCGCCAGAGTGGTTTCGACTTCGACCGGAGCCCCTTCCACGCGATAAGGTTGAAAGCGCCAGTAGCGGACTGAATCCATCGCCGCGCGCTGCATCGCACTTGGGCCACTGATCGGTTGCTGGTCGATTACGGATCCGTCTCGTCCAATCACCACTCGCATCAGCACCGCGCCCGCCTTTTTCGACCCCTCTGGAAGCTCGGGGTCGACTCGATGGATAAGCAACGGCTCCATCACCCCTGGCGGCAAGGTCATTCTTGGTATTTTGCTCTCCATCGACCGGCCCTGCGCCTCCAGTTCAAGCTCGCGCCAGCCACGTTGCCATTGCCACCAAGTCAACAGGAATAGAAGAACGACTGCACCCGCAGCGGTTGCCATCACTTTCGGAGACCGCAGCTTATTTAGATATTGAAGTGCGGTGACCTTGCGCGAGATCTCCTTGAACGGACTTTCACTGATCGCCGCCGGAGGCGCGGTCTCCGGAGTCAACACCCGGTGGGTCCAGCGGCGGATCATGGCGCGCTGTTCAACTGACAATGTCTGAAATTCCAGCCCGGAGCGCAAAGGCGCGTGGTGCCGGACGGTCGCTTTAGCGTGTAAGCCGAGGCCCATCTCCGGCAAAAGGAACTCAACTGCGACGGGATCGCCCGGCGAGACTTCTCCCGCCAGCACGGCGGCGATGCCTCGCTCGCTCAAATCGAGTGACCGTCCTGGGATTGCGCTGGGCACGCCACCCCTGACGACCGTTACGCGCACTGGAACCGCAATCGGGCAACGCGGCATACGGCGGCCCATACCCGACTGTTGAGGTTCGATTTGTGCGACGGAACTCATACTAAGACGGTGGGCGCTCGGGAGTATACAACGAACCGGGCTCATTTTGCACCGCAACTGGTGCAGTTTGGGCTACTGGAGCCTTCTCCCCATGGTATACCCGGGCGATACCCCGCACTACGCGTCGCATGGGCAGCGACCCTTTGTCGTCAACGAAGAACACCTCTCCAGTACGGTTTGTCCGGTAATACCAACGCTTTAGCAAAGCCAGGTGCTCCATGGTTTCCAGCGAACTGGCTGAGGCGGCTGGGGAAATGCCTTCCAAGGCCGCTTGAACCCTCGATTCCATAGATTGCGATTTGGCGTGTTCGGCTGCCTGGATAGGAAAGGGAATTGGATCGCATATCCGGCCACCCTGAATTTGAAGGAAGCAAACGCATTGCCCATCAGCGCTGGGCTGGACCATAAGTCCATCCAAATGGTCGATGCGGCGGACGATTTCGGGCAACTGGGCCAGAATCGGATGCAGCTTATCCAGCCGTGAGTGCAGCGCTGCCGCATTTTCAAATTCCAGGTTGGCAGATGCCTGGTCCCGCTGACCAGAGATTTCCCGTACCAGCGACTCGCCCTTGCTTTCAAAGTACTTCCTCACCCGACTCACCTCGTCGGCATAGTCTTCATCGGTGCAGCCATTGAAACACGGTGCCAGACACATTTTCATCTCGGAATATATGCATCCCGGAAACAGGGGATCAGGTTTGAGATCCTCGACACAGCGCCGCATCTTGAAGAAGTCCAACGAATCGTTGGCGAACTTTTCGGCTGCGGTGCGCGAGAGAAAAGGACCGTAATATAAGGACCCTCCGGAGCCCAGTCGAGTCGTGATCGAAGCCCGGGGATACTGGTTATCCAGATGCAACTTGACCAGCGGCGCGAAACGGAAGCGCAATCGGTCAGCGTAGGTCTTAGGGAAAGCCTTCCGCATGACTCGATAAAGCAGAAATCCTGACTCGAAGTCTGATCCGGTTGCGGTGTACTCAACCCAGCGGACACGGTCACGCAGGTTGAGCCGTTTGCTTTGTTCCTTAGGTTCTCCAAGTAAGCGCTGCAGCCGGCGTTTCAGATTCGCCGTCTTGGTTACATAGGGCTCGGAGCCGGCGTCTTCTCCGCGTAACTCAAATACAGCCGGAGCCGCTGGAAGCTGGGCGAAGAACTCCCCATCGAGCGCCGGCACGAATTCCAGACGGGTCTTCAGCACAACTAGATTTTATGCGGGTTGCCCTGCTACCCGCCCGTCTTGCACGAGGATGAACCACAAGCAGCAGTAACTGAGAACTTAGAACTAACAACTCAGATCCAGCGGAATATCATTCAGAAGCATTCGATCTGCGTTGGTTCAATCCTTTCCGATTGGCAATCGTGCATACTTGATTTATGCAGAAAATATCCTTGGGAGATTTTGAGCTAACCGCGGTTTCCGACGGCATCTATTATTTGGATGGCGGCGCCTTCTTTGGTGTGGTCCCGAAGGTTATGTGGGAGAGAAAGCTTCCCGCCGACGAGAAGAACCGGGTGCCAACCGGTCTGAATTCCGTGGTCGTGCGTAGCGGAGAAAAAACCATCCTCATTGAAACCGGTATCGGCAACAAGTTGCCGGAAAAGATGGCCAAGATCTACAACCAGCCCGCGCGATTGCTCGACAATCTCGCTGCTGCCGGCATCGCGCCCGAAGACGTCGACATCGTCATAAATTCGCATTTGCATTTTGACCACTGTGGATGGAACACCATCCGTAATGGAGACAAGGTAGTACCAACTTTTCCCCGGGCGAGGTACTACGCCCAGGAAGGCGAGTGGCGCCATGCCCGGCAGCAGCATGAACGCGACGCCATCAGTTATATGACGGTGAACTACGATCCCTTGGTCGAGAACGGTCAGATGGAGCTACTCAACGGAAACCGGGAAATCGTCCCCGGAGTTTCGGTCGAGATCTTTCCCGGTCACACCGAAAATATGCAAGCCGTGATCTTGCACAGCGGAGGCAAGACTGCCTGCTACATCTCAGACCTGATTCCCACCCGAGCCCACCTTGATCCAACCTGGGTCATGGCGTTCGACCTCTCGCCGATCGCCACCATTGACAACCGCAAGCGCTACTACGCGCGGGCAATTCCGGAAAAATGGCTCACCATCTTCACTCACGACAGCCAGATTCCGTGGGCCCATATCGAGTTGGATGAAAAAGAAAGCTGACAGCAACGCCCGTATAGTGAGAGCCCGCCGGCCCTTATGAACTAAAGAGGTCAGCGCTCGGCTGGAGTAGACGCCACCGTATAACTGGCCGCGCACTTGCTGCCATTGCTCGGTGACTCGTGGATTGTGCGAGCTCGGCCGCCCGATGCAAAGACTCTTCGGCTGCCTGTAATTGATGGAGTTGGACCTGACCAGTCCCCACGAGCAGCCCAGGCGTACCAATCTTGCGGATAGTGCTGAATGAAAATAAGAGGCGAAACCAATTCGGGTTCCCGCCGAATTCACTGGTACGGGAGGTTTCTGCCGCCGCATCGAAGTGGAAGGGTTCATCTCAAAGGAAACAGCGAAGGGAAAATTCTCTCACAGCGAGGGGAGATTAACGCGGAGGCCTGGGTCTTGATGAACCCGCTATCGTCGTCATTGTTTGAACGGAACGCTGTAGTGCGACGCGATCACTTGCCAGGCGCCTCCACTCTTCATCCATAGGTCGGTCAAACGATCGCGATATTCGTAGGGAGCTCCATCCGATGTCCCTTTTTCGTGATACGCCCCAGTCACGATCGCCGCGTTGCCGTGCATGCGCACCTTCAGTTCGGACATCTCTGCCACCTCCACTCGCACCGAAGTATTCGCGGTATGGCTGATGTATCCCATCTTCCCGTACGTGCTTCCATCCTCGACGGTAATGATGAAGTCTTCCGCCAGCAGGGAAGACAGAATCCCGACGTCACGCTGTTTGTAAGCCTCGGTCCACCGCTTTTCCATTTGTATGATCTTTTCGGAATCCGATGGCTTCTGCTGCGCCATCGAAAGGAGTGCTACACAGCCCAGGAGTCCGGCAACAATGGTACCCGTTCGCTTTGCGCCCATGTCCACTTGTCACATAGTTTAAAGGTGGCGGCAAGTCGCTAGCGAGTGACGTGACATGGAAATGGTGTACTGCCAAATCGCCAATTGAACTAAACTCGGCAGGAAAGCGCGCCTGTTCACAAAGGAGAAGGATGCGAGCCCTAGTTCTGATATGGATGACGACCATGGCGACCCTGAGCTTTTGCCAAGTTCCGGCGCGGCCTGGCTGGACGCTGGTCTGGAGCGATGAATTCAACGGCCAAGACGGTTCCGGGGTCGACAGGAATAAGTGGGTATCTGAGATTGGAGGAGGCAAATGGGGCAACAATGAGTCGGAGTACTACACCGCCCGCCGCCAAAACGTATCGATCCGCGGCGGAAATCTGGTCATCACAGCGCGAAAGGAAAAGTACATTGACGCGCAGCAAGAAAGCCTGGGACTACACTTCCGCGCGCCTGAAGACCGCGGGCAAGTTCTCCCAAACCCATGGGCGGTTTGAAGCGCGCATCAAGATTCCTTACGGCCAGGGAATCTGGCCAGCCTTCTGGATGCTCGGCGCCGATATCGAGAAAGTCAGGCTGGCCGGCTTGCGGGGAAATTGACATCATGGAAAACATTGGGAAGGAACCGTCCCTGGTGCACGGCACGATCCACGGCCCAGGCTATTCAGGCGGGGAGGGAATCGGTTCGTCGTACACTTTGCCGGACCAACGCTTCTCCGACAGCTTCCACGTGTTCGCCCTGGAGTGGGAGCCACAAGCAATTCGCTTCTACGTCGACGATGCTCTCTACGCAACCCGTACGCCGGCAGAACTACCGGCCGGCAAGAAGTGGGTCTATGACCATCCGTTCTTCGTGATTCTGAATCTCGCCGTCGGAGGTGACTGGCCTGGCTATCCTGACGCAACCACGGTTTTTCCCCAAACCATGCAGGTGGATTACCTGCGGGTCTATCGTAAGGCGGATCAGCGGAACTGATCGTGCGCAGGTTTACTTCCTCCAGCCGATGGGTGGGCCATCCGAGCCCTCTTTGCACATTCGGACGCACTATCCCGCCATCTGATTCGTGGTTTATTTTTGGACGGCTCGACTCTCAATAATCAAGCCTGCAACCACCAACGCCAGCATCCCAAACGAAAAGATGTAGTAGAGGATGCGTATCTTCGGCCACAGCCACTTGGGGAACTGATCGGCCAATTTATCTCCCAGCGTTTCATTCAGCCGCGGTGGCAAATCTGCTTCTTCGGAATCAGATTTCCAGCCAGCGGCGATCCATGTGCCCCGAAGATTAGAAAGAAACAAAGCAGCGAAGATAATCCGCGGAATGCTCGGCCCGCTGGCCACTATTTCGGCGAGACTCATCAGCAAGACGGCTGCTGCAGCGTAAGGACTGCGCTCGCGAACTCCCACGCCACCGACGTAGTACATCAGGAAAGTGGCTACGGCGGCGATCGGTTGTGACATTGCGAGCAGCAAGGCGGTCGAGATGACGGCCACCAGCGTACACACCCAATATCCCTGCGTTCCGAGAGAGTCCACATCCGTGGCTGAATGAATGGTTGGCCAAAACAGACTCTTTAGCCTCCCGTCGCCGCGCGGAGTTGATTCCGACAGATTGAGGGTTTCCATGGGGGAAGGATTAGACCGCAGTTTTAAATGGGTGTCTAGAGGAAAATTGCAGTGAATGGGAGTTGGGTCAGGAAACAGCAACCGAAGTCCGGGAAAACCAAGGGTCAAGATTCACATCACCGATTGCAGAAACCGCCACAGATACATCCATCGCCCCCGGCGAAACTGTTCTCAGCTAGATAACTTCAACTGGCGAATCGCTTCTCCAGCGCCGCTCAGGTTGGCCAGCCGCATCTCGGAATACTTCCGGGATAGAAGCACGCCGGGCGCCCCGGCGCGAAAGGCCGCCAGCACTGCCTCCTTCACGCTTTGCGGTGTCGATTTGCTGTTGTGGGGCTCGGTCGGAATATCGATGTCGATGCCTGGCAAGATGTGGGTGTTCGTGCCGGCAACTCCCTCCAAGGCGCGTTTCGTCTCACGGTACACGTAGTCAGACGAGAGCCCGGTGTGAGGAATCTGCTCGTATCGGCCGTCTTTCAATCCCATAAGGGAATAGTTCATATCGAGCAGGCCCTGTTTCGAGAGGTCTCCATAAAGCGTCGAGCCGATATTGTCCGCGTATAGTGCCATGCGCTCGCCGCCGCAGTTGTTGTACATGACAACTTTGATAAAGTCGGAATAATTCGAGAGCTCGTGCAGATCCTGTTCCGCGCGGTAGATGGGGTTGAAAGAATTGTTGTGCCAGATGTGCCAGCCCACCGGTATCGCTGGCTTTGCTGTCTTTACCGTTTTGTAGATTGCAGCGTAAGTCTCTCGGAGACCATCCGTGAATAGCATCTCCCAGGCGGCTACTTCGGGATACCGCAACAGGATCCGCCAGAATTGAACGTAGTAGCCGTCTACAGGACGTTTTCCGCCGCGTGCCGAGCGAACGAATTTTTCCAATTCCAGAAATCCTTGCTTGGCGCGCTCTGCATTGATGCCGCGCTCCTTAGCCCTGGCAACGCAGAACTCGCAGAAGCAGGTGACATTGCCTGGATCGATGGGGGGAGTGTCATGCGTTGCCCCCAAGCTGTCCGAAAGTGCGCCCTGTCGTTCCGATCCCCACATGATTCCGTCGATGTCGTAGGAGCGGGTGTAGTCCTCGACCAGGCCGGTAAAGAAATTCCGGTAGTCGGGATTGTTGACGCACAGCGTCTCCGCGTTCCGCCCGTAGAGATCACGCTCTTGAACTTTCTCGATGTTCGGCAAATCGGCGCGAAACACGTCCTCCAGCCAGCAAACGACCTTCAGGCCGCGCTTCTTGGCTGGCGGAAGCACTTCGGCGAGGATGTCCAAGTTGCCGTGGTCGGGAGCGCGGGTATCCTTAATGACTGTGTTCTTGTAATACTGGGGATGCGGCGTAGCGAAATTTCCGCCGTGAAAATTCAGATCGTATTCCTGCTTACCGTGATCGGGCAGCGGCTGCCCAGGGATCTGTCTTCCGGCGATGCCCCGGCCGTAGGTGAATACCGCAAGGAACAAGGTATTCACGCTCGCACGCTCCTGAAGCACGTCGAGGACTCTCTCTGTGCCTTCATCCACGAACGAAATAGCTCCAACCTGGATGCCGATCATTTTGGAGGAGGCGGTCTGCCCCAAGGTTGGCATGGCCAAGGCGGCACTGGTTCCGGCGGCGATCTTCAGGAATTGCCGGCGATTCACGTCCCATCTCAACATGGATTCCTCCTATCGGTTTGGTAGAGCTGCTACTCGTTTGCCGCCAGCAATTTTTTCACGATATTTAACCATTCCGAATCGAGTGCCTCTCGACAAACCGGCTTATCTGCGCGCTGATACCAGTAGGCTGCATTTCCCGCGGCTCCTGCTTTGCGATGCAGGTAGGCGTGTACCCAGGAGCCGTCGGGGCCCTCATCCTGCTGTGCGGATTCGTGGGCGCGAGCCCAGTCGCCCTTGGCGTCCCACCAGAGCCCGGCCAGAGCGAGCGAGAGTTGTGATGGAGGTGCCGGCAAGGCAAGCGATTTTCCGAATTCGTCCAGATCCATGACGTACCTCTACTTATCCACCCGCTTCCCCTCCGATTTCAAATTCAGATTGCGAATGAGCCGGTGCAAATACTTGGGATGAATTCCCAGCAGCCGGGCGGCGTCGATGGGGCTGCCGCCGGCTTCGTCCAACGCGCTCAGGACGAGCTGTTTCTTGGTCTGGTTCAAAGTGTTGTGATACCGCGCATCGGCCAGTTCCGGCGCTTGGGCCTCCAATAGAGCGTCCGGAAGGTCTTCGGGAAGTATTTCGTCGGTCAAACCCATCACGATCGCGTGTTCGATGGCGTTTTCCAATTCACGCACATTGCCCGGCCAGCTGTAATGCATCAGCAAAGAGCGCGCCTCGGCAGCGATGCCTTTGAAGCTGCGCTTGCTCTTTGCCGCATACTTATTGGCAAAATGCAGGGCCAGTAACGGAATGTCCTCGCGGTGTTCTCGCAACGGAGGCAGAGCGGTCGAGACCACGTTCAGCCGGTAGTACAAGTCCTGTCGGAATTCACCAGACTTAATTGCCTTGGCTAAATCTTTATTGGTAGCGGCCACTACTCTGGCGTTAAAAGGCAGCAGCCGGTTTCCGCCAAGCCGTTCGAATTCGCGCTGTTGCAAAACCCGCAATAGCTTGGCTTGCAGCAGCGGAGCCATCTCGCCGATCTCGTCGAGGAACAGCGTGCCATCCTCGGCAGTTTCAAATTTTCCCTTCTTTGTTCCTACGGCACCGGTGAAGGCTCCCCTTTCATGCCCGAACAGTTCGCTCTCCAGTAGGTTTTCTGGAATGGCAGCACAGTTGATAGCGATGAATGGTTTGCCGGGCCGTGTGCTGTTGGCATGAATTGCGCGGGCGACGAGTTCCTTGCCGGTTCCGCTTTCGCCGCGAATCAGTACCGTACTGTCCCCTCGAGCCACACGCCCGATGAACGCGCTGACCCGCAACATCGGCTTGCTCTCGCCGATCAGCGCGCTTTCCGACTTCACATCGCCGCGCAGGCGTTGATTCTCGGCCTGCAGAGAATCCAGCTTCGACAGGTTTTCCAACGTGACTGCGGCAATTCTCGACACCGAGCTCAGAAAGCAGGCGTGGTCCTCCCCGAAAGGCGGAGAAGCGGCCGGCGAGCTGAGATAAATCACTCCCAGAACTTTTTCAATCGCCACCAGGGGCACACACAACACCTGTTCGGAGACATTTTCCTCAGGAGCAGTAAAGATGGCACATCGTTCCCAGGTGGCCTCTTGCACTAGTTCTTCGCGAATCCGCAGCTCTGGCTGGGCTGAACCGTCCCTGCTCCAGGTCAGGGGCGGGCTCGGTTCCTCGTTGGCGTTGGAGTAAAGCACAATCGCGCCTTTCGAGGCAGGAATTACCTCGCCAATCAAAGTCAGTAACTCATGCTGCATGGCTTCGATATCGCGGGTGGAGTTAATCACATTCGCGATCTTGAAAAAGGCGGTCAAATCGCGCGCCATGCGGCTTATGCCTGAAGGATCTTCGGGCAGGCCGGAGGCGCCGAGCGTCACAGTTTTAAGATGCGAGTCGGTGACCAGTCTTCCAGCCTGAGTTAGCGAGGCATCATCGGTGCCGGTTAGAAAGACGAACTCGCTGCTTCCTATGCGAATTCGGTCGCCGTGGCCGACGATCTTGCGGTTTACCTTCGTCCCGTTGACGAAGGTTCCATTATGGCTGTCGAGATCGGCGATCTCAAAAACTCCGCTGGAGACTTCGCTGACCGAACAATGCCTCCGCGAAACTGCGGGATCTCTGACCTCGGCGTGATTGGACGCGTCTCTCCCCAGAAATAGCGGACCATCCGTGATGGTCCAGACCATTTGGTTGGGCATCCCCGAAATCCCCACTAGTCTCGGGTTCGTCAAGTTTCTCTCCGATTCGGTCAAGTGTAATCCAAAGCTCATTGCGGGATTGGATGTCCTTGCAAGCGCCGGGGAACCAAAAAGCTACCCGAGGTAGCCGTTCCCCTACCGCTTAGCCGGGTTCCCGGTGCGTCCTGGAAGGCAGACGGCCTCTATCTCATTGCAAAAGCTCAGGAAGGAAGACTCGTGGGAGGCCCTCAGAGTTTGGTTGCGCGCATGCAATATCACAGGCGTCAACAACAAGCTTCCAGCGAGGGCGCAGGCGAGCTTGAGAGACAAAAATTCAGTTTGGGTTCCACTGCAAGGAGCCCCCAAGGAGGATTTATGAAACGCAACCTTATCGGGACCCTGTCGCTAGTGGTGCTTTCCCTTTGCAGCGTCACCGGCGCATTCGCTCAAACTATCACGAAGGGTGATGTGCCCTTCTCGTTCATCGCAGCAGGCAAGGAACTGCCGGCGGGCCAGTACGCAGTTTCCGCCAATGGCTTGTCCTCGATCTACATCACCAACCTTGAAACCGGCAAGAGCATTATGTCGCTGGTCCGGCCCGAAGTGCCGAACACCGGAGGTTCCAAACTGGTGTTTCACCACTACGGTAACCAGTACTTCCTGGCCGAGGCTTGGGGTGCGGAAGGCCGCGCTGGAATGGTTGCTCCAGCATCGAAACTGGAGAAAGAGCTGATGGCGAGCGGTTCCAAACCTAACCTGGGTCAGGTCGTGATCGCGCTGAAGTAGCCAATCACTGGCCGATGAGAAAAGCCGGAGCATTCGAGCTCCGGCTTTTGCTATTTACAGTGTTCACTTCCGACCCGTATTGTTCACTCGCTCGCCGTCGCATCCGCACGAAGAGTCCGACTTGGCTACAAACCGGCCGGTCGACTGCACGAATCCCCCGTTCTCGTAGCGATCATGGTGGCGGACCCAATCCGCCAGCGAATAGTTGGGCCCGTTCTCATTGCGGCCCTTGGGGGTGATGTCGAGGTAGTTATAGGCGCCGAGGAATATATCGCCGCCGCGGGCATAACTGGAGTAAGTGTGAAACATGTTATCCATGGGATCGCGATAGAACACGCTGGTCCCCGATGATTCCTCGATCTGGAAATCCTGCTCCTCGAAGTTGTAGTAGACCTTGCCGGAATCCTTCTTGAACGACACGTGGTAATCGTAGTTGAAATCGCTGCCATACGATGACACCCATT
This sequence comes from uncultured Acidobacteriaceae bacterium, assembly GCA_963824805.1. Classification (GTDB taxonomy): domain Bacteria; phylum Acidobacteriota; class Terriglobia; order Terriglobales; family Acidobacteriaceae; genus DATBAT01. Next base: position 14,142 of record CAWGQZ010000067.1, on the reverse strand, counting down.
TGAACTTCCAGCCCATTCGTTTGTGAAAGGCCTCGATTTCATCGAATGGCGCGTGTGAAACCACAACGAAAGAAACGTCGTGGTGTTCCAGATGCTGGACGGCGCCGTCCAGGTGGTCGGCGAGAAACGAGCAGCCGACGCAACCTTCTTTCCAGCCTGGGCCGAACATGAAGTGATAAATAATCAGCTGGCTGCGGCCCTGAAAGAGGTCGGGAAGCGTTTCTTTGCCGTTCCTTCCCTCGAAGGCATACTTCTTCTCAACCTTTTCCCACGGCAAGTCGCGGCGCTGCCGGCTCAGCTCATCACGCAAATGGGTAAGTTCCTTTTCCTTGCGGAGAAGTTCCTTTCGCGCCGTTGTCCATTCTCGTGAGTTCACGATTTTGTGATTCTGAATTTCCGGAACAGTAAGTAGTTCGGCCATTTGTTTTCTCCTCGCAAGTTTGTTCACGATTTCCTGATTGGGAATCCAGATTTCTATGTCCCCCATCCCTGTCTGCGGATTAAAGGCTTCTCCGTAATGCTCAATTGCGTCAGGTGTTTTTCCTGATCCAAACGCCACCTGATACTCCGACGACGGGAGCCATTCACGCCAGATTGCGGACATCGTGTCCCTGATTTCCGAAACGTGACCGCGATGGGCAAAGATTGCGTATTCTTGCGCCGGAACCTTTATGGCGAGGATTTCAGCTGGAAGATTCTTGTCGCTGGAAACCTCGAAACCGGCAAAGTAGTCAAAGCCTTCCGGGTTGTTCATGTCGAGGATCAGCCCAAATGCCCCTTTGCCAGTTCGCCCCGTTACCTTAGCCCAATAGGGTTGGAGTTCCCGCCACAACGATGGAATGTTGGTCACAGTCTTGGCGTTATACCGTTTGCGAAGTCCAGCGACGGTGAGTGGCTTTCGGACCTCAACCCGCGGAGTATCGAGTGGGAGTTTTTCCTTAATCGTCATGATCAATCTCCTTTGATACCAACTGGTTGGTATATCGGACTCTTCAAAAAAATGTTAAGCCGGACGTAGGGTCTGGATGTATCGGGTAATACCTCTATTTCCTGTTTTCAACAGACGATGGTCCTGGGAATTCTTGGCCAGCGAAATATACCCTTCATAAGCAGCCATCAAAAAGGTAGCTGTTTCATCAGCATCGATATCTTTTTTCACCTGGCCGCGCTTTTGCCCATCGCGCAATGCTCCGGCGATAGCGCCATGCCAGATGGCAAAAACCCGGGCCAGGCGCTTGCGGAATCCCTCATCAAGCGGCGACATTTCCTGAGACAAATTGTTCAACGGACAGCCCAGGATGACATCTTCATCCCGCAACGAAGTTGATTGGAAAATCTTGGACAGCGCATCCAAAGGGTCCGTCGCCCCTCTCAACGGCTCTAACCATTTCTCGCGGGTGATGTCGGCAATTACCTCGTCAACCAGTGCATAACCCAGTCCTTCCTTGCTCTCGAAGTGATGGTAGAGAGCACCCTTGGTGACACCGGCCGACGCCAGAATACTATCGAGATCGGTGCCCTGAAATCCGGACTTGTAGACCTCACAAAACGCCGCCTGCAGCAACCGTTTGCGGGTCTTTTCAGGATCCCGGGCAGTCAGTTTTCCCAAACGGGTTTTAAACGCGGCTCCATACCAACCAGTATGTATGTAAAAAGCCCTGCGCGTCAACTCCAAAATGATTTCTAACCCTGCATTCGCAGCCCGCCTAGATCGGCAATAAATCCGCCTCTGTTGGGAAAGCAGATTCCGAGCGAGACAAGCCAGCCTGGGGAATGACGAGATCAAGATAGATCTGACTAACTGAAGTACCAGCCGCCGTTGACGTTGATGGTCTGCCCCGTGATGTAGGCGTCCTTGGCCAACGTGACCACAACCTCGGCGACCTCGTCCACCGTTCCAAAACGGCCAACCGGAATCACCTCTGGTGTCGCCCGCGGATTCGTCATCACCATAGCGGTGGCGATCAGCGCCGGCGCGATGGTATTGACGGTGATTCCCTCCTTCGCCAACAGTCCCGCGTAAGAGTGAGTCAGTCCCAGCATGCCAGCTTTAGAGGCCGCGTAGTGCGGTCCCACCAGCCCTCCGGTCTGTGCCGCCACTGACGACATGTTGATGATGCGGCCCCAGCGTCGCGTCCGCATGGCAGGCAGCACGGCTTGCGTGACCAGAAATGCCGACTTCAGATTCGCGTCGATCAGTTCATCCCAGTCATTTTCCGTAATGTCTTCAATCTTCTGCGGACGAGTTATGCCTGCATTGTTGACCAATATGTCGACCGTGCCCAGCGTTTCTGTGACCTCTGCGACCATTCGCTCCACTTCATCAGTCTTTGAAACATCCGCTTGTACAGCGATCGCACTGCGTCCAAGCGCGCGAATTTCCGCGCAAACTTTCTGCGCCTCGGCAGCATTCGTACGAAAGTTGACCGCCACGTCGCACCCGGCGCGGGCTAGAGTGATGCAACTCGCAGAGCCAATGCCACGGCTCCCGCCGGTGACAAGGGCGATCTTGCCCAACAAAGTTTCCATACCGGAAAATTCTAGCCTAGAAAGGAATCAGGCACTGGTATGCAAAGCAGACAAGGAATGTAATCGCCACAGGGCAATTAGCCCCAGAACGGCAAGATTGGGAAACAGCAAAGGCGCCATGGGGGGAGCGCCATAAATGAAGTTGCTGAAGGCGTGGACCGATGGGCCGTGCAGATTGCTGATGGCGTGCAATAGAAATCCCCAAACGCCGACGGCTGATTCAAGCAGAAGAACGCCGATGCAAATCACGAGGAATCTTGTGGACACAGTCACCAGGAACGGAGTCACCAGAAACCCGACCGCGAACGCACTGGCCGCAACCGGCACCCACTCGATGCGAATAAAGAATCCATTGCCCGCGTGGTCGGCGAGACTGAAAATGAAATTCCCCACAAATCCGCCCAGGGTCATCAACAGGACCCATTGCGCCCACGCGCTGCTTTTTGAGTTCACCATGCGGTTAAGCAGCAACAGAAATCCCAGGCCGGTGTAGGCAAGTGGAGCGGCAAAAGGCGCTGAGTAAGCCAGGCTGCGGATGGTGCGTTCGTAAAAAAAAGCGCTGTCCAAATGGAGCAACACACCCGTCAACCCGATCAGGATCGCCAACCCGCCCACGAGATATCCGGCAATCTTCCATAGAACCGGCCATCGGCTGCGGGCGGCCAGTCCAACCAGCAAGAGAATCGGGGCGGTGGCAGAGAAGAAAAGCGGAATGTATTCAGCCCGGCTGCGAAAATCGTTCACCGAGTGCGCCAGATAAATATCGAAGGTGAGGAAGCCAAGGTTGAGGAGTACAAATATTTCCATCGCCAGCCAGGGTTCGAACCTATTTTTTTCCGCCATGCTCTCTTTCCTTCTTTAGGTTCTCTGCCATTTCCTTAAGCTCAACCGTCTTGCGCAAGATCGGATAATTTCCGTGCCACTGCACGAAGTCTGCCCCGCCCATAAAGGCGCCGTGCTTCGCGGTTCGCCCGTCGTAGTGCCAGAGGTCAAAATAAATAAAATCGATCGGGTTGGAGAATGGCGGACCACTGACCAAGCCCTGGGTGCGCAGGCCATCGACCAGGGCTTTGGCCTCAGAGACCTTCTGGTTGGTGGTCTGCACCACGGCCTCGGCCTGGGTGTAGACGCGATTGATGGTTCCGGAGGTGTGGCACTGGGAACATACCTGCTTCATCTTGGCCTGTGCCTGCGCATAGTTGGGCCGTTTGGCGGAAACCGCATTTGCCAAAAAGTAGGACAGCCGCTCCGACGGATCGTGGGTAATACCCAAACCGTTGATGCCGCTCATGTGGCAAGTCGCGCAGGTGGGCACGAACATGTCGCGCGTGGTCAGCTTCGAGGGTGCAACGTCGAGGTTGAGAAGCTTTTCCTGCGCGCTGAACATCAGCCCATGTTTCGATTCCTCATAGATCTCGATCTGGGAATGGTCTGGCCCCAGATGGCATTGGCCGCAGGTACGCGGAGAGCGAGCGATGGCCACCGAACTGGTGTGACGGGTATGACAGTTGGTGCAGGTGCCAATAGTTCCGTCCGCATTGGGCTTGCCGATAGCGTGGCATTGCTCGCAGCCGCTTACCATAGCGGAACCGCCTTCGAGAGTGACAAATGGATGCGGTGGACGCTTGGTCCCGCCCGGCTGATAAGTCTCCGAAAAATTTACCTGCTCCAGAGAGAGACCTTTGTCTCCGTAGACCGCGGCCCAGGAAGTCGCAGCATGACGGCTTCGCAAAAATTGTTGGTAAATTTGCTCGTGGCAGCCTCGGCAGTTGCCCGCAGTCAACCGGTCAGCGCTGATGACAAAACCGTGATGCTCTTCTTTCTGCTGTCCGGTGGCGGGTTGGTGGCATTCCAGGCAGTTCACGCCCTTCTGGGCGTGCTTGCTCATCTCGTATTCGTGGACGACAGAATACTGGGTCCGTGAGTGGCACTCGGCGCACTTGCCCGAAGCGCGCACAAACTCTCCGCCGGGCTGCTCGGTTTCTACCTTGGGCCGTGCCCGATTTATTAAAAACGCGGCAACGATGAGTGCGAAGGAAACAGCAACCGCCACGAACACCGATCGGAAAGACATGCATCAACCCCCGGCAGTAACGGTTGCAAATGTTAGGACTGTTTGGAGCGGCACCATCTTAAATCTAGTCGGCAGAATTAGCGATGTCTTTAGCCAATCGCTGTTGATCCATTCCATGTTCTCCTTCCGATGTCATCTCGCCAGGGACGCGTCCGGGCGGTCACCTCCTCACTATCTAGGCATTGCCGGCGAAATCAGCTCGATATCTGTGGGTTTGATGAAATCGAACTGCAGGATCTTTCGTTGCCGGACTCCAACTTGTCAAACAGAGAATCGGGATTCTTCTTCGGTGGCCATTTCTCCAAATGAGTCGAATCCGAATCGGCTACTCGGAGTAAATTTTGGCGGGCAATTTGACACAGAATTGGTCGTAACCGCCCGGCGGGGCGATATGCGGCCGCTGTTTTCTACAAAATATCGGTAGCCTGGTTATGCAGATCGTCGGAGCGTGCCCGCTTTTGCCGAGAGAGGCTTCCGTGCGTGCGGGACCTTTGCGTGGAAGTATAAGCAGCAATCACAGAAGGTCTGATTGCACGTTTCGCATTGGAATACATGAAGATCGCACAGAGTAGTGCCGCAATCAGAGCAAGCATTCGAACCCAATCGCGCGCAGGCAAAACCGTTTCGATCATGAATTATTCCGCAATCAGAAGGGATTATCATGGTCATCCTCCGCAGCGCTACCCGGCCTAAATACTGTCATCCTGATCGGAGTTGTGATGAGCGAAGCGAACTCACAACGCAATCGAAGGCCGCCTGCTTTTCTCCCGCGCCCTCCAGCATGCGACTCTATCGAATCCCCGCCAACGGGGCCAAAAAACGCTTCTGAAATGGTATAATAACCTATAACTAACCACCTTAAGTTGCAACCGTTTACACTTATTTTGAGCGACCAGCAAGCAGCCCGAAACCAGGAGCGCCTTTTCCATGCCTGACGATCCGCAGAATCCAGAACTGCCCTTGACGCCTCCTCCTCCAGGTGAGGGAGGAAGTCCGGGCGCGTTGAGCATTGTACCCGTCAATATCGAAGAAGAAATGCGGCGGTCGTACCTCGACTACTCGATGAGTGTAATCATCGGGCGCGCGCTCCCCGACGTTCGTGACGGCCTCAAACCGGTCCATCGCCGGATTCTCTACACCATGCAGCAGATGGGGCTCGCTCCCAACAAAGCGACCCGTAAATGCGCCAGGATCGTCGGAGAAGTGATGGGAAAATACCACCCTCACGGAAATCTGGCGGTGTATGACGCGCTGGTTCGCCTGGCACAGCCGTGGAGCTTGCGCTATCCACTGGTATTCGGACAAGGCAACTTCGGATCCGTCGACGGTGATCCGCCCGCAGCAGACCGTTACACCGAGGCCAAACTTGCGCAAGTAGCGACCGGATTGTTGGAAGACCTGGATAAAGAGACGGTCGACTTCCGCCCCAACTACGACGAAAGCGAAATTGAACCTGACGTTCTCCCCACACGTATTCCCAATCTCCTGGTGAATGGCTCGGACGGTATCGCTGTCGGCATGGCGACGAAAATTCCGCCACACAACCTAACCGAGATCGTCGACGCTACGATCACCCTGGTGAATAACCCAGCGGCAACACTGCCGGAGATTCTCAAATTCGTACAGGGTCCCGACTTCCCTACCGCCGGAATCATTCACGGCCGTGGCGGAATTCTCGATGCCTACAAAAACGGCCGTGGCCGCTTCATGATGCGTGCCCAGGCAGGCATCGAAACCTTCAATAAAGATCGCCAGTCAATTGTGGTCACCGAAATTCCTTACCAGGTCAATAAAGCGCGTTTGATTGAGCGCATCGCCGAATTGGTCAACAACAAGACCATTGAAGACATAAGTGACGTGCGTGATGAGAGTGACCGCGACGGCATGCGCATCGTGGTTGAGCTGAAGCGCGGATCTGAACCGCAGATCGTGCTCAACCAGCTCTTCAAGCACACTCAGATGCAGGAGTCGTTCTCGATGATTCTGCTGGCCATCGTGAATGGACAACCCAAAGAACTGGGACTCGTCCAGGCCATAAAGCACTTCATCGATCACCGTGTCGACGTAGTGCGGCGCCGTACCGCCTATTTGCTGAGGAAGGCGAAGGACCGCGAGCACATCCTCGAAGGCTACCTGAAGGCCCTCGACCACCTCGACAACGTAATCACCATCATTCGGGCTAGCGCGAATCGCGCCGATGCCCGCGAAAACCTGGTCGGGTATTTCAGCGGCAAGAAGATCAATATCAACACTACCGGACGTGCTCCCAAGGTCGATCCTGAAAAGCCCTTCACCATGATTCAGGCGGACGCGATCCTCGAACTGCAGTTGCATCGTTTGACCAAGCTCTCTATTGACGAAATAAATAAAGAGTTGGGCATTACGCGCGACAACATCGCGGAGTTCGAATCGATTCTCAGTTCGGAGCGCAAGCTGCGCAACGTCATCATCAAAGAGCTGGAAGAAGTAAAGAAGCTCTACGGGGACGACCGCCGCACTCGGATCGAAGACGAGGCCGCCGAGATCCAACTGGAAGACCTGATCGCCGACGAGCAAGTAGCGGTCACCGTCAGTCATACCGGGTACATGAAGCGCACGCCGCTCTCCACCTACAGAATGCAACGCCGCGGCGGCACCGGCCGCACCGGCATGAAGACACGCGACGAAGATTTCGTCGAACATCTCTTCCTGGCCTCGACTCATGCTTACATTCTTATCTTCACCAACACCGGCCGCGTCTACTGGCTCAAGGTATACGAAATTCCCGACGTAGGCGCCGCCGGCAAAGGCAAGCACATCGGCAACCTAGTCGCGCTGCAAACGGGAGAGACCGTGCGCACCATGCTCGCGGTGCGAAATCTGGAAGAGGACGGCAAGTTTATCTTCTTCGCCACCCGCAACGGCACGGTGAAGAAAACCGACCTCAAAGACTTCTGCCACGTGATGTCGCGCGGCATTATCGCCATCAACATCGAGCAGGGCGACGAACTGATTTCCGTCCGCCTCACCGATGGCGCGCAAATCGTCTTCCTGGCGTCACACGACGGACAAGCCATCCGCTTCGACGAAAACGACGTCCGCTCCATGGGACGCAACGCCACCGGCGTCCGCGGCATGCGTCTCGACGACAAGGACTACATCGTTGGCATGGCCACCACCGTCAAACCCGGCGCCGAACCGCAAGGCAAAGCCAAAACCAAAGACGCCGCCGAAGAGGGCGCCGAACCTGGAGCGGTGGTCGATCTGGTGAAGAAAGGATCGCTCATTCTCTCGGTTACAGAAAACGGATACGGCAAGCGCACTCCCGCCGAAGAATACCGCTTGCAAGGCCGCGGCGGCTCGGGTGTCATCAACGTCAAGACCACCGAGCGCAACGGCAAAGTCTCGAGCATCGCGCAAGTGACCGAAGACTCCGAAGTCATGTTGATCAGCCAGTACGGCAAGATCATCCGCATGGATTCAAGCACCATCCGCGAGTCAGGACGGTCAGCGCAAGGCGTCCGCCTGCTGCACCTCGAGCCGGGAGACCGGGTAGCGGCGGCGGTCGTGATCGCGCCGGATGAGGAGCCGACGAACGGTGGGCTGATTCAGTAGCAGAGTAGAGACGTAACTTCGATACGTCTCTACTTCTCAAAGTGGAGCCAGGCCCCGGCTGATGACCGGGGCTTCGCTTGCTGGACAGCTTGGTGCTGCTCTGCCATCCTCGCTACTGCTTATGTCCTACCACGTGGTGGCTCTTACTCTTGCGCAGGTGCGGCAGGGAGCGCTTGGATTTCAGCGCCAGCTGGGCGCGGCAGTGCGCGAAGCCAGCGGGATGAAGGTATATTCGCCTAGTCCGTTTGATCTGGATGCGCGGCGGCGGTTCAGGGAGCGCTTTGGCGGGGATGTGGTTTACTTCTTCAACCCGGCGGCCTGGGAAGGGTGCCTGCGGTTGGGGATCAAGCTCGAGTCCATGGGGGAGATTTCTGAGGAGGAATTGCCACGGCGGCGGACTGTGGTGGTGGGTTTGCCGGAGTGAGACGCAAGGTCCCTCGGCTTCGCTCCGGACGACAGATTTTCTTTAAGCTTGGAGCGGGACCAAGGGCCCCGCTCCAGATTATTTAGGCCGCCATCGCCAAGCGGCGGGCTTCGACTCCGTCCAGTGCGGTCCAGAGCGCTTTGGCGGCGGTTTCTCCTGCAGATAGTGCCTTCTCTGCGGCTTCGGGATGTGATTCCAAACGCCTAGCCAGTTGCTGGCGCCAGACCTGGGAATGGAAGACGTCGGCGGTGGTATGCAGAGTGAAGTAGCTGCAGGCCTTTTCGTCGGCTCCGTACATTTCGCGCAAACCGCGGGCTTTCTCGTTGGCGACCCGAGGAACCTGCGATTCGTAGGCGTAAAAAGCGGCTAGGGCTTCTTCCGCAGTTCCTTCGCTGGCCACATGGTGGAAGAAATCGATCAACGCTTCCACTTCCGGGACCGGGCGATAGTGTCCAATCTGGCGGCTCGAGCCCATGGCCTCGGCGAAGTCCAGCCACAGTTCGGCGTGCTCTACCGAAGCTTGACCGGTGGCATCGGGCAAGCCTTTTTCGTCCGCCATGTTGGCCAGAATCGCCTCACGAAGTTCGCCTTCGTCGAGCCGGACCGCCAATTCCGCCAGGTAAGTAGGGAATGCTTTGACGTGGTGGTAATAGTCCTCGGCATACTCCTTGAGGTCAATGGTGGTGAGTTCGCCCGCAGCCCATGCTTTGTAAAAAGGATGGCAGAGCAGATCGTGTTGTGCGATGCGGGCGTCCAATGCGGCGAAAAATTCCTGAGTATTCATGGCAGCTCTCCTGGGAATGAATGATTAACTATAAATGGTCTTACGACCATCGCGGAAACCTTGCCTCGCTCTGAAAGAAGATTCCGCCACCGATTGCGCGGATATTTCCCTTGGGTATTCCTTGGGTACGCACCAGTCCGTGGCGGATCGGGGGAGAGCGTGGAAGACCTTGAGATTGCCAAGAGCGGGTCGCTGCTGGTCATCGAAGATCCTCCCGGCTGAAAGATACCGGGCGAGCGATCCCAAGTCTGTGATTCTGGACACAGGACGAACGATTGGGCATAAGTTGCTAAACTAGAGAGACCTTGACGCCATTTACCGAACAATTCGACGTGGTCGTGGTGGGCGCCGGACATGCCGGATGCGAGGCCGCGATGGCAGCGGCACGCATGGGGTTGAGGACTGCCCTGTTCACGCTCAATGCAGACCTGATCGCGCAGATGTCATGCAATCCGGCGATTGGCGGAATTGCCAAAGGGCACCTGGTGCGCGAGGTCGACGCGCTGGGCGGCATTATGGGCGAGGTCACGGATGCAGTCGGCATCCAGTTTCGACTGCTGAATACTTCGCGCGGGCCGGCGGTGTGGTCTCCGCGGGCGCAGTGCGACAAGCAGGCCTATCGGGTTCGGATGCGCGAGGTTTTGGAGTCGCAGAGAAATCTCAAGATCAAGCAGGCTGAAGTTGCGGATTTGATTCTGGAAAATTTGATTCTGGAAAACAGTAGGCTGCCTCGGGAAGTCAGCACTCAGTCCGGCAAGAGGGCAATCGGAATCAGGCTTCGGGATGGCCGCACTGTGAGTGCAGCTGCAGTCATCGTTACTACGGGGACATTTCTTAACGGACTGATTCATTGCGGAGAGCAGCAATATCCGGCGGGTCGGTCGGGAGAGCCGGCTGCGGTGTTGCTGGGTGAGTCGCTCAAGAAGCTTGGCTTGCGGGGATGCCGGTTGAAGACGGGAACGCCTCCCCGACTGGATGGACGGACGATTGACTGGAACCGATTTCAGGAGCAGCCCGGCGATGTCGATCCGACTCCATTCAGCTTTCGTACCAAACGGGTGGCGCATCATGACCATCAGATTTGTTGTCATATCGCTTACACCACGCCGGAGACGCATCACATTATTCGCGAGAATGTCCATCGGTCGCCGATGTATAGCGGGCAGATTCAGTCGATTGGGCCGCGGTACTGTCCCTCCATAGAGGACAAGATCGTCAAGTTCCCCGACAAGGCGATGCACCAGCTCTTCCTCGAGCCCGAGGGCCTGAATACGCACGAGGTTTACGTCAATGGGATGAGCACGTCTCTTCCGGTGGAAGTCCAGGTCGAGATTCTGAAGTCGATTCCTGGGCTGGAGAATGCTGACATGCTGCGGCCAGGTTACGCGATTGAGTATGACGCGATTGATCCGACGGAACTTGAGCGGACCTTGCAGACCAAGAAGATCGCCGGATTGTTTCTGGCGGGGCAGATCAATGGGACCAGCGGCTACGAAGAGGCGGCTTGCCAGGGATTGATGGCGGGAATAAATGCGGCGCTGCAGGTGAAGAATGAGGTGCCCCTGATCCTCGATCGGACGGACGGGTATACGGCGATCCTGATTGATGATCTGATTTCCAAGGGAACCAACGAGCCCTATCGCATGTTTACGTCGCGGGCCGAGTTCCGTCTGCATCTACGGATCGACAATGCTGATCGCAGGCTCACTCCGCACGGGCGGCGGGTGGGATTGATTTCGGATGCCGCCTGGGCGGATTTCGAGGCGAAGCAACACCGGCTTGAAGGCATGAAGAAGGTGTTGGAGACAGCGAAGCTCCCGAACGGGTTGATCGAGGAGTTGGCTTCGGCAGTGGGGCAGCCGTTGGCGCAGCTCCTTAAGCGTCCGGAGGTGACCATTGAGCAGTTGCTGCCGGTATTGCGCGAGGCTGCGCCGGAGTTCTTTGAACGGTCGCCGGAGGGGCTCGTCCGAGGTACGTAATGAACTGAAGTCGATTGAGACCGAGATCAAATACGAAGGCTACCTACGCCAGCAGGACAAGGCTATCGAGCGATTGAAGAAGGCCGAGCAGCGTTCGATTCCGCAGTGGTTCGACTACCGGTCGATCAGCGGACTGTCGCGGGAAATGCAGGAGAAGCTGAGCCACGTGCGTCCGCTGACCATTGCGCAAGCCTCGCGCATTCCTGGGGTGACTCCGGCCGCGGTGTCGCTGGTGAATGTTTATATTGAAATCCAGGCACGCCGCCGCGAGCAAGCCGTTCCCCTACAGACATAAGGTGGCGCGGACACTCTTGTCCGCGCGTTCGGGAAAACACTCGTGTTGGCCGAGGCCAACTCGACGTGCTTGCCATCCGCCTGACGGGCAAGAGTCCGCCTGCATCAACGGGTAAGATGCTTGCATGCCTCGAAAGCCGGTTTCGTCTTCCCTCCCAACGGTCCAAGTATCGCGTCGCGGGGCTACTCGCCTTAAAGACGGGCATGTTTGGGTTTACCGGTCCGATGTGCTCTCGGCTGCTGGGGTAGGCCCGGGCGCAATGGTTGCCGTGGCCGATGATCGCGGTAAACCTCTCGGTACAGCTCTCTACAGCAGCGCATCGCAAATCGCCATCCGGATGATTTCCTCGCGGGCGGTTCACGATTTTCCCGGCCTGATTCGCGAGCGAATTGCTGCTGCCACGACCTACCGGGGGCGCGTAGTTAGCGATAGCGATGCCTATCGTCTGGTTTTCAGCGAGGCGGACTTCCTTCCCGGACTGATTGTCGATCGTTACCACGACCTGCTTTCCCTGCAAATTCTGACGCAAGCGATGGACAACGAGACGGCGCGCGCCGCCATACTGAGCGGGTTGGAAGAGTTAAAGCCTGCGGGAATCATTGAGCGGGTGGATGCACGCATTCGTGAGCTCGAACAACTACCGGGAAGGGAGTCGGCGCTGCTCTCGGGTGAAAATAGCTCCACCACGTTCGCCATGAATGGCGTGCGCTTCCACTATGAAGCGCTCCAAGGGCAGAAGACGGGAGCGTTCCTCGATCAGCGAGAGAACTATGCGGCAGCTGCGCGGCATGCCCGGGGCGAGGCGTTGGATGTGTTCTGCTACCAGGGAGGATTTGCGCTTCACATGGCCGAGCGCTGCAAGAGCGTAACCGGCGTCGATAGCTCCCGTGGGGCGCTGGAAGTGGCAGAGCAGAACGCCAAGCTCAATGGCCGCGAGATCGAATGGATGGAGGCCAATGCCTTTGACCTGCTGCGCGACTACTCTTCCGGCGGACGACAGTACGACACCATCGTTCTCGACCCGCCAGCTTTTGCCAAATCCAAGCAGAACCTCGATACCGCCTTGCGAGGATACAAGGAGCTCAATCTCCGGGCTTTGAAAATGCTGCGGCCGGGTGGGACGCTTGTGACCTGCTCGTGTTCCTACCACGTAAGCCCGGTGGCTTTCCTGGAAATGGTCTCTGAAGCCGCCCAGGACGCCCATCGCGCAGCGCGCATTTTGGAGAGCCGGGGCCAAGCTAAAGACCACCCGGTCCTGTTGGGGGTGCCGGAAACGGCGTATTTGAAATGCCTGATTATCGACGTATCCTAGTGTAAAATAAATAACTTAAATATATTGACAATAATACACTCATATTTTATGCTTGTTTTGTGCTAATGAGGTGCCCATAAAGGGTGCCGGAAATCCCATAAGCTTAGAAGGAGAATTACCATGACAGTTTTGACCCGTTTTGAACCTTTCCGTGAGTTCAGCACCCTGCAAGACCGCATGAACCGTCTGTTCCAGCAGTCATTCGGCGAGGGCCGGGAAGAGTCACTCGGAAATGTTGGCTTCACCCCCGCGGTCGATGTCTACGAAGATGAGCACAACATCGTCTTGAAGATAGAGGTCCCGGGAATCGAAGAGAAGGACATCGATGTCCGCCTGGAGAACAATACTCTGACCGTTCATGGCGAGCGTAAGTTCGAGAAGGAAGAGAAAGAAGAGAACTATCGCCGTGTGGAGCGTCAGTATGGCAGCTTCACCCGTAGCTTCACCCTACCCAACACCGTGGATTCGGAAGGTGTTTCAGCCAGCTACGAGAAGGGCATCCTGAAGATTAAGCTGGCGAAGAAAGCCGAAGCCAAGCCGAAGCAAATCAAAGTCAACATCGGCAGCGAGAAGACCCTCGAAGGCAAGGCGCCTAAGAGCGCCGGCCAAGCCGCATAACTCAGGCACAACAAATCGTACCCAAGGGAGGCGGCTGAAGTAATCGCCTCCCTTTTTGATTTGTGATTTAAGAGAGAAGGTAATTTGGTAAGTTAAGCGAAGGGAATGAACTATGGCGATTCGATGGGACAAATTCACCGTAAAGGCGCAGGAAGCGGTACAGCGCTCCACCGAGCTGGCTTCGGAACACGGGAATCCGGAGATGTTGCCTGTTCACGTGCTGGCTGCCCTGCTGGAAGACAAAGAAGGCATCGTTCCGCCGGTACTGGAAAAAATCGGCATCGGTCCGCAGACCGTGCTCAACGATGTCTACCGCGAAATCGAGCGGCTGCCTAAAGTCTCAGGCGGGGGCGCGCAGCAGTCGACCCTTTCCGCAGCCGCCAATCAGCTCCTGGAACGCGCCTTCAAGGAAGCCAGCAATTTTAAGGATGAGTACGTTTCAACAGAACACGTATTGCTGGCGATCACCCAGTCGAAGCAGGATGCCGCGCGCGAGATCTTGTCCCGTCATGGCGCCACCCACGACGCAATTC
>CAWGQZ010000066.1:0-34443 GCA_963824805.1 uncultured Acidobacteriaceae bacterium | reverse complement strand
GGCCTGAATACCCTTTTCCAACGAGAAGTCGCGATCAGAGCCTCTCAGAAGTCTCGGCCCTTGCCTCCGCCCTGCTTGAGTCAATGAAGCCTCGCGAGATGAACGGTTGAGAACCTGGACGGGTCAGTCTAACCGAATCCGCATAGCCTCAATAAAAAGTGCGGCGGGTGGGATTACCCCCGCCCGCCGCACTTGAATGCACTACGACTGTTGAAGGCCTAGAAGCTAAGCTTCAAGGCCAGCTGGATGGTTCTGGGGTCATAGGCGCCCGTGACCTTGCCAAAGTCACCAGCCCCTAAGTTCCTGCTGATGCCGTTTAAGGCACTGTTGCCGATGAATTGAGTGTGGTTCCACACGTTGAAGAACTCCGCGCGGAACTGCAGGTTGCTCCCGCGCTCCTGGTTGAACCAGAAATTCTTGAAGAGCGAGAGACTCCAGTTGTCGCGGCCCGGGCCCCGAATCGAGTTGCGGGGCGTATTGCCCCACGTACCGGCTGCCGGCGCCGTGTAGATCGAGGTATCGAACCACTGGTCGACGGTGTGCGGATCGTGGCCACTACCAGCTCACATCCGGGCGGGCAGAGGTATTCGGAACCACGCTGGCTACGGTAGTACCGTTCAAACCGACATTGAGCGGAGCGCCTGATTGCGCGGCAACGATACCGGAAATCTCCCACCCGCCGAAAGCCGTCTTCAGCGCCTTGTTGTCATTGTTCTTCAGCAAAGGAATTTCATAGACAAAATTGGTGAAGAAGATGTGGCGGATGTCATAGTCGGACGGGCCGAAGTCATACTTCCAACCCTCATATGGATTGGAGATAGTGCCGAGGTCTCCCGCGCTGCTTCCCTGAGACCCGGCATCATTGGTGTGCGAGTAGGTGTATCCCACCTGATATTGCAGGTCGCTCTTTACAGAGCCGCGGATGGAGGTTTGGAAGGAGTTGTAATCCCCGTTGGCCTCGTTCCGCGCCATGCGAATGCCATGGTACCCGGAATATGGAACGACATTATCGTATGTGCTGCTATCGGCCTGGAGGCCCGGCAGTAAAGCGGGAGTCAGGCAGATTCGTCTCCGTGTAGTAATTCTGGTGGCGGTTCTGCGTGCCAGCATACTTAACGTCCAGCACGGAGTTGCCAATGGAGTGCTGAATGCCGAGGCTGAATTGGCTGCTGATCGGCGCCTTGTAGTTGGCGCGGTCCAGGCCCGTGACGTTGTTGATCGGGATCGAACCTGCATTCGCAATACCCGTGGCCAGGGCAGCCGTCGGAGCTGACAGAGCGACGTTGTTAAAGTTAATGCTGGCAGCAAGGGGGACCGTACCTGCATTGTTATACACGTCGTTCCCCTGGATACGTTCGGACATGATGCCGTATCCACCGCGAATCACGGTTTTGCCGTTTCCGCTTAGGTCGTATGCAAAGCCAAGGCGCGGCCCGAAGTTCTTCCAGGAGTCATCCACACAGCCCTTGGGAATACTGCCGACTCCACATTGACCGATCCCGTTGATATAGAACTGGCCTGGCAATGCGGGATCCGGGCTTGCGCCAAGTCCTGGGCTGGTGGGGCTAATCGCTCCACCCCCAGCAACCAATGTGGCCGCCTTCGCGGGGTCATACAGGTTGGCGTAGAAGTTCGCCATGTTGTTGCTGGCTTCATAGGTATGCGGAATGCCATCCCACCGCAGACCCAGGTTCAGAGTGAGGCGGTTGGTTGCGCGGAAGTTGTCCTGGAAGTAACTCGACCAGGAAACGTTGTTCCAGTTCCCCGCGCTCTTGACCGCGTCTTCCGTGTAGTTGGAAGCCGTACCGAGCAGATAGTCAGCAAAGTCGTTTCCGGTAAAGCTGCCGTTAAATTGGAAGTTACCTTGCGTATTCTTAAACCAGTCCTGGTTCTTTTTATAGAGGAGCCACCCGAAGCCCATCTTGAGCTGGTGCCGCCCCATGGTCCAGGAAACATCATCGCGAATCTGATAACTATCGGCCTTGTTATTCCAAGGCATCCAGTTGACCGTGTAGTTCGTACCTGTGCCGCCATTTAGCTGGATCGACGGAATGCGGGTCAGAGTGTTTTCGCCGTCACCGGTGTGAGGGAAAAACGGAGCATAAGTAAAGCCCGTCGGCGCCGAAACCAGTCCGGCTGGCAAAATGTGGATGCGGTTGCCGTTGTAATTAAAGGATGCTTCGTTGACGAGGTTAGGGCTAATCGCGTACGCAGTATGGATCACTCCGGCATACGAGGGATTGCCAAAGGTGTTTCCGACCGATGGGACGTTGTCGCCGCTCCACATGCTGGTCGCGATGTTTTGTGCAACCGATTCGGCAACGAACGAGCCATAAACCGTGAGCTTCTGGTGGCGTTGTAATCAATACGGGTGATCTCTTCCCGCAGGCTGTTGGGCAAACTCACTGGAGCAGTGAAATGGTTGCCATTGTTGGGTGCCGGGAAAATGCCCCCAAACGGGCCGCCAGCGGTCAACAGCGATTGCGCATTTGGATCGAGCATGCAAGCCGGGATGACATTGCTAGGGAATTGAGAACCTGGACCATGCCTGCCGGAAGTACGCCACCGGGGCAGTTCCGTCCCAAATACGATGCTTGAACATCGCTGGGCACGGTAATGTCTGTCGCGCCGAAATTCCCTCCGTATGTGCCAGGATCAGGAACCTGCTGGTTGATGTTGGTGCCGTTAATCAGCTTGCGCCATTCCATGTTGTAGAAGAAGAAAAGCTTGTTCTTCAAACCCGGGACCGGGCCGCCGACGTTAAAGCCGAACACGTTATAGCGGAACTCACCCTTCGACTTATTGAAGAAGTTGATCGCCTGCAAAGCGTCGTTTTGGAAAAATTCCCAAGCCGAAGCGTGATATTGATTGGTTCCGGACTTAGTGACTGAAGTGATGGTCCCGCCCGAAGACAGTCCATATTCAGCGCTGTAGTTGGAACTGAGGACCTGGGTCTGGGCAATAGCGTCCAAGGAGGGCAGGATGCTTGAACTACCGGCGCCGCCACGATCCGAGTTTTCTCCGCCGTCGAGCATGTACAAGTTGTGGCCGGGCCGATTGCCGTTGAAGCTGATATTGCCCGAGGCGCCGCCCACTGGCACTGGGACCTGCGTGTCGGGGTTCAAGTTCGCGGCACCGGTGGTTAGCGTTGCATAGCTGTAGATCGTTCTATTCTTGGTGGACAATTCGGTGATTTGCCTACCGTTGACCAGCGAGCTCTGCTCACCGCTGTCGGTCTGCACGTGCAGCGCTGTAGCTTCCACGGTTATTGTCTCCGCGGACCCGCCCACGGCCATCTGAAAATCCTGGCGAACGCGATCTGTGGCGTTCACCACAACGCCCGTCCTTGCCTGCACCTTAAAGCCCTGCGCGGTGGCGGTTACGTCGTAGGTGCCGATCTGAACATCGGGAAGTGCATATTGACCGACGTCGTTCGTAGGGGAGGTTTTGGTCACCCCAGTTGCAGTATTGGTGATCGTTATAGTCACATTCGGAAGAACACCGCCGGACGCATCGGTTACGGTTCCAACGATTGTGGCGGTTTGCCCGAAGGCAGAGAGGGATAATCCAAATAGGAGCGCGCACAGGACTACGAAGGGCCGTAGGCTGCGCTGCTTCAGGTTAGGCGATGGACTCATCGCACTGGCAGACGAAGAAGAATTCATGTACTAGCCTCCAAAACGTGGTTGAAACCGCACCTTAGACTTTGCTCGGAATCTTTCGGCTCCCTATCCTTGGGCTTATGCAAGGGATTTCGGAACCATTTCGTAAACGATTACTATTGGCTCTGAGCTTTTATCCCAGCACGATTTCCACTGTCAAGCTAATTCGTAAGAAAATCGACTTTCTTCAGGGGAAGGAGCCATTTTTAGTACCTCCAAAGCACCAAAAAATGGTCCGCTAGCGCGGCGTCATGTCTTATGGCTAACCACCTTCGTTTTTGGCGGTTTAGCGGGGTGGAATTGGTGCGATTTTGGGGGTTGGCAGGGCACCCCTAGTTACTTTTGATCGGTGCAACTAGACCAACAGAGCGCCCGGAAGGGTCGGGTACAATGGTCGATCTAACGGCAGGCCGGAGATATATCTGCTTAGCACCGCTCTCACAACGTCGAACTTGGCCCTTTTGTTGGCCAGCAAGGGTATAGGGTCCTACATCCGGCAGCATTTTCTGGACAAGACATTTCAGGGGCTTTACCAGGTCAATGCCTTCGATATGGCGTTGCTGATTCCTTATTTCATTGTATTGGTGTTGTTGGCCTCTTATGGGTTCCACCGCTACGTGCTGGTCTACCTTTATTACAAGAACCGGAAGAACCGGACCGTAGGTCCCCCGGGCGAATTTGCCGAGCTGCCGCGAGTGACGGTGCAGTTGCCAATTTTTAATGAGCAATTCGTGGTGGAGCGGCTGCTAGACGCGATCTGCCGGCTGAAATATCCGCTGGACAAACTCGACATTCAACTGCTGGACGACTCCACCGATGAGACGCAAGCGGTGGCAAAAGGGGTGGTGGACCACTATGCAGCGCAGGGATTTCCGGTCAGCTATCTGCATCGCACCAACCGGGAGGGTTTCAAAGCAGGGGCCCTGGCGGAGGGAATGAAGTCCGCCAGGGGCGAGTTCATCGCGATCTTTGACGCGGATTTCGTTCCGCCGGAAGACTTCTTGTTGCGCACGATTCATTACTTCACCGAGCCAAAGACCGGGATGGTGCAGACGCGCTGGACGCACATCAACCGGAACTATTCGTTTTTGACACAGGTGGAGGCGATTCTGCTGGACGGGCACTTCGTACTGGAGCATTCCGGGCGCGCGCGTAGCAATGTGTTCTTTAATTTCAATGGAACCGCCGGAGTGTGGCGGCGGCAGGCAATTGAGGAAGCCGGCGGCTGGCAGCACGATACTCTCACCGAAGATACCGACCTTTCTTACCGGGCGCAGCTGGTGGGCTGGAAATTTGTATACCTGCAAGACGTGGAGTGCCCGGCTGAGTTGCCGGTAGAGATGACGGCGTTCAAGACGCAGCAAGCGCGCTGGGCGAAAGGTCTGATCCAGACCAGCAAGAAGATATTGCCAAGAGTGCTGCGCAGCGAGCAGCCGTTTCACGTAAAGATGGAGGCCTGGTACCACCTGACTTCGAATCTGAGCTATCCGTTGATGATCGTGCTGTCCGTGCTTCTGTTGCCCGCGATGATCATCCGCTTTTACCAGGGATGGTTCCAGATGCTTTACATCGACCTGCCATTGTTCATGGTTTCGACCTTTTCGATATCCAGCTTCTACCTGGTATCGCAGAAGGAGCTATTTCCGCGGACCTGGCCCAAGGCTTTGATCTATTTGCCCTGCCTCATGGCGTTAGGAATCGGCCTTACCATTACCAACAGTCGCGCAGTGATTGAGGCCCTATTGGGACGGCAGAGCGCTTTCGCACGTACGCCGAAGTATCGAGTAGAGTCGAAGAAGGACAAAGTACGTGCCAACAAGTATCGCCGACGGCTGGGCTGGGTGCCGTGGATCGAAATTCTTATCGGCACCTATTTCGCGATGACGGTCTACTACGCGATTGCCAATGAAAATTTTATTACTGTGCCGTTCCTGCTGCTGTTCGTCTTCGGATATTGGTACACCGGGTTCATGTCGCTGTTGCAGGGGCGATTCTCGGGTCTTGCGTTGAGCAGTGAGAGCCATACCAAACCCTTTCCGGTTGGGGTATGAGGTGGAACGGCTTTAACCACCAGGGAAATCCCATGTTTTAGGGCCAACGGGTTCTCACTTGGCCTTGCTTTCCTTTTGGCCTTCGCCCCGATAAGATTTGAGATTCTGATCATGCATACTTCCGTGCTTCGTCGTTTGCTCGTTCCCGTTCTGTTTATTGCTACCACATGCTGGGCACTGGATCGCCAGCCTAACGCCGACTATCACATGCGGCGCGAGTCTCTGGCGGCCAAGACCAACGGCGGCGCCGTGCTGCTATTTGCGCCCAACGAGTCGGAGGGGCCGAACGACCTGTACGGCTACCGGCCGGACAATAATTTCTTTTACCTGAGTGGATGGGTCGAGCCGGGCGCGGCTTTGCTGATCGTGCCCAAGGCGGAGTCGAAGCCTTACACGGAAATCCTTTTCCTGCCTGCGCATAACCCGGGCCAGGAGAAATGGACTGGACCGAAACTTGGGGCCGACAGCGGGGATGCCCCGCGGATTACCGGGTTCGACAAAGTGGAGGCCATCGATGATTTGCGCGATGAGCTGGTAAAAGCTCTGCCCGCGACGCGTGGGGTGATATACACCGATGTGCCAGCCGCGGGCGAGACGTCGAACTCCGAGGCTCCGCTGGAATGGCTGAAACGGGCAAACGCATTTCCTGTTTACTATTCGCTGCTCGATGTACGTACACCTCTGGATTTGCTTCGAACCACAAAGGATGCCGGGGAGATTGAGCGCATTCGCAAGGCCAGCGATGCTTCGGTTGCAGCGCAACTGGCGGCGATGCACGCCATCAAGCCTGGGGCCAGCGAGCGCGAGATTTCCGCGCTGCTGCAATACGAGTGGGGAAAGCGTGGGTGCGAGCGTCCGGCTTACGCTCCGATTGTGGGCTCGGGATTTTATTCGACCGTCCTGCATTATTCCGACGACTCGGGCACCATGCGGAGCGGAGACACGGTGGTGATCGATGCCGCGGGTGAATACTCGCTTTATGCATCTGATATCACGCGAACGATGCCGGTAAGTGGCAAGTTCACGGCGCGGCAGCGGGAGATTTACGACATCGTGCTGGGTGCGCAGCGGGCAGCTATGGCTGCGTTTGAGTCAGGCAAGAGCCATTTGCGCAAGGGACAGCCTGGTTCGCTCTACGATGTTGCTTATGAGTACATCAATACTCATGGAAAAGACTTAAATGGCGAGCCGCTGGGGAAATATTTCATCCACGGGCTGGGGCACTACGTGGGACTTGGCGTTCATGATGATGGGGATTATGAGGTCGCACTCGGGCCGGGCTCGGTGTTCACACTGGAGCCGGGGATTTATATCCCGGATGAGAAGCTGGGCGTGCGCATCGAAGATATTCTTTACGTCGATAAAGACGGGAACCTGGTGAATTTCACCGCCAAGCTGCCGCATACGGCAGATGAAGTGGAGCGGGTGATGGCCGGGAAATGATGGGGCGTTCTTTGAGTTCATTGCGGGCGCTGGGCAACGCAAGGTCCCTCGACTGCGCTCGGAATGACAGATTTAAAATGGATGATAATTCCTAAATAGCTTTGACATACCGAGTGCAGCCGAGTGAGCTTGTGCGGCCTGCCTTGCTGCTCCGTTCCCCTCACTGTAGGATTTAAACGGAGGTTCTCATGGCTACAGATACGCTTACCGGTCCAGTCACTATGGGTACTGCTACCCGTCCCAAGGTTTACAAGAATTTCATCGATGGCGAGTGGGTGGACGCTTCGACCGGCGAGACCTTCGAGAACCGCAATCCGGCGGATAGTCGCGACTTGGTCGGCATCTTCCAGAAGTCCGGGCCGTCCGACGTTGCCGCTGCCGTGGATGCAGCCAAACGGGCGTTCGCAAAATGGCGATTGGTCCCGGCGCCGCGCCGCGCTGAGATGATTTTCGCCGCTGCGGCGATTCTGATGGAGCGCAAGGAAGAATACGCGCGCGACATGACGCGCGAAATGGGCAAGATCCTGAAAGAGACGCGCGGCGATGTGCAGGAAGCGATCGACGCGGCGTTTTACAACGCAGGCGAGGGGCGGCGGCTGTTTGGGCCGACGGTGCCTTCTGAGTTGCCCAACAAGTTTGCCATGGCGATCCGCCAGCCGGTGGGCATTTGCGGAATGATTACGCCGTGGAACTTTCCCATGGCGATTCCGTCATGGAAGCTGCTTCCGGCGCTGGTTTGCGGAAATACCTGCGTGATCAAGCCGGCTCAGGATACGCCGCTTTCAACTTTCAATTTGGTACGAGCCCTGACCGATGCGGGCGTGCCCAAGGGCGTCATTAATATCGTGACCGGATTTGGCGCCGACGCCGGCGCGCCGATGCTGGAAAATCCCGATGTGCGGGCGATTTCGTTTACCGGATCAAGCTCGGTGGGCCGAACGGTTGGAACCACGGCGGCCAAGAGTTTCAAACACTGCTCACTGGAGTTGGGCGGGAAGAATCCGATGATTGTGCTCGATGATGCCAATCTTGATCTGGCCATTGAGGGCGGACTCTGGGGTGCATTCGGGACCACCGGACAGCGTTGCACCGCGACCAGCCGCATCATTGTGCAGAAGGGCGTCTACGGCGAGTTTATTGAGCGCTATGTAGAACGGGCGCAGCGGCTGAGAGTCGGAAATGGGCTCGACGAAACTACTGACATGGGCCCGGCCGTCAACGAAAGGCAACTGCTGGGCGACCTGGAGTACGTTGAGATTGGCAAGTCTGAAGGCGCGAAGCTAAAGACTGGCGGGCGGCGGCTCACCGATGGCGATTATCAGCATGGCTGGTTCATGGAGCCGACCGTGTTTACGGATGTCGATCCCAAGATGAGGATTGCCCAGGAAGAGATTTTCGGGCCCGTGGTTTCGATTCTGGCTTGCGAAGATTTGGAAGACGCGGTCGTTATTGCGAATGGCATCGAGTACGGTCTTTCTTCCTCGCTTTACACCAAGGATGTAAACAAGGCCTTCGCCGCCATGCGCGATCTGGAGGCCGGGATCACTTACATCAATGCGCCGACCATTGGGGCGGAAGTGCATTTGCCGTTCGGCGGGGTTAAGGCAACGGGGAACGGGCATCGCGAGGGCGGCATTGGAGCGATCGACTTCTACAGCGAATGGAAAGCGGTCTACGTGGATTATTCGGACACCTTGCAGAAGGCGCAGATCGATCGAGGGGAATAGAGGTGGCTGAGTGTGGAGCGGGCGCCTCGCCCGCTCGGGCATATTCGAAATCTAATCCCAGCGTTTTTCGCGGCCGGCACTTAGCGGGCGAGGGCGCCCGCTCTACATTTACTGATTGTCATATCGAGTATCCAGGAGAACGATGCCAGCGACTCAAATGCGTGAAATCACCGCAGCCAAGCGGCTCGATAATGTGCGTTATGCCATCCGCGATCTGGCTGGCCTCGCCGATGAGGTGACCAGGCAAGGTCACAAGATTCTTCCGCTCACGGTTGGCGACCCTAATATCTTCGATTTCGAAACGCCGGCGCACGTCGTCGACGCCGTGGTCAAGGCCATGCGTGATAACAAGAATGGCTACGCGCCTTCGCCGGGGATTCCAGAGGCGTTGCAGGCGATCCGCGAGGAGTCTGAGCGTAAAGGCATTACAAACATTCAGGATGTGTTTGTCACCTCAGGCGCAAGCGAGGCAGTGGATATTGCCCTTTCAGCGTTGGTTAATCCGGGTGAGACGGTGCTCACTCCGCGGCCGGATTATCCGCTTTACTCGGCAGTGCTTTGCAAGCTGGGCATTGAGTTGAAAACCTACGAGTTAAATGAAGAAGATTCGTGGCAGCCGGACCTGATCGACATTCACTACAAACTCACACAGCGGACGCGCGGGATTGTGCTGATCAATCCCAACAATCCTACGGGATCCATGTGTACGCGCCGCATGCTGGAGCAGGTTGCCGAGCTGGCGCGGAAACACAATCTGGTCATTTTCGCTGACGAAATCTACGACAAGCTGGTGCTGGACAAAGAGCCACATATTTCGATCGCGGCGGTCGCGCCGGATGTTCCGGTGGTGACGTTCGGAGGCCTGTCGAAGAATTACCTGGCGCCGGGCTGGCGGCTGGGATGGGGCGTGGTCAGCGGCGATGCGGCGGTAGTGAAGCCCTATATCGAAGGCATTCACCGGCTGCTGCGGGCCAGGTTGTGCGCCAATCATCCCGAGCAGTACGGTGTGAAGGCTGCGCTTGAGGGGCCCCAGGATCATTTGATCGAGGTCAATAACAAGCTGCGTTCGCGGCGCGATCTGACGGTCAAGATGCTGAATGAGATTCCGCGGGTTTCGTGCGTTTCGCCCAAGGGCGCATTTTATGCCTTCCCGCGGATTGATATTCCTGAGCCCGATGATGTCTTCGTGAAAGAGCTATTGCAGAAGAAGCATGTGCTGGTAGTGCACGGCTCGGGCTTCGGGCAGAAGCAGGGGACGAAACATTTCCGCATTGTGTTTCTGCCGAATGAGGAGACGTTGACGACGGCGTATCAGGCGATTGGGGAGTTCATGAAAGAACGGTATAGCTAGGAAACCTCTCCGGAGTCTTAGTTCAGGAAGTATTGGCGATACAGCGTGTCGCGTTGGGCGGGCCGGAACCCCGCGTCGCGGATGATTCTTCTTAGTTCTTCTTCTGTGGTGCAGTTGGTCACTCCTGCGGCCCGCACTACATTTTCTTCCAGCATCACCGAGCCTACGTCGTTGCCGCCGAAGCGCAGTCCCATCTGGCAGACTTTCAAACCTTGGGTCACCCAGCTGGATTGCACGTTGAGGAAGTTTGAAAGATAGAGGCGAGAGATCGCCAACACTTTCAGGTACTCGACCGCAGTGGCTTCATCCCAGTGTCGGCCGCCCAGCGCGGTGTTCTGCGGCTGGAAACTCCATGGGATGAACGCAGTGAATCCGCCGGTTTCTTCCTGCAACTCGTAAAGCTTCTGAAAGTGATGGATACGGTTCTCGTACTTCTCTCCGACCCCAAACATCATCGTGGCCGTGGTGCGCATGCCCAGCTTGTGAGCTTCGCGATGCACATTGAGCCAGTCTTCGGTCAAGCATTTCAGACGAGCGATTTTATAGCGTACCTCGTCGTCTAAAATTTCCGCGCCTCCACCGGGAATGGAATCCAGGCCGGCATCCCGGAGCCGGGCAATGGTGTCACGGATGGTGAGTCCGCTATATTCCGCAATCGCAATAATCTCTGATGCTGAGTAGCAATGCAGGTGAATTTTAGGAAAGCGCTGTTTGATGCCGCGCATCATCTGCTCATGCCAGTCGATCTTTAAATCCGGATGCAAGCCGCCCTGCATGAGCACGCCGGTGCCGCCGTGATCGACGGTCTCCTGAATTTTCTGGTAGATAGTTTCGAACTCGAGTATGTATCCCTCTTTGGCGGCGGGGCCTTTCAGCGGGCGGTAAAACGCGCAGAAGGTACAGTACTCGGTACAGAAATTCGTGTAATTAATGTTGCGATCGATGATGTAGGTGACCACGCCCTCGGGATGCTTTCTACGGCGCACTGCGTCCGCCTCCATACCCAGGCCGATGAGATCGTCGGACTGGAAATAGTCGAGAGCTTGTTCCTTGGTCAGCGACATTGCTTACTTATTTTAGCGGGAAAGTGGCAGTAGAACCAATTAACCACGAATGACACTAAGGGAATCCCGAGATTACTAGGCCACTCGGTTGGCGGTTTGGCCGGAGACGCTGGATTTCTTTCCCTCGCGGCTTTGCAGGTACTTGTAGAATGCAAAGCCTCCGGTAACGACTGCCAAGCCCACAAGAATAAGGAGCGCGGGCAGGTAATACTGCGAGAAGAATGAAACGATGGCATTCCCGTAAAGCGCGCCGAGTCCGGCAACGATGGTGAAACGAATTCCCCGGCCTACGGCCAGGGCTGCGAGGAACTTCTTGTGGGAATATTGCATGGCGCCGGCTGCCAGCAAAAACGGCACAATTGGGAATGGCGGCGGAAGCATGGCAGGAAGCGCGATCGCCCAGAACCCCCAGCGCTCGAACCGCTTATAAACCTTCGTGGCAGTCTTCTTTTGGACTTTCTTTTCGAAGGCTTCTTTACCGCCCTTGCGGGCCAGATTGTAGGTGATGTAGCCGCCGATTAGTGAGCCCAAGGTCGCCATGGCGGCGTAATAGGGCCAGAGCTTCGGCTGACCCGCGGACAGCCAGATGGTTAACACGTCCATGCTCCCGGGAAGCGGGATGACGGAGTTATCCGCCAGTCCAAGCACTACCAGGCCCAACCCGCGCAGATGCTTGAGCCAGCCCGCAATCGAAACCAGCAGCGCGGCGTGGATGGCGGGCATCATCAAGGCTCCCTTAGAGGCAATTTCCGGATAACAAGTTGTTAGATCGTACCCTAATTAGATGACCGCAGGTTTGTCTGCGTCGTACAGACGAAGAGCTGGAGCAGCTGACAAAGCTTTACATTCCAGTGCGTACTTATAAAAGAGATGCAACCCCTCCAGACACTCCTGGTCCAGCGAGTAGTAGATGTTTTCAGTCAGGTAAGCTTTAACGGCTTGTTGCGAGAGGCCGACTCGCAGCGCCCATTCGGAGCCGATTTGATCGAGGTTTCGCGGCTGCAGCCCGTGATCGCGGGACTCTTGAAAAATCGCCGGCAGATCAAGTGATGGAGGAACCGGAGCATCCTGCCGCATTGCCCAAAAAGCGAACACAAATGGCTTGCTGGTGAAACGGATCCATTCCTCGGCCAAATCGAAAGTAACGTATCGTGAGCGGTCGACCTGCAGAGCGGGGTCTCCGATCAAGAGGCCGGCATCGCATTGACGCAGCATCTCTTCCAGATTGGGATACTGGGGGACAAACTGCCTGGCTCCGCCCCACCACTTTTCGAAGAGTACTTTGGTCAATGCGACGGAGGTTAGCGACGAGGTATCGAGTCCGACGGTCTTAATTTTCTCGAGCGGCAACTTGCTGACCAGCAAAATGGAGCGTACCGGTCTTTTGCTTGCTATAGCGACGTCGGGGAGGACAACCAGATTCGGGATGACAGTGTAGGCGGCGGAAGGAATTATGCCGATGTCGGCGGTTCCGGCGGCCAGTTGTGCGGCACATTGCGAGGGCACGGTATAGGAGATGTCGAAGTTCTGGCCTGCATCACCATGCTCGAAGTCCCACATAAGAGGCGCGGTGTTTAAGTAGGAAATCGCGGAAATTCGAAGTCGCCTCATGCCGAACTGGTCTGATTCTAACAAAGGCGCTAACCACTCAGCTCAAGAAGGAAAATCTTCGCTTGGCAATTTGACCAACCGCGATGGTCATCTAACCTTGACTTCGATTTTTTGCCGTGTCATAGATGCCGGACGAACAGTCGGAGGTGATCGTGCCAGAGGCAGTTGTCGCCGTCCAGAAGAAGACCGAGGAGCACACCCTTCAGTGGCTGGCATTAACTTTGACGCAAGGCTTGGGACCTACAAGGCCCAGCGACTGGTTGAATTGTTGGGCGGCGTGTCGGGCATTTTCAAAGCATCGCTTACCGAATTGGAGGCACTGCAGGCGGTATCTGCGCAGTTACTCGGCACCGGACGCTCGCTAGACCTGACACGGGAAGAACTGTTGCGGGCACAAGAAGCCGGCGTAAGCGTGATCGCTCGATGACTCGGCAGATCCTTCTCAGCTGAAGCAAATCCACGATCCGCCCGTGATGCTCTATCTTCGGGGCAATGGAAGTTGTCTGGCGGAACCGGGCATCGCTGTGGTCGGGACTCGGCACCCGACTCCGTACGGCAGCGGGATGGCGGAAAAATTGGCGAATGAACTTGCTGCCCGCGGACTTAATTTTCAGGGGACTGGCGCGCGGCGTAGATACCGCTGGCCACCGCGGAGCGATCGCGGCCAAGGGCAAGACGGTGGCCGTCTTTGGAACCGGAGTGGATGTTATTGATCCCAAAGAGAACAGCCGGCTCGTGGATCAGATTTTGTCCACCGGCGGGGCGGTGGTCTCCGAATTTCCCTTGAAGACGTTTGCCGCGCCGCAGAATTTTCCCATTCGCAACCGCATCATCAGTGGAATCTCGATTGGCGTCTTAGTGGTGGAAGCCGCTGAGTATAGCGGTACCCGCATCACTTCCCGTTGTGCCCTGGGAGCAGAATCGCGAGGTGTTTGCCGTGCCCGGGAATGTCACCAATATGAATTCGTGGGGCCTAACACTTTGATCAAGCAGGGAGCGAAGCGGGTGGCGACATGGGAGGATGTGTGGGGAGGAACTCCCCGCGAATGTGCGACTTACGCTGGCTCCAGCGTTGGACAGTGAATCGTCTGGGGCCCAACCCGCATCTCTATTTGGTGAATGCGATTTGCCGCCACACGAAAAAAAGATCTTTGCACTTTTAAAAGCCGCCGAAGCTGTCCATATCGATGAGATCGTTGAGAGTTTAGAGTTGGTCTTTCGTCCTCTGATATGTTCGTGGCTCCTTTCGAGCTTGAGTTAGCAGGAAAGGTAAAACAGCTGCCGGGAAAGAATTTTGTGTGGTGTTTCTAAACGGTCGAGGTAACCCGGCAATTGGCCGCACAGATTGGTAAATGAGGAACCAGCCGTGAGCCGAAGCTTTCAGCTCTCAGCACAGAAGCTACCCGTTACTTGTTGCTAACTGCCGATTCATGCTAGCTTCGGACAAAGCTACATTCATATTGAGGGAACATTGGCCAACGGTCTAGTCATCGTCGAATCGCCTGCGAAGGCGAAAACTATCCAGAAATATCTGGGCAAGGGCTTCACTGTCGAAGCCTCGCTCGGCCACGTCAAGGACCTGCCCAAGAGCACGCTCGGGGTTGATGTCGACAATGAATTCGAAACCGAATACATCGTTATTCCTGGCAAAGAAAAGGTTCTCACCCGGCTGAAAAAACTGGCGCTCTCGGCGGACCACATCTATCTCGCCCCTGACCCGGACCGGGAAGGCGAGGCTATTGCCTGGCATCTGGCCAGTGAACTGGGTGACGGTAAGAAAAAGAAGAAAAAGAAGAAGGGCGATGCGCCGGAAGAACAGCGTATCCGCCGCGTGACCTTCAACGAAATCACGAAAAAAGCGGTGCAAGAAGCCTTCGAACATCCGCGGGATATCGATCAAAACTTAGTCGACGCGCAGCAGGCACGCCGGGTTTTGGACCGCCTGGTGGGATACCAGGTTTCTCCGTTGTTGTGGGACAAGGTCCGTCGCGGATTGTCCGCTGGACGCGTACAAACTGTCGCGCTTCGCCTGATCGTGGAACGCGAGCGTGAAATCAAGGCGTTTCAGAAGGTAGAGTACTGGACGATTGACGCTCATCTGGCTGCTTCGAAGCCACCAGCGTTCGATGCGCGTTTTCTCGGCAAAGGCGAGGAAAAGGTCGAGGTCACCAACGGTGAGGATGCCGAAAAAATTCGGGCAGCGCTGGAGAGGGCGGAATGGGTCGTCCGCAGCGTAGACAAGAAAGAGCGGCGCCGCAATGCGACTCCGCCGTTTACGACTAGTAAGTTGCAACAGGATTCTTCGCGCAAACTGCGCTTCAGTGTGAAGCGTACCATGATGATCGCGCAGCGTTTGTACGAAGGCGTCGAGTTGGGAGAAGAGGGCTCGGTCGGTCTCATTACTTATATGCGTACCGATTCGACCCGGGTTTCGAACGACGCCCTCGCCGAAGTTCGAGATTTCATCAAGTCGCAATATGGCGACGCATATCTTCCGGCTCAGCCTAACGCCTACAAAGAGAAGAAGGAAGCACAGGCGGCGCACGAAGCCATTCGTCCGACCTCCGCGATGCGCCATCCGGATCAGATCAAACAGTACCTGAAGGAAGATGAGTTTAAGGTCTACAAGCTGATCTGGCAACGCTTTGTGGCGTCGCAAATCACACCTGCTGTGTTCGACCAGACCACGGTCGATATCGACGCCAAGGGCGCCACCGAAACATTCTGGTTCCGCGTTACCGGCTCCGTTCTTAAATTCGATGGCTTCCTGAAAGTTTACGAAGAGTCCAAAGAAGGCAAGGACGAAGACGACGAGGAACTCAAACACAAGCTGCCGCCGATGGAAGCCGGCCAGAAGCTGACGCTTAGGGAATTGAAACCGGAGCAGCACTTTACCGAGCCGCCGCCGCGCTACAACGAAGCGTCGCTGGTCAAGGAACTGGAAGAGCGCGGTATCGGACGGCCGTCCACGTACTCGGCCATTCTGAGCACGATTCAGGAGCGGCAATACGTGCAGAAACTTGGCGGCAAGTTTACGCCCACGGAGATTGGACTGGTGGTTACCGATCTGCTGGTCGAAAACTTCGCTGACATTTTTGATATCGCCTATACCGCCCGCCTGGAGCAGGATCTCGACGAGATAGAAGAAGGTAAAGAGACCTGGACCGACGCGCTCGGCAGCTTTTAC
Organism: uncultured Acidobacteriaceae bacterium; assembly: GCA_963824805.1. GTDB lineage: Bacteria > Acidobacteriota > Terriglobia > Terriglobales > Acidobacteriaceae > DATBAT01. The sequence goes on along the minus strand of CAWGQZ010000066.1, from coordinate 18,347 downwards.
AAGAAATTCGAGAAAGACCTCCGCTATGCCGGCAAGCACATGGAGAACATCAAGCGGATGGAGAAGCCGACCGATGAGAAGTGCGAGCGTTGCGGCTCACCTCTGGTGATCAAGTGGGGCAAGCACGGGTCTTTCTATGCCTGCAGTTCGTACGATAAAGAAGATAAGGAGAGCTGCAACTTCACGAAAGAGAATCCCATCAATCTTCCGGATCTCGATTCCGCCGACATTCAGGAAACTACGCAGGAGGAATATTGCGAGAACTGCGGACGGGTCATGGTGCTAAAGCGCGGTCGCTTTGGGCAGTTCATGGCTTGCACCGGATATCCCGATTGCAAGACTACTCGCCGGTTGGATCAGGGCAAAAAGGTGCCTGATATTCCGTTGGATGAAAAATGCCCGAAGTGCGGGCGCAACATGATGATCCGCCACGGGCGTTACGGGGAGTTCACTACCTGCAGCGGATATCCGGAGTGCAAGTACGTGAAGCAGAATTTCATTGGAGTGAAGTGCCCGCTGTGCGAAGACGGCGAACTGGTGGAGAAACGGGCTCGTAAGGGCAATACGTTTTATGGCTGCTCGAACTACCCGAAGTGCAAATTTACCGCGGCGCATAAGCCGATCGCGGAAAAGTGTCCGAGTTGCGGCAATCCGTTCCTGGTGGAAAAGTATTTGAAGGCGGGGCCGGTGATTGCGTGCCCGAACAAGGAATGTGAGTATGAGCGTGCGATGCCGCCGGACGCGGCCAGCGCGAGTGCGGCGGAAGCAACATCCTGAGTTACCCAAGGCCCTTCGATGCAGTGATCTCGCGCTTTGCGCGAGATCATTCCCTCAGGATGACGATTTTGTTTAGAATTCAGCTTCCGTTCTGGCCCAGTTATTGACAGTTTCTCAACTTCCTTTTCAGGAGAGATACATGCCTTCACAAGCTACCAGCGTCGATGCCCAACTTGTTTTGCAACTCTATGACCTTCGCCGCGAAGCGGAGATGCGGAAGGCCCGCAGTTGGTTCGCGGCAACGTTTTCCCCGAGCAGCGCCGATGAGATCATCCAAATCATCGGGGCGTTCGGCCAGGAGAGCGCCTGGTTCCGGCAAGTTGTCGGTTATTGGGAGATGGCAGCGTCGCTGGTAAAACACGGTACCTTGAACGAAGATCTGTTCTTCGACACCAGCGGCGAAATGTGGTTCATCTTCGCGAAAATCCAACCCTACCTCGAAGACTACCGCAACAAGACGCAATCTCCCCACGTCCTGAAAATCGTAGAAGAGCTGGCGACCAAGACCGATGCCGGACGGCGGAGACTAGACGCGATGCTGAAACTGCATGAATCGCGGCGCAAGGCGCGATAAACGCCCGTCAGGAAATATATTCGCGAATGTATTCGTCACGTGATGCGGCTAACTCCTGTGCATCTCCGTCAAAGATGATCTTGCCGTCGCGCAAGACCATGAAGGTTACGGGAATATCTTTGCGGGAGTTCGGCGCCATGGGGACCATCCTGTTGGCTTTTTGATCGAAGTAGTGAGTCGCCATGGTGAAGGCGTCCTGCAGGCGATGAGAAACCAGCAGCGCACTGGTCTGGGAGACGTCCCGCTGTTTTATGATCAGTTCAACGATAGTAGTGGAGGTCACCGGATCCAGTCCTCCGGTCGGTGAATCATAGAGAATCACTTCCGGATGGGTGATGATGGCACGGGCGATCGCCACCCGGCGCCGCATGCCTCCGGAGAGCGATCCTGGAAACATATCGATCGTGCGCTCCAGCTCCACGAAACTCAGCACCTCGCGTACTCGCCGGTCGATCTCGTCTTCGGAAATGTTTCCTTCTTCCATCAGGCGGAAAGCAACGTTCTCGCGGACGGTGAGCGAATCGAAGAGGGCGCTTTCCTGGAAAACCATTCCGATCTGACGGCGCAGGTCGAAGAGTTCTTCTTCCGCCATTTCGGTCACATCATGCCCCAATACCAAGATCCGGCCGCTATCCGGCTTCAGCAGGCCCAGAGCCAGTTTTAGGATGGTGCTTTTGCCGGACCCTGCGACGCCGAAGATAGCTTTGGTTTCGCCGCGAGGCAGGCGGAAAGAAATTCCGTTGAGCAGAGGCTTCTGGTCGAAGGCCAAAAAGACATCTTCGAACACCACCATTGCTCCGGCCGGAGGTTGATCGGCGGTTTTCAGTCGGTCAAGAGGTAGAGTCGGTGTCGCCATTCAGAGTTAAGAGCCGAGCACGATCATAAGGAACCGGGTCACAAAGACGTCGACGGCGATAATCAGGATCATCGACGCAACCACGGCTTCTGTGGTGGCGCGGCCTACGCCCTGCGTCCCGCCCTTGGTTGAAAGACCATAGTAACAACCGATGGTTGCGACCAGAAAACCAAACACGATCGGCTTAGCGAGCCCCATGAAGACGTCCGAGAAAACCAGGGTCTGCCAGGCATTGCTCCAATATTCGTGGGCGTCCAGTCCGAGAATGATCGCGGCCACGAAACCGCCGCCGATCAGGCCCATCAAATCTCCGAGAATAGTCAGGAAGAACAGCATGACAGTGGTCGAGACCACGCGAGGGGTCACCAATTTTTTTAGCGGATCGGTTCCCAACGCGCGCATGGCATCGATCTGCTCAGTGACGACCATGGATCCTAGTTCGCTGGCCATGCCGGAGGCGTTGCGGCCTGCGACAACCAACCCGGCGAGCACCGGGCCCAACTCGCGAATGATGCCGATGGAAACCAACTGGCCAATCACTGCCTGAGCACCGAAGCGGCTTAGGGTCGTAGCGCTGTTGAGGGCCAACGCGGCTCCGGTAAAGAAGCAGGCAGCCAGGACGATAGGCAGCGAGCCGAATCCAATTATGTCGGCTTGCTGAATCATGTCATTTGCGTAGATAGGGCGCTTAAAAAGGTTGGCAATTGAGCGCGCCGAGAGCAGAGCATACTCCTGGACAGAGAGGAGCTTGCTCTTTACGAACTCGCTGGGGGAGATCCCCTCAATGCGACTTAAGATGTCCCCTGCCGCCATCGTTTCGCTCCCTAAATCCTAGGTGGAACTATAGCAGAGCCTTGTGCCGTCGAAGAATCGACCGAGAAGCCTCCGTGGTGCGCTTTGCCTTCTGTGATTATGCGGGGGAAAAACTTCAACCAAAGAGAACGCAGATAGCAAAGAGAGACGGAGGGTTTAGTCGCGCGCTTTTTTCTTAATTTCTATGTTGAGGCGTTTGATTTTCTGGTTCAGGGTGGAGAGAGGTACGCGGAAGCGGTCGGCGGCTTCGGTCTGGTTCCAGTTACATTTTTCCAGCATCTCAGCGATGATCCGCCGCTCGCATTCTTCAATGATGTCAAACAGAGACGCATCCGCACGATGTTCGAGAACGGGGAATGAGCTGCCGCGGCCAGCGATGTGGTCGACAATCAGGTCAAGACCGATATCGCTGCCGGAAGAAAGTACGACCGCACGCTCAATGACATTTTCCAGTTCGCGCACGTTGCCGGGCCAGGAATAGGTAAGCAGCGAACGCAAAGCCTCTGAGGTCATCCGCAATGATGCCCGGCCATTTTCTTCGGTGTACTTTTGCAGGAAGTGTTCGACCAATAAGGGAATATCTTCCTTACGCTGCCGAAGCGGAGGCAGGTCGATCATGATTACGTTCAGGCGATAGAAGAGATCTTCGCGGAACTTCCCTTCTTTCACCAGTTGCTTCAGGTCGACGTTGGTGGCAGCGATGATGCGGACGTCCACCTGGATCTCGTGAACGCCACCCAGGTGCATGAACTTCCGGTCTTGCAGCACGCGCAGGATCTTGCTCTGCGTGTCCATGCCCATGGTGCCGATTTCGTCGAGAAAGAGGGTTCCACGATCGGCAATCTCGAACAGACCTTTCTTAGAGGCCACTGCGCTGGTGAATGCGCCCTTCAGGTGCCCGAACAAGGTGGATTCCAACAGATCGGGCGGCATGGATCCGGTATTCACCGGAACAAAGGGACGGTCGCGGCGTGGCGAGTTCAAATGAATCGCCTTGGCGATCAGCTCTTTTCCGGTTCCACTCTCGCCTTGTAGCAATACGGTAGAGCGACTGGGCGCGACCTGGGCGACGAGGTCGAAAATCTTCAGCATCGCCTCGCTCTTTCCGATGATGTTCTCGAAGTTATAGCGCTGCTTCAGGGCGCGCTTTAGCTGAACATTTTCTTCTTCCGCGCGGCGACGGGCCACGGCGGCGCGGACATCGGCCAGTAGCTTTTCATTGTCCCATGGCTTCTGAACAAAGTTCGCGGCCCCGGATTGCATTGCACGTACGGCATTTTCCACCGTGCCATAAGCAGTGATGATGATGACGGGAAGGTTGGGATCGCGCTGCCGAAGTTCGGCTAGTAAGTCGATGCCGTTGGCGTCGGGCAGAGCCACGTCGAGAAGAATCAGATCAAAAGGCTTTTCCCCGGCTCGAGTAAGGCCTTCCTTACCGCTCTCCGCAGTTTCTGTGGTATAGCCGTCCATCTCCAGTAGAGTCTGGAGAGACTCACGAATGGCGGCTTCGTCATCGATGATCAGCACCGAACCCATGGTGGGCACCGAGGTGTCGCTAACGCTATGACGAGCGATAACAGCTGCTTCAGACATTGGCCGTCTTCCTCGTCATGGGGAAATCGAGATAGAAAGTGGTGCCTGCGCCGGGATTGCTCTCGACGCGAATCTTGCCAGCGTGCTCCTGAATGATGCCGTAGGTCACGGAAAGTCCCAGACCGGTTCCCTTGCCCTGGCCTTCGCGCGGGGCCGCCTTGGTGGTGAAGAACGGGTCGTAGATGCGTTGAATGTGTTCCTGTGGGATTCCATTTCCGGTGTCGGAAACCTTCACGCTGACTGCCTCTCCGTTGGAACTGGCGATGCGCAAGGTGCCGCCCTCGGCCATGGCGTCTTTGGCGTTAAGGAACAAGTTCAGAAAGACCTGCTGCAAGCGTCCGGCGTTTCCCTGGATCGGTGGCAGGTGCTCGCACAATTCGTCTTCGACGGTGATCTTGCTGGTCTTGAACTGATGCTCCATGAGCGCCAGGGTGTCGAGGATTACCTTGTTGACATCAATCTCGGCAAATTCGGTTCCGCTGGTTCGGGAGAAATTCAGCAGGTTGTTAACGATCTCGGAAGCGCGGAATGTTTGGCGCGTAATCTTCTCCATCAACCCGCTCTTCTGCGGATCGCCCTGCAGTTGCTTGGAGAGCATCTGCGCATACGAGGAGATAACCGCCAGAGGAGTGTTAACTTCGTGGGCGACGCCTGCTGCCAGCAATCCGATGGAGGACAGCTTATCGGCCTGCGAGAGCTGCGATTCCAGTTCGATGCGCTCGGTGATGTCGTCCATGATGATCAGGCGGCCGATGACATGGAACTTGCGGGAAACCAACGGAGCGATGGCAACATTCACCACCCGGCTTTCACCAGTCGGAGTACTTAAGCGGAACTTGTACAGGTTATGGATGCCTGGGCTCTGGCGAACGCGATAGAACTCCTCAACAAACGCGGGAGGGAAGATCTCTCCCAGTGGCCGTGTCAGCGCCTGCCAGCGGGGCAGCGCATACATCACTTCCATCTGTGAGTTCCAGGATTCAACCCGGTCGGCGAGATCAACCGCCAGCACGCCGACGTTGATCGACTCCACGATATTTTCGTTGAAGTCTTTCAACCGTTCGTATTCGGCTACTTTCTGCTCTAACGATGCGTAGAGCCGAGCATTTTGCACTGCGATACCCAGGTAGCCGGAAAGCGTTTCGAGCAGCTCGATGTCTTCGCTCGACAGGAAATCTCCCTCGACTGTCTTACCTAGTCCGAGAAAGGCGATGGTCTTCTGCTGGGCGCGGCAGGGGATGTAGTAGTTCAGGTCGAGCTTGGCGATGCTTTCCTGCGCGGAAGGAGTTTCACGGGGCACTTGGTGGGTGTTGTCGAAGAACAGGTGCCCGGCTTCCATCTCGGGGCGCGGCGCGGTAAGGAAAGCCAGGTCGAGACCGCTGGTCTGGTGGATCCCGAAGGATTTCGCCAGCATAAACTTTTGTCCGGCTTCCCCGCTGGAAAGGAAGATGGCCATGCGGTCGACCAGAAGCGTTCGCGAGAGGCGGTTCTCGACCGAGGTCAGCATTTTGTCGAGATCGGTCTCTGCGCTCAGCTCGCGTCCGAATTCGATCAAGGTTCGACGATAGTCGTAGCGAGTACGGTAGAAGAACTGATCGATGCGCTCCTGGATCCACTTGCGCAACGGATCGAATAGCAGGGCGGTGGCGACAATCGCGATTACCAGACCCCAGGGCCCAGAGCTAGGCAGTTGCGTGTGCACCAACTCAGCCACTCCAGCCACGATGGCGAAGTAGAAACCAACAATCGCGGCGGCGGAGAGCGTGTAGACCATGCCACGCTTGAAAATCAGGTCGACATCCATCAAGCGGTAGCGGAAGATGGCGTAACCGAAGGTCAGAGGCAACAGGGCCAGTGACAGCACGGAAACCTTCATCCCCACGGTTGGCAGCGCGCCGGTGAGGAATGGCACCACGTAAAACATGGTGTAGGGAGTAATCGCGAGAATGGTGCCGCGGGTCACCCACTTAAGCTGTTGGCGCAAGATCGGCGAACTCGCGCGCCGGTAGCTGTACAGGAGCATGCCCGCAGCCGCCACAAAGAACGCTGCGGAATAGGCCATCTGCAGTCGGTCGAGAATCAGCAGCAGACGTCCGCTGGGCTGCAGGAAGCGCATGGACGCGATTTGAATTCCCAATAGCACCAGCGCCGGAAAGTAAATCAGCGGCATCGCCGATTCATGCTTGCGAACAAAATTACGCTTTTCTGGAAACACCAGCACAAAGTGCAGGAACAATGCCGGCTGTAACAATCCGGCCGTGATGTTTCCGAAAAGAATGGTCCAGTCGAATTGATTGAGCTTGCCGGTGTACTTGAACGAGTAGGCGATGAACGAAACCAGGCAGAAAATGTAGAAGTGAGTCGAGCCCGGAGCGGTCCAGCGCCGCAAGAGCACGTATAGCCCGATTCCCAAATAGATCAGCGCAATGAAGCGCAGCCAGCTGTCGAGGGATTTGTCGGCGGGAGCAAGGATGACCGAGGAATCAAGTTGCACCGAGCCTCGCACCAGCGTGTAGGTTGCCTTGGTCCAAGCGCCGGCGCTGTACAGCTGCCGCATCAATCCGGCGGTGCTTTTCACTTCGTGGCCGTTCACCGCGATCAGTTGATCACCACGGGTGATGCCCTGCTTTGCAGCCGGGCCATCGGGCTCAACACGATCGGCAAACAGCCCGCCATTGCGCTCGATCCAGCGAGCGCCATCGTATGGAACTTGAAATTCGCGGCTCTTTTGAAAGTTGATCCAGGAAAGGATGATCGCCGCCACCGTAAACAGAAACAGGGCGCCAGCGGTGAAGCGAATTTGGAAATCACTTTTCACGGAACGAGCCGCAAGATTCGACCTGGAACCTTTCGTCGAAGACTTCTGCACGTTCGCTGCCATGACTCCCAATTCCGCCGAACTCTAAGTGGCGCAATTCAAACGATATTCTTGATTATAGAAGCCGTGGAAAACCACAGCTACCGTTTTCCGTAGGGGTTTGTGGTTTTTGGTAAGCGCTTTGTCCTCATGCCTTTACCGAAAATTAATGAAAAGTGGATTTCCCCGCCGGGTACGACGAGCCTTCGCAAGCGACTGGGAAAAGCTTACTGGAACGGAATGCGGTTAGAATCAATACGCGCCGAAAAAAATCGGGGGAGCGATGCTCCCCCAGGAATAAAAGCGACAGAGGCGATACGCATACATAGACTCCGGTAAAACCTGAAGAGTTGTCTTTCGCCGGCAGCATAACCAGAGGAAATTCTTGGGGCCATTCAGCCGGGTGCCGCCAATTCATTCGCTGGAAGATCACTGGATCACGCTTGATGGCGCTCGCATGCGGTATTTGCGCGAGGGCAGCGGCCGTCCCCTGCTGCTTTTGCACGGGCTACTGGGCTACTCGTTTTCCTGGCGGTACGTGATTCCGGCGCTCGCTCCTTACGCCGACGTGCATGCGGTCGATATGTTGGGGGTGGGGTTCTCGGATCGTCCGCCAAACCTAGATTGCTGCCTTCGGGCCAGCGCCGAGCGGCTGATTCGATTCTTGGATGCGGTGGGCATCACTTCCTGTGATTTGTTGGGGACGTCTTATGGTGGCGCGGTTTCTATGATGGCTGCGTCGCTTGCGCCTGACCGCATTCATCGGCTGACGCTGGTGGCTCCGGTGAATCCCTGGTCATCCTTCGGCAAGAAAATGGCGGAATTCCTGACTTCGGGTGCCGTGTCACCCGTGTTCCTTGGCATTGCGCCGTATCTCAGCTTCACCCACGGCTATTTTCTGCGGCGTCTTTACGGCGATGTGCGCCGCATTCGGTCGGGAACGCTGGCCGGATATTCCGCTCCTTTTGCGCTGCCAGGCACCTTTCACCACGAGCTCTCCGTCTTGCGGACTTGGAAGCGGGACCTGGACGAACTTCAGTCAGTCCTACCACAAATCTCCCACCTACCCACGCTGATTCTGTGGGGAAGTTTGGATAATGCGGTCGATCCTCGCTCGGCCGAGATGCTGTGCGGTCAATTTGAAAAATGCCGCCTGAGGATGCTCCCAGGAGTTGGCCACTTGCCTTACGAAGAAGCTCCCGACCAGTTCAACGAGGCAGTTATCCAATTCCTCCAAGCCGATCAGTCCAGTTTCTAATCGACTTCTCATCTTTCGTAACTTTCTTTGCCAAAGAAATTGCTTATCGTCGATCAATCGGTTGGCCGCTTGCATCCAATCGAGTTGGAGTACGGATTGACCATGGCCCAGAAGCTGAAGCGAATTGCCGTCATCGTGATTGGTTGGGTTTTCCTGCTTCTGGGGATTGCCGGCCTGTTTTTGCCTATTCTGCAGGGCGTATTGTTCATTCTGATCGGATTGATGATCCTTTCGACTGAATACGTCTGGGCCCATCACCTTCTCAGTAAGCTCAAAGCGCGCTTTCCGAAGCTCGCCCATGCGGCCGACAGCGCCGCCCTAAAGGCGAATGCCTGGATGAGGCGCATCTCTGGTCAACAGCCAGCGGATTGATAGCCCGGGTAGCCGATGCTACCCTCGAACCATCGCCTCATGCCCACTGTCACCCAACCCGGCCGGGCCTTGTCTGCTTCTGGCTTCCGGCTTCCTGAAGTTTGGATACGGTTTCTGATCGCCATCGGGGGTTTGGCGCTCGCCTTCGCTGCGGCATTGTTCTCCACAGTGACTCGTGAATCCGGCAACGTGTGGGGAACTCTAATTTTGGGATCGGTCGCGTTGTTGCTGGCGACGCTGGTGGGCGTCACTACGGTCCCGTATCTGGCGCGTCGGGTTGCCGCCGCGCGGGTGCGAGATGCGCTGGATTACCAGATCACCCGTGCGGGGATGATTTATGCCGGCATGGTGATTGTGATCGGGGTCGCGGCACTCAATACCGGAAACAATCTGCTCTACATCATTGTGGCGGCCATGCTAGCAGCCATCATCGTCTCTGGAATTGCCTCCGCGATGGTGCTGCACGATTTGCAGCTGGATGTCCGCTTGCCGGAGCACGTTTTTGCCGGGCGTGACACTTTCGGCAAAATCGTGGTGCGCAATCCGCGGCGGCGGGTGCCGTCGTTTTCCATCAGCGTGGTGTCTTTGCAGAAAGAGAAGGCAGAGAAGCACTGGCGGCTAGAACGTACCGCTTTCGGGTTCCCCCCGGGGCGGCCCGCAAAGGAGCAATGGCTGCGCACTCCCGATTGGCGGGTGCGCCGGATTACGGAAAAACCGTCCACGGCCCACATTTTTCAGGGCGCTGCATACTTCCCCTACATTCCTGGGAAGAGCGAGCAGCGAGCCGACATGCAACTCCGCTTTGAGAAACGGGGACACTACCAGCAGGAGGGATTCGGACTCAGAACGCGCTTCCCTTTCGCTTTTCTCAGCAAGACTCGACGTGTACCGCTGCAACGTAAGATCACCGTATTTCCCAGAGTCGAGCCAACCGACGAGTTCTTTCAGATTCTTCCACTTATTACTGGAGAGATGGAGTCATTCGTCCGCGGCCGTGGGAACGATCTTTACCGAATCCGCGAGTACACCTCGGAAGACTCCGCCCGCCACGTCGATTGGAAAGCCACAGCGAAATCTGGAATGTTGAAGGTGCGGGAGTTTACCCGGGAAGACGAGCGAAAGTTACGCATCGTCTTCGACAACCCATCGGCTGACCAGGTCGACTCGCAGCAATACGAAGACGCAGTGGCGCTGGCCGGTTCCCTGGCGTGGCACTTTGCCGGCCAAAACGCCGATCTTTCCTTTGCGGTTCAGGGTTACGACGGAGGACCGGATGTCTACCGGTTCCTCAGTCGCCTGGCTGAGTTGCAGCCTAAAGCCGGCCCGTCAATCATCGACGGCTTGCCAATTACCGATGACTACAACATCATTCTTACCAGTCGTGCGCGAGGCACCATCCCAACCTCACTCTGGGCGTGTTCTTACTTTGTCTTCATGGGGAAGAAATAGCGTTCACTTCTCCGTCCAGCATAAAATTGCGCTCCGCTTATGAAGTTCAGCATTCGACAGGCTACGACAGGGGATTCGGCAGTCTTGCGCGCCCTGATCGACGCGTCTGTGCGGCGACTGCAAGCCAACGACTACACATCCGAACAACTTGAGGCCGCACTGCAGAGCGTGTACGGTGTGGACAGCCAACTGATCGCGGATGGAACCTACTTCGTGGCGGAGACCGAGGTTGACCCCGTCATCGTCGGATGTGGGGGCTGGAGCAAACGCAAGACTCTTTACGGCGGAGATCAGTGGATTGGGCGGGAGCCGGACCTTCTCGATCCTCAGCGGGATGCGGCCAAGATCCGAGCCTTCTTCATCCATCCCAATTGGACTCGCCGAGGTATAGGCACTCTTATTCTGGAAGCTTGCGAGGCGGCCGCTCTTAAGGCTGGATTCACCAGATTTGAAATGGGCGCGACTCTGACGGGGATTCCGCTTTACGAAGCACGTGGGTACTCTGCGCTGGAAAACCTCGAGGTACCCCTCGGTAATGGGCTATCGCTGCCCATCGTCCGGATGGGAAAGACCGTTGCCGGTGGTCAGGCAAGGTAACAGTTACGAAGGTTACTTTCGTCCATTTTGCCGGTTTGGAATTACTGCTATGGTTTACCCGAGGGGAAGCGCGTACACGTGTCTTGGTTGTGGTTTAAACCGGCCAAATGAGCCTGAATCTACAGCTTGCCAACACCATTCTTTGGATCACTGCCCCGATCCTGCAACTTGGCGTTGCTGGGGTGATGTTTTGGCGAAAAGTCCATAAGGCGTTTCCTGTCTTCTTTATCTATCTCCTGTCACAGGTGGTAACGTTCCTGATCCTTTTCCCTGCCTACACCTGGGGCAGCTATCCGCAGTTTTTCTATTCCTATTGGATCTGCGGCGCAATCAGCCTGGCGGTTGGGTTCAAGATCATTCACGAAGTGTTCCTCGACGTCTTTCGCCCTTACCACACCTTGAAGGATTTGGGTTCCGTGCTGTTTCGTTGGGGCGCTCTGGTGATGTTGCTGGTGGCCGTTGTGGTGGCGGCTTCGACCCCAGCTTCGCAGCAAGGTCCGCTTGTGCAATCAGTACTTACGGTCCAGCGCTGCGTGCGCGTAATCCAGGTTGGACTGGTATTGTTTTTGCTCGTTTTCTCGCGCTATCTTGGGGTCAGCTGGAAGCAACACAGCTTTGGAATTTCTCTCGGCTTTGGCGCTTTTGCTTGCGTAGAGATGTTGGTGGTAGCGCTCCATACTGCGGACTACATTACTCCGCCCGGAGCCGGCCTGATCAATACCATCGGCTACGATGTCTGTGTATTGATCTGGCTTGGTTATGTACTGCTTAAGAAAACCGCGCGCGTGCCAACTACCAACCTGCTTACGACCCAGCGCTGGGAACAGAGCCTTACCGAGATTCAGCACCCGGGTTCGGCCGACTCCCTGATTCCCATGTTTGAAGGTATGGTGGACCGGGCCCTTTCGCGCAGCCGTCAAGCACTTGATGATGATGACCTGGAACTCAAGCCGGAACCGCCTTCCAGCACCAGCCGTTACGAAATCCCCATGCCCGGCGCGGATCTGACGACCAAGCGTTAAAGCTAATCGGCTGCCATCGGCTCTTGGTACAACTTGTCTATTTGAGCCTGGTATCGTTCCTCGACAATCCGGCGGCGAAGCTTCATGCTGGCGGTGAGCGAGCCATCTTCGGCGGAAAAGGTCTCCGCCACAAGGATAACTTTCTTCAGCCGTTCGAACTGCGCCAAATCACGGTTGAGAGTCTCTACGATTTCAAGATAGAGAGCCCGGACCGGCGCGGTCTGCACCAATTCCTCGCGGGAAGAAAACGACAGCTGCCGGGTCTGGGCCCAGCTTTCGAGAACCACAAAATTTGGAGCGATTAGAACTGAAACAAATTTGCGACACTCCCCTACAACCACCGCCTCTGCCACCATCGGATTATGTTTCAGAGAGTTTTCCAGCGGCTGGGGGGCGATAAATTTGCCGCCCGAAGTCTTGATCAAATCTTTCTTGCGGTCGGTCACCGAAAGATAGCCGTCGGCATCAAGATTGCCGACATCGCCGGTCTTGAACCAGTCACCTTCGAACGCGGCGCGAGTCTCATCGGGCTTGTTCCAGTAGGAGCGGAAAATCGAGGGGCCCCGCACCAGAATTTCACCATCGTCCGCAATGCGCACCTCGACATTGCTGAGCGGTTTCCCTACTGTGCCTAGCTTATGATCTTGCGGATTGTTCAGGGCGATTACAGGCGAAGTTTCGGTCAACCCATAGCCTTCGTGGATACGGATTCCAACGTCGGCGTACCATTGCGCCAACTTCATGCCGAGAGGAGCGCCGCCTGATATGAAGATGCGTACCGCTCCGCCCATTCCGGCGCGAACTTTCGCATAGACCAAACGGTTGGCAATCTTCCAAGGCACTGAGCCGGGGATTCTGCCTGACAACACAGCGCCATTGTTAGCTCGGCCAACTTGCAGCGACCAGTTGTATATCATCTTCTTCTTGAAGCCACTCGCCTTGAGTTCGACCTGGCCGTGCACTTTTTCGTAAAGGCGCGGCACTCCGACAAAAATTGTGGGGTGCACTTCCGACAATGCCTGCGGCAAGTTCTCAATCACCGGAAGGTAGGCAATGGTCACCCCGAGATTCAGCATGGCGAAATCGAGGTGGCGGGCCGTAATGTGTGAGAGAGGCAGGTAAGAGATGCTCACGTCTCCCGGGGTGAGATCGAAACCATGCAGCGAGTACGCCAGGTTTGACGCCATGTTTCCGTGGGTGAGCATCACTCCCTTAGGTATGCCGGTTGTCCCCGAGGTGTAGATCATGGTGGCGAGATCGTCCTGCGTGATCGAACGGGCCAAACGCTCTAACGATTCGTCTCGCACGCCGGGCGATGCAGCCATGAATTCAGCCATCGACGGCACCTGCCGGCTCGGGTCCATGAGGATGATCTGCTCAAGCTCGGTCTGTTCCCGAATACTCGAAATCTTCTGGAGATGCTTTTCATTGGAGAGGAAGATGGCGCGAGCACCGGAGTCGCGCAGCATGAATGCGATCTGTTCGGCGGTGAGCGTGGAGTAGAGAGGAACTACGACTGCCCCAATGAGCAAGGAGGCGAAATCAGCAACCGTCCATTCGCGGCGATTCTCACTTAGGATGGCGACACGATCGCCGCGGGTGATGCCCCATCTTTGCAAACCGTTCGCGGTCGCGGCAACCTGGGCATAGAATTCCGCCGCCGACCCCGGAACCCACTCCTGCTCCCGCTTCCATAACACAAGCCGGGAAAGGTTGCGTTCCACGACGCTGAAGAATAGTTCGTTTAGTGTGAGTGGCTGCATGAAGATCTAGCCTGCGAGCCACTTTACTCATGTTTTATCGGTCAGACAATACTCCTTAGGGCTTTGCCGGACTGACCACCAGCGAAGCCGCCTGGCCCTCGCCAATTACCAACTCCCTCGACAGGTCGATTTGAACGTCATCCGCTGACGGCGTCAATTTACCCGAAAGCGAGTGCCCATCGGGCGCGGTGATTGCAACCTTTGCGGCAGCGTCGATTCCCAGAACTACGCGCTGCAGCTTCAACTCACCATGTCGCGACTCGATCTTTGCGGTCAGAGTTCCAGTCTGCCGCCTTTGGCTGAACAGTCCCCAAGCCGATCCGGCAGCGAAGAAGCATTGGAAACTCTCCGGGTTTAATCGCGGATGGAAGCTGACCGAACGTTGCACTGCAGAATATCGAAATCCGGAAAGCGCCAGCAGCACCGAATAGCTGGCCATGGCCCGCGTATAGTGGTTCCCCCATTCGATCTGATTCCAGGGATTTCTGCGAACGCCGTCATAGCGATCGCTAATCGCCTTCACAATCGCCAGACCTTCTTCGAGCAATCCGTGGTAGATCAGGTGCGCTGCCACCTGGTACTCGATCCCGGTCCAGACCTCATCTCCATAAACCAGTGGCAAGGCCGGACGTCCGCCATTGGGCCAGGTACAGATAAGCAATCCCTTGTCGTCATTGATGGCATAAATGCGTTGCGTATTGGGGTGGTCCCAGAAATCATGCTTGAAATTATTCTTGTAGACCGACTGCAATGATTTCCGCACCCGCTCTTTGTTCAGCCCTAGATCAAGCCCCAGCACATCAGCGAACCACTGGCCGAGCATCTGGTCCGATAAACAACCTTTGCCATACTGATACTTGAGTTGGCCATCGCTTAGTACGCGGTTCTTCCAGTCTTCTTTGTCATACGGAGGCATGGGCTTGATCTCGCCCACCGGAGTCTCCTTCTGCATGTAGAAGTCTCCATTCCAAAGTGCCTCGATATTTTTCGCGCCCTTCTCCCGGACTTCGCGATAGCTGGCCGCTGCGGCTGAATCTCCGACGGCCGCAGCCATCAGTTCACCCGCTTTCAGAGCGCCCAGATAAAGAGTGGTCATCATGGTATTCGGACCAAAAAACTCGATGTCGTAAGTATTGTGCTGCTCGCCTTCCATGACGCCATCTTTGTCCGCGTCCCAAAACTTCCAGGCGAACTCTAGGGCCCGCTTGGCGCCCGGCCACATCTTTTTCAAAAAAGCATCGTCGCCTGAAATCTGCCACTCCCGGTACAACTTCATGATGCAGCCCATCTGCCCATCGGCGGCAGGACGGAAATCCCACTGCTTGATGTCCAGTGGCACCATCGTGCGAAACGCCATGCTGTCGTCGCTGCGCATCTCGTGGAGAAATTCTGTATCGCGCATCGAGCGCTCCAACTCAGGGAACAGAAAGGCCACCGCCTGCTCGTAGTTCCATACGTGCGAGCAGGTCATCCAGCCGTTATGCTCATCGTCGGCGCATCCTTCAAATCCAAAAAATTGTTTGCCCTCGAGCAACATGCAGGTGTTCGTCCGCATGATGGAGGCCTGACTGGAAACCGCCTCCAACACGTAAGGTGGGAGCGAACTGGAGAAGAACGTATCGGTAAACGACCGTGTCTTGCGCTCCAACTCGGGTAAGCGGCCGGCAGTGTGGCTGGCGATCTCCCACGCGCTCTTGAAACGAGTGCCGTAATAGTTGGTGAGCTTCTTGCCCTTCATCTGCTCGTCGTCATCGTGCCAGTAGTTTTCCCGAACGGGAAAATACCAGGCCAACACAAACGTAATGGTCGTCGATTCTCCCGGGGATAGCTTGGCGTTCGGCGCCAGCGTGGAGTAATCAGACTTGCCATCGGCAGAGGGCTGCGAAGGTTGGGGGTTATGCATCTTTCCGTCGGCAGAAAATTCATCGATCCATTTTTGATACGCATCCCACCACTCGTTGCTGCTCTCCCAGCTGGTGCGCGCAGTGCACGAAGAGCTGGTAGTTAGCAACGCCATCGATCCCTGGCGTGGATCGCCGGGCGAATACTTCTCCGAGGTCAGGTCGAGCCCCGCAACTCTCGTGCCTCCAGCCTGCTCCTGTCTAAGCGTCGCCACATTTTTCCCGAACCCGCGATGACCATTTCCTTCGAGAAAGGCTTTTCCGTCATAGCCAACCGGATTCAACAAAGAAAAGGCCAACGAACAATCAACGGCCTTTTTGGCACGGTTCGTCACCCGATACTTAAGAATCGCCACCGGCAAGCTGGAATCATCCACGTTAAGCGGAATGAATGGAGTGAAAGCCTCGAGCGCCACCGATACCGGAAGCGCGCTGTCTTCGAAATCGACTTTAGCAATGGGATAAGTGCCCGTGAACTGTGCCTTCTGAAAATGCGGAAGCCCTTGAGCGGATTCCCGTTTGAATCCGTTCCAGCCCATGAAAGGCGGCTGCAGTGGGCCTTCAACCACTCGCACGGTCCGAGAATCGCCCTCAGGGCGCGCCCACAGCGCCACAAAGCTGAATGGCAAGATTCGTCTCTTAGCCGGGCGATTGAAAATTTCCCAGTCTCTCAAACTCACCACGTCCGCCAAGCGAGACCGTCCCAGTACCGATGCCACCCAGCGGAAACGCCACCTCACCATATTCCCTGCCGATAAATGTCCTCTGAGAGTTGCGATCTGAGAAAAGCACCTGCCGCGAATAAGGAATGACCGATCCGGATTTCGATCGGAAGGTCTGTGGCGCAGTTTCGGCGGCCAACTGTTTGCCGCTAAGCGCGGCTGCGCCAACCGTTGCTACCGATGTCGAGACTAGAAACTGCCTGCGATTGACGCCTTCGTTCTTTTTCATGAGAGCTCCGGAAATAGCGGCTCAAAAGCCACCAGGAAAGATCTAAAGATTTGAAACTCTAACGTCCTGTCATTCTGCGGCAGGGTTCATCGTGCAAGGAATCTGCTGGAAATCAAGAACTGATGCAGCACTCATAGGCGCGACCCTGGCGGTTAACGCCCGCGCCCCGGACGAAACCGAGCCAGATACCCCAACCCCATCACTAACAAAATGATTCCCCACCAAATCTGGAGGTGCAATCCTTGCATGACAACCTCGCGGCCGCCTGCAGCCGTAGCCTTACTCAATCCCGCAATCAGAATTAAAACTCCGTAGACGGTCAAGCAGCCCGCCCACGAAAAACCAGATCGAAATCATTTTCTTGATACTCATGAATCGCCCTACCAGAAAATGAGGTTCAGCAACACAAAGCCCACTGCCACCGCCGCCGCCCAGGTAATCGGACGCTTGAAAAACGGAATTTCCAGCTCAGAAGGAATCGAAGTCAGCCCGTAAACCAGCCCCTTCAATTGCTTCATCAGACTTGGGCTTGGTGAACAAAGAGACCACCACGGTCACTCCAACGTTGGCGATCAACGACCACATGGCACGATAGATGTTCTCGGCCATGTCCTTCGCCTGAGGAGAAAAAGCCACATACCGCAACGAATCCGGATCGACCTTTATCCAAGCCCAGAGCGAAAACGAAACCAGAATTCCGGCCAGCAATCCCCAGAACCCTGCGGCCGGCGTAGTCCGCTTCCACATCATGCCCAGGATGACCGTCCCAAACATCGGCACAATAAAGAAAACGAAAATGACCTGCGCGTAAACGATGATGCTGGAAAAATTCATCACCAGGTACGCAGTCCCGATGCTGACGATCACTCCCAGCAGGGAACACCACCGCCCCATGCTCAAGTAGTGCTGATGGCTTGCCTGCTTGCGAATCAGCGGCCGGTAGATGTCATAAGTCCACACCGTAGCAAAGGCGCTCACGTTGCCGGCCATGCCGCTCATGAAGCCGGCAATCAAGGCGGTCACACCTAATCCCAGCAACCCCGGCCCGCAATACCGCGCCAGCATCAGCGGCAACGCTTCGTTGTAGGTGTGCACGCCCGGGCAAGTTCTGCCATCGTTTCAGGAACCAGCTTGAACGGCAGCACTGCCAGCGCCAGCAGTCCCGGCAGAATTACGATTAGCAGAACCGTCGTCTTTAAAAATCCGCCGATGATGGTTCCCATTTGCGCCGAGCGAAGATCTTTCACCACCATCACCCGCTGCACCACCAGAAATTGTAACCGTTTTTGAGGATCTCCAAATCTCGAAATCACCAGCCCCCGAGCCGAAGACGACCCCACTCCCAGGTGGACGGCCCATGGGCTTGTGGGTTGAGACGATAGCACCGGGTGCGCCCGCATGTGGGTGAGATCCTGTCCGGGAGGATTGCTTCGCGATGCGATGCGCCGAGCCCCCGTTCCACCCGCCGGATTCTCAACCCGCCCGGCAATCGGGGTCTGCCCGGCGGCCTGACCAGATCAACATGAATTACGAGAAAGTTTTGCGTGAAGATGGCGGACAGTCG
>CAWGQZ010000065.1:0-119455 GCA_963824805.1 uncultured Acidobacteriaceae bacterium | reverse complement strand
GGCCGATGAACACGATCAGCTCTGTTCCTGGATCAGCCACCTCCCGCAACTGATCTCAACGGCCTTGGCCGCGACTCTGGTAGACGAATACGGCGAGGATGCCCCCTTGCTCGACGCAGGAGGGCGCGCCCTCAAAGAGATGACCAGAATCTCCTCGAGCCCCTACTCCATGTGGCGCGATGTTTTTCTCACCAACAAAGAGAACGTAAGTTATGCCCTCTTGAAACTCGAGCAGCGCCTGTCCCACCTCCGCGAGAATCTCGACTCCAGAGAACTGGAAAGAGAATTCGAGCGGGCCCATCATCTGAAGAAAAATGCGCGACCCAAACCTTTGTCATCCTGACCAACATCCCAAATACCTGTTTTCACCACATTGTCATCCCGACCGAGCCGGAGCCAAGGCAACGGCGAGTGGAGGGACCTTGCGTTCCCCGGCTCCGAACGATCATCTTTAGAGCAAGCGCCGAGCCCGCGTTTTTTAGACTTTCGTTGATGCCTCCCGCTCGTAACCTGAAATGAAACCTCCCTTCATTTAGAATCCCTACAAATGAATAAAGTCGTAGCCAGCGCCGACGAAGCCATTCAGGACATTCCCGACGGCGCCACCATCATGATCGGCGGCTTCGGCCTCTGCGGCATGCCGGAGAACTTGATCCGCGCTCTGGTCCGCAAAGGCACCAAGAGCCTATTCACCATCAGTAACAATGCCGGCGTCGATGGCCTTGGCATCGGCCTCCTGCTGGCCGCCGGCCAGCTCCGCCGCCACATCGGCACCTACGTCGGCGAAAACAAACTGCTGGAACAAAAAATCCTCAACAAGGAAATTGATCTCGAACTAATACCCCAGGGAACTTTTTCCGAACGCATACGCGCCGGGGGCGCTGGCATTCCCGCCTTCTTCACTCCAACCGGAGTGGGCACCATAGTGGCGGAAGGCAAGGAAACGCGCGAATTTGACGGACGCACCTACATCATGGAACGCGGGCTGACAGCCGACTTCGCTTTCGTAAAGGCGTGGAAAGGTGACAAGTGGGGCAACCTTGTTTATCGCAAGACCGCACGAAACTTCAATCCCATGATGGCATCGGCGCGAAAGTCACCATCGCCGAAGTGGAAGAAATGGTTGAAGTCGGAGAGCTCGACCCCGAACTGATTCACACTCCCAGCATTTACGTGAAGAGAATCTTCAAGGGAGAAATATTTGAGAGGCGCATCGAGAGAAGAACCGTGAGGAAAAAGAATTGAGCTCGCAGACAAGCACGAAACCCATCAAGGATGGCGACAAGCGCGAGCGTATCGTCAAGCGCATCGCCCAGGAACTGCGCGACGGCTTCTACGTCAACCTCGGGATCGGCATGCCCACCCTAGTCGCCAATTACGTCCCGCACGGGCATGGAAGTCATTCTGCAGTCCGAGAATGGGATGCTGGGAATCGGTCCCTACCCGTTCGAAGGCGAAGAAGATCGCCGATCTGATCAATGCCGGCAAGGAAACCGTCAGCGAAATCCCTGGCACATCGTTCTTCTCCAGCGCCGATTCGTTCGCCATGATTCGCGGCGGTCACATCGATCTCAGCGTTCTGGGCTCGATGGAAGTAGACGAAGAAGGCAATCTCTCAAATTGGATGATCCCCGGCAAAATGGTAAAGGGCATGGGCGGAGCCATGGATCTGGTAGCAGGGGCCCGCCGCCTGATCGTTGCCATGGAACACACCACCAGAGACGGCCAGCCAAAGATTCTGAAAAAATGCACTCTCCCGCTGACCGGGGTCAGAGTCGTAAACATGATTGTGACGGAGATGGCCGTCATGGACGTCACTGCAAACGGGCTGATTCTCACGGAACTCGCGCCCGGGGTTACGGCCGACTCAGTTCAAAAGGCGACTGAGCCGACTCTGATAATCAGCCCAGCCCTGAAAGTCATGGAATATTAGCCTGCGCTCATCTGTAATTGCAGTGTCACCCCGAACAAAGCCGCGGGGCCTTGCGCTCCCTGGCAAGTTGTTCGCGGCTCACTCGCTCAAGCTTTTGATCCGCGCCGCCTCGAACTCATCCCCCTTTTTCCATCCCACTAGCTTCGGCATATTCGCGGCCTCCCATCCCAGGGCAAATCCAAACCGCGCCAGCACCGCGTCTCCCGTGAAGTCCATCTCCTCGTGATATTCATCGCTCGGCTGGTGATAGTGCTTTTGCGTGTACTCGTCGGCTTCCCGCATTCCCCACGCCAGGTCATGTCCCTTGTACTTCATCCCTTCATTCAAAGAGAACGATGGAATTCCAACCCGAGCCAGGCTGAAATGGTCTGACCGGTAATAGTGTCCCGCCTCGGGATGTGAATCCGGACGAATGGTGAGCCGGAACTCCTCGGCCGTGCTCTGCACTGCTGAAAAGAAGGTAGTCCGCTCCGAACCGGAAACCTCAGCTTCTTCCGGCTGACCCAGCGGCGGCACATCGTCATAGTTCAGATCAAGCGTGATCTTCCCCGCGGGAATTGGCGGATGCTTACCCAGATACTCTGACCCGAGCAATCCCTGCTCTTCGGCTGTCACCGAAGCAAAAATAATCGAGCGCGCCGGCTTCTGCCCCGCCAGGCTGTAGGTGCGCGCAAGCTCCAGCAGGATTCCACATCCGGTGGCGTTATCGTCCGCGCCGTTGTAAATGTTATCTCCCGGCATATCAGGCCGGATGCCCAGGTGATCATAGTGCGCCGTGTACATCACAGCTTGATTCTTTAGCTTGGAACTGGAACCGGGAAGCGTCGCGATCACATTGTTCGATTCAAAGGGACGCACCTTGCTCACCATATGAGCCTTGAGCCGGGAATGAAGCGCAACCGGACGAAAATCACGGGAGCGCGCATCTGCCATCAGCTTGTCGAGATCGAGACCATCCCCTGCCACCAGTTGCTTGGCAATATCCAGTTGCACCCACGCCGCGACCTTCAGCTTGGGCGTTCCGTCGAGTTTGAGATAAGACTTCTCGCCGGAATTGGAATTACGCACCACATCCCAGGGATAACTCGCCATGTCCTCGCGATGGATCAGAATTACGCCCGCCGCGCCCTTACGGGCTGCCTCCTCATACTTGTAGATCCACCGGCCGTAATAAGTCAGCGCCCGGCCGGTGAAAAAGTTCGGATCGTCCGACGGAGGCTCATTCACCAGCATGAGCAGGACCTTGCCCTTCACGTCCACGTCTTTGTAATCGTTCCAGTTGTATTCCGGGGCTTCGATTCCGTAGCCGGCAAAAACCATGTCAGCATCCACGTCCGACTGCGACTGCTGCGTCTGGTCGTAGGCAACGTACTCATCCAGCACTTTCAGATTGCGCGCATCGCCGCGGGCCGTTGCAAGCGAAAACGTAGCTTCTGCTCCCGGCGTAACCCCGACCATGGGGACCTTTTGCAGGTAGGTCCCGTTATCGCCCGCGGGCATGAGCCCATAACTCTTGAACTCCTTGGCTATGTAGTCAGCCGCCATGTCACCACCGCGCTGCCCCGTGCCGCGACCTTCCAGCTTGTCATCGGACAAAAACTTCACGTGCGCCCGGATACGTTGCGCGTCGATTTTCTGCATCGCCGCGATTCCGGCCGGTGAAAGCCGCGGCGAGGTTTGGGTAAAACCCCATACCACTAAGGCAATAACAATTGCCGCTAACCACAGAGCACCCTTCTGCATGAACACTCCTCTTGGAATCGAAGCAAACTAGTTGCTGAGTACTGAAAACTGAAAGCGGTCGTCGAACGGGAACTCTTCGCGTCTCGAAGTACGCTAGCTTTTGAAGCCCGCAACCTGCAGGCTAATTCTTAGACCCTCAACCAGCCCGAAACGCAGCCACATTCTCTCCCGGCTGAAAAATCGGTACCACACCCCCACGCGTCGTCTCTGCCATCTTGGCATTGATCTGTTCAAAATCGCTCCGGTCCCAGCCAACGCTGGAGATTTCGATTTCCCCGTCCTGTCCAATCCAGAATGTCGTCGGCACATTTGTCAGCCCGTAAGCATTCGACACAGGATAGGTGTTCGTGTCGTCCAGCACTATTGGATATGTGATTCCAAAATGTTTTGAGAATGACGCAGTATCCTTCCTGCCATTCTGCGAAATCCCAACGATCATCGCGCCTTTTGCTCCATATGCCTTATGAAGCCTTTCCAGGAAAGGCAAAGCATACTGGCAGGTCGGACACGAAATCTTGAAGAACACTGCGACTACCGGACCGCGCGCCAGAGCATCCTTCAACGAAAACAGATTTCCATCCATCGCCTGCAGAGAAAAATCAGGGGCGGTCTCACCAGTATCGAGCGCTGCCATTTCTGTCTCCGTACTTAGATTAACCGCCGAAGAGGCCTAAAAGTTACCTCAAACCCCAAAAGAACCGGGCCTGTCGTCCCAGGCGCAGCCGAAGGGCCTTGTGCTTTATAAGCCACCCAAAATCTTCGCCGCCCGTAAGATCTTCCGTGTCAATCCGGTCAACGGAAGTGCTTCGATTCTTTGCATTGCCACCCATTCACCCTTACGTACGCGCTTCAAGTCTCTCACTACCCGCACCGTGTAGTCCGTCACCGTGATCGAATGCCGCACCGTAAGCCACGATTCCATCGGATCATCAGCAACAACTTCCGGCAACTCCCACATCCCCGGCATTAGCGATTCGTCAAATGCTCGTTGCACCAGAAGCACCGACCGGTTCCGGCAATTGAGAGTGTAGTGAATCTCCCGCTTGCGGCGGACTGGCTTGAGCTTTGGCAGCCCCGCGCCACGTGTCGCGCAAAAACTTACTACCGGACATTTCGGACAATCCACTACCTGCGGCGCACAAACCGTCGCCCCCAATTCCATCATGGCCTGATTGAAGTTCCCAGGCTGCCTGGGATCCAACAACTGTGAAGCCACCTGCCACATAGGTTCGCCAACCAGCGGTGTCCCAGTTACCCGGCGCACAACCCGCTCGACGTTTCCATCGACGACCGCGACCGGTTCGTCAAACGCAATGCTGGCAATCGCCGCGGAAGTATATCGGCCTATTCCTGGAAGGCTGAGCAAAGCAGCCGCGGTGTTGGGGAATTCGCCCCCATACTCGTCGACGATTTTCTTCGAGGCAGCATGCAGCATGCGGGCGCGGCGGTAGTATCCCAACCCGCTCCAGGCCGCCAGAACATCAGATTCTGAGGCGGACGCTAGTGCTTCAACGGTGGGAAATCGCTGCAGGAATCGCCGGTAGTATGCAACGACGGCTGCTACCCGCGTCTGCTGCAGCATGATTTCGGAAAGCCAAACCCGGTAAGGATCGCGGTTGGCGCGCCATGGAAGATCGCGTTTATTGCGCTGATACCAGCCAAGCAGCCGCCGCTGGAAAAGTCTGCGACCGGCTGGCTCGTTGATGCTGTGGCTTGTTCCCATGTCTCTGGAAGCTGCCAGGCTTAGTTTCCGGATGTTCCAATCGTGGAGTGGGCGATCGCGGTCCATCCCGATTTCTGCTGCTGCCACACGCTCATCATACGTACGGGCCCAGCCGGTAGCGGCCTGCCTTCTATTGTTCCCGTCGCCGTCAAACTGTAGTTCACCACCAGTGCCTGGCCGTTCAACTCCACCTGAAAATCGCCCAGAGAGTACTCGTCCAGTTGCAACTGCTTCAGATATTCCACCGTCGCGGCCCGGTCGCGTGTGCCGCGTGTCGAAGCAGATACGAAATTGCCGGCAAGATGGCGTTCCAATTCTGTCCAGTTCTTGGCTTTGACCTCTCTCCAGAAGTTTCGCTCCAGACTCTCGCCTCCGGTAACGTCGCTCCAGGTTTTTACTGGACGATCTCCCCACACCGTACACGCCTGCAACAGGCAGGCGCCGATTACGATGGCAAAGAGCCAGAACTTTCGCATGCCGCGATTTTACCGTAAGCCGAGGTGTCTATCGGTATGCGCGTGGGTTGACCCGCCCCCGCAGGCACGAAATAATGAACTTGCCTGGGTCTCCGCTCTAGATCTGTGGAAGGTTTAGAGGGTACGCAATTGAGGAATTATGAACGACTTCGGCCGCAAGGTAGAAGAAGCATCGTCACGCGTCAACAAAACCATCTCCGAGGTGGCGGAACGTCTGGAGAAGGAATCCACGGAAGTCATTCAGTATCTGAACGACGAAGTGGTTCCCGCGGTCCGCAGCCACTCCACCAAAGCCATGCGTATCGCGGCCGAGAAGCTGACCCGTCTCGCCGACTACATGGAACAGCATCACCCGCCGCAGAAATAGAGTCCGCAAGGTTCGCCACCGGATTGCGAAGATTCTGCCTCTGCGCGGCGGCAATTCTTCTTTCCATTGCATTGGCGGGATGCGGACACAAGAACAACCGCGCCCAAATACCTCCGCCGCCTCCAATACCGCAGCCTTCACAACCCAGAGACAGCGGAAGTGCACCGCCCCGAGGTGGTGCCTGACAAGACCCAGGAAGAAAAGAATGACCTCTCGGTTCCCTCCGACGCCAAACCCATTCTGATCCAGACCGGACTGGCCAGTTGGTATGGGCCTCCGTACCACAATCGCAAATCGTCGAATGGCGAAGTCTACGATATGAACGCCATGACGGCGGCGCATCGCACGTTGCCTCTAGGCTCCATCGTTCGCGTAACCAACGTCAAGACGGGAAGCTCAGCCATCGTCCGAATTACCGATCGCGGCCCATTTATCGGAGCGCGCATTATCGACCTCTCGCTGGCTGCCGCCAAGAAAGTCGATCTGGTCAGAGCGGGCGTGTCGCAAGTGAGAGTCGAAGTGCTTCGCACGCCGGCTCCCATCGATCAGGGTGGCCGCTGGGCGGTGCAAATCGGAGCCTTCGCCGAAGAGCCGCCCGCCACTTCCATGGCTGACAGGATCTCCCGCCGCTACCATACGGCCAAGGTCATTCATTTTGGAAGTCCCGTGGGAGATTGGTGGGTCCGGGTTCGGGTGCTGGGCGATGACCGTGGGCGAGCCGAAGAAGTGGCGCGGGATACCAAGACGCCGGAGGGAGCGGTGTTTCTGGTGAGGCTGGACTAAGCTTGCTGCTCAAAGAAAACCAAGTGAAGCTTGGCCGGAGGCGCCCTCGGTCTCGCCTAGGTTTTCTTCGCGAACTTCAGCGAAACTGAATTCATGCAGTAACGCTGGTAAGTCGGCGCCGGACCATCGTCGAATACATGACCCAGGTGCGCGTCACAAAGCGTGCAGGCAACGGCGGTTCGCGCCATACCGAGCGTGACGTCGCGATTGAGCCGCACATTTTCATTCGCGAGCGGCTGCCAGAAGCTGGGCCATCCCGTGCCGGAGTCAAACTTTGTGTCTGAGCTGAAGAGCGCATTGTCACAGCAAACGCAACGGTAGATGCCCGCTTCGTGCATGTTCCAATATCGCCCGGTAAAGGCCATCTCGGTATCAGCCCGGCGCGTCACGTCGAATTCATTCGCCGAAAGTTGCTTTCTCCATTCCTCTTCCGTCTTGACCACCATCGGCAGACGAACCTCCTGCAGCTTTTGCCCGGAGTCAGAGAACCGGACGATCGTGACATCCTTGGGCGTGCCTGTGTTCTCCGCCTCAGCAACCAGCCGCGGCTTGCGCAGCGACCACAGCAACGCGCCTGCGACTGCAGACACTGACATCCCTAGAAATATCCGTCTTCTTGGGTCGGCCGGTTTGTCTTGATCCACTTCCGATTCGAACATCCTGGCTCACTTCCCTGTATACAGCTCAGGAAATGCCTTCCTCAGGTGTGACACCTTGGGAGCATCGTTGAACATGATGTACCCGTCGGTAGGATGGTTCGAGGCGTAGTCCTGATGGTAGGCCTCAGCCGTGTAGAAACCTTTAAGCGGCACCACCTGGGTCACAATCTTGTTGGAGAAGACTTTCGCCGCATCGAGCTGCGCGATGTAGGCCTCGGCAATCCGCTTCTGCTCGTCGCCGTTGTAGAAGATCACCGATCGGTATTGCGTGCCCTCATCCGGGCCTTGCCGGTTAAGTTCGGTCGGGTCATGCGCGACCGAGAAAAATATCTTCAACAATTCGCCATATGTGATCTGCGAGGGATCATAAGTGACCTTCACCGATTCGGCGTGCCCGGTTTGTCCGCTACTGACCAATTCGTATTCGGCAGTGTTAGCTTGTCCGCCGGAGTAGCCTGAGGTTGCGTTGGCCACGCCTTTCACGTGTTGAAAGACCGCCTGTATTCCCCAGAAGCATCCACCGGCGACGACCATCGTCTGTTTTCCAGATTGCGACGCCTTCGGGGAATCGACCGCTGGGCTGGGAAATAGACCGTTTTTTGCCGGGCTAGAGGCCGCAAGCAAAGCCATGAGAACTACCAGGGCCAACGCCGCAAAAATGCTGGAGCGCACCATTCAGAACCTCCTCGATACCGCATTGCTGGGCTCATAACATTAGAGTGCCGCGAACGACAAAAGTTTCGTGCCCGGACAACCGGGTTCGGAACCTTCAAAGGTTATAGTATTCAATGGTTTAGTGAACCAGAAAACCGCGCTCAAAAAGCACAAGCCAAGGGAATCTATTACGAGGCCTAACTCTGGCTTGCATCCCGACTGTTTTCCACCGCTGCCGCCCGGCATGCCTGCCGATCCTGCGGCAATCCAGCCGATCTTCACCACATACGGATTGGAATTGCTTGGCCCACCCTTGAACCAGGGATGAGATCATAACCAACGTCGGTCCAAGGAATGGTTTTTGGTGGCGTTATCCTGGGTCGAGCAGAAAGTTGTTCATTCGCCTGGGTCTGACTTTAGAGTAGAAGATTGGTACGCACGATCAGGCGGAGGCTCTTCTTTTTGCCTATGATTCGCTCCAGGTGAGGAACCGGCGGCATGAATAAAGTGGATGGCCAGGACACGCGCAACCGCCTCTCTGCGATCGTAGCCAATTCCCTGGACACTCAGGCGAAGACGCAGGATCTGGCGCGTCAAGCGTACCAAAGCCGAACGCAGTTCCATCGGCTGTTCCGGACCATGGTCGAAGAAACTCCGGCGGCCATGCGACGGCGGCTGTTGCTGGAGAGAGCGGCTTATCAACTGGGCCATACCGGAATGTCGGTAACCGACATCGCTCTGGACGCCAACTACAGTTCGCTGGAGGCGTTCACGCGCGCGTTCCGAAAAGCTTTTCGGATCTCTCCCAGCATCTACCGGCGCGTGCGTGATCTGCACTTCCACTTGCGGACGTCCAATAAAATCCACTTTTTTGCCCCTGGTTCGCCCATGGAAGGTTCCTCAACAAAGGGAGGAAGTGATATGGATCTATTCGATCGTTTCGCAGGCAATGACTCATGGCATACGCGTCGTTTGT
The DNA here is from genome assembly GCA_963824805.1 of uncultured Acidobacteriaceae bacterium. Classification (GTDB taxonomy): domain Bacteria; phylum Acidobacteriota; class Terriglobia; order Terriglobales; family Acidobacteriaceae; genus DATBAT01. Next base: position 110,141 of record CAWGQZ010000065.1, on the reverse strand, counting down.
TGGAATACGCGGCTACTTTGACAGAGGAAAAGTTGGATCGGCAGCTACCCACGGTGGTAGAGCTGCTGCCCTGGCGGGAGTCGAACAAGACTCTCAGACAGCTGTTGGAAAATATTATCTTCACCAAAGAAGTCTGGACCGCTGCACTCTCCGGCACCGATATGGATGTGAACGGTCCGCCCAAATCGCAGCGCTCCCCGAAGGCCATGATGCAAAGGCTCGAGAAAACCGATGCTGAGCTGCATCGCATTTTCCGTGACATCCGAAACCGCTCCGCCTGGGACGATACGTTCGTCGATGCTTTATGCGAGCCGGCGGAGACCTTTACATTCGGCGGCGTCTTCGCCCATATCATGACGTTTAACGCCCATCGCCGATTGATGGCCTTGGACGCTCTGCGGCAACTCGGCGTCCAAACCGAGGGTTTCGGCGACCCCATGGAGTATGAGGAAAGTGTGGCGCCCTGGAACCAGCAGGTAGCTGTCAAAACGCCATGACCGTGAGAACGGAATTGTTTCGATTGACCGGCGCGCTCGAGCGCGATCCCGCAATCAATGTATGGATGAAAGAGCACGCCGGAGAACTGGGAGACATCGCGCGTCACTGGTTTGAAGTGATGCGACAATGCGGAGACGAAGTCCGCGAGCTTTTGCATGACGGCTGTCCGACAGTATGTCTGGGAGATGCGGCCTTCGCCTACGTCAACGTTTTCACCTCGCACCTAAACGTGGGATTCTTCCAAGGCGCAGCCCTGCCGGATCCGGCCCGCTTATTGCAAGGCACTGGCAAGTTCATGCGCCACGTGAAGCTGAGACCGCGGCCGGCCACAAACGCCGCAGCGTTAAGCACACTCATCGATGCGGCGTACTCGGACATCAAGGAGCGCGTCGAACACGGCTAGCTGAACGAAAAGTCGTGGCCCATTCAAGCCCGATCTTGGCTTGAGTGGGGCAGTTGCTATGGGTTATTGAGCCGACTTGAACGGGTAAATGTTCCGTCCCCGACTGCGGTCAGCAGATACGGACAACCGGCTTCGGAAATTTCCTCGGCGGCAGCGCTTACCTCAGGGCTTGTCGTAACACTCCCGACCTCGGGTAAAAGCGTGAGCCTCGTAGCGGCATCTCTGAAAAGCTGCCTAATAGCCAAGAGCGGTGAGGCTTCGCGAAGTACCTACTCCATTTTATTCATCACTCGACCCGGTGGGACGAAGTGTCGCGGGCTTTTCAAGTGGCGGCCGAGAATCTTCAGTGAAGCGATTCCAGGCCGGATCCAGCGCAGCAGCAAGCGGAGAATCGCGGGAACCTGTGAGCCTACCCGGGTCAGCAGCGGCACGGCTCCATACTTGACCAGTGTGAAGTATGATCACTCGGAGCGCAGCGCTTGCATCACATCGACGCGTGCAGCGCGTGCAGCGGGCAGCACCGACGCGATAACCGCGACCGCCATCAGCACGAATGCAGAGACGAACACCGGCAATGCGCCCGGCATCTTGACGTCCAGAAAATATCTTCCCGCCAAACGCGCCAGCACGAACCCGAATGCCGCGCCTGCAATCACGCCCGCCGCAGCCATTACGGTGCCCTCCGCGATTACGCCCTTGAGGAGCCGCCGCGGCTCCGATCCGAGGGCCAGCCGGATACCGAATTCCCGCGTCCGCGCGCTCACCGAAAACGCCAGCACGCCGGCGACGCCCACCACTGCGATCGCCAACGCAACAGCCGCGAATACGCCAAACACCAGCGAATTTAAACGGTCCGGCGTGAGCACCTCGGCACGAATGTCTTCCAGCGTGGCAGCGTGCTCAACCGGCTGATCGGCGGACATGTCGCGAATAATGCGCGTGACCGACGGGACCAGCGCATACGGATTTGCATCGGTGTGAATGAAGAGACGGCCGCCAAACACTGGACCTTCGTCAAAAGGGCTGTAAATATTGAGCGTGGGTTCAGGAACGACGTGTGCGTCGTCAATGTCCGCCATGACACCGATGATCCGGTGCGGAGCAAGAAGCCGCGATTTTTCGCGATCGGTTCCGGGAAAGAATTGCAGTACGGGATCTGTCCAATAGACATGCCGATTGACTGCATCTTGATTGGGAAACATGCGCTGTGCGAGAGTTTCGCTGACGATAACCACCGGCTCTTTGTTCTTATTATTCTGGTCATCATTGTTCCGATCATCGAGCGCATTGAAATCGCGGCCGGCAATGATAGGAACGCCGAGCGCTGCAAAGAATCCGGGAGAGATGACACGCCACTGCGACCGCGGATCCTCTACGCCGGGGGCATGGACGTGTCCGTCGGCGGAGAATTGCAGACCGAAGGCCGCCATCGCGCCAGGGAACGACGTTTCCGAACGCGGTCTTACTCACGCCTGGCAGGGCATCAATGCGGCGTATCGCTTCGCTTGTAGAAATCGACGACCTGTTGAGGTGTCTTACCGTAGGACATAACCGGAACGTCGATCGCCAGGACGTGCTGCGTGTCCAGTCCTGTCTGAGCTCGTTTGTAGTGCGATCAGCGTAGTGATCAACATACTTGCGCCGGCCAGCAACACGAAGGACGCGGCGATTTGTGTCACCGCGAAGATCCGCTGGCGGCGGCTCGTGCTGCCGGTGATCCGCACGCTTCCGCTTGCCAGGCTCAGTCCACTTGGACGCGCCCGGAGGAGGGCAGGCGCGGGACGAACGCGAGAATCACCGCGGCGACGATGGCCAGCGCCGCTCCCACCCAAAGCATGCTCGAATCGACTTTGAAATCGAGAGCGCGGACGGAGAAGCGCGAGGCGTAGCGCGCCAGGATGGCCACCATCGGCTGCGCGCTCATTACGCCGAGGGCGGCGCCGGCGCCGCAGAGCAGAAGGCTTTCGGCCAGCAGCATGCGGCGCAGCGCGCCTGTGCTTGCGCCGAGCGCTACGCGGACCGCCAGCTCGCCTTCGCGGCGAACCGTCCGCGCCAGAATCAGGTTGGCGACATTGGAACAGGCGATGATGAAGACCAGCCCTGACGCCGCGAGCAGCACCAGCAGCACGGTCCGCGCGCCTGACGTGATCTGGTCACGAAGCAACTTCACCCCGATCTGGAAGTCCGCTGCCTGAGCATAGGCTTCGGGATGGTCCTTCTTCATCGCGGAGTAGGCGGAGCGCAACTCAGCGCGAGCCTGATCGAGAGTGGCTCCGGGAGCGAGACGGCCGAAAAGCTCAGTCATGCGATGGATGCGGCCGGTGACCATGGTTGCGGAAAGATGATGCGGGCTGGTGACCACGTTGGCGATGATTTCGGTATCTTGCGGATACGGGACGCAAGGTTCGAGGACGCCAATGACTGTCGCAGACCGATCACCGATGCTGCCGAGGCGAACGGTTTTGCCGATGACCGAAGGATCCTTGTGAAGAGCTGTCGTCCAGAAACGATAGGTGAGAACGACGACGCCGGCGGCTTTGGGACCGTCGTCTTGAGGTCCGATGAGGCGGCCGAGCACGGGACGAAGGCCCATCACGTCGAAATACGTGCCGCTGACAACGCCGCCTCGAATTGAACGAGGCTCACCGAGGCCGATCATGGTGAAGTCCATGGCGGAGAAGTCGCCAAACGCGCTCAGGGTTTTTACGCTAGCGCGCAGATCCTGGATCTCGGGTACGGAAAACGTGGCGTTTTCGTCGCGGATGCCCGGAGCGCTCTGCCGGATATAGATCAGCCGGTCCTCGTCACGGTTGACAAGAGGCTTGAGCAGGACTCCGCGCACCAGCGTGAAGATGGCAGCGTTCGCGCCGATGCCGAGCGCCAGCGTAAGAACCACGGCAATCGCCAGCCCTGGAGTCCGAATCAACGAGTGCGCCGCAACTTTCAGATCGCGAACGAATGACATGTTCTTACCTTCCCTGCCGGGATGTCAGCATCAGCTTTGCCAATTCTAAGCGCCACATTGTAAGCGACTTAATATGCGATAAGTTAGTCCGCGTTGTCCGTTTCTGGACATGGCACGACAAATTCGGACACTCAGACACAGCCTTGGCACGCGGACCGCGGGATTTGAACGCCAATTGGTGAATCGCGGCAAACCTTGAGCTACCGTTTTCTCCATTCGAATCGAAACTTGTATAATCCGCGCATGAAAGCAATACCGTGGAGCACAATTGCGTTCGGCTCGCTGTTGCTCATCTCGGTCTGCTCAACAGGAGGACAGGAAGTGAAATCTCCGCAACCTGAAAAATCGAAGCCGCCCGTCAAAATGGAGCAGCGCGGGCGCATCCTTGGAATCGGCGGTGTCTTCTTCAAATCCGCGAATCGTGATCAGATGCGCGAATGGTATTCGAAGCATCTTGGGCTCGCCGACAAAGGCAGAGGCGCGATGCTTCCCTGGCGCGAACAAGACGACCCTCAAAAAGAACACGTTACAGTGTGGACTGTATTTTCCCGGCCTCAACTGACTATTTCGGTCCCGGCAACGCGCCGTTCATGGTCAACTACATCGTGGACGATATGGATGCTTTGCTCGACCGATTAAAACAAGAGGGAGTAAAGATCGATCCCAAACGCATGGATGAATCCTACGGCCGCTTTGCCTGGATCTATGACTCGGATGGAAACAAGATTGAGCTCTGGCAGCCGCTACCCGCAACGCCCTAAGCGCTAGCTAAGGCCCATCAGTCGTGGAATGGCTGGAATGCTTGCGCCGTCTGCATGGGATTCACAGCCGGTGGGATGATCACGGAGCTTACGGCAGTACCGTCGGAAGTGAGCGCCCGTCCGAACTATGCGACTCCGATTTACGGCGCGACTTTTCCTGACGTGCCTCCGCTACCAAAAGAATTGCCGCCCTTCTTCATGGCGATGGCGCAAGACGACAACCTCGCGGGGTCCATACATCGTCCGCTTCTACGAGGCGTTCAAGGCCGCCGGATATAGTCAGGAAACGAATTTTATTACTGGCTGGAAACGCAAGGTCTGACGGGGCCGCACAAGTAGCCGACTCCAAAACCACGCGGAAATGGAATCGGTGATATTGAATTAGCTGCACCTATCGATTAGAAACCAAAAAAAGAAGATAACCAATGAGAACAACATTCCGGATCATCGCTTGTGCTGTAGGCATTGCATTCAGTTTGCAGTGCCCAGGAGACACAATTTTTTCAAAAGGCGAACTATCCACCACTAAGAATCACACGGGAAACGTTTGGCTTAAAGAATTAAATGCAGGTGATAGTACGTTCGACTACGCTCTTGCTGTAGCAACTTTTGATGCGGGCGGCAAAGCTGGATTGGCACAGCCATCCCGGTGGTCAAATCCTGCTTATTCTGGAAGGCACTGGCTATTATCAGGAAAGAGGACAGCCAATACAAATTGTCCACAAAGGGGATGTAATCAAGTGTCTTCCCGGCGTAGAGCATTGGCACGGTGCATCGCCGACCAGCGGCTTTACCTATCTGGCAACTACACCGACTCAAAAGGGAAAAACAGTTTGGTTAGAGCCGGTGACCGACAAGGACTACCATGGCGTGAAATAAAACGTTCCTACCCCGAAGCGGTTTTCGGTTGCCACCCTGTGATCCCGACTCCATCGTAGGGGATTCCCCACAACGTGATTGGCCGTAGACCCTAGGGATTAAAAAAAGGGTCCTTCGCCATGCGGATGAACGAGGCTTCCGAAGCGGGAGACGAACTGATGCGCCAGTCGGCTTCCTTGTTGATGTCGAACCATACGACACACTTGATGAGCGGAAAGCTGTTGCGCAGCGTGGGGATGATTTCGTCGATCCACTTGCCCTTGTCTCCGCCGGCTTCGGCGGACGACATCTCACCAATGATGATCGGTTTTTTCTTTGCCGCAAGCAAAGGGTAGATCTTTCTGAATACCTGTTGGAAGCTCTGCCAGCCTCCATTCTTTGTGCCCCAGTTGTACCCATCGACCCCTGTCCAATCGACGTACGAATCACCGGGGTAGTAGTCCATGGTAGTCCGGTTGCCTCCCTCGGTATCGGTAACGTTCGGACACCACGCCCAAACCACATTGGTCGCGCCTGCGGCAGCAAAGAGGTCGTGAATGTGCCGATAAGCGGCAACGTACAGCGTAGGGTTATTGCCGCCCCACGCCTCGTCTCCGTTCATCTCCGCGGCGAAGTCGAGAAAAAACTTCTGGCCGAGTGCCTTGGCGCCTTTAGCACGCGCGATAATCGTCGCATCGAGGCTCCCATCAATAATCTTGTTAAAGTCGACTTTGTGTGGTTCCCAATTGACCAGAGGGATGCGTCCCGCAGCCAGGTCTGCCTTGGTGACGCTGCCGTTCCAGTCAGCGTCCCACGCGTAGTAAGTCAAATGAACGGGGAGCGTCCTGCCAAGCTTCTTCGATGTCTCGTCCACGCTACCGGCGCCGTAGAATAGCCCCAGCGAGGCCCCTGATGCAGGCTCGAGAATTGCGGATCCGTTTGACATCGGCTTGCCCTCTGATCGCGGGGGCCGCTCGTCTGCTAAGCCTGCAAGCAATGAGTAAAATAGAAAAACTGCTATTGTTGGCCAAGCGGCTTTGGTAAGAACAGTTCTCATGGCTATGACTCCGAAAGCGAATTTTACTTCGAGATCAGCTCTTTCGCTTCTTCTACTCGTGTCCTTCGCTTGGCCGCAGGCCACCAAAACGTCGGTCACTGCGAAGGGGCCTAGTGTCGCCGTAGGCAGCCAGGGCGTGGTCGTTTCCGGCAAACCTGCCGCCACTGCGGCGGGCATCAAGATTCTGGAAGAGGGCGGAAATGCCGCCGACGCAGGCGCCGCGACGTCTGCTCGCATTGTCCGTAACTTATGTTGGCGCGTTCTGCGTGGGAGGAGAAATCCCCATCCTCGTTTACAGCGCCGGCCAGAAAGACGACCAGAAAAATGTGAAGCTACTGGAAGGGCAAGGCGAAGCGCCTCGCGACCCCAAAGCAATCGCTTGGTATATGGCACACGGAATTCCGGACGGCGACGTCAAGGCCGCCGCTGTGCCGGGCACCATCGATGCGATCGTGGCCCTGCTGAAACTCTACGGAACCAAGAGCTTCGAGGAAGTGGTGCAGCCGACGCTCGCCATTCTGGATGCCGGCGGCCCTAGCTGGTACATCGACACCGGCAGTGGCCAGAAGATCGAAACTGGCTTGAACTGGCAGGCGGACATGGCGGTGACTTTCCGCAAATTGGTCGAGTCCGAAAAGGCCGTCAAAGGTACGCGGCAGCAGAAATTGGAAGCTGTCTCGGACTCGCTTCTATCGCGGTGACATCGCTGACGCTTTGGAAGCCTGGTATATCCGAAAGGGTGGATTCCTTCGCAAGGCAGATTTGGCCGCGCACAAGACTCCCGTGGTCGATCCGCTCAAAACTATATATCGAGGCTACACCGTCTATAAGGCCGGTCCCCTAACGCAGGGTCCGTATCTCTCACAGACGTTGCGGCTGCTCGAAGGCTTCGACCTGAAGAAGATGGGCTTCAATTCGGCGGACTACATCCACACGGTGATTGAAGCGGAGAAGCTGGCGCTGGCGGACCGGGACGAATATTACGGCGACCCGAACTTTGCCAAGGTGCCGATGCAGCAGTTGCTTTCCGATCCGTACACCGAAATGCGGCGCAAGTTGATCGATCCGAGGGAAGCGTCTCTCGTGCTCAGGCCGGGCGACCCTTACAACATGAAAGCAACGAAACCGCCCACCATCACCGGCCCCTGGCAAGGTGGAACCACCGTGATGTGTGTGACGGATAGGTTTGGGAATGTCATCGCCGCGACTCCCAGCGGCCTTTCAAGCACAGCCGGTGTTGCCGGACGCACGGGCATTATTCACGGAAGCCGGCTCAGCAGCCTGAACACGTTTGCGGGAACTCCTAACGTCATTCAGCCGGGCAAGCGGCCGCGCATCACGCTCAGCCCCACACTGCTTTTCCATGACAACAATCCAGTGATGGCAATCTCGGTAGCCGGCGGCGACCAGCAGGATCAGGCAGCCATCCAGGTCATCCTCAACTACGTGGAATTCGGCATGAGTCCCGAGGACGCGTTTAAGGCGCCGCGCTTTTCCACGACGCATTTCATCAGCTCCTTCGGCCAGGAGCGCGCCAGTTTGGGCAGCTTGTCTGTGCCCAACACCCTGCCCCAAGAGGTGCAGGCCGATTTGAGAGCTCGCGGACATGTGGTAACCGCCAGCCACAGCGGAGTGGGCGGAGTAGCGCTGATCGGCATTTGATCCGAAGACCAGGCAGGCAACCGGCGTGGGTCCAGCCGCTGGCAAAATTAATTAGACGCGGCAGGTTTTGAGTGATCCCCGCGCCGAGAATGAGAACTTTATCTCCGCCCTTTCGCGCGCAACTCTCACGCTGCCTCCTTCATCTGACTCTAATTACATTTATTAAGGAGGAAAGCTTGACCCCGAAAAATACCATCTGCCTCTGGTACGACAAGGAAGCGCACGATGCAGCGCAGTTCTACGCCGCGACCTTTCCCAATAGTAAAGTGACCGCAGTTCACCAAGCGCCTGGTGACTACCCGAGCGGCAAGCAGGGCGATGTGCTGACGGTGGAGTTCACGGTGCTGGGCATTCCCTGTCTTGGTCTCAATGGCGGCCCGGAGTTCAAGCACAATGAGGCCTTTTCTTTCCAGATCGCCACCGACAATCAGGAAGAGACGGACCGCTACTGGAACGCGATCGTCAGCAACGGCGGCAAGGAAAGTGCGTGTGGTTGGTGCAAGGACCGCTGGGGCCTCTCCTGGCAGATCACACCGCGCGTACTAACCGACGCGCTGGCGGCTGGCGGCGGTGAAGCGAAGCGTGCCTTCGAGGCGATGATGTCGATGAAGAAGATCGACGTCGCCAAGATCGAGGCAGCGCGGCGGGGTTGAGGTAGGTCAGGCGAAGCTGCCCAATTCCGTTTAGACCGGCTTCCGCTTCCATATCCCCGGCCGGGAGCGGGTTTTCGTTTCCCGAATGTCCCGTCTGTCCCAGAGTTTCCGGCCATGCTATTCCTGCCGGCTTCCGCATCAAAGTCCCTGACCCGACTGATCCTCAATGCGGCGTCAGGTAATCCCCTGAACCCATTGCCTCCGCCATTCCGGAGCCTCGAAGGGGTCCGCGAAATATTGGGTCTCGTGGACTACTTTGCCTTCGCGGAATTCCATAATGCTCACGGTGAATGCTGCTCGCTCCTGATAGTTGATGGTGTATTCCGTGACCCAGAGGTTGGCGTTTCCGAGAATTCGCCTGACCTTGAAACCGGACGGCTTTCCGGGATGATGACTCCGCAAGGTCTGCAAGTTGCTGCGCCCCAGAATTCGCTCGCCTGACTGCGGATAATCACAAATGGAATCGTTAGCGTAAATATCGTGTTCCGCGATGGCGTCGCCGTCCGCCGACGCGCGCCAGTGTGCATTCAGGGCCTCACGAATTTGTTCCTCTTCCATATCCATGAACTACTCCAGTTATTGCGCTCAACAGATGAGAACGCCGCTAGGGGTCGGCAGATCTTTATGGTCACATGACCAAGTGTGGCCGAAGTCCGCCGACAAGTAGAGGGTGCCGGATTTGTCCACTACCGCAATATTCGACCCGTCAGTGGCGATGCAACCGGTGTCGGCAATCCCCTCGGTCCACGGCAGGCCATTGTCGACGGCCTCCAGTACTCCGCCGCTGTTGATCGGACGGCTTTTGATCGAACAACGATAGATCCGCCCCGTGGACGCAAAGTGATCCGTCGACGCAGAAACTAGAATGTCGTCGCCCGAAAGCGCTACGGCAGAACAATAAGGCGCGTGCATGCCATCTTTTTCTACGGACCAAGTTTCTCCATAGTCGCGGCTGATGCAAAGTCCAACCGCGGCCGCGGCGACTACGATGCGGGGATCCGCCGGGTGTACGCGTACCTCGTGAACATCACTATGGATATCAATGGTGGGCTGCCAGGTTTTTCCGCTATCGAAGGAGCGCGGAATCCCACCCACGTGAACATTAGCGAACAAGAACGTCCCGGCCGTGTCGGCTGCAAGGGAGCGAATTCCGAGCGGCGGCCCCACCCTCTGCCCGTTGATGATTGCCGACCCCGCATACCAGGTCTCCCGACCCGCGACATTGTCGAAGCTCTCGAGAGGTTCGAGCCTGGCGTCCTTGCTAAGACGCAACATGCGCGCATCCTCGGTTCCAACATAAATTTCACCTCCGGCGACCATGCAGCACGCGAGTTCCCACTCACTGGTAGCAACCGGAGTCCATTCGCCGTTAGGCGCGCGCCGGCGCAACGCATGTCCACCGACGATAGCGAGCGCTCCGCCGTGTCCGTCCGGTGCGAGCCCTCTCACCAGCTGGCCGGCAATCTCTTGCTTGCGCGTTTCTCCGGTCAAGGCGAACAGCCCGTCGCCCCACGTTGCCACAAGTATCGTTAGTTTTGCCATCAACACTTTCTTAAGCTAGTTAGCTAACGACCTACCTCCACCGCATGTAGGGAGCGACATTCGTGTCGATAGTGTGAAATTCCTCCTTGGTTAGCGGCAGCTCTCGATACGCCTCCAGGGCGTGCGCCGGAGTGGTTCCTGCGCCAAAGCTACCGTCTGAGCCCCAAAGAATTCGGTTGATGCCGATTTGCCGAATGCGTTCCACGATCAAGGCTTTTTTCTCTTTCCATTGGCCCATGCCCGCCACACCGCAGATATCGAAATAGACATTTGCCATTCGAGAATCGTGTCTGGCGATGGCCTCGATGAACACTGAAAGCGCGTTGTCCACCGAGGGATCATCGAATCCACCTGCGCCGGCCAGATGCGCAATCTGAATAGGCACGTGCGGGGCGGAAGGAAGAACCTCGTTCAGGAAGGTTTGCGCTTCTCTGGTACCGTAGGGTCGATGGCGAGTCACTGAGGACCTCATGTGCACCACGATTGCCATTCGGTATTTGTCGGCAGCCCGAAATACATGGCGCAATTGGGCAACCTGGCGGGGATCATCCATGTCCACATCGGAGTTGCCGAAATGCAGTTTAAGGCCGCGTCGAAGATAAGGGTTCTTCGCGCATCTCTTAATCTCGGAAACCGCGTAAGCCTTAAGAGGATTAACAGCGCAAAAGGCGCGAAGCCGGTCCGGATAATGGGCTACTTGGTCCGCGGTCCAGTCGTTTTCTTGCCGTACCTGAGTATACTCGTCCGGGGTCGGAGGTTTGTTTGGATTGCCGTACTGAAACGCTAGAGACAGAACCAGGGCTCGTCGAACTCCAGCTGCGTCCAACAACGAAATCAGATCGCGCGCCGTGAACTGTCTAGGCAAGACCCCCAGTTTGGCTGCTGACGGGCTTAGCAGATGCTGGTGGTAGTCGATCTGTGTCTGCGATTGACAGGGTAATGTAGACAAGACAATCAAAGCCACGAAAGAGAGCGCGCGGGAAGCCACTGCGGAATTTTACACAGCCTTGGATGTTTTCCTGAATCAGGGTCGGAAGGGCAGTACCCAGGATGCTCATGCGTGCGCCGGACACGCTCGTCAGGTTTGCGCCGCCTCCCCGGTTGCTTCATGGCCTGCATCTTGCTGCAACTCGCGGCTTGTATTTCTGAACATCCGGCGGCACTTTGTTCAGCAACGCAAATCGGTTATAGGCCCAGCGAGGTCTCATCATTACATTGCAAACATGTCGCACCCGACAAGGAGAAAGTCAATGAATCGCGTTTCCCTATTTGTGATCGGGCTGTTGCTGACGTTCGGGCTGACTGCGCTTGCACAACAGACCACGACAAGAGGCACTGACAACAGCGTTCCCGAGGTTGAAGGGCACCTAGCCACAAGATCCTACTTCGCTCAACAGGCTCAACCGCATGGCCTCTTCTCACTAGTCCTACTTTTGCACTATTGCCTGTCCCCACTCGATCTGTGAAATTAAATTTCTTTCGCGAACAGTCAAAATCCCCCACCCGAAAGGACCGGCCATGGTACACATCACTGTTCCCGAAGGACTGCCTGGGATTGTCGGCCCACTCACGTTTAGCCCAGACACCGCAAAGCCCTTGCTCATCCTGGCGGAAACTCTGCTGCGCGGACCCAACACTCTGACCTCCGCCGAACGCGAAATGATTGCGGCCCACGTTTCTTATCGCAATCAACTGCGATTTCTGCCAGCTATCGCATAGTGCGGCTGCGGCGGCTCATCTTGATGGAAATTACGATCTGGTGGAAGCGGCAAAAACCAATCCCGAAACGGCTGGTATTTCCGAAAAGATGAAAGCGCTGCTCGTCATCGCCGGGAAGGTACAGCAAAGCGGTAAGCAGGTGAGCGAAGACGACGTCGCTCGGGCCCGCAAGCACGGGGCCACCGACAAGGAAATTCATGACACCGTTTTGATCGCTGCCGCATTCTGCATGTACAACCGCTACGTCGACGGACTCGCTACCTGGCAACCGCTTGAGCGCGACGCTTATCACGATATGGGACAACTCATGGCGCGCGAAGGCTACGTGCGCGATCGCTTCCCGGAATTGGGAACCGAAACCGAGGACGCCGCGTAGCACAAAGGAGAAACTCTAGTGCCGCACATCAATTTGAAGCAAGGCCTGCCCGGGATCCGCGGCCCTATGGTCTTCAGCCCGGAGACCACCAAGCCGCTTTGTGATCTCGCCGAAGTGTTACTCACCGGGCCGCATACCTTAACCACCGCCGAGCGAGAAATGATCGCGACTTACGTTTCGTCCCAGAACGATTGCTACTTCTGCCAGTACGCCCACGGCTCCATCGTCGCGCAACACCTCGGCGGCACCCCCGCACAGTACGAGTTTGTTGACGCCATGAAGCGCGACTTCGAGAGCACAACCCTCTCCGATAAGATGAAGGCGCTGCTTAATATTGCCGGAAAAGTGCAGCAGGACGGAAAACAGGTCACCACCGCTGACGTGGATCGCGCGCGCAGCGCGGGCGCTACCGACAAAGAGATTCACGACACCGTGCTCATCGCCGCCGCATTCTGCATGTTCAATCGTTACGTCGACGGACTCGCCACCTGGCAGCCGCGCGATCCGGAAATTTATCGCGAGATTGGCCAACAGACTGCTAAGCTCGGCTACGTCGGCCGCGACTACACCAAATCGTTCGAGCCTGCCAATAAGGCCGTGTAGTTTCTCAACTTATGACCGTGGCCCCGCAGCCCGAGGAAATAACCGCACCCGACCCGACCCAGGAAGAAAGCCAGCTCAGCTACTACGGCTGGCGCGTGGTGCTTGCTGCCTGCTTTGGAGTCATGGCCGGCTTTGGCTCGCTCTTCGTTTACACCTTCGCCGTTTTTGTAAAGCCTCTGAGCGCGCAATTTGGCTGGAACCGCGAATCGATCTCGCTCGGCTTTGGCCTCGCCGCCATGACTGTCGGTCTGACTTCGCCGCTCATTGGGCGGTTGATCGACCGCCTCGGACCTCGCCGCATCATCCTTCCCTGCATGACTTTCTACGGCTGCAGCATCGTTTCGTTGGCCCTGCTGCGCCCGGCCTTGTGGCAGTTTTACGCAACCTGCATCCTGATTGGTCTTGTGGGGAACGGCGCGGCCCATCTCGCCTTTGCTCGCTCCATCTCCACCTGGTTTCAGCGGCGACTGGGTACCGCGATGGCTTTTGTCATGGTCGGCGCAGGCCTGGGCGCGATGATCCTGCCGGTCGTAGCGCAAGCCATCGTCACACGTGCTGGCTGGCGTGTGGCTTATCTCTCGCTTGGGGGTCTGGCTCTGCTGCTCGGCCTGCCGCTGAGCTGGCGCTACATTCGAGAACGCGGTCCGGTGCATCACCCATCGGCGCCGGTCGCACAAGGCGGAGCGACCTTACAGGAAGGCCTCCGCTCCTATGCGTTTTGGATCATCGTAGCCGTGCTCTTCGTCGGCTCGATCAGCATGAACGGCGCGATCACCCACCTCTCCGCATTGCTGACCGATCGCGGCATCACTCCGGCAGACGCGGCCCTATGCGCCTCCATCCTTGGCGGCTCGAGCATTCTGGGCAGGATTGGAGTCGGCTGGCTTTTGGACCGCTTCTTCGGAGGCCACGTCGCCTTCGTCGTAACCTTGATCACCGCCGCGGGGATGTTTTTGCTGGCGCGCGCCGGAGCTTTGGCGCGGGCGCCTTCGCAACCACCCTCATCGGCATCGGCGCTGGAGGCGAAGCCGCCATTACGCCTTATCTACTTACCCGCTATTTTGGTCTGCGTGCCTTCTCGACGCTCTACGGCATCACCTGGACGTTCTACGCCGCCGCCGGCGCCATGGGTCCGGTAATCCTGGGGCGTGCCTTCGACTCGACTGGATCGCTATTCCTCTTTGCTGGTGCTGCTCGCCGGAGCGTCGGCTTTGTCCGGGCTGATGAACCTGATACTTCCCAAATACCGACAAATATCGACTTAAATGGAACCTTGCTCTGGCGCGCCGATCCCATCCCTATGGCCTCCGGGAAATACCCGATTGCACTTCGTTTTCGCCTCGCGGGAAACTTGACCCTGAAGGACAAACATCATGGTGAACACCCTGGTTGATGGAACGTATCGGCAAACCAATTTGACCAATGAGTCTTCCGCCTATCTGGCTAAGCGCGAGGAGCTTCGGCTTGCCGAAATCGAGCTCATGCGTCAGCGCGAACGGGTCGCCGGGCTGCGGCGCAATCTGCCGGAAGGTGCTCCGATACAGGACTATCCATTTGAAGAGGGCCCACGTGAGCTCAACGCCGAGGATGCGCCGGTGCGCACCGTCCGCCTCAGCGAGCTCTTCACCAGGTCGTCCAATCGCTCGCTCGTGATCTACCACTTCATGTTTGGAAAAAAGCAGACCAAGGCTTGCCCTATGTGTACCGCGTGGCTCGACAGTACGAATGGTGTCGCCCACCATCTCGCTCAGAACCTCGACTTCGCCGTGGTCGCTGCCGCCGATCTTCCCACTCTGCGCGCCTATGCTCGCGAGCGGGGTTGGGACAGGCTGCGTCTGCTTAGCGCCGGGAACAACACTTTCAAATACGACTTAGGCAGCGAAGACCGCGAAGGCAATCAGGACTCCACCGTCTCCGTTTTCACGCGCGACGCCCAGGGAACCCTGCGGCACTTTTACACAGCGCATCCCCGCATGGCGCCCGACATTCCCGGAGCGCGGTATCGACCTGCTCATTCCCATCTGGCACTTCATGGACCTCACCCCGCAAGGCCGGGGCAGTTGGTACGCCAGCCTTGCCTACGGCACTAAAGTCCACGCCGCCTCTACGTAGTTCACCGAGGAGAGTCAAAGCGGCCAACGGAACAATTTTCTCCCCACCCGCGTATCTATATCCAGACCCGCGTGGAGGCATCGGTATGCGATCGCTAACCCTGGCCTGTGTCCTGTTTTGCTCACTCATCTCGGCGGCGCAATCCATCCGCCAAGCCCAAGCAGTTGGACGCCAGCCACCTTGAACTGGATTTTCGCCCCCATGGCGAAGTGCGCATGCGAATCCAGCCGTCCGCCTTGCAGATTTCAGGCAGTGACGAGGACAAGATCAAGGTGCATTACTGGTCCGACCACGAAGATTCCTCGGACGTGAAGGTCCGGTTGGAGGCCTCAGGCAATACGGCAAACGTCTACGTCGGCAAGGGCCCGCACAACAATTTCCATGTCGAAATTCAGGTCCCCAGGAAGTCG
The DNA here is from genome assembly GCA_963824805.1 of uncultured Acidobacteriaceae bacterium. Classification (GTDB taxonomy): domain Bacteria; phylum Acidobacteriota; class Terriglobia; order Terriglobales; family Acidobacteriaceae; genus DATBAT01. The sequence goes on along the minus strand of CAWGQZ010000065.1, from coordinate 94,522 downwards.
AACCTCTATTTACGCATCACGGCCGGAGATGTGGACATCAATGATGTCACGGGAGACAAAAACATCGAACTGAGCGCCGGCGATTTAAGCGTTCAAGTAGGCGATGCCGCCGACTATGGCGAGGTTGAGGCCTCGGTTTATGCGGGTGATCTCAATGCTTCCCCCTTCGGCGTTTCCAAGGGCGGACTATTCCGGTCGTTCCACAAGAAAAGCTCCGGCGGCTACCGCCTGTACGCTCACGTAGGTGCCGGAGATCTCAAGCTGGTGCCGTAGCGCTTTCCGCCCTGTGGCCATTCCCGTTCACGCCGGCCGAATATTCACGTTGGCGTGAAACACATTTTCGGGATCGTATTTGCGTCTTAAGCTCCCGCAGGCGGCTGTAGTTGGGCCCATAGGCAGCGGCGACCGGATCGCCTGCTTCGTCGTTGTCGAGATAGTTCACGTAGCGCGTCGCGGCAAGAAACGGTTTCAATCCGGCAAATGTGCCGCGACCCCAGGCGATGCACGCCTCGTTCTGGCGCGGATCCATCCACTGCGCGATGATGGCGACGTTGAAGCCGGTGACGCGCATGGCGCACGCGGTGGCGGATATGGGAACCCGGCTGGCCGCGCCATGAAAATGCTCGATCAGGATCTGGCTCATCGGCGAATCACACGCCGCGAAGCGCTCGGTCAGAACAGCAATCGCCTCGTCGCTCAGGCCGGTAAGAAACTGGGACTTCCAGTAGTTGAGCGCGCCTCTGGGTAATCCCGCGTCAAAAAGAGCGTTCTGCGCGTTGTAAGTAATCGGGCCCATCGCATCCAGGACCGGCGGCCCGAATGTCTTGAACGGTCCTAGCACGGCTTCGCCGTCGGCGAGCGACCCGCAGTGCGCGGCCACAATGGCGACGAGTTTCGCCCCCGATCCATCGGGAGCGTGGATGAATCCCGCGGCCATCATCAACTCATCCGGCGCCGACGCGGCCTGCTCCCGGAAGAACTGCAAGACCTCGCGCGCCTTCGCCAGTGGGTGCGCCACTAGCCCGCCCATGATCATCGGTCCCACTTGATGGAGCGCATACTCGAACGAAGTCACAATCCCGAAGTTGCCGCCGCCCCCGCGAATGGCCCAGAACAGATCCGCGTTCTCGTCAGCACTCGCGCGGGTGACGCTGCCATCTGCCATCACCATCTCTACCGACAACAGGTTGTCGAGCGCCAATCCGTACTTCGGCATCAACCAACCGAGACCGCCACCCAGCGTGAGCCCGGAGATTCCAGTGCTGCCGATGACGCCACCAGTCGTCGCTAAACCGTGAAGCTGGGTTTCGCGATTGAGCTCCGCCCAGAGGACACCACCTTGCGCACGCGCCACACTGGCGCGCGGGTCGACGTGGATTCCTTTCATCAGCGCCAGATCGATCATCAGACCGCCGTCGAGGACGGCGAGACCTGCCACGTTGTGCCCGCCGCCACGCACGGAGATTTCCAACTTGAGCGTGCGTGCCAGCTTGACCGCATCGCACACGTCCGCCACGCCTCGGCAGCGAGCGATGAGGGCGGGATGCTTGTCGACCAGTCCATTGTGAACGCGCCGCGCATCGTCGTATTCCGCGTCGGCGGGCTGCAGGAATCGTCCCGTGAAGCCGGGCACAAGCTGCGCCAGGGTGGCTGTGTCTACCAGCATGGATAGGCTCCTTCTGGAAAGAAAAACGGTAGCACGCGGAGGATTGGAAGAGCCAGAGGAAATCAGGGAGGGACTGTTCCCACTATTCTTACAACGGCTGGACCGTAGCCAAATTGTTTGTCGTAACCCGTTCTTTCGCCCCGTCGGGGCGCACAGGTTCCGCTCTACCCAGGCCTTCCAGCCTGGGCTGTATTCTTTCGCCGCTTCGCGGCTGGGAAAATGAGTGCTTTGTATGGGGATCACGGTACAGAAGTGGCAGCCAGCCGCCCGCCCCTCAACGCTTCTGGTACGGATGGAAGATGTAATCCTTGGCCTTCACCGCCGTATGGCAGGCGTGTCCGCAATCGGAGAGGCTTTTAGCATCGGGCGTGAACTTGTCCGCTGCGGCGTCGTAGTTGAACACCGCGTATCCCCATCCGGCGCTCTTCGGAAATCTCTTGCTGTCCTTTTCGATGACGAAAGCCTGTTTAAAGACATCGGGCACATCCACCACGAATGGGGCATCGGTGCTCTTCTTCGGCTTCCACTGCAGCTTCGCGATCTTGGAGCCATCCGGGAAAGGCTTGCCATTGCCCGGAATGCCGGCCTTGTACGCGGCGATCATGGTCGGATTGGCCACGATCACCTTGAGCACTTCTTCGGTCCGCGCGGAGGAGACCACCGACCAGTCCTCGTATCCCTTGAAGTCAGAGAACGCGATTCCGCTCGGCGATTTCAGAGAGTACTTATCCTGCGCGTAAACCACCGTGCGAGGAGGCGGAAACACTGCCGTGGCTACCGCAATCGTGAGCTTGTTTTTGCGATTCATGGCTGACCTTTTTCTTAACCTTGGGTTTTCGATTTCCGCCTGTGGAACCGGGCGTAGCATACCACCTACCAACCGGCCTGATTCGGGTGACAATCCGACAGCAGAAACTGGCCCACTCAAGCCAAAACTGGGATTGAATGGCCACCGTCAGTCAGTTCAATTCTCTTACCCAGATGTTGCGGAAGCTTAGGGCAGGGCTGGGGTCGCCGTGGGCTTGCAGCTTGATTGGGGCGCCATCGAACTTTTTGTAGAACGGCTGGCCGATGTAGCGCGTCTCGCCTTTCAGTTCGAAGTGGTTTTGCACCAGAACTCCGTTGAAGAATACCGTCACGTAGGCGGGCGATTTTACCGTGCCGTCTTCGTTGAAGACTGGGGTGGTCCAGGCTACGTCGTAGATCTGCCATTCGCCGGGCTTGCGGTTGGGGTTAGCGAGCGGGATCGCCTGTTTGTAGATGCTCCCGGCTTGTCCGTTGACGTAAGTCTTGTTGTTGTAGTTGTCGAGCACCTGGAGTTCGTATCCGGCGTCTTGCGGGCCGGTGGAGGCGAGGAAGACCCCGCTGTTGCCGCGGGCCTGGCCTGCGCCGGTTACGTTCTCAGGAACTCTCCACTCAATGTGGAGCTGGTAGTTTCTGAAGGTACGTTTGGTCTCGATGTTGCCCGCGGTCTTGCTCACCAGCATGGTGCCGTCGGTGACGGTCCACTTGGCGGGGGCGTTGCGGTCCTGGGCGGAGACCCACTCGTCGAGATTTTTGCCGTCGAAGAGAATGATCGCGTCGGAGGGCGCGGCGGTTGGCGTCGCGCCGGGAGTGACCACTTTGGGTTCTGGCTGCCAGACTTCGGTGTCTTCCGGCTTGGCGGTGGATTGCTGTTGGGCTAATAGCGGGGAGGTGAGAGCGAGCAGGAGGAGTGCGATCAGGGGCTGAGTGCGCATGGCGTGAAACAGAATACACCCGGAAGCAGGCCGGGGCGTATGAGGAGGAATCGGGGACGAGGAATTGTTCCCATCCAATTCACACCAACTTTCGAATCAAAATCCCCGGACATTAAAGTGCCCATCTACACTCTGGAGGATTCCTGCCGAACACACAGGCGTGAGCGGCGGGTGGCCCACCCCTGCCAGACTTTGGTTCTCTCTCTCAACCCAAAATCTGAGGGTGCCCCATCTTGCACGTTCTGTGCGCAAAGGTAGGAGACCACGACACTCGCCTCAAAGACCTTAGACTCTCGATGTCCTAGGGTAAATTTGGAAGCAGACGAACAAATTCCCTCGCGCCTTCCAGGTAACCTGTTATTCAGTCTCGGCGTATCCGCAACAACTTCCTTTCCGGCTGGATTCGTCGGCGCGCTTTCTTAGCGATTCATCTGCGTCCATCGCTTCGTTCTTCCCGCCGCCCGGTAAATCTCTTCAATCAGCGCCACACTTCTCCGGGCTTCACGACCATCGCACATTGGCGTGCCGTCTTGCCGGATGGCACTGATAAAGTCTTCAAACACCGCCTGATGACCAGCGAAGTCGGTCACAACCGGCGAAGCCGTATCTTCAGTATCGTCCTTGCCGGCACTGGCGGCGACACCTTCCCGTGGATGTTTTAGGTCCACTAAGACCACCCGATCCTGTTGGAGGATGACGGTCCCTTCGGCGCCACTGATTTCAAGCCGCCGGGCATAGCCAGGAAATACAGCCGTGGTCGCCTGCACCACCGCGCTCGCACCGGATTCGAACTTGAGCAACGCCAACGCGGTGTCCTCCCCCTCGATCTTGTGCAGCAGGTTAGCCGTGCTCGCCTGAACTTCGACGGGTTGACCCAGCATCCATAACAAAAGGTCGACGGTATGCACACCCTGGTTGATAAGCGCTCCCCCGCCATCCAGCGCAAGCGTGCCCCGCCACTTCGAATCGCCGTAATACTCCGGCGGGCGATACCATTTCACCCGCGCGTCCGCCAGTAAGATTTTGCCCAGGATCCCTGCGTCGACCCACTGTTTCAAGCGCCGGATATCAGGCTTGCACCGGTCCTGAAACATGACTCCCAGCTTCACGCCAGAGGCTTCCGTGGCGTCGATGAGTTCATTGGCGCGTTCGGTCGAGATATCGATCGGCTTTTCCGTCAGAACATGCAGTCCATGCTTAGCCGCCGCGATGCCTTGGGTTCCGTGCAATCCGCTGGGACTGCCGATTGCGACCAGATCCAGCGGGCGATGATTGAGGAACGCCTCGAAGTCCGCGTAAGCTTTGGCTGTAAACTCCTGCGAAAGCCGGGCGACTTTCTCCTGATTGCGGCCGTAAATCGCGGCAACGCGAACTCCGGGAATTGCATTTGCAGCTCGCGCGTGCGTTGCGCTGATGTTGCCGCCACCGATCAGTCCGACGTGAATGGTCATAACTTGCTAGAGGCGAATGCGCCCTTTCCGTTTTTGGGCAAAGTATACAAGGCGAGGCTGCCTTACTTTGCGCGTTCTGTGCGCAAGGGCAGGAAACTAGAGACAAGAAATCACGGAAATCGAATCAGAAATCGAAATCAGGGAAGGAATAAATCGGGGAGTCAGTAAATCCAACAAACCAGTCGTAACCACCACTCTGGAGTCTGAAGGTATGTGGCCAAAAGAGAGGGCGTTCGGCGTGCCGCTCTGAATCACCCCAATGCGCGGCAGCTTGAGACCGCGCTCGGCGCACAACCGCTCCATGAACTCGAAGTTTCTGGCAGGCACCTGGTTGCGCGACTCATCCCAGAAGATATCCAGGACGTGTTCGACGATCCACGGTCCAAGCGCGAATTGAACGCCGACGACAAGAACTGCGAACAGCACGCCAGACCACAGCGGCGCTCCCTCATGCACGAGGTAGGCGGTCCGCACGGCAAAGACAATTCCGTACAGCAGGACCAAGATCAGCAACGATCTCGTGATGTGCTTCATGGCGTGACCTCCGGCGCTAGCGATGGGCCCACACCACAAAATTCAGGAGATTCTACTAGGAAACTCCGGCTATAACTAGATTTTGTATCTAGAACATTCGCTACGACAAATATCTGAAACTCAAACCCTGTCACTGCTGACAGTGTTCTATTTCGTGACCGTCTCCTAGACTCACCCACATAACGGAGGTTCACCAATCCGATGAGATGCCGAGTCACTTTCGCTGTGATTATGATGCTCCTGTTAACCAGTACCGGGATATTTGCACAACAGGGTGCTACGGAATCGTCCGCTGATGTTGCCTTTTGGGTTGGTCACTGGGCGCAACCAAGAGTGGTTCTGTTTCGGCCCGAAGAAGAAGCCTTCAACAACAACGTCCACGAAATCATGTTTCCCTGGAATGACCACGATGACCCTTCGAACCCGGGCACGCTGGAGGAAAACGTCCGATGGTTGAAGGATCATCCCAATGCTCGCTTCTACATAGACGGCTACGCCTCCTCACGAGGCGAATTGATCTACAATCTTGCGCTTTCGCAGCGTCGCGCGGATTGGGTCAAGCAAGCTCTGATGAGCAAGGGAATTGCAGAGAATCGAATTGTGGTGGCGGCGGGATGGGGACAGTTGTATCCGGTTTGCCCGGAATTGAACGATGGATGCTGGAGTAGGAACCGGCTCGTCCGGTTTGCTTACTCTCCAAACTAGGCTCGTCTGATTAACAGAGGCCGGCGAGTGGCTCCAGAACCGCGGACTGCCGAGCCTACTTTCCCGTCCGCTTCTTGCCTTCCTCGATCACTCTTCTCAATATGCGGTTGATGCGCGTCTGGTAGCCCGGGCCTTTGGACTTGAACCAGTCCACCACTTCGTTGTCCACGCGCAAGCGAATCCTCTGCCTGCACGGACGGTTCCCGCGCGACTCCGTCCCTGCCTCCGGCCCCATCAGGACTGGAGATCATCCTCGAACGAAACCTTCGGCTGGCCGAACCCTGCCCGGCTGCGCGGGTCTTTTTCTGTTTTGCTTTGTTAGGCTTAGGTGTCATCACACAATTGTATGCCCGCAGGCGTGATGACGATGTGTTCCACGCGGAACACTTTCACTCCAGATGAAACTCCCCGCCACTCCATTCTTCGGGTGCCACATCGGCGATGGTCTCGGTGAAGTCCCAGCGGTGGCCGTAGAAATCCTGGGCGTTGTACTGGCGTTCGCCGTAGGGATGGTCTTGGGGTTCAGTCAGGATGATGGCGCCGTTTTGCCGCGCCCGCCCGCAGTGTCCATTGGCATCTTCAATGCGGACCTGAACGTGTTGCGAGTGGTTAGGCGCGACCGTGCCTTCGGCGATGGTGAAGCAGCCATCGCCAGCCCGCATCTGTATGCGGTGATTGGCGATGCGAAGGCGGACGGTGAAGCCAAAAGCCTTTGCCAGCCAATCGGCGGCTGCGCCAGGGTCTGGATAGATGAGCACAGGAATCACGGCGCACGGCGGCACGGAACGATTGGATCGCATCGGGAAACTTTATCATTCATGGCGGGCTGGGTGGCCCATTTCCGGGTGCCCCCTTGCCGCAACGAACACCAGGTCTCGCCACTCCAATCGGCATGCAGGGTTGGGGGGATCGAAACATTCCCACTCAAGCCAAAACCGGGCTTGAATGGCCCACTCGTCCTTTGCGTCTACCCAGCAAAATAAATTCGCCTTGCCCTTTTTCCAGTCTTATCCTTCGGGTCGAAGTAAGGCGCGGTCCAGTCACCTTTCTCGATTAGGAAGCCTTGCTTCATGTCCTCCGGCTTGGCATGAGGATTGTTGTCGAGAAAGATTTTTACCGCTTCCCGGAACGCATAATGAGAATACAAACGCATATATTCGCCGAAATAAATATCAGCAACCCGTCGATTGCCTGTGATGACAATCATATTTTCATCGTTCGTGGATGTGCTGGCGTCGCTAAAATTGGCAGAACCCGTCACCACCGTGGGGTCGTTGGAGAGTGGATCAACCAACATGAACTTCAAATGAATCCAGTGGACATTGACAGGATTGGTTATCCGGTCGATTTCTCCCAGCCAGCGATCGAAGCCGTTCAAGGGAATCCGGTTCCCAATGGCAATCACTACATTCGGTAGCGCCTGGATTTTCCGGATGGCCGCAATTTGCGCTTCCTTGTTCTTTCCATTCCATTCCTTCTCCATGAGGCCGACGCGCAGCACCTGGTCCTGCTGCCCGTAAACGGTCTTGAACACCGGATTCATCCCAAAGGCAAAGGTCATGAACAGAGCGTCTTTCGCAGATCCGGCAAGGGTTCCGTACCACTGAAGCGCCTTAAGATTTGACCGTGGAGAAAACACGGGCGCCATACCATTGGTGAAGGCTTGGGCCGGGGCGGGTGTGTTCGTAATCGTCCACTGCTTGTAGGGGTTGCTCTTGCCGGTCGTGACCGGATCGGTCTTGAGCTTTTTGAAATACTCCAGATACTTCGCGGCGATGGTGGCATCCTCCACCACGTGGGTGCAATTTGCATGGCCATAGATGCCATTCTCAGTCAGATTGGTAGATCCAAAAAGCAGCGCCTTCGGCTTGTTTTTTTCGGTCAAGACCAGGAACTTGTTATGCATGAGCGTGCCGTTGGAGCGTGGGGTACACACCGCTTTGAGCTGCGCGAGCTTAATTGCGTCTTCATTGTCCCCATGCGGGCCAGTCTCGTTATCAATATCGTCGAACACGATTTCAACCGAAGCGCCGCGAGTCTTGGCGTCGTGCAATGCCGTGAGCACAACGGGCCACTGGAATTCATAGAATGCGCCTTTTAACCCAAAGCCGGCGCCCTTGGCGCGTTCGATGAATGCAACGATTCCTTCCACCAAGCCCCGTGACAGCCAATCATAAGCAGCCTGTCCTACCTGGCTTGGGGCTTTGTTTTGGAAGCGACGCGCATATTCCTGGGACGCTGCTGCACCACGATTGAAATGAATGGTGTGATCGTCAACAATATTTTCCGTTGTGACTGTAACGCTTGCGGAAGCACGTTGCTGAAGAGCGCTCGGATTGCCGGTCATTGCGACGACTTTGTAGACATATGTATTGCCCGGCTTGGCGGAGTAATCGGCCCATTGAAAAGTCTGAAGCGGATGAACCAGGCTCGAGAATTGCTCTCCTGCAGCAGGATTTGGCTCGACGGTTTGGAATGTCTTCATGCCCTTCATCCAAAACGTCTCATCCTCGGTCATGTCTTCGCGCTGGATTGCGAAACCGCGAAGCCCTGCCCGATCGGCATCGTTGATATTCATACCCAGCACCACCACGTAGGAACCTGCGATTGCGTTAACTGTTAAGCCTTGGGCGACGGTTCGTACACGCATTGGTGACCTCCAATTGAAAACGCTCGCGAGTCACAAATACTTCAACAGCGCGTGGCCCCACGCTCGATGCGAAGAAGTCGCATGCGACCGGAGCGGGTGACACACCATGTTGTCCCAGGAGTCTACTGCGAGGAGGAAGAGCCCTGACTCTAAGAGCGGTTCCCGTGGTTGTCAAGAGCATACTTTCTGGCGATTGCACCAGTTCCATTCGCGGTGGTTGCAGGTTAGGCAGAGCGCGGCTAAATTAAGTGCGAGAGAGTGGGAGGTGCATATGAAAAGGCCTGTCGCGGTGGAATCTGCCTCTGCATCCATCGACCAGAAGATCATGGAACTTGGCGACTGGCGCGGGAACACGCTCGCCAAAGTGCGCGACGTCGTTCACCACGCAGACCCGGAGATCGTTGAAGAGTGGAAGTGGGCCAAGGCGACCTCGCCGGGTGTGCCCGTCTGGTCGCGTGGCGGTATCGTTTGTACCGGCGAAACCTACAAGAGCGCCGTTAAGCTGACCTTCGCAAAGGGAGCCTCCCTGCCGGACCCTTCCGGCCTATTCAACTCAAGCCTCGAGGGGAATGTCAGGCGCGCTATCGATATCCATGAAGGAGAAAAGATCGATGCGGCGGCCTTGAAGGATCTAATTCGTGCTGCCGTGGCGCTGAATCTCAAGGGCAAATCCAAGCCGAAACCGCGGCGAAAATCCCGGCCCTAAAGCCTGGTAAAAGGCGCGAATCTAGCATGGGGCAACGGGGAGCTTCATCGCAGGTCCTGATAAAAGTATGAAGAACATTCGTGGCAACAAAAACCAGTTGACACGCGGACAACGCGAAGAACTACTCAGAGCATTGCAAGCCCGCTTTGAGAAAAATATAAACCGTCATCAAGGTCTCGAATGGGATGAAGTACAAGCCAAGCTCAAAGCCGATGCCGGGAAACTGTGGTCACTCAATGAAATGGAAAGAACCGGCGGCGAACCCGACGTTGTTGATCACGATAAAACGACAGGCGAATACATTTTTTATGATTGCTCAGCGGAAAGTCCCAAAGGCCGCAGAAGTGTCTGCTATGACCGCGAAGCGCAGGAGTCAAGAAAAGAACATAAACCGGCAGATAGCGCGATGGCTATGGCAGCTGCCATGGGAATTGAGCTCTTAACCGAAAAACAATATCGAGAGCTGCAAAAGCTCGGGAAGTTCGATACCAAAACCTCGAGTTGGGTAAAAACGCCTTCTACTATTAGACAACTCGGCGGCGCCCTCTTTTGTGATCGCCGCTATGACACCATTTTCCTTTTTCACAACGGTGCGGAATCTTACTATGCCTCCAGAGGGTTCCGAGGCTCGCTAAGGGTCTAGAAAACCATTTAGTTCGAGAACGGATCACCATTACGTCCGCGACGTCGATTATCAACCTGCCTGGTAACCACACGCGTCCCGGTGGAAACGGCTCGGGATCCTGTTGTTCGCGCCGGTGCCCCGCGATATCCCATTCAATCGTTGTGGCCACGCGCAGGTACCGCGGCGGACTGGTCAGAGCGAGTACAAGCTGCGCGCAGCACGCGCACGGGCTCCCGAAAGAAGTCGAAGCCGGTGGCGCGAAAGACACTGCACAGGCCCAGGTGAGCGGCCCGGGCACTTGTTGATCTCCGATGTTAGCTCACGGGCCTGGAACTGAGATGGTGCGAAACAGCTCGAGTACCTTCGGCGCAGCGATGTGCCGATAATCGGGTGTGAGCAGGCCATACGTTTCAAGGCTGTCATAGGTTCGGCTATAGCCCGAAGACTGTGTTCCGTTCAGCGGCCAGTAGCTCCAGCTGAGATTCTTTTCTTTCAAGTATCGAATAAACCAGATGAACCACTGACTGTTCGCGCCGCAATCGAGCGACTGGCAAGTCCCAAATTCGCCGACCCACAGGGGAACTGCGGGCTGGTGGTGAAGCAGGAAACCAGCGCGCGCGTCGAAGACCTGTTTCATCTCTTCGTAGCTGGTGAATATGTGCGCTTCCGAAGAGTACGCGTGCGGCGAATAGACCACGCGATTCGGCACCTTCAGCGTTAGCGGCAGCGAGCCGAACGCCGAGAAATCTGTCGAGTATTCAGGCCCTTCGACCATGACAAGGAGTTTCGGATTGGCGTCAAGTACCACGTTGCCGCCGCGTTCCGCGGCTGCATGCCAGTCGAGCCGTGGATCATTGCCGCCCCATTGCGCGCCACTGCGAAGTTCGTTGCGCAGGTCCGCTCCCACAACCCATTTCTGATTTCTGTAGCGCAACACGATGGCCCGCCAATCGGCGAGCCATTTTTCTTCGGGATAGTCAGCGCTGTACCAGAGACCGTTGCCATCGTCGTCCTTGCAACACCAGTCTGCGCGGCTAACATGATTGTCCAAAACAATCATGATACCGGCGCGTGCCAGGGCCGAGACGACTGTGTCCATAACATCGAGAGCGCGCTTGCCGCGAAATTGGGGATTTGCTTTTACCGCATAGTCGGGAACAACCGGATTCTTCTCGAATGTTTCGTTGGCCCACGGCAAACGAACGCAATTCACTCCGAGGGCATGAATTTGTTCAACGATTTGAGCCAGGCTCGCGTGATCCAGACCGCCGGGAACAAATTCCTTTTGGTCGAAGCCGTACCAGTTGACGGAGGTGAGGCGTACGACGTGATTTTTGGAATCAAGGATCTGGTAGCCACGAGTGTGCAGCGGCGGGCTGATTTGCCGCTGCGCCACCGCCACGAATGGAACGGCCAGAAAAAGAAACAGTAGGCGCAACCCACTCAACAAATGCCGGTAGTTGTTTTGTGAAAAGAGGTTTAGCATAAAAGGACCCGGCTAAAGGCCGATTTCTGTGGTAGCACGGGCGAGGAACTCGCCCTCAAGCCCAGAAGTATATCTTGCAGCCCCAGGCGACGGCGGTGGCATCCCTTTTAAGTTGCCTTAGTGCGCGCGGACCACTTTGTCGAAAGGGGTAGCAAGTGACGATCCTCACGGCCGATAGAGCTCCGATCTACTCCTTTTTGATCAATGCTCCGCGGGAAAGTATGGCGCAACGTTGCTGAAGATTTGGTCAATCTCAGCGGGGGTGAGCGGCAGGTCCGTGCGCAATAATTTGATGTAGTCCTTCGGAGTAGAAATTGGCCAGTCGGTCGCGAACAAGATCCGGTTGAGTCCAATACGTAGAAGGTTAGCGGCGAGGCGCTTGGGCCCTTCGGAAAAATCCTTCTGGTTTTCGTACATGAATCGAAGATCGCTGCCCTGAGGCGCATTGGCTGCCGACGGCGGCACGATCACAGCGGAGATGTCGAAATAGAGGCGGTTACACACCGTCGCTTGTGACGAGCACTTATCAGCGAAAATCGAGAGGGCAGCGTCCGCACTGCGGTCGTAGCCTCCCCATCCGACCATGTGAGCCACCTGCACCGGAATGTCAGGAGCCAGCGGCAATACCTGTTCCAGGAAAACCTGAGCGTCGCGCCGGCCATCCCACTTTTCATCATCGGGATGGAGATGAATCAGAATCGGCATGCGCAGCCGATTTGCTTCACGGAAGACCTCCTGCAGTTGGCGAACCTCTTCGGAGTTCTCGAATTGAAAGTGCGAGGCTGCCAAGTGAAGTTTCAGCCCGCCGCGAAGCCCGATTCGCTCGCAGTGCTTAAGGGCAGCCATTGCGTAGGGCCGGATCGGGTTGACACTACAGAAACCGACAAGCCGCTTGGGATATCGGCCTACTTGCCGCAGCGTCCAGTCATTTTCCTGGTCGACCACTTCCGACTTCATTGGGAACATGCACGAAACGAGTGCCAAGCAGATACGCTTCGGAAAGCGCAGCGGCACGCCGCACGCCCGCCGCGTCAAGCGCGGAGATGAGGTCCTTTGCGGTATAGGGGTTTTCCTTCTCGGGTTGAGCCTCCGTCCGGGTGCAAACGTGCTCCTTCATTGAGAAGCCGCGCAGCCTTAGGACTCTGGAGATGCGCATGATGGTCGGCCGCAGGGATGGTCTGGGCTGAAGATGCCACGGCGTAGACATAACTAAAGATGAAAAGAGCCGCCAAGCGGCGAAAGATTACAGCCGCGCGTGTTAGCGCCGAGTCAAGTGGCTTTTGATCTAGACCCGAAAGGGACGCAAGAGAACTCCCGAGTTGCTCCAAAAGGTCCTTCCGCCCGCTGGGCTTCATCGTCGACATTCGACCGGGGCTTGCGCCCCGGGCTGAATCTGCCGCCGCTTTGCGGCTGGTCAGAATAGCAGGAGGACAAGGCAGTAGCTAGTCGACTACCATACTCTCCGCCGAGATCACGCAGCCCGCAAGAAGCCAAATGGGGCTGCCACCCACGCCAAATTGCGAAATTACCGTCATCGTTGCTTTTCCAGATTGGACGTGTAACCAAGGTCCCCGGCCTTGTTTACGTCGATGCCCGCATCAATAAGGATTTAGCGGACGCAAGATCACCCCAACGGACGACGGCGTGAAGGCCATTGTCGCCATCAGTGGAGCACGCGTTAACATCAGAGAAATCGGTTCCTGCAAAATCGGCCGTTTGTCGCAGCTGGCAAATATAGCTTCCAGTGGGTTGTTCATATCCGGATCGAGACGATTGTAAGCACCTGCATTCGCGAAACAAAATGTGGGGATGGTCGCTTAGCTGTCGATTACCCAATGTCATGACGATGTGTTTCACGACAAAACACTTTTCCTCAGGCGGCCACCTCATAGCGATCTGCGTTCATCACCTTGCTCCACGCCGCCGCAAAGTCCCGCACAAACTTTTCTTTCGCGTCCGAGCTCGCATAGACTTCCGCCAGCGCGCGCAACTGCGAGTGCGACCCGAATATCAGGTCGACGCGGGTTCCAGTCCACTTGACGTGGTTGTCTTGCGGTCGAGCCCCTCGTAGATTTCTCCTGAGCCATTGGAGTGAGCGGAAGGCTGCCACTGGGTGCGCATGTCGAGCAGGTTGACGAAGAAGTCGTTGGTCAGTGTGCCCGGCTTCTGAGTGAATACGCCATGCTTCGAGTTCCCGGCGTTGGCACCCAGAACCCGTAGGCCTCCGACTAGGACCGTCATCTCCGGCGCCGTCAGCTTCAGCAACTGCGCCTTATCCACCAACATCTCTTCGGGCGACAATCGCTGCTTTCCGCGCAGATAGTTGCGGAATCCGTCGGCTTTGGGTTCGAGCGGTTCGAAGGATTCGACGTCGGTCTGCTCTTGTGACGCGTCCATGCGTCCCGGCTTGAAGGGAATTTTCACTTCGGTTCCGGCGTCCTTGGCGGCTTTCTCGATCGCGGCATCGCCGCCGAGAACGATCAGGTCAGCCAGCGACACCCTCTTCCCCTCAGAGCCGTTGAACTCATTCTGGATCGATTCCAGCTTTTGCAACACGTTCCCCAGCTCCGTCGGCTGGTTAACCTCCCAGAACCTTTTGCGGAGCCAGACGAATACGCGCGCCGTTCGCCCCGCCGCGCTTGTCGGAGCCGCGGAAGGTTGAGGCGGACGCCCATGCCGTTGAGACAAGCTGCGAAACCGTCAAACCAGAGGAAAGAACCTTCGCCTTCAGAGCCGCAACATCCTGCTCGTTGATGAGCGGATGATCCGCCGCGGGAATCGGGTCCTGCCACGGTAACGTCTCTTTCGGAACCAGTGGGCCGAGGTAACGCACAATCGGGCCCATGTCGCGGTGGGTGAGCTTGTACCACGCGCGCGCAAAGGCGTCAGCAAACTGGTCGGGATTTTCGTAGAAGCGCCGCGAAATCTTTTCATATGCAGGATCAAAGCGTAACGCGAGGTCCGTGGTCAGCATGGAGGGCGCGTGCTTTTTCGAGGGATCGTGCGCATCGGGCACTGTGCCGGCGCCAGCGCCGTTCTTCGGCGTCCACTGATGCGCACCCGCCGGGCTCTTCGTCAGCTCCCATTCGAAGTTGAACAGGTTGGCAAAGAAGTTGTTACTCCACTTAGTAGGTGTCTGTGTCCAAGTGACTTCCAGGCCACTGCCGATGGTGTCAGCGCCAAACCCTTTGCCCAATTTATTTTTCCAACCGAGTCCCTGATCGTGGATATCAGCGCCCTCCGGCTCCGCGCCCACGTAGTCAGCGGGAATGCCAGCGCCGTGGGTCTTGCCGAAGGTGTGCCCGCCGGCAATCAGGGCCACAGTTTCTTCGTCGTTCATAGCCATGCGCTTGAAGGTCTCGCGAATGTCTCGGCCGGCGGCAACCGGATCGGGATTTGCGTTGGGTCCTTCGGGGTTCACGTAAATCAGTCCCATCTGTACCGCGGCCAGCGGATTCTGCAGATCGCGATCGCCACTGTAGCGCTCGTCTGCCAGCCATGTGCCTTCCGGTCCCCAATAAATTTCCTCCTCCGGCTCCCATGTGTCGGCGCGTCCGCCGCCGAAACCGAAAGTCTTGAATCCCATATCCTCGAGCGCGACGTTGCCTGCGAGGATCATCAGATCGGCCCAGGAAATTTTCCGTCCGTATTTTTGCTTGATCGGCCAAAGCAGCCGGCGTGCCTTGTCGAGGTTGACGTTGTCAGGCCAACTATTAAGCGGAGCGAAGCGCTGCTGGCCGGCCCCGGCGCCCCCGCGGCCATCTCCAATCCGATACGTTCCGGCGCTGTGCCATGCCATACGGATGAACAACCCGCCGTAGTGCCCAAAGTCGGCGGGCCACCATTCTTGCGAATCGGTCATAAGCGCATGCAAATCCTTGACCACGGCATTCAGGTCGAGACTTTTGAATTCCTTGGCATAGTCGAACTTCTCATCCATCGGATCGGACAGGCCAGAGTGCTGATGCAGCACCTTGAGGTTTACCTGTTTTGGCCACCAATCTCTGTTGCTGGGCGAGGATGCGCCGTGGTTGAACGGGCACTTGGATTCGGGTTGGGTGCTTTTATCCTGCTTCTCTGGGGAAACAGTCCCCGATGATGAGGCGACGGTGTTTTCCATGCGTGAGTTTTCCATATATTTTCCTTTGAATTAGTTCAAACTTTTGATGATCCGCGAACCCATCCCGCGCAGTTCGCACCATTAACGTGAAGCATGCGGGCGAGCGCACTTGGCGCAGAACCCGCGGAAAATTAACTGGCATTCGCGAACCACGCGTTTGCCGAGAGAACGCGCGCCAGGTTTGGGGACGTCGTACCAGTCGACGTCCTCCACATTGCCGCAGCGGTCGCAGATGAAATGGTGGTGGCGCATACCCTCCAGATCGAACCGTCCAGCGCGGCCTTCGGCCGCCACTTCCCTCACCAAGCCCGCCTTTACCAGGTCGCGCAGATTGTTGTAGGTCGTGGCCCGCGAAGAGCGTGGATCCACGCGATTTACGGCCTTAAAGATTTGCGCCGCCGTGGGATGCCCCTTGTGGTCCATCAAGAAGGCCATCACGGCATAACGCTGCGCAGTACAGCGCAGCCCGCTGCTCTCGAGGGACTGTTTGATTGAATCGGTGGGCATCGGAAAGATTAGATTATATCTAATCTGATAGTTTGTCTAGATTGCACCGGCAGTGGTGCAATGGCGACGCGAAGTCGATTGCTTTCGGTCTGCTCGCTCAAGGATTGCTCGACAAGAATCGGGAGATTGCACTGTTCATAGGAATGGCCACTCACGATAAAGCGATATTGTTTCGACCTCAGCAATGCCTGGAGGTCCAGATTTGCTTCGAGCGCATAGCCCTCATGATGTGGACGGACGGTGGCCATGTCGTTTGCGCCGAGTCCGTGGCATAGCAAGAGCGGGCCGAGAGGGGTCTCGAAGCTACGGGTCTTGGGCAACATTTGAAGCCATTGGCGAGTCTCCTGGGTAAGAATTCCTTCCGCGGTTGCGCCTGGCAAAGTGCGCATTGACTCGGTCAAACACCAGCGGTCGTGATTTCCGCAAACCGCAAGCACCTCGTACTTACGCAACAGGGCGCAAGCCTGGTTCGCATCACCGAAGCCGTCCACTATGTCCCCGACCGCGAGAATGGTATCCAGTTGAAGGGTCATGAAGTGCCGCAGCACGAAGTCGAGTAATTCATCCTCGGCATGAATGTCTCCGATGACACCGACCCGGCGCAGGCAGTCATCAGTTTTTGAATTAAAGGCCAAGTTACTCTGGATGATAGTCACCTGGCGGGGGCTGGCAAGGGTTTTGGCGCCTGCGAGCCTGCAATCTAGTTGGAAAACGCCCGCACGCTGTATGCGATCGGCAAGGCAATCAGAATCATGTGCACCAACAGGCCTTCAATCAAGTCCCCGCGGGCGATCGGGCCGCGGGCATGGATGGCGGACAGGGGCACCGCCACCAGATTCATCACCAGGTACAAGCCCATCCCATAAAACAAGCCGCAGACCAGAGGGTACTCAATCAGAAAAGGAAGCTTGCGGCTGGCCGCGTAGTAAGCCGCGGCCATGGAGAGGGCGATGAAAAAGTGCAGCGCGAGACCGAGGATCCAGGTGGCCGCGCCGCCCTGGAAGGCGCTCCGGCCGATCAGTGCGCTGGCGATCCCCTGGGGCATTCTGGATCCAAAAGTGTAGAAGGCCAGAGAGGCATCGATGGTCCCGGCAATCAGACCTCCGACAAGAATTGCCGGAACCGGCCGTGCCGAGCGGTTGGCTGTTACCACAGTGGAAGAAGCGTTCATAGACCCTCGCTGCGCGCAACGCACTGAGATCCTTGATCGAGATTCGCCAAGGAATCTACGCAAGGTTTAGACGTCGATGTGCGGCCGGCGATAGCACAGCAACCGGTCGCTTTCGACCTCTACAATATTTTCGCCAGCCATCCGTCTACAGGAATGGATGGTTGAGTCGCCGAGCGTCGCCTTGATGGACGAGCAGGATCGCCGAATCTCCGAAGTGGTTGCGGCAGAGCGACCCCGGCTGCGCAATTTCATCCGCAGGCGCGTGCCCGATCCCTCAGATGTTGAGGACATCGTGCAGGAAGTTTTCTACGAACTGGTGGAAGCCAACCGCCTGTTAATGCCGATTGAGCACGTGACCGGCTGGCTGTTTCGGGTGGCGCGCAACCGCATCACCGACCTCTTTCGCAAGAAGCGGCCGGAGAACTTCAGCGACGCGGCCCTGGAAGACGAAGACGGTGAACTGTTGCGGATCGAAGATCTCTTGCCCTCGCCCGATGCCGGGCCGGATGCGCTTTACGTCCGCAACCTGCTGTTGGACGAGCTGGAGTATGCAATTCATGAATTGCCCGATGAGCAGCGCGAAGTATTTATCGCCCACGAGTTGGAAGGGCGCAGTTTCAAGGAGCTTTCGGCTGAAACCGGAGTAAAAGTGAACACCCTGCTCGCCCGCAAGCGTTATGCAGTGCTGCACCTACGCCAGCAGTTACGGAACATCTACGACGAATTCCTGAAGAAATGAGGAACATGATATGAGGAAGAAATGGTTTTTTCTAATCCCGGTGCTGATCGCGCTTTTCATCGTGATCGGCGGCGAAGTGGTCATGCACCTGTGGAACTGGCTACTGCCCGCGTTGTTCGGGTGGCGGCAGATTAGCTTCTGGCAAGCGGTCGGTGTTCTGGCGCTCTGCCGGATCCTGTTCGGAGGCGTGAGTGGCCGTGGCGGTCACCGTCCAAATTTCCGCCGCCGGATGTGGGAGCGATGGGAGCGTATGTCTCCCGAAGAGCGTGAAAAGTTCCGCCAGGGCATGGGCGGACGTTGTGGCAGCTTCGGCACGGCACCGGGCGCAAGCAAGGAGCCGGCGTAAGATTCGTCTCCGGCGATTTGTGGCAAGAAACCAAAAGCCCTCCGGATTCCCAGAGGGCTTTGGCATACCTAAAATTGCAGATTACGGTGTCGACGGGCTGGCCGGTTCCGAACCCTGCACTAATATCAAAGTCACCAAACCAGCAACTGCAGCCACGCCAATTCCGATCACGATCGGAGAATCGAAATACTCCGCCGCCGGCGGCCGGCGCTGCTCCGCCACCTTATTTGTTGATAGGAAGCATAGCGAGTGGTCTGCTTACCTTCCGATAAAGTCCGCGTACCTGCGGAATCTTGATGGTCAGGTCGCCTTTGTGGGCCATGATGAACCCGTCGCCGTTGGTGTTTTTCAACTCATAGGCCGTCCAGGCGCGCCAGTTGCCGGAGTGAGGGAAACTTCCCCGGCCTTCGTTGCCATGCTCTTTGAAGTTGTCACTGCTACCGCACCGTGATCGACCGAAGGACTGTTGCTGTCGAATTTGACTAACGAATCCGAACCGACGGAAACCACTGGAACCGGAAAGCATTGATTTTGGCTACCGAATCCGGCTTGGTTTGAACCAAGTCTCCAGGAAACACGGCTGACGAATGGGCCACTGCACTCCCATTCACCCAAGCCGCGATTGGTATACATCATGGCTGCCGTCGAATCCGCGGCCATCAGAGCGCCCGGCAGACTCCCAGCAGCAAGCACCCGAACAAATTTCCGGAACATATTCGCACCTTTCCCGTGAAACGGAGTTTGCAGTAGAGCCTTTGCAATGCTAGCTTGCATGCTGTGGCGTCAACGACTTTCTGACTTTTCGCCTCAAGCTGATACTTCGGTAACGCCCATTTGGAGACACGCTGATTACTACTTAGGTGCGGCTCCCCCTAAAAACTCGGCTGCTTTACTGAGCACTACTCCAAGGTCATGAGACCCCGGGCAAAAATCCAAGCCGTAAAGCTTCGGTGTGGCATACTGAAACCACAATTCCGTGATGACGACACAAGTGACAGCCTCCAGCCAGTTTTCTGAGTCCAAGAGCAAAATTGATTCCCGCCAGGCACGGGTGGCCGTGATCGGATTGGGCTATGTTGGTCTGCCTTTGGCCCTGCTTTTTTCCGGACAGAAGTTTCCCGTAACGGGATTGGATGTCGATCCCAGCAAGGTGGCCAAGCTGGCGAAAGGGGAAACCTACATATACCGAATTCCTTCCCCTGAAATTCAAGCCGCCCGCAAGGCAGGCTTTGAGGCTACCGCGGATTTTTCCACCCTGAAAACGGCGGACGCCATCATCATCTGTGTGCCAACCCCGCTCGATGAGTACCACGAACCTGACCTTAGCTACATCACGAGAACCGCGGAAGCGGTTGCGCCCCACCTGCGCGCCGGACAACTGGTGGTGCTCGAGAGCACAACTTATCCGGGTACGACCGAAGAAATTCTGGTGCCGATTCTCGAACGCGGCAACCGATTGGGATTGAAAGCAGCGCGCAACGGATCGGAAGCCGGCGATAGTTTTTATGTCGCGTTCTCGCCCGAACGCGAAGATCCGGGCAACCAGTCGGTCGCGCGAGCCGATATTCCGAAAGTGATCGGCGGCCTCGACACTCAGGCCTCCGCACTTGCTGCCAGCCTTTATGGCGCGGTGTTCCATCGCACCGTGCCGGTCTCTTCTCCGGCAGCAGCCGAGATGGCCAAGCTGCTGGAAAATATCTACCGCTGCGTAAACATTGCGCTGGTCAATGAACTGAAGTTGCTGTCTTTGAAGATGGGGCTGGATATCTGGGAGGTCATTGCTGCCGCCTCCACCAAACCTTTCGGGTTTCAACCGTTCTTTCCCGGTCCCGGACTTGGCGGCCACTGTATTCCGGTGGATCCGTTCTATCTTTCCTGGAAGGCCAAGGAATTCGACTTCCGCACGCGCTTCATCGAACTTGCGGGAGAAATCAACGTCTCGATGCCGTACCACGTCCTCGCCTCCGTGGTCAGCGCGCTCAACCAACGCAAGAAGTCTTTGAACGGGGCGAAAGTCCTGATCCTGGGCGTGGCCTACAAAAAGGACATTGACGATCTGCGTGAATCGCCAGCCCTGACCATCATCGAACTCCTGCAAAAGGAGGGAGCCGAGGTCAGTTATCACGATCCCTTCATTCCCTTCATCGGGCGCGGCCGCCACTACGATCTGCAGATGGCGTCTTCTTCGCTCGACAATCTGGGGCAATACGACTGCGTTCTCGTCATCACCGACCACTCCGAGTACGACTTTGCCGACATCGTGAAGCAATCGCAGTTGGTGGTCGATAGTCGTAATGCCACCCGGGGTATCCGCTCGCCGAAGATTGTCCCGTGCTGAAACGGTAACCTACCCGAAAGTGGAATACCGTTAGTTACGGAAGTTCCCCAAAATGGCCCGAGGCTGGGGATAAAGCGGAAGTTTTTTGTCGCCCCCGCCGATGTTTTTGGTACCATGAATTCTAAGTAAGCTAAATGATTACGGCATAAGTGCTTACCTCTGTTGTTTCTCGTGGAAGTGGTTCTCTGCGTGCTCCCAACGGAATGGAAGCGCTAATGTTTCTGGCCGATTTTGGGTACTTGGACAAGGGCCGGGCGACATGAGCCTTCGTAGCGGTTCATTCTGGCCAAAGGAAGCATCGATTCATGTCTTTCGCCGACGAGCACAATCTGTTTGCTGGCCTTCCCCATCGACGACCACCGTGGAAGGAATTTGTGTTCAGCATGGGCACCCAGGCGGTGCTCACGGTTGCGCTCGCGTGGATAGCCATTCTGCATCCTGAAGTCATCGTCCAACCCATCCGGGAAATGCATGTTACCCAACTGGTAAACACGCCGCCGCCAGTGAATCACACCCCTGCTCCGGTGAAGGTTTTCAAGACCGAGCCGATTCCGGTAGAACCCCGGGTGGAGGCTTTGCGCCTGCCCCCGGAAGTTCGTCGCCCGGTGCCGAAGCTGGAAGAAGTCCAGCCCGCGCCAAAAATTGAAGTGGCTGCGGTCAAGCCGATGCAGATTGCACCGGCCACCGCCGTGATTCCCCGGCAACTGGTCAAGACGGAAGTTTTTTCTACCGGAAGTTCGGCAACGCCCACCATCGCGGCGGCTCCGAAGAATGTGCAGACCGGGGGTTTTGGCGATCCCAATGGAGTGCCTGCGAAAGACAACAACAACGGGAAGCCCGCCACCATCGCCGCTAAGGGTTCCTTCGATTTGCCTTCCGGACCGGGGAATGGCAACGGAACCGGCGGCGCAAATGGCAAGCCCGGCGTAGTCGCCAGCGCAGGATTTGGAAACGGGGTAGCGACCGGCGACAACACCGGACGCAGCAACAACAGCCGTGGCAACGGCAATGTGCGACAGGCAGGTTTTGGCGATACGGAACCTACCGCGACTATGGCGAAGGCGAAAATCCCAGAGCCCTCCGCGGCGCCTCGTAATACACCCGCAGAAGTACTTTCCAAACCCAATCCCTTGTATACCGAAGAAGCCCGAAAAATGCGGATCGAGGGCGAGGTGCTACTCGAAGTGGTATTCGAGTCGGGCGGCAAGGTACGCGTGAATCGCGTCATTCGTGGATTAGGCCATGGGCTCGACGAAGCAGCCATCCATGCCGCCGAAGAAATCCATTTCAAACCGGCACTGCGGGACGGTCAGCCTTCCGATTCCACAGCCGTGCTTCATATTGTTTTCCAGTTAGCCTGAGGGTGGGAACGAACTCGAAGGGATTTTATGCTTAATCTAAAGGGTATCCTCGTATCTGCTGCTGTGGTTCTTGTTCTTCCTACCTGGGCCCTTGGTCAAAACGGTTCCGCCTCTACCTCTTCCACTAAACCGGCAGCCGCTCCGACGGAGACCTCCAGTTCCACCCCCGGCTCGTTTGATCAGGTAGTAGACCGTATCGTGGCGCGGGAAAGAATTTTCAACGAACAGATGCATCAGGCGCATCCGCTGGTTGAAACCTACATCCAAACCATGCGAACTGACCATGAAGTTGGATTGGTGCCGGCCGGCGACCAGTACTTCCTTGGGCGCTTCGATCTTGAGGACCAGGTCAAAGACCGCGCCTTCCTGGATGAATCAGGAAAGAAGAAAAAGGGCATTTTCTCGAAGTTTACCGGAGTTTACACCACCCACTTTATTCCTCGCGGATTCGCGCAAATGGCGGTTCTGGACGACAACATACAGCGCCAGAATTACGATTTCACCTTCATCCGCCGCGAGTTCCTGGGGGAGATTCGCTGCCTGGTGATCGACGTTCAACCACGCAAGGGCTCGGGTACCGGACGGTTTATCGGACGCATCTGGGTGGAGGACCGCGACTACAACGTGGTGCGTTTTAACGGAACCTACGGCCCCGCTCCCCGTTTCGCGCACTACCTGCACTTCGACAGCTGGCGCCTGAATCTGCGCCCGGGAATGTGGATCCCTTCGTTCATCTACAGCGAAGAGTCGGGGATGAAGAGTGGTTTCAAGAATGACTATCAATTCAAGGCCCAGACGCGACTCTGGGGCTACGATTTGAAACGCCAGCATAATGAGGAATTCACCCAGATCCTGGTGGATGCTCCCGATTCCGTACATGACCAAACCGAAGCCAATCAGGATGCGACACCGGTCGAGAGCGAGCGGCTCTGGGAGCGGCAGGCAGAGGACAACGTAATGGAGCGACTGCAGAAAGTAGGACTGCTGGCGCCCGAAGGCGAGGTCGACAAGATTCTGCAAACCGTCGCCAACAATCTGATCGTCACCAACAATCTCAACATCGAACCAGAAGTTCGAACCAGAGTGCTGCTCACCTTGCCGCTCGAGTCCTTTACCATCGGGCATACCATCGTGCTCAGCCGCGGTCTACTCGACGTTCTGCCTGACGAGTCTTCACTCGCCATGGTGATTGCCCACGAGCTGAGCCACATTAATCTGGGACATCGCCTGGATACCAAGGTGGCCTTCAACGACCGCATGTTCTTTGCGGATGAAAATACCTTTGACCATCTTGATTTCACGCGTAACCCTGAGGACGAGGAAGCTGCTGATAAGCGAGCGCTCGAGTTACTCGACAATTCTCCTTACAAGAACAAGCTGCAGAGCGCTGCCCTGTTCCTGAAGGCATTGCAAATGAGAGCCCCGGATTTAAAGAATCTGATCCGGTCGCACCTGGGCAACAGCCTGGCGGATGCGAAGACAATCCGCATGAGCGCCCTGATGAACTCCGCCCCACAACTGGAAATGCGCCGCACCGATCAGGTGGCCGCGTTGCCGTTGGGTGGACGAATCAGGCTTGATCCGTGGACAACCAGAGTCGAACTGGTGAAGGCAAAGCCGGTAGCTCTGACCTCGGCGCGGGAAAAGATGCCATTCGAAGTTACGCCATTCTTTCCCTATCTGACGCGTTATTCGAATGCGGCTCCGGACAAGGTCGCGCTTACTGAACCGGCTAAGTAGTTTGCCTGGCAGGAAATACAAAAAGGGGTTCGATTAGTCGAACCCCTTTTTCTTTTGAGGCTACAGAGAAAGTGGACCAGGCGTACCAGCCCTGCGCTCAATACCGGTCCGGATCAGCCTAATGTTCGAGGATGATTTAAGGAGAGACTACTGAATCGCGCTGCCAACCGACGAGAACACATTGTTGGCGTTGGAACCGATAAGGCGGATGGTCCCGACGACAATCACCAGAATGACGGCCAACATGACCGCGTATTCTGCGATGTCCTGTCCCTGTTCGTCTTGCCAAAGTGTCTTTAAGAATTTCGCCACATTACCCTCCTGGGGTTTGCTACCCGCTTGGAGCGGGTGAGCACTGGGGGCAGTCCCCAAGCTTCCACGCAACGATGGTACGCGAGTTGCACGCGGCCTCCAATAGCCCTTGCGTGTTAATTGCTGGCACCAAAGTGCTACGACCCTCGTGTTTTAGACGATTGTCTTGAGGGGCAAGGACTGGTTCACGGCAAACAAAGCCAGTTCCAACCGGGTAGAAACACCCAGCTTATCGAAGATATTACTGAGGTGGTGTTTCACGGTGTCTTCGCTGATCTTGAAATATTCAGCGATTTCCTTATTGGAGTATCCGGCAACCACAGCAGAGACGATTTCCAGTTCGCGAGGGGTAAGGCCGAATTTCCTTTGCCGGGCTTCTTCTCCTGAGGATTGCACCAGGGTGCGGAGATACTGCACCAGGTTCGAAACACTCTCCCGCCCGACCCAGTACTCACCCGACATGACGGTATGAATCGCTTTCAATAACAACTGGGTGGCGGAGTCTTTGAGCACCACGCCACGAGCGCCCAACTGTAGGGCTTCGACGATTTGGGCCTTCTCGGCAGCCGCGGTCAGCAGGATCACGCGGACCGGGTGTGAGGTCGTATTCGTGCTTAGTTCACGCAAGGCTTCCAGGCCGGGATGACGGGGCATCGCCAGATCGAGCAGAAGAATATCCGGCTTGAGTTGGTGGGCGAGGCGAACCGCCTCCGCTCCGTCCTGGGCTTCGCCAATCACTTTGAGGTTGGATTCGGCCTCGAGAAGACGCCGGAGGCCATCCCGAAAAATTGGATGGTCGTCAGCAATGACGATGTTGATCTGCTGTTTCTTGTTATCCATAGGCGACTTCGCGGGTTTGAGGAACGTCAATCTCCAGACGAGATCCCCGTCCGGGATTTGATTCTATCGTGAGTTTGCCCGCCAGCAAACGAACCCGTTCCTGAATGATCACGGGTGCCTTTCGTTGTTCTTCCAGTTCAGACTGCGTCAGCCGGCCTTCAAAAGGAAAGCCCCGGCCATCATCTTCGATTACGACCTGCCACTTTCCATCGTAAGCGCCAAGACGAACCAGAGCGTGTTGCGCCTTGCTGTGCTTACGAACATTCACCAGACCTTCCTGAACGATGCGCGCCAGTTCGCGACACATTTGCTGCGGCATTTCGACGTCTTCCAGGTCGGTAACGAAACGGGCCGCGATTCCGGTTTCGCGTTGGAAGCGCTCCACAGTGTCGCTGAGAAAGCCGAGCAACTTCCTGGAGTCGAGATCGAGCGACTTCATTTCCTGCATCAACTCGCGCAGCTTGAGCACTTCTTCACGCAGCAGCGATTGAATTCGTGCCAGCTCGTCGGTAACAATATCGGGTCTTTCGGGCGCCTGGCGGCGAAGCACGTCCACTTGCATTTCGACCGCGATCAGGGACTGCACCGCGCCGTCGTGCAACTCGCGGGCAAATCGGGCGCGCTCCACCGCACCGGCCCGCAATCGCAGGCGGCGCAGCAGGTAGACGTTGTACACTGCCGGCCCAACCTGGCGGACGAATTCCTGCAAGAAGCGCAACTCTTCTTCGATATCCGCAGTTAGGGCGGGATCGAACAGAAAGATGCGCCCCGACCATTCCTTTCCCATGAGAAACGAAACCGTCGTCAAGCTGTCAAAAGGCCGTTGCTTGACCAGTGCGTCTACGAAACTCGGGATGAAATCGGAGACCTCATTCCCCTCGTGGTCCAATCCGATGGAATCAAACCCGGCGTGATTGCGTTTGACGTAACAGGTATCCACCGAAGATTCGTACAAGACTGCATCCCGATCATTGCCCGCCGACTCGCGCCAGTGCAGCACAGTTGGAGTTCCGTTCACCGCGGATATTTCCCCCACGAATACGTGCTGGCTATTGGCTTCCTGGGAGGCGACCCAGGCCGCAGATGCCCCATAGATGGTAAGCAGGTCGCTGAGAATTTCCTGCAAGGTTCCGGTCAGCCCGGCTTCGAGCCGAACGCCGGCTAGAACCCGTGCGATGACCGCCTTTTCGGAACGAAGTTGCTTTTGCTGTTCCGCCAGGTACCCGAGCAGCACGCCCATCACCAGCAGGTAAATGGATCGCATGAACAAGTCGCGAGGCTCGAAATTGACGATCTGAATGCGAAACAGCGGGAGATGCAAGGAGATCAACATTTGGTTTGCCCATGCGGCAAAACCAAAATGAACAACCAGGCTCTCAGCCCACAAGAAGAACAGTGACGCGGCGGCGGTGCCGACCGTCTCCCACAGGCCCCAGCGGTAGGCGGCCGCGGCCAATACGAAGACGAAAAAGAGGAAGAACGGGTTCCCTTCTCCACTGGCAAACAGGGAAATTAAGGCCGGCCAGACGATGTCCCCACCGTGAACCAGCAGGCGAAAAGCCAGGGTGGACTGCTGCCGCCGGCGCAACAGCAGGATAATGATGACACCCTGCGCCAGATAGAAAGCGAGCAAGCCTCCTGCCCATACTGAATAGCGGATCCCTCCTGCATTCATCAGCACCGCGACCAAGGCGCAGGCGGCGAGCAGGACGCGCGCAGTCGCGAGCCAGCGCTCGATACGCCGGATCTCTCCGGAGCTTACCGGGGCACGCCGGCGCCAGAGCGAACGACGGCGCAATATTGGTGGGGTCAATGAAAACACAGGGAACTCACTGCGATCCAGGAACCGGATAAGTTTAGCCTGGAGGGATAGGGCTTTGCTATGACAATGGATGTTCGGTAGGTTCGGTTCCGGTAGTGCTCAAGCGGATGGGTCCTCCTATTCGTCGCGCAGGGTCTGCGCGGGGTCGATCTGCGCAATTCGCATGGTTGGAACCACGATGGCAACGAGAGTCGTGCATGCCAGCATTAAAACGACGGCAAGGATGGTTGGCGCGTCGTAGACGCCGACTCCATAGATCACGCTCTTTAGAACGCGCAATACTCCAGCTGATAGGGTCAAACCCAGAACTAGTCCTAGCGCGGAGGCTCGTACCCCGGGCGTCCCGATATTCAGCATGGCTTGAGGAATGGTTGAGCCCAGAGCAATGCGGATGCCGATTTCGCGCCTCCTCTGGGCCACGATATTCGCCACCAGTGCGAAGATTCCGACCGTACTCAGGAGCAGGGCCAGTGTTGCCATCGTGCTCAGGAGGGCGACCTCCACACGCTGGATCGCAAGCGTCTTCGCCAACAGGTCCTTCATACGATAGAAGCCTGAAAACGGCAGGTTGGGATCGACACTTGCCAGGGCTCGTTGCATCTGCGCGGTCAATCCTTCGACCGGACCGCCGGTGCGGACGATCCAACTGGGCTGGAACCAGATATGGAGCAAGGCGAGCGCGCGGGCCTCGACTTGCGTGGCCGGGATGTACATTTCCTCTTCGTCGGCCAAAGGGGCGGTGGCCTCCAGGCCCGGAGGGATGGCCACATCTTCCACCATTCCGACGATCACC
This sequence comes from uncultured Acidobacteriaceae bacterium, assembly GCA_963824805.1. Classification (GTDB taxonomy): domain Bacteria; phylum Acidobacteriota; class Terriglobia; order Terriglobales; family Acidobacteriaceae; genus DATBAT01. The sequence goes on along the minus strand of CAWGQZ010000065.1, from coordinate 66,871 downwards.
GTATCTTTGTCTACATGACGGCCAACCGGATTTTCCCCGTGGAAAAACTTGCGCGCGAAGGTACGGTTGACGATGGCAACGTGTTGTGAGGTTGGGCCGTCCGCGCCGCTGAAAGCGCGTCCCGCCAGGACCGGGATCTGCAACACGAAAAAATAATCCGGCGTGACATAAACCTCCCCTGTCATGACTTGTTTCCCCGCCTCTTTGCCATCGCTGAGTGCGACGCCACTATTCAGCGAACGCTCGTAGGGGAGGCTGAGCCCGACCGCGGCGTGCTCGACGCCGGGGATCTGGCGCATGGCCAGGATGCTGTCGTCCAGCAACTTCTTGAAAGCAACCGGGTCGTGAAAGCGCGCGTCATCCAGGGATGCTTTGGCGGTCATCACTCCGGTTGCGTTAAACCCGGGCGGCAAGGTCTCCAGGTGAACCAGCGTGCGGATGGTCAGACCCGAGCCCGCAAGTAAGACCACGGTGAGCGCGACCTCACCGGCGATCAATGCCTGCCGCAGGCGAAGCCGGTCGCCACGGGTGAATTCCCGGCTGGCGATAGCCGACCGGAGGTCGAACCGTCTCACCGAAAGAGCGGGAAGCATGCCAAACAGCACGCTGGTCAGCAAAGACGCGAGAAACGCAAACAGCAACCCGCGAATATCAAGCGACACACTGGCTATAGGCAAGAAATATTCGGGGAGAAGCAAGAGCAAGCCGCGGAGGGCGGCAAAACCGACTGCCACACCAGCGGCTCCGCCCAGAAGCGCGAGCACCAGGTTCTCGGCCCACAGTTGCTTTTGAATTTGCCAGCGCGAGGCGCCGAGCGCCAATCGGGTAGCAACTTCTGGAGTGCGCCGCAACATGCGCACCAGGGTCAGGCCGGCAAGATTGGCACACGCGATCAGCAGGATGAGCCCGGCTGCCACCATCAAGGTCAAAACCTGCGGACGCAATTCGGCGGACTGCCCCTTCTGGAGGGGCACGGAGTAGTAGCTGACGACCGCGCCCGGGGCTGTTGCTTAGTTCATAGCGCTGAGTGCGAAGCGACCAGGCATGAGCGATCTCCGCGTCAGCTTGTTGCCAGTTGGCACCATCGCGCAGCCGGGTAATCGCGTCGAAGTTCGTTCCCCCGCCCTCCCCGTCACGGCTGGGCTGAAGCGCTATATATAGGTCAGCATTGAGGGGGGTGGTTGCGCCCTCGGGGAGCACTCCAATGACCGTGTAGGGTTCACCTTTTAATTGAACCGGCGCGCCTAAGATATCGGGATTCGAGCCTAGGGTAGATCGCCACAATCGGTAGCTCAGGAGAACCACCTTTGGCCCATGCGGACGGTCGTCGTCCTCCGAGAAGTTGCGCCCGATGACTGGGCGAATGGCCAGGACGTCGAAATAGTGGGCCGAGACTCTTCCCGCATGCAGGTACTGCACCCGCGACCCGGTTTGGAAATTGACCCCCGACGATCTGGGACCCGCAATCGCCGATATCAGCGAGGGGACATGGTCGCGCAGCAGCTCCCATTGCTCACCGTTCAGGTGGTGCCGCTCATCGGAGGGCGCAGGGCCGGTCACTCGGGTGTAGATGGTACCCATGCGCTCCGGTTGTGAGTAGGGCAGGCTCTTCAACATGAGCACATTCACTATGGAAAAGATGGCGGTGTTGGCCCCAATGGAAAGCGCAAGCGTAAGGACGACGGTGAAGGTGAAGCCAGGATTGAGCTGTAGTTGTCGGACGGCAGATCTAAGATTCTGGCGGAAGATGCCCATCGATGCTCCAGCCTTTCGAGTGCAATGGCGATACTGCGCCCTGCAATAGTTACGAACTCATTTAAGAATTGTTCCGAATAATGGGGGACGGCATCCCGGATGCCAAAGTTCTTTGGGCGCAAGGCTGGAAAAACGCGGATTTAGGTCTGCTGACGAGGAACTTCCTCCGCCAGCGGTGTCCGCACTCGAACATGGGTGTACGCGAACGAACAGCACGGGTGCCGCTGCTTTGGATTTTGGGCTAGGCGATAGAAGTCAATTCCAGGGTGCGCTTCAATTGCCCGCAGGCTGCGTAAATGTCGCGCCCACGGGGACGCCGGATGAACGCCGGCATGCCGCTCTTGATTAGTATCTGCTGAAATTCCGCCACCCGCTCAGGTGCGGGAGTGCCGAACGGAATGCCAGGGCCGGGATTGAGGGCAATCAGATTTACCTTGGCGTTCACGCCCTGGATCAATTTCACCAGTTCCCGCGCATTCTGCGGGGAATCATTCACCCGATCCAGGAGTACGTATTCAAAGGTGAGCTTTTCTCGCTTTCGCAGGGGAAATTCGCGCGCCGCAGCCACCAATCTTGCCAGATCCCACTTACGATTAATGGGCATCAGTTTAGATCGGTCTTCGTCGTTCGAGGCATTGAGAGATATGGCCAGTTTGGGACGGACCGCTTCCCTTCCCAAGTCGGAGATGCGTGGAACGATGCCGGCTGTTGATACCGTCATTCGAGTTTCGGGGATGCCGACTGCCTCTACGAGCAGCCGCACCGCCTTCATGAAGTTGTCGTAATTAAGAAGGGGCTCGCCCATTCCCATAAAGACGAGATTGACCCGGTCTTGTGGCGGAGAAACATTTCGATTTTTCAGAACTGCCACAACCTGACCAACAATCTCACCGGCCGAAAGATTGCGTTTCACCCCCAGCAAAGCTGTCAGGCAGAACTGGCAGTCAACGGCGCAGCCGACTTGGCTGGAAATACATATTGTGGCGCGATCCCAAGGGCGGGAGCACCTCGCCGGATGCGGGTTCGGTGCCGTCGCCGGTTTCACCGCCATCCCCTTCGGGCATCCATACGGTTTCGACGGTTTGTGCGTCATCGAACCCTATCAGGTAGCGGATCGTTCCATCCGAGGAAACAAATGTCTTTTCGATCCGCGGCAATGCAAGTGAATAGTTTTCGTTTAGGGACGTCCTGAAGTTTTGTGGGAGGGTCGAGATTTGATCAATCGAATCTACCCGCTGCGGTAGACGGCGTCCATTATTTGACGGCCACGAAATGACGGCTGGCCGGACTTTTCGGCAATCGACGTAAGCTCTTGAAGATCAAGGCCAAGTAGTGCGCTCTGTAGGCTAGGTTTCATGCATCCAACGCGGCGAAAGCTTCTTTACGAGCGATTGTAGAGGAAGCAGGGCGGCGACGGCCGGCAAATGAAGAATCTTGGAGTGGCTGGTTTAAACTACTGATAATAAAGGTTATTGCGTTCACCTTTCAGGGTTTCGATGTGTAACAATGGTTACGGGGTTGATGTCCGGACCCCTCCTCCCGCAGGCCGAAAATATCATGGTTGAAGAAGTGCGCAATATTCGACGCCAGGTGCTGCCGAACGGTTTGATGGTCATAACCGAGGAGATGCAGCATATTCGCTCGGTGTCGATTGGGATCTGGATCAAGACGGGATCGCGCGATGAAGACCCCCAGGTAAACGGGATTTCGCACTTTGTGGAACACATGGTGTTCAAAGGAACGAAGCATCGTTCCGCAGAGGACATCGCCCGCCAGGTGGATTCCATTGGCGGGAACATGGACGCATTCACAGCCAAGGAATGCATCTGCTTCAATGTGAAAGTATTAGATGAGCATTTGCCCATTGCTCTCGATGTTCTCAGTGATTTAGTGCTCAATCCGACATTCGATGCACAAGACCTCAGCCGCGAGCGCGGGGTCATCCTCGAAGAAATCAAGATGGACGAGGATAATCCGGATTATCTGGTGCACGAGATTTTCACGCAGAATTTCTGGAAGGATCATCCTCTCGGTAAACCGATTCTTGGCACAAAGGATACGGTCAAGCGGTTCGACCAAGGGCCAGTGCAGAACTTTTTTGCCGAGCGGTTCATCCCCGGGAACGTAATTGTCTGTGCCGCGGGCAGTCTGCAGCACGAGCAATTCGTGGAACTGGTGTCGAAGCATTTCGACCAGATGAAGCCGCGCAAGAATGGCTTTCATAGCCAAGCTCCCAAAATTGTTCCGCGCATCATCATGCGCAACAAGAAGTCCCTGGAGCAGGTGCAAATCTGCGTGGGGGTTCCTTCTTATGCCATCGCTCATGAAGGCCGCTATGCGTCTTACATTCTGAACACGATTCTCGGCGGCGGTATGAGTTCCCGGCTGTTCCAAAATATTCGGGAACGACAGGGATTGGCCTACGCGATCTATAGCGATTTGAATCCCTACCGAGACACGGGATGCCTCTCGGTCTATGCCGGCACCTCGCGCGAGTCTGCGGGCAAAGTGGTGAAGTCGGTAGTCTCAGAGTTCCGGAAGCTCAAGTCAGAATTGGTTTCACAAGAAGAATTGCGGCGCGCCAAAGACCAGTTAAAGGGCAGCTTGATGCTATCGCTGGAATCATCGACTGCCCGCATGTCTAACCTGGCGCGGCAGGAGATGTACTTTGACCGGTTTTATGGCATGGACGAATTGATTCAGAAGATCGAGGCGGTGACCGCGGAAGAGATTAAGACCTTCGCCGACCAATTCTTCCGCACCGAATCGATCGCGGTAACGGTACTGGGAAATTTGAACGGCCTTCGTCTCACACGAGACGAATTGGTTTGCTAACGAGTTAGTTCACGAATACCTGCCCTCCCTTGCGTGTGGTAGCCACTGAGTAGTCACGCAGTAGCGCCCAAACGACACTGCTTCTTGCTAGCCTCAGCAAAGATTTCGGGGCATACTAAGCAGTCAATTGGGGAGGATAAGGGCAATGTCCAGACTTGAGGACAATCGAACTGAGGAATTTGATCAAGAAAATCTGATGGCTGTGGACCCCCGCACAGCCAATAAGCAACGCCGCCAGATGTTAATGGCGCTGGGGATTCTGTCCCTGGCCTTGGTGCTGGTGCTGGTGAAAGACTGGCAGTTCTGGTTCCCACCCGATGTGGCGTCCGAGTCCTCTCCAGCCACAGGGACGAGTTCAGCTTCAGTGTCCCCAAAACCTACAACGGAAACGCCACCGGTTACGTCACCTGTAACTTCGCGCACGAAACAAAAGGCACCCGTACTGCCTGCGGCCAGCACGGAGTCTTTCCCTGAAGTCGCTGGACCATCGATCACGGCCAGCCAGCGCAAGGTGTTGCCTCCGCTCGAAGTCGAGGTGGTAGCGGGCGGCCAGCGCCGTACGCTGCAACCGAAAAACAACACGATCAAGGTCGACCTGCAGGATGACGCAGGCCAGCCGGCCACTCCGTCATCGGAAACTACCTTGGAGGCGACGGCGCGTCCTCCGGTCGATGCAACCGCATCGGTACGCATGTCTCCCGAGACCGCCCAAATTGTCACGCGACCAGTCGAACCGAGCTACCCCTTATTAGCAAAGCAGATGAAGGTACAGGGTGCGGTAGTGCTGCAAGCGCTGATCGGCAGAGAAGGAAACATCGAAGACCTGCGAGTCTTGAGCGGGCCTGCGATTCTTTCAAGTGCCGCCATGGAAGCGGTGAAACAATGGCACTTTAAACCATACTTCCAGGGGGGACGGCCGGTCGATACCGAGGCCCGCATTACCGTGAATTTCACTATTTCGACCTATTGAGGACGGCCGAATCAGTTTAGGGGACGCCCGGTTTCAATCGGAATGGAAGCGGTGGGACTGGCTCGATCGTAACCAGCGCTATTTCAACCCCTCCACGATATAGAGATCGGATGTTATCCGCGTGTAGGAGTAGACGTAGCTCGAGAGGTCGCGGGAGAAATCGGGGGCTGAGCTGTCGATAAGTCCGGTAGGGTCGACCGCGGTTAGAGTTTTGAAAAGTTTTCGCGTACCACTGGGGAACTCGATACCGAACACCTGAGTAGGAGTACCGGGACGGCCTACCAATAGGACCTTTCCATCCGCGGTCCAGCGCACCGGTTCGTCTCCTTCCTGACCTCCCGGAACTGCCTGAGGTGTTCCGTCAGCAACCGAATAAAGCATTAATTGCCCCTGAGGGTCTCTTGCTGCCACCCGGGTGCCGTCGGGCGAAATGGCGCCGCGATAGCGAAGGCTAATGCCTTCGGGACTGATGGCTTTGGGTGCTCCGCCTTGAGAGTCCTGGACCCAAAGCCGCAGACCATGACCAGCAGAGGTGCTACCAATCTCCAGGATGTGCCGGCCATCCGGAAAAAAGTATGCCTGGTGTACCTGAACGTCCCCCGTGGCGATGGTTCGTGACTCACCCGCACCGGTGGGAAGTTCGACCAGGTCGCGACGCCGAGGAAAATTGCTGGCCAACACTCGCTTTCCATCCGGGGAGAGTGTTGGGGTGCGACCATCGCCTAACCTCACTGCGGCGGAGCCATCGCTGCCGCGCACATAGATCGCGCCAGTTTCGCCGCCGGCTTCCCCGGTCTCGTCGAAGGCCACAAGCTTGCCGTCGTCGCTCATGTCTCGCGGTATGGTCCAGTCGTGCCAGCTAAGGTCGCGTTCGATTTTCTCGCCCGGAGCAAGTCCCGCCATACCAGCGCGCATGTCATCTCGCGAGAACATCACCCGGCCATCCTTGAAAATATCGTGGAGGGTCAAAGTGCCGGTGCCGAGATAGATGAGCCGCTCCCTGCCCGAAAGCGTGACCGCGCGTAGCTCCCGGCTGGAACCGGAAGTGGTGGCAGTGAACCAGATCTCATTCTTCCCGGGATGCCATGCCAACCCCTGCGCGCTGATGAAGCCTTCGCTTAACGTCTTTTTGTTACCGGCCTGGTCCACCGTCGCGATGCTACCGGCATCGTCGCGGGCCAAAGGATGGTCGATGAATGCGACCAGCTTGCCGTCAGGGGATACCCGCGGGTGACTTACCCATCCGGCGGTTTCATACACAACCTTTCCGAGAGGGTATTCCATTCTGACTTTTCCGGCCACGCGGCGAACTACGGCGATCGCGCTGCCATCGGGAGCCCAATCGGCATACTCCACGGAATCGATGATATCGCGCGGAGCACCACCGCCTTGGGGGGCACGTGCCAGCATACCTCCGTACTCGAAACCTTCCACATAGTGGTAGTTAGTGGCGACCGCCAACTCTCCCGAGGAAGAGATTGCCAGGATATTGGCGCTCTTCAAGTCCAAAGACCGTGACTCTGTGCTTCCGCTTTGCGCGGCAAAAACTTCCGCCGGCTTACCCTCCCAGGCTGCGCTGTAGATAAGGTTTCCTTCCGGCGTGAACCGGGCGCCCCACAGGGTTCCCCTGCGGAAAGTTATTCGGTGGAGCTTGGGATGGAATTCCTCGGCGTTGGGACGCAGCCAGGCGCTTATGGCAGCAATCGAGGTCAGGATGATCAGGCCGGCCATTGCCGGGAACACCCATCGTTTTCGTGACGAGGTGATAACCGGAGTGGCCGCGGTTCCAGAAAGGCCCGAGATCGATTCCAGATCAAATGCAATGTCGTGTGCCGACTGGAAGCGCTGCGCGGGCTGCTTTTCCAGGCAATGGCGAACAATTCGCTCCAGTGCTGGAGTGACCTGGCCGCTGCGGCTGGAGAAGTCTGGTGGGTCCTCGTTGAGAATGGCAGTCATGGTCTCGGCGCCGGTGTCGTGCTTGAAAGCGCGCTGCCCGTTGAGCATTTCGTAGAGAATGCTGCCAAAGCTGAAAATATCGGAGCGATGATCGGCGGGCTCGCCTCGCACCTGCTCAGGCGACATGTAGCCGGCTGTGCCCAAAACCTGGCCGGCATTGGTTTCCGCCACAGTGGCGCCATCTGCCGATTCGAGCCCGGACAATGAACGCAACTTGGCGAGACCGAAGTCGAGGATTTTGACGCGTCCCTGACGGCTGACAAAAATGTTTTCGGGCTTCAGGTCGCGATGAACGATCCCTTTGTCGTGGGCGGCGGCCAGGCCATGGGCCAGTTGCACCGCAAGCTCGATCGCTTTGCGAGGCGGCATTCCAGCGTCGGTGATGCGGGCGCGCAGGGTTTCGCCCTCGAGCAGTTCGGAGACGATGTAATGAACGCCGCTGGCATTGCCAACATCGTGGACAGAAACAATATTGGGATGATTTAAAGCCGCGACGGCTCGCGCCTCCTGCTCGAAACGGCGCAAGCGGTCCGGGTCAGCGGTGAAAGACGGAGGAAGAACCTTCAGTGCGATATCGCGCTGAAGTCGAGTATCGCGCGCGCGATACACCTCTCCCATGCCACCAGAACCGATTAAGGAGATGATTTTGTAAGGCCCCAGCTGGGTATCCGCTGCGAATGCCATGAGTGGCGGAATTATAACTGGAGGGAAGCGGTTTGCGGCCTCAACAAGACTGCCCGGGACTGAGGATCTCCTCGACGGCCAATGGAGTGTGGCGAAATAATAACGGGCGTCCCGACTCTTTCGAGTCCAGAGACGCCCGGGCAGCCCTCCCCCAGAACTGCTCGCCTAGGAATCTACGAAATTCCATTGCCTTCGGGAATAGCACGGGCGTGCTATCGGTAAGCTATTGTTATTCAATGGAATACGAAGAAATGTTCGAGTGATTAGCCAGCGGCCACGGCCAAGGATCCGCTCGAACCCTCAAACCGAAGAATCTCAGTGATTGTTCAACACATCGAAGCCGTGACCAAACCTTCACCCGAACACCACAAGAAAGAAGGACTCGGTTCAAAAGAAGGTGGAGAGCATAAAGACTCCCCACCGGCGAAGCACGAACAGCCTACTTCCCTGCTATTTCGAAGGCCCCTTGAATCCCTTCCATTGCATTCGGAGCCACCCAAACGTCATACGTGCCCGTGGGTACAACCCACGACATTTTTGGATCGTACGAACCCAGGTCGTTGGCATTCACCGTGAACTGAACCGTCTTGCTCTCTCCTGGACCCAAGGTGACACGCGAAATTCCTTTCAGCTCCCGCACCGGGCGCGAGGTGGGCGCCACCCGGTCACGCAGGTAAAGCTGCACTACCTCGGTTCCGGGCCGCGAACCGCTGTTGTGAATATCGGCGCTGACGCGCAGAGTTCCTGAGGCAGCAATCTTCGGCGTCAAGACCCGCAGATTGTCGTACTTGAACGTGGTGAAGGTCAGGCCATAGCCAAACGGAAAGAGCGGATCGTTGCTGTCGTACTGGTAGCCGGTGTGCCAGCGATCGGGCGATGTCGGACGTCCGGTGCTCTTATGGTTGTAATAGATTGGCGTCTGCCCGACCATTTGCGGCCAGGTAATTGGCAGCCGGGCACTGGGGGAAGAGTCGCCGAAAAGGATGTCGGCAATCGCATTCCCCGACTCGGTTCCGAGATACCAAGCCTGCACGATGGCAGCCGCATGTTCTTTTGCCCAGCGGATATCCAGTGGACGCCCGCTTTCGAGAACGAGCACCAACGGCTTGCCGGTTGCGGCCACAGCCTCCAGTAATTCTTGTTGTTTGCCGGGCAGATCAATGGTGGCGCGAGAACTCGCTTCTCCGGTCATGCTGGCGGGTTCTCCGAGGAACATCACTACCGCGTCAGCCTTCTGCGCGGCCGCGACGGCATCTTCGATGCTGGTTGGGCCAGTTGCCGCGTTCACACCGGCCGCGCCGGTCGCGCTGGACGGCGCGGGCGCAGCGACAAGGCCACCGGTAATCACGCGTGGACTGAGCGACTCTAGTGTGACGCCGGCCGAGTAGAAGATCTGCGCATTCTGCAACTTGGCATGAATTCCCTCAAGAGGACTCACCGCATGTATCGCTTGACCATTTCCTACCCAAGAGCCGAGTTGGCTGGCTTTGTCATCAGCCAGTGGACCGATCACCGCAATGGTCTTGGTCGCTTTATCCAGGGGCAATATGTTGTTGTCATTCTTGAGGAGAATCATGGATTCCTGCGCCATGTTGCGCGCGACCTGCAAATTATCTTGCGTCAGGAAATCGGTGTTTTCTCTCTTTGGATCGGCGTAAGGATGCTCGAACAATCCGGCCTGGAACTTTACCCGCAGAACGCGGCGTACGGATTCGTCAACCACGCTCACGGGTAGTTTGCCCGACTTCACCAATTCAGGGATATGGTCCCGGTACAGTCCATCAACCATGCTCATATCAACGCCGGCAGGCAGGGCTTTCAATGCGGCTTCCGCTCCGTCCGCGGCGACGCCATGGGCAATCAACTCTTTCACCGAGTTGTAGTCGCTGACCACAAACCCGGGAAACTTCCACTCATTCCGCAGAATGTCGGTCAGGGTGTGATGATTTGCCGTGGCAGGCACACCATTGAGGTCTTCAAATGCAGACATGACAGTTCCGACGCCCGCGTCTATCGCCGCACGAAATGGGGGCAAATAGACCTCGCGCAATAGCTGCTCGGAAATATCGACGGTGTTGTAGTCACGTCCGCCCTCAGCTGCACCATAGGCGGCGAAGTGCTTCACGCAGGCGACGACACTCTGCGGGTCGCCGATATTCGTCCCCTGAAAGCCGCGGATGCGAGCGGAGCCGACCAGTGATCCCAAATATGGATCTTCGCCCGAGCCTTCCACCATGCGGCCCCAGCGAACGTCGCGGGCAATATCGACCATGGGGGCGAAAGTCCATTTGATTCCGGCAGCACTGGCTTCCTTGGCTGCTACGCGCTCCGACTGCTCGATCAGTTGCGGATCGAAGCTACTGGCGCTGGCAATGGGAACCGGGAAGATAGTCCGGTAGCCGTGAATGACATCGAAGCCGAAGATGAGAGGAATTTTGAGGCGAGTCTGCTCTACGGCAATCTTTTGAGCAGCATTCACCCGCTCGGTACCTAAGACGTTGAGCAGCGATCCCGCCCCGCTTTGCTTGATAATCTCCAGATTTTGCGGGTTGTCGCCGTCAAACTGAGAGAGTTGACCGGCTTTCTCTTCGATGGTCATTTGCTTCAGCAACGCGTCGATGCGCCGCTCAATGGCCGGATCAGTTTTCTGTTGGCCCCAGGCAGAACCAGCCGCGAAGAAAATTAGCAGGAACGCCGTTCGGCGGAGACGAAGCATTTCGTAACCTCCCAATGTGATCGCTCCGCATCATCCGGGAGGCGCGATGGATAGTCAAGCGTCAGTTGAGTCTAGGATAAGGGCGATTGGACCTATTCTGTTGGAACAGATCCAACCGCGAACGAGCTTGCAGGATCAGGCGCAGACTTCTCTGCGAACGAGCTTCCGGACCCGCGCAAGCTTGCCGGGTTGAGCCACCGGAACACTCGCGGGCCAAGGTTCTTCCACCGCCATGAAGGCCATCGTGCCTCCCAGGAGCGCCATGTTCTTAGTGAACTGAATCATATCCTCCATGCGCTTGTTTGAGTCTTCCTGCCGCCAGAAATCATGCATGATCGGAGACACACCCGCTAGAAATCCAACAAGCGCCGCCGCGCCGAGTTTAGGCTTAACACCCAGGAGAATGCTTGCCCCACCGAGCACCAGGGCTGCGCCCGTAGCAGTAACAGCGATCTCGGGTTTGGGCACGTTTTTGGAGCCTGCGTATTGAGCCATCTGTTTGGTTTTCAAGAAGTGATTCATGCCGTTGTAGAGAAAATATCCGCCAAATATAAGACGACCGAGAATGAATGGAGCTTTCATGAAGACTAACGTCACAATCCAGCCGCTTGGATTCTGGGCCTCTACCGCAAGTTGCACACGCGTTGATCTGTAGGGAGTGATCTGATGTAATCGGTTGCCATGCTTCGAAATTGTTTTTGGAGTCTGATCGCGATTTTCGCCATGTTAGGAGTTGGCATGGCCCAACAAGTCTCCATCTGAGCCTCAGGGCGCCGAAAAGGTAATCATCGATAGCGATATCGGCGACGACATTGACGATGCATTCGCCCTGGCTTTGGCGTTGCGATCTCCGGAATTAAGACTTCTGGGAGTCACCACCACCTTCGGGGACACGGAACTGAGAGCAAAACTCGCGGACCGCTTACTGGGAGAAGCTGGGCGACCGGACATTCCGGTGGCGGCTGGGATCAAGACGGAAACCAAGAATCCCATGAGCCAGCGGAAGTACGGTGAAGGCGGTCTTTTCGCCAAGCCTTCTCATCCCAACGCTGTGGATTTTCTGCTGGAGCAGATTCAACGCTATCCCAATGAAATCACTCTCATCGCCATAGGGCCGCTCATCAATGTGGGAGCTGTGATTGAAAAGGATCCAGCTACTTTCCGCAAGTTGAAGCGAGTCGTGATTATGGGCGGCTCCATCCATCGGGGCTACAGCGATTCCGGATATGGAACGCCCGCCCCGCCCCAACCTGAGTGGAACATTGTGAATGGCATTCAAGGAGCGCAACAGTTATTCGCCTCCGGCGTTCCGCTGTACGTGATGCCGCTTGATTCCACGCAGTTGAAGTTGGACGAGGTGAAGCGTGCGTATTTATTCCGCCAGGGAACGCCGCTGACAGATGCTTTAACGATTCTCTATCACCAATGGGGCCAGCAGACTCCCACTCTGTTTGATCCCATGGCGGTTGCCTATGTGGTGAATCCCAGATTGTGCCCAACGAAACCGATTCGTATTCGAGTGGATGAGAAGGGTTCAACCCTGGTTGAGCCGGGGAAGCCCAATGCACAGGTTTGTTTGGATTCGAGCCCGGACCAGTTTTTTCAGTTCTTCATGGATCGGGTTGCGGGACCGTAGATACATCAACCACAAAAGCCACCAGGGTGCACGAAGGAGAGCACAATTTCTTTCGTGGACCCTAGTATCCTTCGTGGTAAGTGCCGTTAGACGCTAACGGCAAATTTTGTTTAGACGGCTACGGTCACTGACGTTTCGGTGCGCGTGACGGGGCGATACAGCGTATCGCGCTCGATGGGTTCACGGCCGGCTTCCTTGATCAGGCGAATCAGATCCTGGCGGCGCATGCCTTGGGGAGTGGTGGCGCCAGCATCGTGGTAGATCTTCTCCTCAATGACGGTGCCATCGATGTCGTCAGCTCCGAAGCGCAGCGCAATTTGGGCAATCTTCGCGCTCATCATTTGCCAGTAAGCTTTCACGTGCGGAAAGTTGTCGAGCATCAGGCGGCTCACTGCAATCTGCTTGATGTCGAGCATGCCGCTGGTCTTTGGCAGATGCTGCAAAGCGGTGTTCTCGGGATGGAATGCCAGCGGAATGAATGTCTGGAAGCCGTGAGTCTGGTCCTGCAACGCCCGCAATTTCAGCAAGTGGTCAACGCGATCCTCGTCATTTTCAACGTGACCGTAAAGCATCGTCGCATTCGATTTGAGGCCGATCTGGTGAGCCAGCCTCGCAGTTTCCAGCCATTCACTGCCGTCAATCTTGTGATCGCAGATGATATGCCGGATGCGGTCGGCGAAGATCTCTGCTCCTCCGCCCGGCAGTGAATCGACTCCGGCATCCTTCAACTTTTGGAGAGTCGCAGCGATCGAAAGCTTGGCTCGTTTCGCCAGATAAGCTACTTCCACCATGGTGAAGGCTTTGAGGTGAACTTCAGGAAAACGCTGCTTGAGACCAGAAACCAAATCCAGGAAATATTCGAACGGCAGGTCCGGGTGCAAGCCACCCACGATGTGAAACTCGGTTACGGCTTCGGTATAGCCCGAGGCCGCCGTCTGGAACGCTTCCTCAAGAGCCATGGTGTACGCGCCCGGGGAATCTTTCTTCCGCCCGAAAGCGCATAGACGGCAAGCGGCTACGCAGACATTGGTGGGGTTGATATGGCGATTGACGTTAAAGTAGGTATTGTCGCCATGAAGTCGCTCGCGTACCCGATTGGCCAACCACCCGACCGCCAAGATGTCTCCGGTGTGGTACAGCACGACTCCATCATCGGCGCTAAGTCGCTCCCCACCTAAAATCTTGTCATGGATGGGTTGCAGACGCGGATCGTCGGTCTGGAAGGCGTGCGTGGTCGACATCGTAACTTAATGATAACTTAGCCGGGTTCAGCTAGCTACCGGGGATTTCGGCCACGTTTTCTTGGCAGGTTCTCACCGCACCGCGGTCCAGGTTTCCGGCAATATCGTTTTAAAGAAATTCTAGTCAATAGCTAAAAACTATTGGACAGTGGCGCTGCGCTATTCATTGTCCGCCCTTATCGCCAGCGCTCCGAAGGCCGCCCGGAATATTTCGTCCGGCACCAGTTCGGGGGTCAGTAGCCTTTGGAATACCAGCCCTTCGATCATGGCGTGCAGGACACGTACCAGCTGGTCAGCTGGCATTGGAAGCTCTTCCTCTTTAGTGACCGCGCGAAGCCATTGCTCGCCGAAAGCATAGCTTTGGGCCGTGACCTCTCTCACCTTTGCGCGCAACTCTTCGTGAGTAAGCGTATAGGCCAAGCCGGTTAGACGGCCCACTGCCGCAGCCCGGCGGTCCGGGATTGCCGCGATCGTCGCTTCGGCCATGGCGCGCATGATCTCCGGAAAGCTGGCGCCCGGTTTCACCTGCGGCTTAATGGGAGGCCAGTAGGCTGTGACCTAATGAGATGAAAAGCTCGTCACGATTCTTGAAGTTGCCGTAGATGGCTCCGGTCGTCATCCCCGCCCTTTCAGCGATTTCTTCCAGCGTGGTGTTTTCGTAACCCTTTTCGCGAATCAGCGAACGGGCCGCTTCCAGGAGTTTGGCGCGCGTCCGCTCGCGCTTATCGCCTTTGGGCTGCCGGCGGCGGGAATCTTCCTTACAGTTTGCCATCATCTCTTGATTTTATAGTATATTTATTTTATAATTATTATATAATTTTAGAGAGGGACCGCTGAAATGAATCAACGGCAGCAACGAAATCGAGGCGGCATTACAGAAGGTCGTAGATTCCGGAGAGCTCGCCGGAGCGGCGACTCTCGTCTGGCGGGATGGACGAAGCCCAGACTGTCTGCGTGGGCTGGCGAGACATAGAAGCCAATCTGCCAGTCGAACGGGACACGATTTTCCGAATCGCCTCGATGACGAAGCCGATCACCTCCGTTGCCGCTCTCATGTTGGTCGAGGAAGGCCGGATCGCTCTGACCGACTCTATTGTTCGCTTATGCCCCGGAGTTCTCACACATGCGGGTACTGCGATCTCCCGACGGTCCGTTGGACGAAACCGATCCGGCGGAACGCCCAATTACCTTTGAAGACCTGTTGACCCATCGTGCCGGACTAACCTATGCGGATTTCCATCGTGGCCCGATCGCCCAGGCATACCGCGATGCCCTTGGCGGCGATATCGATAGTGACGTCGCGCCCGATGAGTGGATCGCGAGGCTGGCGCAGCTGCCATTGATCGGCCAGCCGGGGTCCGCAATGCACTACGGCTGCTCAACCGATCTTCTCGGGCTGCTGATCGCGAGAATCGAAGGCGCCCCGCTCGGAGAAGTGCTCAAGCGGCGTATTTTCGACCCGCTGGGAATGAAGGACACAGGCTTCCTTGTCCCCCGGGAAAAGCGGGATCGCCGTGCGGCTGCGTATGGCTTCGACGAAGGAGGCCGGTTGACCAAACGAGTCACCCGGAGTGGCGTTTTTGTCGCAGAACGGCCGGAGGATATGGCCTACGAATCCGGCGGCGCCGGGCTATGGTCCACGATCGACGACTACCTGAGGTTCGCGCGGCTCTTCCTGGGTGACGGTAAGGTGGATGGCGTGCGTCTCCTTCGTCCGGAAACGCTCGCCATGATGGCTACCAATCAGCTCACCGACAGCCAACGCGCAACTCCGGATGGCTTGGCCGGAAACCATGGTCGAGGATTTGGCTTGGGTGTCTCGGTGGTGCTGGAGACGGACAAAGCCGATTTCATGCGGCGCGGCAGCGTGGGAACGGTCAGTTGGCCGGGTGCATTCGGAGGTTGGTGGCAGGCTGATCCTAAAGATGGTTCGGTGCTCATCTTCCTGGCGCACAACATGGTCGACCTTGCGCAGATGGCCAAAGGGATCGGCCTAGGCGTGTGGGGCGCCATCGACACGTTTCAAACGTTGGCATCGGTTTCGCGATCCTAGTCGGCCTGCGTCGTAGCTTCCACGATGGCCGCCTTTGCCGGCGGCCCTCGCCGGGCCAGACCTTCGGTTTACTACCGCTTCCGCCACAACACGGTCGCCGGTAGCTACTTACACAATTAGTCCCGTTATTTATGAAACAGTAGACTGGCGTAATCCGCCAGGTTGCGTCGCCATACCATCCAGGTGTGCATGCCTGGGGTTTCGATGTCGGTATGGGCTACGTCTTTGGACTTCAGCCATTCGCGAAACTTACGGTTGATGTCGATCAGACGATCTTCAGTACCGCAAGCCACCCACAGCAGGCGCAACTTGGAATTCGCTTTGGAATCGAGTGTTGGGAACTGGGAATTAAAGTCCTCCGAAATTCCTCCGGAACTGAATGCCCCCACCCAGGCGAATTGATCCAGGTGGTTGAGTCCGGTCAGAAGCGACTCGGCTCCTCCCATGGAGAGCCCGGCAATGGCCCGTGACTCACGGTCCTTCTTGACGCGGTAACTGCTCTCTACCTGCGGCAGAACTTCAGTGAGCAACGCGTCGGTGAACTTGTCGAAATTGCGTTTGCGGAGTTCCTGGTTGCTGAAACCTCCGACTCCGGCGGTCACAATTTCTGGCGCGCCATAGCCCAGCGTCATCACGACGATCATGGGCTGCGCTTTGCCTTGCGCGATCAGGTTGTCGAGGATGACATTGGCGCGTCCGACGGCAGTCCATCCGCTGGCGTCGTCGCTGAAACCGTGCAGCAGGTAGAGAACCGGGTATGTCTGCTTCGCTTTCGGATCGTACGCAGGGGGCGTGTAGACGTAGTAATCGCGCTGATCGCCGACGACCCCCGACCTGTAAAAATGGTGATCGATCTTGCCGTGGGGAACATCGCCGACTTCCCAGGGCAGGCCGGCGCCGGGAACATGCACCATGCTCTGGGTGTTCAGCAGGTTGGGCTTCATCAAGGGATTGTAAGGATCGATGAGTCCGACACCATCGGCGGTGAAGGAATAGCCGTAAAAATCAGGCTGCAGGGGATCGGTGGTGAGAGCCCAGACTCCCTGATCATCCTTTTGCATGGGAACTGGCTTTGTACCTTCCAGCGTCAGCAAGACCTCTTTCGCATTGGGATCGCGAAAGCGGAAGGTTACGCGGTTGTCGGCGCCCACTTCAGGAGATACAAGTCTTGCGGGAGGCTGGTTTTGCGCGAAAACGGAAGTCGTGATGAATAGTGCAAGTGCGGCTATCTTCGTCATCGTTCCACCCTTTCTTGGAGTCGGCGGGAGTATACATTAGCTGTCCGGTGAGTGTTTAGTTTTCAATTATTGGTTCTCAACGCAGCAGCAGGTCGGCGGCCACGAAGACAAAAAACACCACTGAGATTACCCCGTTCATGGTGAAGAACGCGGCGTTGAGCTTGCTCAAATCTTTGGCGGAAACCAGCGAGTGCTCGTAGGCCAGCAGCAGTGCTACCACCACCACACCTATGATCGCGATTTTTCCTAGTGAAAATACGTACAGCAACGCAATCAGAACCAACAGCATGAGGAGGTGAAAGCCACGGGAGATCCAGAGCGAGGGGCCAATGCCGCAATAGCGCGGAATGGAGTGCAATCCTGCCTGCTGATCGAATTCGAAGTCCTGGCAGGCGTAGAGGACATCGAAGCCGGCAACCCAAAAAGTCACGGCAACGGTGAGCAGCAAAATACGCGGATCGAGCGAACCACGAATTCCAATCCAGGCGGCGGTTGGAGCGATTCCAAGAGCAAAGCCAAGCACCAGATGAGACCAGCGCGTGAATCGCTTGGTGTAGGAATAGAGCAAGACCACAGCTAGAGCGATCGGAGAAAGCAAAAGCGCGGTGAAATTCAACCGCGACGCCGCGAAGGTGAATAGACCGCAGGAAACGATGACGAACGTAGCGACGAACCCAGGGGACAGGGTTCCCGCAGGCAGCGCGCGGGTTCTGGTACGCGGATTGGCGGCATCGATGGAGGAATCCGCCAGGCGGTTAAATGCCATGGCGGCCGATCGAGCCGCAACCATGGCAACGACGATCCAAACCAACTGGCGGGCGGCAGGAATGCCACCTGCGGCCAGCATCGCGCCGCAAAGCGCAAATGGGAGCGCAAAAATAGAGTGCTCCCATTTGATCATTTCCAGAGTGAGTTGCAGATTTCTCAGCACGGCCACATCAGATTGTAAAGGATCACCCCGGGCTGTAGCCGTGTTCTCCGACCAAGGGAACGAATCGGCACCCTTGAAGAATGTTGACCACCGATCTCCGATTGATCTTACGGACCAGTTGTAGCCTTTGCGCTTCCGGTGGTCCCACGCGGAACCACCATTCGTCCGCCTTCACTCAGCTGTTCGAATAAAGGCCGGGGAATCTCAGGCGCGGCCGCCGACACCACGATCGCATCAAAGGGTGCGAATTCAGGCCAACCATTGCTTCCATCGGCAACGGAGATTGCTACATTGGAATATCCGAGGCGAGAAAGTGTTTTCTGGGCAAGGGAGGCAAGGCTAGGGTGACGCTCAATCGAGTAGACCTGAAAGCCCAACTGGGTCAGGACCGCGGTCTGGTATCCCGAGCCGGTACCGATTTCCAGCACCTTGTCAGAGGCCTGAAGCGAGAGGGCTTGGAGGGTAAGAGCAACAATATAAGGCTGTGAAATGGTTTGGCCATTGCCAATTGGTATGGGATGGTCGGCGTAGGCTTCATTGGAGTACTCCCGCCCGACAAACTCGTGACGTGGCACGCGGTCCATCGCAGCCAGCACGCGCTCGTCATGAATATCGCGAGCACGAAGCTGCGTCTCGACCATTTGCTGGCGCACCGCAAGATAGGGATCGATCTGGTTTTGCAACGCCACGATCCTAGGATACGCCAACTATTTTTTGCGGCGGCGTACTCGAACGTCGAAGCTGACTACTCCGTTCTGGTCACGGATAGCGACCACGGAAACATTGCGAGTGATGTTGTATTCCACCTGGATAATCTGCTGCGACGTCTGCGACACATTGGTGCTGTAGGTCAGGGTCAGATCGTTGGTAACCTGCTGCTCGATCGTGACCTGAGGTCCACGAGCAGGGTTGGTTTCAGTGCTCAGCCCTTGGGGGTCGATCTTGATCCGGCTTCCACCAAACAGACGTTGGACCCGGTTGCTGACGGTTGCGTTTAAAGCTTCGCTGAGGATGGCGTTCGAGGCTTCCTGACTGAATGGCTGTCCGGATTGGCTGAGTTGGGCCGACTCCTCACGGGTCCGCCCCAAGGCGAGTAGGGCAACGATATCGGCTTCCGGCAACGGCGGTTCGGACCTGTAACTGAGCTTTAGCTTGTTGGCTTCTCCATTCAAGCTGACGGTGATGTCATAGTCGCGGACCCTGGTTGACATTTGCAGATCAAGGATCGGAGTGATGGTTACCGGACTGATGAAGCTGACGTCACCGCGCTCTAGGTGATATTTCGAGCCATTGAAAAAAACTTCGCCTTCAATTACGTCGGCGCGGCCCAAGAGGGCGGGCTTGGCGGCGGTCCCGCGCAGGCGCAAATCGGCATCACCCGATAAGCGGACGATTGCAGTCTGCATGCGGAGTTCCGGGGTGGTGACGACGTGAACGTCCAGACGTATTCGATTGAGCAGAGGATTGGTTTGCGGCAAGGGAGAGCTCTGCGCATTGCGCGCCAGGTAGGCGCCGAAGTCAAAGCCGGGCGTTACCGACAACTTGGTTACGGTGACGTCTCCACTTAAAGTAGAGGCGTCTGTCGACCCGGAAAAATGGAGATTAGCGTCCGCTGTGGAGCTAACTCCGGGTGGATAGCGAAGACGAACTCCCTCGCCATGGACCGTGAAGTCAAAGGTGGATCGTCCGTTGTGCACAGTGGCGAATCCACCCAGAGTGACCAATCCGCCACCGCTATGCGCCGTCAAGGTTTCAATCTGAACTCGATCTTCATTGAACAGAAGCGAACCGTTCATTTCGCTTAAGCCGGAAGGCAGATCGACATAGGAAATGGACCCGTTGGCGACCTGTAGGCGGCCCCGCGCCCTTGGGCTGGCCATTGTTCCACCTACAGTTGCGTCCACTGTCACTACCCCAGAGGATGTGAAGTCGTGATTCAGTGTTTCAATCAGACGAAGATTGACGCGCCCGTGGGCGGTGAGATCAAGTTCCCGCTGTCCTGTCAGATTGATGGTTCCGCTGCCTCGGAGGTCAGTGCGCTCACCCACAAAGTGGAAGTCATCAAATTTCAATTGTTGCTTTGAGATTGAAAAGCGGACGGGGCCATCATTCCGCAGATCCACTTCTTCCACACTTAGGAAGAAGTCGCTCAACGAACCGATCACGCTCAAGTCGCGGGGATGACGAAGCGGGCCTTGCAGGCGTACATCGCCGGCAATCGCGGAGTGTCCGGTAATCTTGCCTTGAAGATAGGTGCGAAGCAACGAATCCGCGTCAAAGTGGTTTAAATGAAGATCGATGGTCGACGGCCAGTCACCGTGAAGTAACGCCGTCCCATCAATGGCCAATTCGGCTTGCTCAAATTGCGAGCGTCCTTTTATGCGAAGGTGGTCGCCCTCAGTCAGTGCTTCCAGCGCGTAGTCGCCAGCCTTTTCGTGATCGAGGGCAAGGTTATGCAGCTGAATGGCGGCATTTATAGTTGGCGCAGACAGCGTCCCGGAACCTTGGGCTTCGAACGCCATGGTGCCGTCAACGGCCAGCTTGTGGTCCTGCAGTTGAGGGATTTTTGACAGATCAAAATTTGCTCCCGCCAAGTTAAAGCGGTAAGAGTTTGAAACGAAATCGTGGGATGCAGTACCGGAGATCTTTCCAGCACGATAAATGCCGCGAATGTCACTAAATTGGACTTCGCTGCCGGTAAGCCTGAGATTGGCTTCAACGCGATCCACAGGTTCGCCATAGACAACGGCCTTGGTCAGAAGAATGCTGCCTTTTCCTTCCCTGTCGGCCTGGGTTCCGTGAGCCTCGAGATGCATATCGATGCTCCCGGCTAGAGGATAGTCATAGCCTGCCATCGCCAGAAGGGCGGCAACATCGGTTCTTTGTGTATCGAGATGAATCGAAAAAGGACTTTCTTTCGTGAACTGAAAGTTCTGCAGACCAGCCGAAAGATCTAGATCGATGACTGTGGAACCACGCTTGAAGGACGCACTATGCGCCTGAAATCCAGACGAAGAGAGTTGGATAGCGGCGGTAAGCGAATCCCAATGAATTTCACGACCCGGAGTGCTACTGGTGGCCGGCACAAGAAGATCAAAATCCTCCGCCTGAAGGTCTCCCGCCAAGGTGATGTTGGAGAGCTTGCCGCTGGCATTGCCGTTGAAAGAAGCGTGCCCGTGCAGGTTTACGGGAAGAGTGCCTGGGCCGCGTAAAGCTGAAACCACGGGCTTCCACTCATTCAAGTCGGTGGTGTTGGCTGATATTTTTAGCGATGCCGAAGACGCAAGCATTCCGGAAGCCCGGAACTGCGTAGCGCGGGTGGATGCGGTGAACTCTGCGACTTCCAGTTCATCACTTGCTGCCCGATAGGTCCCGCGCGCGTGTGCCCGGACTGCCAGCTGTGACGGTGAGGGCCTTGCTGGGGGAGTGACATCCAAAGCGACTATGGATTCGGCATTTCGCCAGGAACCTGACCACCGCGCCTCCACAATTCCATCTGTGCTACCCACCAGATTCATGCGTGAGAGTGGAAACTTTGCGGGCGGGATCGTTGCAGAGGCTTGCAGTACAGAAATGTCCTGAAATCGCAGGCGTAGATTTCCCTTTTGTTCGTCTGCAAGCTTGCTTTTCGCTTTGCGGACAAATTCGCGGGGCAGCCAGTTAGTGATTTCGCCATCGCCGCTAAACGTGCCTCCCAGCACGCGACCCTGCATTTTGGACAAGACGACGCGCCGCGGATCGAGCGTGAACAATGACGTCATACTGGCGCCGTGCACGGCTGCATCTTGCGCCCGCCATTCAAAATCTGTGAGGGTGAGTTTGCCGTTTGTGGTGTAACTGTAAGCGTCCCACTCTCCCTGGCCAATGGCTTCCAAAGTTCCTCGCGGAATTTGGTTCAGCCGGGCCTCGGCGTCTAACTCAGCGAGATCCAGCGTGGCATGGTAGGTTGCGCGAATTTTCGGCTGATCAAAGTTTTGCAGACTTCCACTGGCTTCGACCCGCGAACGTCCGGAATTGGCGCGCAACGATTTCACGTCAATCCCGCCATGGTCGAGGCTCAAGTGGGCCTCAGCCATCCAGGCAAAGGGGCGATAACCGTCAAATCTGGTGTCGATCTTGCCCGCCAGTACGTTGCAGTCGTAGCGACGATGCAAGAGCGAATAGGTCATGTCGACGGAAAGATCGTTCGCTGTGAAATCCAACGGAACCTGTTGTTCGTTCCACATGAAGCGGCCATGCCGGATCTCCAGATAGCTGATGGAAACCGAGAAAAGCTTTTCAATGGCATCGCTGGCGGAACTCTTGACCAGCGTCGGCCCAGGTTGATTGGTTCGCCCGTCTGGGTAGCGCAGCACATGAATAGAAGGGTGGTCGATGATCACAGAACGAAACCCCAGGTCGGCGCCCAAGACAGAAATAATGTGAACGTTGGCGATCAGCCGGTCGACATGAACATAGGGTTCCTCTTTGGGGCCTTCCAACCCGTGGATTGTGAGATCACGAACCTCAACTCGAAATCGGAACGGTACGACATGGAAACCGCCAAGTTCGGCCCTCCCGCCTGTAATTCGCTCGAGTTGGGTCACGATGCGATGCCGAACCGCGGCCTGGAACGATCTGGTGGTCACGTACCATCCAAGCCCCGCAAAAGCCAGCAGCAATCCACCCGCGGTGAATAGCAGGTACTTCGCTATCCGGCGCCAACGGGATTTGGCGCGGGTCTCGCTCATTGCAAGAGGCCCTGATCGCGAGGATCGGGCTGAGTGCGAATCTGGCTGGTGGCACGGAGGTTTTGCAGCCAGGACGTAAGCAACTGATCCAGTTTCTGCTGGGTCAGCAGTTCCTTGATTTTGGGTGTGACATCCGACAACGGCACATCAGCAGCACCCGAGTTGCGAAGCTGAGGCAAGAGGGACTGTTGATAATAACTTTCGATGCTCTTGGGGTCGATCTGGATGGTCGGTCGCAGGCGATCATCGACTAGCCGCAGCATGTCGAGTTGCATGGCCACGCGGCGCTTCAATTCCAGCTCTTCGACGTGATGCTCGGCCAGAACCGCCTTCCACTGTGCCTCGCTTTTGGCGGCATATTGGGCCTGAACTTGTGCCATCCGCTGATTTACATCCTGCTCGTCTGTACCGCGTGCGAAATCCGACGACCGCATTTGCTCGCGCAGCAGTTCCTGATCAATCAGTCGATCCAGCGTTGCTTTGCGATCGGCGGCAGAGACGCCGGCCAGATCGCGATTATCGATGAACGTTTCGTAACGGACCGCATCATCCCAATCGCTTTGCAGAATGATTTGCCCGTTCACCGAAGCGACAATGCGATCGATGATCTCCCCAGCGTGGGTGTTCAGGGCCAAAGCCAGTAGCGCAATGCACGCGAATATGGGAAATCGGCGGCTCATCTAGAAAGTCTGCCCAATACTAAAGAATACGTTGAAGTGCCGTCCATTTTGCGGAACAAACTTGCTGATGGTCTGGCCAGGATTGGCGGGATCGTCAGAGGTCTGCACGCTAGGAAAGACCGGAGGATTGAGATTGTAACCAAAGTCGAAACGGACTGGGCCAATGGGCGTCTTGTAGTGGATCCCGACTCCAATGGCATGTGAAATATAGCTATAGTCGCATTGGGCCGAGGTAGCCTGCTGTTGGCACAGTTGCGGATTTTTCTGTTTCCAGCGCAGCAGGTTGTGCAGCATATCATTGGTGTTGACGAACACATTGCCCGCGTCGTGAAAGATTGCAAGGCTGACATTATCCCCGACATAAGGCAGCAAGAGGGGGGGGAAGCGGAGTTCGAGGTTATTGACGAATAGGGCGCTGCCGCCCAGCGGAAAGCCGGTAACTGGGTCGCGCGGCCCGGCCTGGTTCAGACCAAATCCGCGATGGGAGTTGCCGCCGCCGGAAAAGAACCGCTCTGGCAGGGGGATCAGTGTCTGCCCCGGGGGAATGGTCTGGCCGGGAGTGACATTGATGGTGTCGGCGAATGGACTCTCCACTCCCACCCGTGTCGAACGGGCAAAAATGAACTTCTTTCCCTGGGGGCGGTTCTTGCCGAAGGCGTAGTAGGTTGAGTTCTGAAGAAGGATGCGGCCAAAGTCAGCCTCTGAACCGAAGTAGCTGGAGGCGACTCCGCCGTCGATGGTGGTGTAGTTGCCTTTGGTGGAATCGAGCGCATTGTCGCGTTTGTCACGGATGTAGCTGAATCCGGGAAAGCCCACACGAACCGGTTGCGAGAGCAAAGGAATCTGGTCAGGACTGATGGCGATATCGGTTGCATGCACCCGGCGATAGGTCATGCTGTAGGTCAATGTACTCGCCTTGTTCAATATCTGCTCAATCTGAACCGAGCCTTCCAGACGCTGAGAAGTGAAGGTGGTCACATCCAGAGTGTTGTCATAGAAGGCAGTAACCGAGAGCCGCAAATTCTTGGTGTTAAACCAGCGAGGCGCATCATAACTGATCAGCGCCCGCTGTTGAAGACGCCCGACATGGGTCTTAAAAGCCACGGTGTGATCGCGACCACCAAAGTTCAGGCGGGTAACGTCGAAAGAGACGCGTGGGCTCAAACCCGTCGCGCCTTGTGGCTGGTTGGTGCCGACGTTGGGCTGTCCTGTTTGGAATTCGAGTCCTAGTCCGTAGTTGAAGGTGTAGCGCTTGGATTCCTGGACCTCGACCAGCACATCTTTCTGTGGCTCGTTTCCATCAGGATTTTGCACCGCCGTATCCACCTGGCTGAAAATGCCCAGATCGTACAAGCTTTGTTGCGTGGTGAGCATGTCAATCTGGCTGACGGGGTCCCCCGACTTGACCTGCAACTCACGATTTACGACATAGGGGCGAGTGAAGTTCAGGCCCGAAACCAGGACTTGATCGACGAACTCCTGTTTGCCCTCCTGGATGGTGTAAGCCACCTGCATCCGGTTGGGCTCGGCGGCCGGCTTTGCGGACGCTTCGAAGGTAGCATTGGGAAAACCACGATTGAAATACTGGCTCAGGACAATCTCGCGGTCCTGGGCGATATTGAATTCAGAGAACGGCTGCCCTACCGAAGTGTTAATGCTGGCCCGAAGCTGGTCGTCGGAAATCGTCTTGTTGCCGCTTAGGTTGAGATCACTGACCAGGGTTTGCGGCCCCTCGTCCACCTGGACGGCAACTGCCAACTGATTTTGCTGCCCGTTGTAATCGTCCTCGACTTTGCTGGTGATCTTGACTTCGCGAAACCCGTTGGCCCGATAGAGGTCTCCCATCCCATCGATGTCGTCCGCCAACAGGCGAGGGCTATATCGCCCTTGGGAGAAGAAACGGCTTGCGGTCTGCAACTGCATATGCGAGCGCAGCAGTTCTTCCGCAAAATATTTGTTACCGCTGATTCGGATGCTCACCAGACGGTGGCGTTCGCCGGCATCGATGGTGTAGATAACGCGAAGGTTCTTGCCTTCATTCGCCCTCCGTCGGCGCAGGGTTACCTTGGCTTCGAAGTATCCCTTGGACTGCAAATAGTTGAGCAGGTTACGGCGTCCTTCATTAAGGAGATCATCGTCGAGAGCATTCTCCTCGTAGACCGGAACGTTCCTCTTTATTTCACCGCGGCTGAGCTTGAATCCTTCGGCAACAATGTCGACGGTTGGGCCCAGGGTGATTTGCAATTGGTAGTCGACCACGTTCGTCGCCGGTTGATAAGTCCGGGTGGTGATAGCGACCTGCGCCAGCCAGCGTTCCTGTTTCTGGTAGCGCTTGCGAAGGTGATCGAGTGCATCCGTGATTCGCTGGGCGGAGACCAGATCGCCGGGGTGGAGATGGGCAATGTCCTGAATCTGGCCTTCGGAATATTGGGTGTCTCCGGTGACCGACACTTTGCCAACATGCGCCTGCGGTCCGGGAATTAGGTGAAAAGTAATATCCACCTGTTGCGATTCGGGATGGCGGTGCTCTTCGTGGGTTACGAAGTGACGGTAATAGCCATTCTCTTCCATGAGTTGCTTGATGTTTTTGAGTGCACGATCCAGCTTCTCAGAAGTAAACAGTTCACCAAGTTGCAGTTTGGCAGCGTTGATAATCTGGCCTGGGGTGGGCCGGGTAGGCTCGCTGTCGAGACTGACTACTCCGACAAAATAATTGGCATCGGTAAAGAACGACAAAACTACACCGCCTGAGCTGCCGTGATCGGCTTCTACCCTGATATCGGCAAATCGCCCGGTAGCGTAAAGCGCTTTGATGCTGGCGCGCACCTGCTCGCGGGTCATGGGCGCGGCGGCGTGTTGGGGGATCAGTTCCCGCAGTCGAGCCTCCTCCTTCGCTTCCCTGATCGCCGGAAAGCGGATTTCTTCTACCTTGAGACCCTCGAACGAGACCGTGCCACCAACCGTTTGCGGCTGATTTTGGGAGGCCTTTGCGTCCCCTGAGTGGGCCCTGGCGCACACGGAACAAACGACCGTGAACGCCAGCGCAGTCAGGGCTGTAAGCAATCCTTCCCTAAATTGCAAACCGGCTCCTCAGTACAAATGTGGGTGCTTAATTGGTTCGATGAGCGCGCAAATCGCACCGTTGTATTCGGTCCGTAGACCAGCTTGAAACTATAATACTGGCTTGGGCTGCGGTAGTTGGTGACCTTCTTTGGAACTGAACGAAAGATATTCGCGGCAGGTGCTGTTCCCGGGCATAGGGCTCGAAGGGCAACAACGCCTCCTGGCGTCGCGCGTTGTCGTCGTGGGTTGCGGCGCAACCGGTTCGGCCATCTCTTCCCTGCTGGCTCGCTCTGGAGTCGGGACCCTCCGGATCATCGATCGTGATTATGTTGAGCCCAGTAACTTGCAACGGCAATCGCTTTTCGACGAGAGCGATGCCGCCGAATCGGTGCCCAAGGCTATAGCCGCGGCCAGGAAAATTGCTGCATTCAATTCAGAAATCGTGGTCGAGGCGCAGGTAGCGGATCTGATTCCGGGCAACATCGAATCATTGCTGGCGAATGTCGATCTGGTCCTCGACGGAACAGACAATTTCGAGACGCGGTATCTGGTCAACGACTTCGCAGTGAAGGCTTCCCTTCCCTGGATTTATACAGCCGCCGTGGGCAGCTATGCGGTCTCCATGAACGTAATTCCGGGAACGACGGCTTGCCTTGCCTGCATGTTTCCGGACCAGCCTTCAGGAATGATCGAAACCTGCGAAACTGCCGGGATTCTCGCCACGGCGGTGAGTCTCGCCGCGTCTATTGCTGCTACCGAAGCGCTGAAGTTTCTGACCGGGGCACCTGACAAGTTGAGGACCACTTTGCTTTCCTTCGACGTGTGGACCAACGACCGCGCGGAGGTTTCGGCGGTGAAACCCAGATCCAATTGCCGCGCCTGTCAACAGCGCCACTTTGTCCACCTCGCGGGAGAGGCACGTCCGCACATAACCTTGTGCGGGCGCAACTCGGTGCAGATCCATGAGCGCCACCGGCCTCTCGATCTGGGCGAGGTAAGTGGACGTCTCAAACCCCATGGGACCGTCCGGCACACTGATTTTGTCCTGAAATTTTGGCGCGAGCCCTATGAAATGACCTTGTTCCCTGATGGACGGGCGATCATCAAAGGTACGACCGATACGGCCATTGCTCGTAGCCTGTACGCAAGATTCGTGGGTAACTAGGCTGAAAGCCGCTCCTGGCTTTGGGTTTAAAGTCGCAGGAGGCATCCCGCCATAAGCGCTTCGAATCTCAATTTCAGCTAGGAGGCTCGTTATGCGCTATATCGTCCTAAGTTGTCTCCTTGCAAGCAGCACCCTGGCGTGTTCGCAGATCACGATAGTTTCCGGGTATGCGACCAATAACCCAGCAGTACCGGGGGCTTATGCCTTGCCGTTCGTACCTAGGCTAGTCCCTCCGGAAGCCGTCTTCGAGACTCCGTCCCTACAGGTCGGTGCCGAGAATGCCACAGCTGGAAATGTGGTGGGGGTCAGTTCCTTTGTTTCGGACCAACCTTCTTCCGCATTCGAGGTCAGGGCGCAGACTACGCCCCGACTCAATCTGGGTGCCGCTATTCCGGAGAGTGCTTATGGGGTCGCCCAATTGGCTAAAGGACAAACGGTTACCCCGGCGCGGCGAAAATTTACCAACGACGATATTGAGCGGTTGAAGAAACATAACACGCAGAAGTGAACTCTAGTGCTGTGCCATCGCCTCAAGCGTAGTGAAAAATTCTGGATAGGAAATGACTGCGGCATCGGCTCGATGAATCAGGGTTTCGCCCTCGGCGCGCAGACCGGCGACCGCGAATGCCATGGCGATACGATGATCTCCAAACGAGTCGATTTCGGCTGCGTGGAGCTTTTGCTTTCCGGGAATTCTGAGACCATCGGGATGTTCCTCCACTTCAGCTCCCATAGCCCGAAGGTTGGTCACGATCGAAACGATGCGGTCTGACTCTTTCACCCGCAGCTCCGACGCGTCGCGAATCTCTATGCCGTTCTCACTATAGGGAGCAATCGCCGCCAGCACCGGGATTTCGTCGATGAGGGCTGCTGTATCTGCGCCAGCCAGGCTACCGCCTCGCAGCTGCTTTCCCTTTACTTGAAGCGATCCAACCAGTTCCCCGTGCTGCTCCTCGAGCTGGGTAACCGCAATTTCAAGACCCATGGAGATCAGAACGTCCAGGAGACGGGCCCGGGTGGGGTTCATGAGGAGCGAATTCACGATGAGATCGGAACCGGGGAATAAGCTTGCCGCGCACAGAAAGAATGCCGCACTAGAAATGTCGCCCGGAACCACAGCCTCTATCGCACGCAGTTTCTGCCCGCCACGAATTCGCACGCTACCCTGATCCTGGACTACCTCGGCCCCGAAGGCGCGTAACGCCACTTCGCCATGATCGCGAGTGCGGATCGGCTCCGTAATGCTCATCTCTCCGTCGGTGTAGAGTCCTGCGAATAAGAGACAGGTTTTCACTTGTGCACTGGCCACCGGCATCCGGTAGTCGATAGGTTTCAAGTGGCCGCCCGACAGCCTGAGCGGCGGCCGGCCGCCCTCAGAGGCTGTGATCTTTGCGCCCATCTCTCCCAGCGGCTTGATGATGCGCGCCATGGGGCGGTGCGAAAGAGACTCATCCCCCACTAGTTCGCTGGTGAAATCCTGCCCAGCGAGGATGCCGCTCAGCATTCGGATGGTCGATCCGGAATTGCCACAATCCAGCGGCGAGGCGGGCGCGTGTAGCTTCCCTCCTCGGCCATGGATGACAATCGAACCCTTTTCGCGTTCCCATTCCACTCCTAAAGCCTGCATGCATCCGAGCGTGCTGGCGCAGTCCGCTCCGGTGGAATAATTGTCCAGGCGCGTATCGCCCTCCGCGATGCCGCTCAGCATGGCATAGCGATGAGAAATTGACTTGTCGCCGGGAAGGCGGACAACACCGGACAGGCCACGGGCCGGGCGAATCGTAACGGATGACTCTTTAGACATGCGTGATTTAAATATATCGAAATGTAAGAAAGGTGGGGCCTATGCCAGAGACTGCG
Source organism: uncultured Acidobacteriaceae bacterium (assembly GCA_963824805.1). Classification (GTDB taxonomy): domain Bacteria; phylum Acidobacteriota; class Terriglobia; order Terriglobales; family Acidobacteriaceae; genus DATBAT01. Next base: position 37,358 of record CAWGQZ010000065.1, on the reverse strand, counting down.
CCTCGGCGGTAGCTTCCTTTAAGAACATCGGACGGAACTTCCTTAATGGTGACGGAGAATTCAAACATGGGTACTTCAGTGCCGCGGCCCCAGCGGTTCACTTCCCAATGGGCGCGCACAAACTTTACGTCCGAATGTCCCGTCAAATCGAGCAAGAGGGGATGATCGCCACCATAGAACTTCTGGGGAAAAACCCCCAACGGCTTGGGGCTCCAGATCCCTCCATCCGCAGAACCAAATACGCTCACGTCAAGCGCTTCTTGCTCAACAATTCGGGTAATACGTAAATCTAGAAGAAACACCCGGCTCGACGCAGTACTGAGATCGACCGCGGGGCCGTCGCCCTTGGCATTGACGGTATTTTGCGGGACAAGAAACGTGTCAATCATGGCGCGGAAATTGTAGCAGAGGTCAGGCTATCCGCCGTGCACCGAATCGAGGAACTGGCGAAGTACCTTGCCCGCTTCCTCCGGTTGCTCGAAAGCAGCATAATGGCCAGCCTTCGGGATTACCTTCAGTTGGCTCCCTGAAATATTCTGCCGAATCACTTCGGCGTCGGCCACCGGGGTCAAGGTGTCTTCGTCCCCGGCCACAATCAGAGTCGGCACATTGATCGTTTCTAGCGTCGCGACCGAGTCGGGACGCGCCGCCATTCCCCGCTGCACCTGACTGATGTCTTCCGGGGACATGCGCAGCATCATCTTGCGAGCGGTTTCGACCAGATCCGGACGGGTCCGACGGGTCGTTTCGCCAATCACTTTCGTCAACATACCGTCAATGAAGGTTTCGGTGCCACGTTCCAAAACGTCAGCGGCAGTTTGCATGCGCGTATTCCGGGCCTCGGGGGTATCCGCGGTCGCCTTGGTGTCCATGAGTACCAGTGCTGCAGCGCGCCCACGAAAACGACGCCAGAATTCGAAAAGGGAATACCCTCCAATTGATACGCCAGCCAAGGCAGCGCGGCCTAATTGCAGATCGTCCATCACGCGGGCAATATCGGAGGCATGCTTCTCCATGAGTTGCAGGCCCTTCCCCGATGTCGGAATCGCCGTGACCCCGGAGGTCGGGCAGGATCACCTGATAACGCCCGAGCATAGAGAGCAGGGGCGGCGACCAGAAATGGTGATCGACAGGAAAGGGGTGAAGCAAGACGACAGGAGGGCCGTCCCCTAAAACCTCATAGGCAATCTCGGCGTCGCCACTGCAAACATGGTTCATGCTTCCGATTTAAGCACAGCCGGAGGCAGGGATGGAAAAAGACAGTCATTTAACAGAATTCCCTCGTGTACCTTCGCGCCCCTCACGGTTCATACCCTCTGCCGCCGTTATCGAGGGTCCGCGCGCCATCACTGTAGCCTGTGAGTCGCCGTAAAGCTCCTTCCATTCCCTCGAGGTTCTTAGCGCGGTGATCAGCGGCGAGCCCGACTTAAGAATAACCGTGCGAATCCTCCATCGCTCGAGAACTGCGCGCCAGTCGCCGGTTAAGGAGTTGGCGTCTCCAAAGTCTTTCATCAGGACGTCGCCGTAGACATCGGCACGGCCATCGATAAACACTCTGTTTTCGGGGTACAACCGCCAGATGAGGTATCCGCCCCAATCGTAGTCATTCAAAATTGGTCCCGGCGGATGTTGCGCGGCTAGAAACGACACAGCACGAACCGGAAACCCTTCGGTCTCGGCGGCTGTTTGGTTCTTGACCACGGTGCGGATATGCATCACAACGAACATAGCGAGGGTGACGAGTATCGCTGTATTGATTAAAAATGCACCCTTGAGCGAACGCGGAGGTCTTTCAAACCTGGCGTTCAGAAGGCGGCTGAGAATTGGTGCCGAAATCACGACGTAAACACCAACATGTCTCACCGAGACCAGAGCCGCAAAGTTAGCTGCCAATAACAGAAGCAATTCCCCCGGCCGTGCACGTTTCGAAGACAGTGCCAGCGCGCCTAGCACCGCGAGCATCAAGAGCGCGAGTGGCATATATTGAGCATCGTGAAAATTGGGTGAAAACCACTCCGCGATCTTGCTCTGCATGCTAACCGAGCGAAGCGTAGAAATTGGGTATGAGTACAGGTTTGCGCCGTAAGGATTAAACGGCACAACCGCCAACGAGGCAGCAACTACTAACGCCGTGGTCCGAATCCTGGGCGTGACGTCGGCCCAGGACGCCGCACCCGTGAGTGCGTCCAGCGCCTCTCCCATGAGAAACAAGATCAGCAGTGCGATTCCCATCGCATAACCTGCGTGGAGATTCACCCACAACAATATGAGCGGCACTGCACACCACAATATTCGCGGATGGCGAAGGCGGGCGTCGTAAAGCAACAGCAATAAACTGGCAAAAAACAATGATAGTACTTGAGGTCGAACGCCCCACACCGGCCGGGAGGCCAATGCGGCCCAGATTGTCACGATGGCAGCGGGATAGGAGCCACCAGAGCATCGCTTGAAAACCAATAAATATGTGCCGGTGATCAATAGCGCGAACACCACGATGAGCCCGCCAAAACCACTTAGGCGATAAAGTCCGAACATAAAAACGTCGGACAGCCACTCGTGGTTAATCCAGGGAAATCCGGCGCGAGTGAAAGAATACGGATCAATCCGGAAAACGCCATGATTTTGCAGAGTCAGTTGCCCGGTGCGCAAATGCCACCACAGGTCGGGGTCAGCGGCCGGGCGCGCGGCCAGCCCCAAAAGGCCCAGGGCAACTATGGCAACAAAGACTCCTCGCGTTTGGCAGTACTTCTTCCATCCCGAAAGCTCTGAGCTTGTATTTTCCAAGTGTAGAATTCCGGCATGCGCAATCGGACTTCGCGAGTAAGGCACACGATCATTGCCTTTCTCGCAGCCATGGCATTGTTGCACGGCATCTTTTTCTGGCATGCACGCCATCTGATTGCGACGCGATACCCTGACTTCACTGCATTCTATGCCGCCGGAACCATAGTAAGGACCGGCATGGGTCACGAACTTTACAACCCCGCGATTCAAATCCAGATTGAGCGCGAAGTGATAGGACGTGCTTCCACAATACCTCCACTGCCATTCTTGCGGCCACCCTGGGAGGCCCTGGCGTTCGCGCCGCTTACTTTCTTGGGCTATGTTGGCGCATTTTGTCTCTGGAACGCTGTGGGGATTTCATTCCTCGTGCTCTGGGCTGTAGCATTGCGAAAACATTTTCCGAACCTGCGGGGATATTCCTGGCTTTTCTGGACACTTGCACTCACCGGATTCTTCCCCGTTTTTCTGAACTTGCCCATGGGACAGGATGCCATTCCATTCTTGTTACTGATAACCGTTGCATTCTTGGCGCTTAAGAAAGATGATCCATTTAAAGCTGGCCTGCTCCTGGGCCTGGCCTCCTTCAAACCTCAGATAGTCCTACCTTTGCTATTGATCGTAATGTCCCGTCCGCAGCGCGGAAGATTGTTCACCGGCTTTCTTTTGATAACCGGTGCTCTGACGTTGGTTTCGGCAGGCATCAGCGGATGGTCCTCTGTTCTGCAATATCCGCGTTACCTTTTGGAGGTGAATCGGAATCTGGGGAATGGAACGATAACTCCGACCGACATGCCGAATCTGCGCGGTCTGCTGGCGTTGCTGGGAGCAGATCGCATTTGGCAGATTGTGGTCGCATGCGTCTCCGTAGCATTGATCGTGATTGCTGGAAGAATGTGGCGTAAGGCAAAGGAGTCGTGGAGTGTAGACGAGGCCTTCTCGTTTAGTGTTATTTTTGCGTTGCTGGTGGGCTATCACACTCACATTTACGACTTGGCGTTGCTTACCTTGCCGATTGCGCTGCGATTCAATGCTCCTCTTAGAACCGCAGACCTCCGCAAACACGCCATGGAACTTTTCTCCATTACAGTTTTATTCTTCACGCCTCTGTACCTCTTCTTAATAGGTCACGCACTGAACGGTTTGCTGGCGATACCGATTTTCCTATTCGGACTTTCACTCTCCTCCGGCGGCAAGGATGCCCGTGCCAATATCAATCCCAGCATGGGCATATAGATGAACACTACGGTCCAGGTTCCAACCTCGGCAAAGCTTTTGGGGATGTGATACCAACGCCAGATTCCCGCACCCCAGCTAAAACCGGCGGTCCAGATTAATTCCCTTCGCGACCTGGGGATCAGCCACAAGATAAAAGTGTCGAAGAACCAGCGTTGTGGCATCAGGGCTGCCAGGAATAGCAACCATGCATCTTTGTCTTTGTAGCGAACCAGCGCCAGAATCAATAGCGGACCGGGCAACACCAGGAGCGGGACAAAGTGCTCATAGTGTCCCAACTGTCCCAGCCACAGCCGCGGCCACTGAGGCATGGCGATGAGCGTGATAGCGAAGACGCCGAGGCAGGCAAGCATTCCTCGAGGGCTGAGGTGGGTGAGTGCGACGGGTAGCCCTACTTGTGGCTTGGCGAGCGTCAGCGGCAACAAAAGGGGAAAAAAAGCTGCGGCCGCGATTGCCGGAGCCCATTGCGCAGTCAATATTCCGGCCCAAAAAGGATAAGCCAGAAAAACCAGCAAGCGGTGGTAGCCGTAGCGCGTCAGCCCGAACGCCAATAGCCCGGAACTTAGGCCATAGAACAAAGCCGCCGCGAGTTCCGCAGGCAGCCCAATGAAGGGCAGAGCGAGAATCGCGCCGGTCAAGGGATACTGCTCTAGTGGCGTGTTGTAAGGGTTTTGACCCGCCCATAAGTATCGCGCGGCGCGCATCGCCCAACCAAAATCAGCCGATCCCTGGTGAAAGTGTCTCAGAAGAAACCAGCAAAAAGCTCCGCTGGCTAGCGCGATCGAGGCCGAGATGAGAATCCGCTGTCGCAAGGTAGGTAAGTTGTAACATGGGAGCGCTGCCTGATATCAACTTTGCCCCGGCGCTCACAATACGCCATGTTGCTTGCACTGCTGTGTGCGGGGAGCATGTGGTTTTACGTCCGCCGGGTTCTGGTGGCGCATCAATTGGCGGATGCCACGGTGTTTCATCGTCCAAGAGGCATCTTGTCGGATCTCTATCCCCGGTGGCTCGGGGCTCGAGAACTTCTGCTGCACCACCGCGATCCCTATAGCCCCGAGGTTACACGCGACATTCAAACTGGATATTACGGCCGTCCACTCGACCCGTCGCGTCCCAACGACCCCACCGACCAGCAGGGTTTTGCTTATCCTGTTTACGTCGCGTTTCTGCTAGCTCCGCTGATCAAATTGCCATTCCTTGCTATACAACCGGTATTCCGCTGGTTTTTGGTCGGATTGACCTGCGCGACGGTATGGGCCTGGATGCGTTTTCTGCAGTGGAAACCTTCCCTGCCAACGACGGTAAGCGTTCTAGCGTTGACGCTGGGAAGCTTTGCCGTCGCCCAGGCAATTTTGCTGCAGCAGTTAACGGTCGTTGTCGCGGCGCTCATAGCAGCTTGTCTTGTGGCGCTGTTGAACCGCCAGTCGTTTCTGGCCGGGGTTCTGCTTGCGGTAGCAACCATTAAACCTCAACTCGTCTGGCCGGTCGCGGCGTGGTTGTCGTTGTGGGCCCTCAGTGATTGGAAAAAGCGGCGAGGTTTTCTATGGGGTCTTGGCTCGACAGCAGCCGCTTTGTGCGTAGCTGCCGAAATTGTTTTACCCGGCTGGATTGGCAAATTCCGCGTCGCCATAGCCGCTTACCGGCAATACACTGGCACGCAATCGGTATTCGAAAGGCTGACAACGTCAGCTCTTGGAACAATCATCAACTTGCTGATCCTGATGGCGGTTGCGGTTGTGTGTTGGCGGATGCGAAAGGCGGGACCGGGATCGGTCCAGTTTGGACTGGCCTCGTCGTTGGTCCTGGCTTCGACAGTTGTCATCGTTTCCTCGGTAGCGCCGTATAACCAGATCCTGCTGCTTCCGGCAGTGCTTATCCTGGTACGAAATTGGAGGTCTCTGTGGAGCTCCAATCCTTTCACTCGCCTAGCCAGCGTAGTCGGAAGTGCCTTCATTTTCTGGCCATGGTTTGCAACCCTCGCTTTACTCGTGTCCTCGCCGTTCTTGTCCGCTGAAGCTCTCCAAAAGGGATGGCCCGTACCGCTCTACCCCAGCCTGGCAATTCCCGCCTGCATCCTCGGACTCTTCGCGCTTTACCTCCGAAACATGAATCAGAGAAAGGCCCAGCCGGAAGCGCCCGCCAGTCCCTAGCCTTACTTGCATTGCCTATGCCGCACACGGTAGGCTTCTGCAACACTTTGGAGGAAGTCAAGATGAACCTCAAAATGGATACGCGCGACGTCAACGGCGTCACCGTAGTTTCGTGCCATGGCCGCGTCATGTTTGGCGAAGAAGCCACCTCGTTGCGCGACAACCTGAAGCAGATTCTTTCCTTGCATCAGAGGATCGTGCTCAATCTGTCCGATGTGAGCTACATCGATAGCGGTGGCTTGGGAACCCTGGTTGGTGTTTATTCGACGGCACGCTCGGGCGGGGCCGACATCAAGCTTTGCGGCTTGGGACAGCGCTTGCAGGATGTTCTGCAGGTAACGAAACTGGTTACGGTATTTGAGGCTTATGACACCGAAGCGCAGGCAATTGCGGCATTTCGAGGCGCCGCTTAATAAGAGTCTTTTGGCTTGCGGCAGCGCTCTTCCCCTGTCATCATTTTTCCAGTCAGGAGCTTCTTAAAGCAGAATGGCAGTTCCCTCCATCACCGGTCCAGTGCAGGAATCGAGTTCCGGCATTTTTCCGAACCTCGTCTTCGTTCAGGGAAATGAGCAGAAAACCCTGCCGCTCAATCACAGCCCTTTTAGCGTAGGCCGCCGCGCCGATAAGGATCTGGTCATTGTCGATCCCCGGGTTTCGCGTGACCATGCCGTCATCGTTTCGGAAAACGGCAAGTTTTTCGTTGTCGATCAGGGCAGTAAACACGGAACGTTTGTGAACGGAGAGCGGGTTGAGCGCAAGCAACTGGAGCGCAATGACCGCGTCGAGTTCGGCGTTCGCGATGTGGCTTATGTGGTATTTGATCCGCGCTACGCGTCCACCAATACCGCCCGCGAGTTTCTAAGCCAGATTTCCGGGATCCACATATCCGAGGAAACCAACGACCTCGAGAAGCTGACGCTGTTTCTGGAAGCAGCTCGTAAGTTAAATACGACAGGCGTCTTGGACGAAATCCTGATGACCTTGCTGGACGCCACCCTCAAACTGACCCGGGCAGAGCGCGGTTATATTTTCCTGAAGAATGAAGACGGTAAGCTTCGCCTCGCGATCGGCCGAACTGCCCGCGGTGAGCCTCTTCTGGACGATAAGACGATATCCCACTCCACCCTGGATGACGCCCTGAAGTCCAACTCTGAGTTTGTCATCACCGATACCAGCGAGTCGCTGGATCTTTCCGGGCGCAAGAGCGTCGTCGCTTTTGATCTTCGAACCGTAATTTGCATTCCCTTGCGCAAGACGCAGGTGCAGGCAACGCGCGGCGCACAAGTCGGACCTGCAGGAGGGGAATCCATCGGCGCGCTTTACCTCGATTCACGTTTTGCATCTCGCGACATTTCCGCGGTCAGCAACGACATTCTTCATGCGATCGCGACCGAAGCAGCGTCGCTCATCGAGAATGCCCGTCTGGTTCAGGCTGAAGAGGCCGGCCGCCGCTATCAACAGGAACTGGCCATTGCCGCATCGATTCAGCAGGGATTGATGGCTGTCACTATCCCGGACGTTCCCTTCGCCAGGCTCGATGGCAGAAATCTTTCTTGTAAGGAAATCGGCGGAGATTTTTTTGACGCGGTGAATACTGAACAGGGCTTGGCTGTGGTGCTGGCGGACGTGAGCGGCAAGGGAGTCTCGGCGGCCCTGCTCGCATCCACATTGCAGGGAATGATCTATTCGCAGCTTACTGCGGGAATCGGACTCACCGATGTCGTGACCGGAGTGAATCGCTTTTTTACCGACAAGCGTATCGGCGAAAAGTACGCGACCCTGGTGATTGCCCGGATACGTCATGACGGCGAACTCGAATATGTCAATTGCGGGCACGTTCCGCCGCTTCTGGTATGTGGAGGCGAGGTAATTCGGCCCACCCATGGCAACATGCCGGTAGGCCTTTTGCCCGATGCCACCTATGAGAGCAATCGCTGCAACCTGCACACCGGGGACCGGTTGATCCTGGTCACCGATGGGGTCACCGAGGCTGAGAACGCCGAAGGCGAATTCTTCGACAACGAGCGCCTGGAGGCAGTGGCCGCCAGATACGAAAAACTGCAGGACATCTTCTCTGCCGTCACCGAGTTCTGCGCGGGCACGCCGCTAAACGACGACTGCACGGTGGTCGAACTGCGGTACACCGGGCAAGGCTGAAATTTACTGCATTAAATCGTTTCCTCGAATGGTATTCTTCCCTCCGCCATGAACTTCACCCTGCTGGATTGGTCGGCCATTGTTGCCTACTTAGGCATTACCCTTGCCCTGGGGCTTTTCTTCCGAGGACGTTCCGGCAAGAGTGTTGACGATTATTTTGTCTCCGGACGAAACGTCTCCTGGTGGCTTGCCGGTACCTCGATGGTGGCAACGACTTTCGCCGCCGACACTCCTTTGGTGGTAACGGGCCTCGTATACACCCAGGGGATCGCGGGAAACTGGCTGTGGTGGGCCTTTCTGCTTTCGGGAATGATGACTGTCTTCCTGTTTGCCCGCCTGTGGCGCCGCTCCGGACTGCTGACCGACGTACAATTCGCGGAAATGCGCTATTCCGGCAAGCCGGCTGCTTTCCTGCGCGGCTTCCGGGCGGTTTACCTCGGCCTGCTAATGAACTGCCTGATCCTGGGATGGGTCACCAAGGCCATGACCAGTATCGTCGCCGCTACACTGGGCGTAAGCGACTATCGCGCGTTGCTGATCTGCGTACTGTTCCTGATCCCCTTCACCGGCGTCTATGTGGCCTTGGGCGGCCTTTGGGGCGTGCTGTGGACAGATTTGTTCCAGTTCGCACTCAAGATGGCTATTGTCATCGCGGTCGCCTGGTACGCGGTATCAGCAACCGGGGGAATGCACGCGTTACTGCAAAGATTGGGCGAAATGCGCGCTGCCGCAGGACCTGGCGCGGGAGACGCAACCTCTTTCTTCCCCGACTTCTCCCGCCCGCTAAGCGCTGAGGGGCTATGGGTTCTTCCCGTGCTCACATTCCTGGTGAACATCGGGCTACAGTGGTGGGCATTCTGGTATCCCGGCGCCGAACCGGGCGGTGGAGGCTACATCGCGCAACGCATTTTCAGCGCGAAGGATGAACGCAATGGATTGCTCTCCGTCCTGTGGTTCAACGTTGCGCATTACGCGTTGCGCCCCTGGCCCTGGATTCTAACTGCGTTGTCAGCAATCGTCCTCTATCCCCACCTGGAGCACCCGGAACGTGGCTACATGATGATTGTGGGTGAGCACGTACCTCCGGCGCTCAGAGGTATCGTGATCGCCGGTTTCATGGCGGCCTTCATGTCAACGATCGCCACACAATTGAACTGGGGCGCCTCCTACCTGGTTTCTGATTTCTATCGCCGATTCATCAATCGGGGTGCGGAAGACAAGCACTATGTGAACGTGTCCCGAATGGCCACGGTGGTCCTGGTAGTAGCGTCGGCATTGGTCTCCTGGATTTTGTCGGATATTCGTTCCGGATGGCAAATTGTACTCGAGGTCGGGGCAGGCACCGGCGGGGTTTATTTGCTGCGATGGTACTGGTGGCGCATCAACGCCTGGAGTGAAATCTCCGCCATGGCTACGGCGCTGCTGATGACCGTGTCGCTCAGCTGGGCGAAGCCGTTCTCAGGAAACAGTACGGTGACCTTCGCCAAAACTGCTTTGGCGACGACTCTGGTGACCACGGTGGTATGGCTGATCGTGACGCTGGCGACTGGTCCTGAGCCTCAGGAAGTGCTGCTGAAGTTTTACCGTGCCGTGCGGCCTCATGTGGACGGCTGGAAACCAATCGCGAAACTTGTGCCCGAAATCACGCCAACGCGCGATCTGGGTCGTAACCTGCTTTCGTGGGTCCTGGGCTGCGCCATGGTGTACCTGGCACTGTTCGGCTCTGGATACATGTTCCTGCTTCAGTACACGAAGGGGATTGTGTTCCTGGTTTTCTCGGTAATCTGCGCGGTAGCGCTTTACTCCAATATCGTCCGTGGAGGCTGGGAAGAAGGCCCACTTGTTCCGTTTAGCGATGTCATGGCGTCCAGCAAGGGCATCCACCACTAAGAGGACGAAGCTACACGAAGGAAATCATTGGACTTTCTTCGTATACCCATGGTTTAGGTTTTAGTCGGCGGCGGCGTGATGGGGATGCGCAGGCCATCCACAAACCGCGGAAAGAATTCGAAGATCGACGCGGATGCAATCAACTCTACTATCTGTGTATCAGTGTAGAGAGACTTCAACTCCGCATAAAGGCTGTCGTCCAGATCATGGCCGGATCGGTGGATCCGTTCCGCACAACGAAATCCCAACTTTCCCGCAGGCGTAAACGGCCCCTTCTCGGGGTCGATTTTCGCAGCTTCGATCTGTTCCTCGCTCGCCCCCTTCTGTCTGGCAGAAATTGCATGAGCCCGTATCGCGTATTCAGAATCACAAAGAACTGACATTCGGGTAGCAATCAATTCCTTGTACCAGCCAGGAAGTGCCCCGTCGCTCAGCAGTGCTTTAAGCAACCCTGCAAATGCCGAAGCCAGCGGCGGGACATGCGCCACGGTTTTGAACATGTTGGGAACCACGCCCCGCTGCGCCAGCAGGGCATCATAGATCGCAGCCAACTCGGGCGGGACCTGGTCCCGCTCGAGCATTGGAATACGGACCTCGCTCATCAGAACGCCCACCGCAGTGAAAGCTGGATCAGACGCGGCGTTCCCTTGGTATTCACAATCTTCCCAAAGGGATTTGCCGGATCCCCTGGGTTTGCCAGATAAGCTTCAATATCCGTGACTGCCGGATTGGCAAAGTTCGCATGGTTCCACAAGTTGAAAAAATCAGCCGTAAAGCGAAGATCCTGGCGCTCCGACAAACGGAAGTGCTTAATTAACGAGAAATCCCAGTTCTGCTGGAATGGCCCGCGGTAAATGTTCCGGCGGAGATCACCGAAGTCGGTACCGCAGAAATTGTCGTCCAGCGCGCAATCAGCGGCATCGACCAGCGGTGCGGCCTGGAAAGCGGTCGGGTTCAAATATCCATTAATCCGCTGATGAATGTCTCCGCTGGAAAGTCCACTCGATATGCTGGCACCTGAGGCCAGGCTCGCGCCTAACAAAGGAGTGCTGCCCGCGCCCAGGAAGGCAGTGCCGGCGCCAGAATCAAATATCGAGAAGGGCGCACCCGATTGGAAGATGGTTTCTCCGCTGATTCCCCATCCTCCCAAGACCCCGTGCACTAGTCCCGAGGTATTCGCGAAGAAAGGCAGATCATATACATAACTGACCGTTAAACGATGCGGCCGGTCGAAGTCCGACAATCCTCGCGAAGCATCCACGCTGCTTTGATCGTTGTAAGCGGTGTTGAATGCGGTATTCCCGGTCGAGGTCGCGTCCATTGACTTCGAGAATGTATAAGCTCCCTGGAAGTACCCCCTTCCCCAGCGGCGAGTGAGCGTCGCCTGGAATGAGTGGTAAATCGAGTAGGCATCGTTCGCGAAAAGTTGATAGCCCGAGTACCCGTTCAGGCCAACTGTCGGCGTCCGCGCAATCGCGTTTGCGAAAGTGTTGGTGGTGATGTTGAATGACTGGCCATTTGGATCCGTCAGCACCACCGGACTTGAGTCGCTGGCCCGCAAGGACTGAATGCCATCACGAGTTTCGCGAAGGTGAGTCCCCTTTGCGCCGACGTATCCTAGTTCCACGACCCATGATTTTCCCAGGTCTCGTTGTACCGTCAGATTCCATTGTTGAGTATTGGGCACGATGAAATGACGCGGAACTTCGAGACCGAAGATACCGACCGAGGGTACAGTACCGCCGCCCGAGCACTGATCATAGGAAGCCGCTCCATTGGTGCCGTCGGGGAAGCCCGTAAAGATGGACAGGCATGGAATATAGGTGGGGTCGATGGTTCCCGCGGGTGGCAGCGCATTCGGATTGGTCGCCAGGCTTCCGGAAAAGAATGCGCCCAAACTTCCCGGTGCGCCGCCGCCGAAGGCAATCGGCAGAATCGGCGCCTGGAAGCTGAGCTGATCAATGGTGCCGACATCCTCACGCACGTAGTAGATTCCATACCCGCCGCGGACCGTCGTGGTGTGATGCCCGAAAACATCCCAGGCGAAACCAATTCTCGGTCCCCACCCAGTCGCCGTGTTGTTGCGGAAAGTGGAACCGCTGGCCGTCCCGGTAAGCCCGGTCACATTCAGCCCGCTTGCGCACTTCGGATAAACGAAGGGATAGCTACCGGAGTTCGTCAGGTCTGATTCGAGATTACCGATGTGGCATGCGTCATCCTGGAACGCACCCAGAAACTCGGTACGAAGACCAAGGTTCAGCGTCAGATCGGGACGAATCTTCCAGTCGTCTTGGGCAAACAGTGCGTAGTTGTTCTGGCGATATTCGTGGTTGTAAACTCCGCCGCCACCAAAGCTGAATGCCGGCGAACCCAGAAGGAAATTCTGAAAGTCGGTAAGGCCGTCACCCGTGTTTACAAAAAACAGCTGCCCGTTGAATACCTGCGGGAAAAGTTTGTCGAGGCTGACGTGGGTGTATTCACCGCCAACTCGTATGGTGTGCTTCCCTCTTACCCAGCTCAGAGTCTCGACGAACTCAAGGTTGTTCTGGGTATTGGCAGTGTCGGCCTGTGGAGTCGGGCCGAATTGAAATCCCGAACTGGCGAAGGTGAACTTGTAAATGTTATTGGTCAGGTTGTTGGTGGGACGGTCGATGCCCACGTCATCCACGGTGACCGGCGGCACATTTACGGCGCTGTTATTGATGCGGATGTAGCCGAAACGGAATTCGTTGACCAACGCCGGCGAGAAGAGATGTGTCTCGGTGACGGTGAGAACGCGGTCTTTCACCGGCAAGTTATAAGGAAAATTCAGATCGGTACCGCTGATACTGCCGCCGAGCGACGCCTGCAGTCCCCCTGCTCCGAAAGGAACATCCTTCTCTGAATTCGAGAAGAAAAAACGGGCTGAGACTTTGTCCTTCGAAGCATGAAACTCGCGGTCCCAATTCGCGGTGAACTGGTCATCAATAAACCGGCCGGGTTTGCTGACGGCAAACAGTCCGGTTTGGCCGGGTGTACCAGATGCGTCAGGAAATAGAAAACCGCCCGAGGGAGCGCCGAACTGGTCGCTCTGAAAGTTCATTAGTGAAACCGCCACGGGATCAAGCCCGGTCACACCGGCCGGCAAGCCGTCGGGGAAAAATGTGGAAATCAAAGAGCCCTCATCCCGGGTGGCGGGCATGGTCGGGATCTGGGTGCTGATAAAAGTGCCGCCGGAAAGGCCGCTGCGTTGCCGCGTTCCCTGGTAGTTGGCAAAAAAGAAACCGAGTTTCGCATCCTTGCCGATGGGTCCCCCGAGGCTTGCGCCGAAAATATTCTGCTTTACGACCGGGCGGTCGCCTCCCTGGCCTTTAAGGAAATACTCGTTAGCATTCAAGACGTCATTGCGAAAGAATTCGTACAAATCCCCATGAAAGGTCTTGGTGCCAGACTTTAAAATTGCGTTAATGTTTCCGCCGCCGTTACGGCCCTGGCTGGCGTCGTAAAGCGAGGTTTGGACCTTGAATTCCTGCACCACGTCGGGGTTGGGCAACGGGGTGTTGGTCAATTGCGCGACGTTGTAGTCGGTCGCACTGATACCCTCTATCAGGTAGTTGTTGTTATCTTCGCGCTGGCCGTTCACGATGGGCCGGGCATCACCACGGCCGAGTTCCGCGGCTGCATTTAGCTCGCTCTGCGCACCCGCGGAAAGGGTCAATAACTGCTGGAAGTTCTGTGTCGCCAGGGGAAGATTGCGTATGGTGTTGGCTTCGATTGCCTGTCCGGTGGTCGCAGCGGTGGTTTCGATTGTCTGAACTTCGGCGCGCACCTCCACTTTTTCAACGCCGGTCCGGGGCACCAGTTTCGCCGTTAGACGTGTGGTTTCGGTAACGCGCACCGCAATATCGGGAAATTTGGCTTCGGCGAAACTGGGACTGCTGACCGTGATGGCGTAGTTTGCCACTGGCAGCAGGGTGGCGGTGAACGTACCAGCATCGTCTGTTTTTAGTGTGCGCGCGACCACCCCGGTGTCTTGGTTAGTGATGGTCACTTCGGCGTTCGCTACGATCGCGCCGCTAGGATCCTGAACCGTTCCGGCAATAGCACCCGTGGCGCCGCCTTGAGCGAACGATTGGCCAAGCAATCCCAGGGTCACCACAATAGTTAAGAGAGAACTGCTTAGAATTCGACGCATACACCTTCTCCAGTAAGCAATGGCTGTGAAAATCGCGGATCGCGGCAGGGACGGAAGTCTGGGGAATCAACAACAGCGGAGGCTGCGCAGCCATTCCTGCGTGCCGCATTCGTGGTCGAGTAAGAGAACTCCATTGTGCAGATAAGTCCGAAAACTTGCATGGACGCACAAATCCCATCTGTAAATTGCCTTGGGAACACGAGCCTACTAGAAATCATGAGACTTTGGCAACGCCAAAACCCTGATCGGAGCTATAAGAAACGTTTGTTACAGTCCCTTGTACGCGCCGCCATCCACCAGGATGGTCTGTCCCGTAACGCACGAGGCCCGCTCCGAAGCCAGCCATACAATAGCATCGGCTACTTCCCGGGGCTCTCCAAGCCGCTTGAGTGAAGAGTCGGATGTCCAACCTTCAAAGATCTCTTTTTCGCTTTTCCCCGAAGAAGCTGCATTGCTGTGGGCCAATTCCTTAAGGCGGTCGGTGGCGGTGAATCCCGGTCCGACATTGTTCACCAGGATTCCGTCTTTGCCGAATTCATTCGCCAAACTCTTCACCAATCCGACCACCGCGGCACGCACCGCATTGGAGAGAACAAGATTCGTAACCGGCTGCTTCGTTGTAATCGAGGTGATAGTGACGATTCTCCCCCAATGCTTCTTTTGCATATAAGGAATTACTTCACGGGCGAAGAAAACCGCGCTGAGAAAATTGGCGTCCACGGCCTTGATCCAGTCTTCGGTAGTGGTCGCCAGGAAGCCTTTAGCTGGAGGCCCTCCCGCGTTGGTGACACAGATGTCAGCGCCGCCAAATTCATTCGCCACAGACTTCACAAAGTCGGAAACCGCCCCCGCATGGGTGACGTCAACCGCCTGAGCGAGCACTTTCACGCCAAACTGCTTGCGAATCTTTTCGGCAGCTAACTCGAGCGTCTGGCCATTTCGAGCACACATTGCAAGCTTGCAGCCTTCGGCGGCGAACGCCTCTGCGGTGGCAAGCCCAATTCCCTGGCTCGATGCGGCAACCATGGCAACTTTGTCTTTAAGTCCCGTGTCCATAGGGTTTGGATTATAAGCGAGGTCATGATTCAAAGGGGACCGCGACGGGCGCGCGGATTAACAAACATAGACAAATGTGAGACCGAGCTTTACGAAGAAAACTCCGGCTTCCCTCTTGCTCGGGCGGTGCCGGAACGTTAGTCTTGAATGGCGCGAGGTAGCCATGAAATCCAAACATCGTCCGGAAACTCAGGCCGTCCGCGGCGGCACCGATCTCCACAAGAAAAACGGCCCACTCGTCACTCCGATCTACCAGACGTCCACCTTCGAGGTCACCGACAACGACGAGCAGGTGCGGGCCACCAAGACGGACATGTTCTACACCCGCTATGGCAACCCAACCCATACCGTGGCTGAGAAATGCATCGCCGACCTTGAACATGTCGATGGTGCCCTGTTGTTTGCTTCCGGCATGGGAGCCATTACGACTTCAATTCTGGCGCTGGTAAAAAGCGGTGACCACATCGTTGCCCAGCGCGATATTTACGGCGGGGCCACCAAGTTCCTAAGCCAGTGGCTTCCAAAACTCGGAGTCGAAACTACTTTTGTCGACACTACGGACTACGAGCAACACGCGCGTGCCATCCGTCCGAATACAAAGCTGCTCTACCTTGAGTCCCCGACCAATCCGACTTTGCGAGTTGTGGACCTGAAGAAAACTTCTGCCTTGGCGAAGCAGCACGGACTGATAAGCGTCATCGACAGCACCTTCGCTACGCCAATCAACTCGCGTCCGGCAGAATTCGGAATCGATGTCGTATTGCATTCCGGGACGAAATATTTCTCCGGACATAGTGATCTGATCTGCGGCATAGCAGCCGGTCGGACCGATTTGATCGCCAAGATCAAAGAAACTCGCACTACGCTTGGCGGCACGATGGATCCACATGCAGCATGGTTGTTGCTGCGCGGCATTAAGACGCTGGCCGTACGCGTGCAGCGGCAGAACGACAATACGCTGCGCATTGCGCAATTCCTCGCGAGTCATCCATCGGTCGCAAGCGTTAACTACCCTTTCCTGGAAGGTCACGCTCAGCGTGCTTTAGCCATGGACCAGATGGCCGGGGGCGGGGGCGTACTGAGTTTTGAGGTGGCTGGCTCGGGTGACGATACCCGCCAGGTGGTGGAATCTCTGAATCTTTTCACTCTGGCACCCAGCTTGGGTGGAGTCGACTCTTTGGTCACCATTCCCGTTTACACGTCACATGCAATGATCTCCCCAGAACACCGCGCGACCATGGGTGTTACTGACCAATTAGTGCGTTTGTCAATTGGTATTGAAAGCGCGGACGATCTTATTGCCGATCTTGAGCAGGCATTGGCTGTAGTCAAGACTCAACCGCAACACGCCGAAGTAGCCTCGCGTTAAGCTTTTACCGAAGGTTACAACTCGTATCCTCTCTGTCACTAAACAGATGACAGGAATGCATCTTTCCGTTCCAATGTTGCTGCGCATCAAACGTTTGCGTAACGAGGTATCTTGTGCACGCACTTCGTGCAGCGATCATTGGGCTTGGATTTGTCGGTAGGGCCCACTTGGAAGCCTTGCGCCGGCAAGGAATCGCCGTCCACGGAATTCTTGCCAGCTCCCCACAGCGGACTGCTGAGGCATGCAGCAATCTCGGACTTACTCATGGCTACCACTCGATCGCCGAGCTTGCCGCAGACCAGGCTATTGATGTAGTGCACATCTGCACCCCTAACCACTTACATTTCGATCAAGCACGAATCCTGCTGGCGGCTGGAAAACATGTGATGTGCGAAAAGCCCATGGCCATGGACACCCAGGAAAGCACCACTCTAATTGAGCTTGCCAAAGGAAGTGGGTGTGTGGGAGGCGTCGCCTATAATCTGCGCTTTTATCCGCTTTGTCAGGAAGCACATTCCATCGTCGCCCATGGCCTCATCGGCGAGCCGTCGTTAATTCACGGCAGTTTCCTTCAGGATTGGTTACTGTATCCGACGGATTGGAATTGGCGTCTTGACACCAAGTTAGGCGGAGACTTACGCGCCGTCAGTGACATCGGCACACATTGGCTGGACTTAGTTACCTGGATCTCCGGCAAGAAGATCAGCGAAGTCTGTGCCGACTTGGCTACCATAATTCCGGTGCGCCGCCGCCCTCGTGGTCGAGTAGAAACATTCCAGCCCGCCGAGGGAGCTTTTGATGAGGTAAAAATAACTACCGATGATTACGGCTCGGTGTTGCTTCACTTCGAGGACAACGCGCGAGGCGTGATGACAGTGTCACAAGTGAGTGCTGGACGTAAGGCGAGATTGTGGTTCGAGATCGATGGTTCGGCAGGTTCCATTGCCTGGAACTCGGAATCCCCGAATACTCTGTGGGTCGGGAAGAGGCACAACCCAAATCAGGAACTTCCAAAAGACCCTACCCTCATGACGCCCGAGGCGCGCGGCTACGCGGCTTATCCGGGCGGCCATCCCGAAGGCTACCCGGATACCTTTGCCCGGATGTTTGAGGATTTCTATCACTACATCGCAGCCGGAGATTTGAAGCAGGCGCGCTCGTTTCCGACATTCGAGACTGGACACGAAGAAATGGCATTGTGTGAAGCAATTGCACTCAGCGCCCGCGAGCGACGTTGGGTATCGGTCGCAAAACCGAAACCTTCCAAATAAAAAAGACCCAGCCCCAACCGGGCTGGGTCGTACTCTCCCCCGAGTTACTCGGTGTTCCCACGCTGATCTGTGGCCACTGGGACAATCTTCCCAAGTAGTCCATTCGATTCGTCGTTAGGACCAGCTGTGAAATACATCTCAATGGATGAACCCGCCTTTCCGTTATTGCCGAAGCTCAATGCCCAAAGTCCGTCAACTGACAGCGGCTGATTGGTCGAATCGAGCAATTGCCCTTCAAATTTTCCTGTGATCGTATTGAAAGCATTGATGCGGCCGTCGCCGAAGTTACCGATCAGCAACCGATGACTGAAAGCGCCAAAATCACTGGGCGACGCAGTTACACCCCATGGGGCATTGAGCCACCACCCATGCTGGAGCCTTTGCACCAATCTTCCACGCGTGTCAAAGATCGAGACAAATCCAACGCCAGCCCCATGCTCTTCATCCGTGCTCCCACTTTCAACCTTGGCGAAAGTAACTACGAGGTTCCCGCCCACATTCTGGACATTGAACGGCGCATAGCTCTTCGGTACTCCCGGATCGCGAAATGCCCAGTCATCGGATTCCACGCGGTGAAAGCTCGAATCGAAAACTCGAACACGCCGGCTCTTGAAGTCCGTGACGTAGAGGCGCGCACCATGTTTGGTTTGGGCAATGGCACAGCCCTTGTAGATCGCTTTGCCGGCACGGTTCAGGGCAATTACCGCACTGGTGAGGTTGACTGTAGGGTTCCAACCGGAAATAGTCCCGTCTTCGGTGACAAACAAGAACACCGATGGTTTGCCGCCGACCTGAAAACCTGTGGTGTAGTTAAAGACGGTCCCAGTCGGTGTCGCAGTTCCGGTTCCATCCGGAGTCGGAATCTTCACCACCAGCGCCTGCGGCACGCCGGCGCCATCGTACAAGGTTGTGAGCCCAGTACCATTGTCGGAAACCCACCAGGGGCTTCCCGATGCCCGAGACAACCCCCAGGCATTCACCAGATTCGGGTCCGCAGTAACCGGCATCGTGGAAGTCGTCGATGCATCGGCGGTGAGATCAGTGCGCGTGTATTGCTGAGCAAATCCAGTCCTGGACGCGGCAACAGCAAATGCCGCAACCAGCAAGGTTAGGGTCAAGAATCGGAAGATCAAAAACGTTCTACTCATAAACCATCCTCCTCGGAGAAATGGCACGCACACAAGGGCTGTTCATTGCGATCGCGCAAAGGATTGCGGCAAGCGGCGTGTCGTTGGCGTCTAGGCACAAGTAACCTGAGAGAGTCGTAAAGCTGAAAGACCTGGGTCCTAGCCACTCGGATGCAAACGTACCTAAGGAAAGGTGCTCAATCAATAGCGGTTACAAAATGTTTACATGGAGCGCCTGGCGCGGGATTCGGTTGATTGCGCAAAGATTGCACCTAAGGCGTAGGCGCTCGCACGTACAGACAAAAATAGATGAAACTAAATTGCGACTCCAGATCGATATGTAGGCGGGAGCTTTTTTTAACCATCCAACTGGGATAGTGCGGAGAATTCGGGGTTTGAGATTTGTATGTGGATCTCAAGGAGACGATGTAATTTGACCTCGTTCGAGACCCGCTCGCTCCCAATCCGGGCCCTCTGTTACAATTCATCTCACGGAGCGTGGACAGACGTTCTGTTTCGGTTACCTGCTCGCCTATCCAGGGAATCCTGGCCCGAGGCCATCGCATGCGCCTCTCAAGCAGCCACCGTTTGAAGTTGTGGGGACGTAGTTCAGTTGGTTAGAACGCTGCCCTGTCACGGCAGAGGCCGCGGGTTCGAGTCCCGTCGTCCCCGCCATTCCTTTCAAGCACTTGCGAGCCTTGGTGCTAATCGCTCAGGGGGTTCCATGGACTCTCGCGCATGCTGTGCGGTTCAGCCCCGTCCTCAATCGCCAGCCACAGAAAGGGCATCTTGCAGATCACCTGACTGACGGCCTGCTCCAGTTCCACTTCAGACGCTCTGATGTCCTTGCCGGCCGCACTCCCCTCGCCCCGTGTCGGGAATTTGTGACTGTCCCGCTCGATCAGCGCCGTTCCGACGATGAGCCGGAGTGTCGAGTCACGATTATTGCCGCCGCCGCTGCTCCGCAATTGCCCCCTGTGCGCCGACAAGCGACCCCACAGTTTTGTGCCACCGCCCGCTCTCAAAGCGTAAGTGCCGACCCGCACAAGGCGAGGGCATGTACCTGTGTCGGAACGGCTCTCGCCCGCTTCACAGAAGAGATAGACTCCGCGCACTGGCCACGACATGCGGCCGCGGCAGTCGGCGAGCGTCCGCGCTACGCCTACCTTTGTCTCAAGCGTGTTCAGAATCGAATAAAAGAGGACAAGCCCGGCCGAATCCGCTCTGCTGGAACGACCCCTTCCCCTTCCAGCAGGGCATAGAAGCGATCGGCTGCGAGGTTATTGAAGGTCTCAACTTTCCCGGAAGGCCAGCGGACCTCCAGCGACTCAATCTTCTCTGCCGACCCTAGCCCAAAGTGCAAACGGAAGTCGCTCTGGGAGATGTAACTACCGCCACTGCGAACCTCGTCGGTCTGCGTCATCCCTCCGGCCACGATCTTAACGCGCGCCCCGATCGCCATGCGATTGCTCCTGGTACCCGCCAATTCCAGACTCAGCCAGTGGCGGCCGGAAACACCGTGGTTCTGTAGGATCATCGGCGCGCTATCGAGATCCTCGACTACGACGTCCACATTGCCGTCGTTGAACAGATCCCCGACCGCCAGGCCCCGTGACACCCGTCTTTCTTCCAGAGCCGGCCCGGCCAGATTGCCGGCATCACAGAAGGTGCCATCTTTCTGGTTCATGTGGAGCAGCTTGGTCTGCGCGTAACCACCGCTGGCAGGCACCTTTTCCATTTGCGGATAGACATGACCGCTCACCGCCACCAGATCCAGCCAGCCATCGTTGTCGAGATCCACGAATGCATCGCCCCACTTCACAAGAGGAAAGGAGGGCAAGGCTACCCCTGACGCATAAGAGACATCCGTAAACATCCAGTTCCCGTCGTTGCGATAGAGGTCGCTATAGTCGTCGCCGAAATTTGTCACGTAGATGGAAGGACGTCCATTGTGCAGGTAGTCGCCGGGGGCAACTCCCATGGAGGCTTGCTCAGAGCCCGTCTCGCTCAACGCGGTGCCGGATTCGAGGCCAATCTCGGTGAACTTGCCTTTGCCGTCGTTGCGGTAAAGAAAGTTAGGCAGCGTGTCGTTGGCCACGTAGATGTCAGGCCAGCCGGTGTTGTTGAAGTCGGCCCAAACGACACCGAGACCGTAGTAACCGTGCGGGTCATCCACGCCGGCGGCCTTGGAAACGTCGGTAAACGTGCCATCGCCGTTGTTGTGGAACAGGGAATCGCCTGCGCCCTTCAATCCGCGCGGTCCGCAATAGACATCGATACCGCGATATTTGCAGAGCGACTTGCCGCCAAACGGGGGCAGATGGTCGAGTTGGAAGTCGACATAGTTGGCCACCATCAGGTCGACGAATCCGTCGCGGTCGTAATCTCCGAAAGCCGCACCAACCGACATGCGACCGTCCGCAACGGCGGCTTTCGCGGTGACATCCGTGAACGTGCCATCCCCATTGTTGCGAAACAGAACATTTCCGCCGAGACACGTCAGGTACAGATCTGGCCAGCCGTCGTTGTTGTAGTCGGCCACGGCGCCACCCATGGCAAAGCAAGGCGCCGCCAGGCCTGACTTGTCCGTCGCATCGCTAAATGTGCCGTTCTGGTTGTTATGGTAGAGTGCTCCGCGAGCCGATTCCTTGCGCAGGGCCATCTCGATGGTGGGCGCGTTCGTGAAATAGATGTCCAGCCACCCATCGCGATCGTAATCCCACAGAATGACGCCGCCGCTCATCGACTCGACAATGTATGTGCTCAGCGGATTGGCGATATGGCGGAAACGGATACCTGCCTTCTCCGTGACGTCCTCCAGCTGCGGTACCGGACGTCCTTTGCACTGAACCTTCTTGGCGTTCGGCGGAGGAGGAGGCGCGGCCGGATGCTGCTCCTGGCTCAAAGCCATCGGTGCAAGCAGCACCGCTGCGCCGACGAGCAGGACGCGAATGCCAAGTAATGGTTGCGGATTCAATTGCTGTCCGTCGCGCTCAAGTTCATGGCTTCTTGTCTTCCTTCTTTTGCGGAACCTGCCCGGGGACAGTAGTCCCCAGTTCTCGCAGAACCGCGCGAGCCGCATCATCACCCGGGGCAAGTACCAGCGCCTTTCGCAATGCCCGGATTGCTTCCGGCTGGTTCCCGGCGCGATAGGCCGTGAACCCGAGATTGCGCATCAGGTTGGGTACTTTGGGATCCCATCCCTCCGCTTCCTGGTAGTGTCCGAGAGCTACGGCATACTGCTCCTGCATTGCTTCGACCGTGGCCAGATCATTGAAGGCGCCGCCCAGAACAGAACGCAAGAATTCTTCCTGGGCCGCTGCCTGTCTCTCCTGGCCCTGCGTCAGCTTGGCGTGGGACAGCGCGTTGCTGACTAACGGCGTGGCCGCATCCTTGCCCGTCCCCCCCAGAGGAACCGGCGGCTCGTTTTGCGGAAGGCTGGGGACATCGGCTGAAGAAACTCCGGATCCACCCGAATCACCCATGCCACTCCCTTCCTGGTTGTCGGCGATGATGTTTTGCTGAATCGCGCGCGCCTTTTCGAAGTATCGCTCCCCTTCCGCTGCTCTTCCGGAAGCAATGAGGATCCGGCCAAGACTGGTGTAGGCCTTCCGGATATCGTTGTGAGCGTCTACGCCGCTACGTTCGGCGAGTGCAATTGCCTTCCGGAAGAGCCGCTCCGCGCGCTGATTTTCCTTGCGGCGGTAGGCATTCAGTCCCAAGTACAGCCAGGCTTCCGATGAAGACGGATTCAATCTCGCCGCCTCCCCCAGATAGTGATCCGCCTCCTGCGGCTGGTTCGAACTGAACGCCATATAGCCCAGGAGATAGTTCGCAAAAAAATTTCCAGGGTCGACTCGCAGTTGCTCGAGAAATTGCCGGCGGGCCTCCGGCGTGAGCACCCATTCGTTCCGCATCAAGTAGGTCAGGCCGAGAAAGTAGTGGCCGTTTGGAACTTTGGGATCGAGTGAGAGCGCACGCTGGAACTCCCGGATAGCGTCGCCGTACAGGGTGGCATTTCGATAAGCGTCGCCGAACAAGAGATGCAGGCTGCTGCGATCACCGGACACCGTCATCTGCTGGAAAATGGCCGCGGCCTTTTCCTTCTCTTTCAATCGGAGCAAACAACTGGCGAGACCGTAGCTGGTTTCGCGGTCGGGACGAATCTCGAGGGACTTCTGGAAAGACTCCACCGCGGCGCGGTAGTCCTTTTTCTTGATCTGCGCCTGGCCCTGAATGGTCCAGGCCGTGGCGTTGCGCGGATCGGCGGCAAGAGCCTGGCTGATCTCTTTGAGTGCTTCGTCCAACCGGCTGGTAAACAAGTTGGCAGCAGCGAGATCGACGTGCGCATCTGCAACATCCTCGAAATCGAGGGACCTGCGGGAGAACTTGGCGGCCTCGGGATATGCGGCTTCAAAGAGGCGCAACTTTCCCATTTCGCGGAGTCCGAGGGCGACGATCTTCTCGCTGGCGGCAGCGGCAGCGGGCAAGTCACCCGCCTCCTTCGCCGAGTTCGCAGCGGCAAATCGCCGCTCAAATTCGTCGAGTGGTGACGCGGGCTTCTGTTGCGCGCTGGCTGGCAGGCACCCCAGAACGGCAAGCAGGAAAAGGCATGCGCCACGCGCAGACCGTCTCCAGAGAATGACTTTCGAAGACCGGGAAGGTGGGGTGTGGATCAAAGCCGAATGTCCCAGGTTGATACCTAAAAGTACACACCTGGTGGCGAGCTGTTCAAGTCGCGGGATTTGGCGAGAAATTGCCATTAACCAACTACGTTCTGCGGCCCTGGCGCGTTTGGGTGGCATACACCGGCCATGTTCGCCAGCGAATTGCCACTAACTCCGAATCGGGGGCGGCTTCGGGTCCGCCTACGGGATTATGATTGGGCCATTGCGTCAAGGAACTTCTGCCGCCGTTTTGTATGGCGAGGAGAGTACGCCTTGGGCACTCCTCAGAATTGAAGTTTCAGGACATGGAACGGCGCTTGCCCTCGGTAGAGGTGACCGGACGACAACAAATCCTGAGGAGAAAGATCCCCCGCAAGTCCGTGGTCGGCGTCCTTCAATGAGCCTTGGACTTCTGGTGGTGGCAATTGGTTTCGTATCTCTCTTCCATCTGTTTACCATATTTAGGACACGGTGGAAACGATGGAGGCGAACGATGAGGTTCGCTACGGCTCGCAATCTGCGAATACCCATTAGATATCGGTGGGTCGGGGCGGGAGAATAGCTGCGATTTGCTGTTTTTCAGGCGCGTCGCCGATACTCGGGAACCGTGTGACCAGCCCGCTTCCCCGGAGGGTTCGGCGTTCGGTGGAAGTATAGGCAAACGTCGCAAAGGAATAGGTCGCAACCTCGAAGCCTGTCGCGAGGCTGGTTAATGTCCGGGATGAAGCGCTTCGCAAATAAACACGGAGGCTGTACTCTGTTTTCAGGAAGAAGGTGTCTCTTCGATGATGCCGAATCAAATGAGGCAGCTGGTTTGGATAGTGGGCGGTATGGCTGCCTCTGCGTTGACGTTCGTGCCAGGCATCTCTCTCAAGGGCAACTCTTTCGCACCTACCTTCAATCGGGAAGTGGCGCCGATTCTATTCAAGCACTGCGTGAATTGTCATAGGCCGGGCGAGATAGCGTCCGCACTCCCGCTCTTGTCCTACGACAACGCGCGGACACTGGCCCAATCGATCAAGGTAAGTGCCGTGCGCCGCCAAATGCCGCCTTGGCCCGCAGATGCCAGGAACAGTATGAAGTTCCGCAATGATCCCCAACTTAGCCAGCACGAAATCGATACTCTGGTCGCATGGGTCGACGCGGGCATGCCCAAAGGGAACGATGCCGATCTGCCGTCTCTGCCAAGCGTCTCGCAAGGCTGGCAACACCCGAAGAGCGTACAGCCAGAGGCGGTTATTCGGTTGCCGAACATTCATCTGCCGGCATCGGGGGAAATCCCTTACGTGCGGTATTTATCCAAGGTACCGTTCTCCACAGACAAGTGGGTCGTCGCGCTCCAGGTACTGCCGAGCAATCGTGGCATTGTGCACCATATGGCGATAACCGAGGTAGCGTTAGACCCCGGGGTAACCCCATCAGAACTCGATAGGCGCGCGAGAATCTTCCAGCCGCTCGGCCTTGCAAGTAGTTCCAGTGGGATTAGAGCAGCGGTGGTGGATCCGGCAAATAATGGCGCGCCCGACATGTTGGGAGTGTATACACCCGGCACGACTTTCGAGGCTTACCGAGAGGAAAGCGCCAAGTTGGTGAAGGGTGGCGAGAATATGTACCTTAACTTCAATATCCACTATCAGACGAACGGCAAGCCCGAAATCGATCAACCAGCGGTTGCCTTTTGGTTCCGACCCGATCCGCCAAAACATCAGGTCTTCCGAGTTCCAGCCTCAGAACAGACCATCCTCGCCGCAGGCAAGGAGTTGTTAACGGATGCTCCGGGCGAGAAGGCGGAGGGCACTCATGTGGCGATCCCGCCCATCCCGCCCAACGCAAATAACTATGAAGTCGTCGGTGTAACTGCATACACCGACCCGGTAACGATTTATCAACTCCAGCCGCATGCGCACTTGCGCGGCAAGGACTTTAAGTACTCAGTTGTCTACCCCGATGGGCGCGAGGTAAGCGTACTGAGCGTTCCCAAGTACGACTTCCACTGGCAACTCGCCTATGATCTCGACAAGCCTCTGGAACTGCCCGCAGGCAGCAAGCTGGTGGTCACCGCCCACTACGATAATTCGCTGAAGAATGAAAACATGCAACACCATCACCACAGTTCGGATGCCGCGGGGAATTTTGGGCCGGACAAGGAAGTTCACTTTCGCGCGGCGAATCAAAGCTGGGATGAGATGTTCACTCCATTCATCCAATACTCCGCACCCCTCTTGAATCCGGACCCGGCGGCCCGGCAAGTCAATCTCAGGCAGCAGGAAAAACATCGACAAACAGGCCCACTCCACATTGTCGAGGTCGTGGGGTGCCTGGAACCAAGCCCTTTTGGCAGTGGACGCTTACCCACGTCGGTGAGCCCGTGACATCCACCACGCAGGCAACCTCAATGACGGCCCTTAGCGCGGCGGCGACCCGGCCACTGGGCAAGCACCGGGAACAACTGATAGGCGTAGAGGTCTTCCACCCTTCAAGCCATCAAGGGAAAAAGACGGTGGTGAAAGGCGTTTTGATCGAGGACGCGGGCGGGATCCGCCTGAATGTTACGTCTCTTCAAACTGCAGCGGACACCTGCGCTAACCCGTAGCCAATCGTGGCTAGGGCAAGAGCCCGAATATGGCAAACTGGGTGGCGCCCGCGACATAGACTTTGCCATTGACGACGGTCGGCGGAGTCCACCGTACCACCCGTCCAAAGCCGTCTCGTCCGCCGGGAGCCTGCTTGGTGTTGTAGAGTTCGTGAGCGATATTAGTGGCGTCGAAGGCGTGCAGCATGTCTCCTCCCGACTCCATCGTCCAAACGATGCCGTCGTTCGCCCCGTTAGAGGAAACCGAACTGGCTGTCGTATATCCGAACACGTGGGGAGTCTGGGCGTGCAAAGTTAACTGTCCGTTGGTCAGCTTGTACTGCTTCATCACGTCACTGTTGCCCGCGAAATAGAAATTGTCTTGCCATGTGACAGCTGTTGTGTAGTTCTGATCGTCGGGCGTCGTACCCAACGCTCCCGCGATCGATTGCGGAATCTGGATGTCGCTTCCAGCGTGGAATTGTCCCAGATTGTCTAAATTCAGAACGTAGATTTTCCCGTTCTTCCCGGCAATCACTCCAACGTCGGGAACCGGGCCAGCGGCGTCATTGAAAAGCACCAATCCACTGGCGCCGAGATCAATGTCCCCCAACGCCATCGCCATTTGATCGAAAGGAGTAAAGAAGTCATTTGTCGCAAATGTGCCGTTGGCGAACTTCACCTTTACCACGGAGTCGCCGTAGTCCGACCCACCGGTATCGGCGTCGAAGGTACCGTTTCCCGTGACTACGTAGATGTTGCCGTCTTCGTCGGCGGATAGTCCCGATCCCGAAAGCCAGATGCCACCCTCACCGCCGTTTGGGGTGTCATTCCAGACGCCCAGTTGATCTAGAGTCTCTGCATCATAAGCCAACACCCAGCCATGGTAAGGACCCAGGTCATTCTGGGACCCCCAGGCGAGGTATACGGTATCTTTCAAAAAAAGTATCGCCGTCCGTTGTAACTGGAGAAGGGTTTGGAAGGCGATTTGTCCGCCTACGCTGCCGATGCCGGTGCCTGGGGAAGTCGCTTGGATGGTGACCGGGCCGCCGAATTTCTCGGCGCCCGTGAGCACATCCAGGGCATGCAACCGGGCAACATAGGTGCCGCTTTCTTTGGTAGCTGCCACAACGTACATGGTGCCGGTCGCGCCGTTGATGACCGGTGTGCTGGTTATACCGATTTCGTTGGTAATGGGAGTGCTCAAATCGGCTGACGGGATGGTGGTGGCACCAGCCGGGATCAGGCTCTTCTGCCACAACGGCGCCGGACTAAGGCCGTCCGCATCGAAGGCGTAGACCGTGTCGTGCTCGGTGGCAACATAAGCTACGTTATGAAAATTGCCGCCGATTGAGGCGTGCGCCAGGTACAGCGGCTGAGCGTAGGTCTGGCCATCAATAGCAGCGGAGAAAATTTTTCCAAATTTCGTCTGGTTCACATTCTCCAGAGTGAGCAAAGTTTCATTCAAGTCCTGGCCGGTGCGTGCATTGTCGTTGTGATAGGTAAACACGCCGGCATAGGGAACGACCGTGATGGTTCCACTCGCCGTTTTGGTCGTATCAGCCGTGCTTTTAGCGCTCACTGTAACTTGCGCCGGACTCGGCAGTTTTGCCGGGGCGGTGTACAGGCCCGTGGCAGAGATTGTTCCCGCCGTGGCATTTCCCCCAACCACCCCGTTCACCGCCCAAGCCACGGTGGTGTTGCTGGAGTTGCCGACGGTCGCACTGAACTGCTGTGTTTGCGTGATCGTCACCGAGGCAGCGCCCGGAGCAATATCCACGGTTACGGCCGGTGGTGGTGGCGGTGGTGGTGGCGAGGTTGGCGGGTCAGTCATTGGCGAACCGCCCCCACACGAAACGACGCACAAACCCAGCGAAAGCCCCAACAGCGCAACCAAAAGGCGGACGTATCTCATGGTTTTGAAATACCTCTAATGTACCAATGTTCTGAGACCGACAAGTAGATGTACTTACATCTACTTAGAGTTGCTGCCTGGGAAGGATTTAGGCCAGATAAGGATCCTAAGGTGAGCACCGCCCGGCTAACTCCTCGCGTGGGTTCGTCAAATTTTGAACCTAACTAGAAAATAGTTTGCGTACTTGGCGCAATAAATTGCGGATCGAACGTGTTTTGGGCTTTCAATATGCAAAAACCGACCGGCCGGGATGCGTTTGTCCGGACGTAATTACCCTGAGTCGGCCCGGTCGCAGGCTAATGAATCTGTAAGGCCAGCGTCAAGATCCTGTCTCGTTTTCATTGACCAACGATGCAAGAGGCAGATTGGCAAAACGAAAATCCTCGACGCAACGAATAAATAAACCCGGCCAGTGGTCTCCGAGAGCAAATGTTTGAGGTGCTCCCTCGAGCTCCGGCCGTTCCGAAGCTTGATCTTCGCACCGCAATCTGAAGATTGCATCAAAAAATACAGCGATAGGATAATCACCGAGGCTCATTCAGGGTATCGAACTACATTGCAATTTCCCGGCATGTCGTCGTGCAGCGGGAATTCTCCTTGTGCCGAGACCTGTCGCGACCCCTTAATGTAGCGGCGGGAGAACGGACGGCCAGCCGAAGCCCGTCTGGTAGGGTGGTCTCCATTCGACAGCTTTCCCACCGAGGTCGTAGACACACCGCTGATTCCGGAATCATCCAGTTTCAGAAGGACAACGACAAGAAAGTACTTCTGATCCGCAGCTACCGGGCCAAGATTTTTGACGAGCTTGGAAGCATCCAGCGGGAAGGACTTTCGAATGGAAGAATTGGCTTCCTCAAGAGCGCCGATTTCAACCAATTGGTGGCTAAAAAAAGGCCCGCCGAGGGGGCAGCGGGCCAATGCTCATTTGGGGGTACAGATTGAATTGAAGAATATCTGGCCCAAGAGAGCGGTTCGATCAGGTCTATGGTGTAATTTCCCCGCCACTTCTGCGGGATTCACCCGAGGCAGAAAGGCCCTCTGTGTTAATTACTTCAGGCCGCATCGTCCCTGGAAGACTTTCGAGGATCCAGCACGATTCGCTTCTCAATCTCTCTCCCAAGATCCTGGGAGCGTTCAATCAGACTTCTCGCTTCATTCCTCAGAGTCTGAGCTAACTCCTGAAGGAGGGCGATGTCTCGTCGGAGTTCTTCGGATCGCTCTTTCATGCCTGGTTCAGAACACCGCCGAACAAACAAAAGGCGGGTTAAAGGAATCACGCTTCCTCGTATGATCTCCCCAAAAGTAACCTTTCGTATTGCGGGATACCATCCGGAAGTTACTGTAGTGAGAGCAACATAGCGAAGCAATTCTCTAATCGCACGGTCGAGGAAATCACCCATCAAAGACCAACCGAAAACTTTATCCCGGATACCAAATCGTGCGTGGATCATTTGGGCTTCTTTGGTAGTTCCATGCCTCTTCGATCAGACGCAATAAATCAAAGCGCGGCTCCCACTCCAATAAAAGCTTTGCCTTGGTATTGTCGAGCCAGGTTGAGAAATAGGGAGTTCTGATCTCAATCGAAGCAAGATTCCGCGTCTTCCGCAGGTAATCCGCGACTTGCGAGTAGTCAACCGGCTCATTCATCGCAATGTTGAATGTCTGTTGTTGTGCCTTGGGGTGGTCCAGAGCTCGCAGCATGGCGCTTACCAGATCAGTCACATGCACAAAATTGCGCTTAATCGACATCCCATTACGATCAAGCATCAGCGGCACGGTGCTGTTTCTTTGATAGAGATCGGCGTCGGCAACATTGACCAAATCGCGCCAGCGGGGTCCGCCAAACACGTCTTCGCCAAAGGAAAGCGTGAACTTGAAATCATCTTTCTCCATGATCCAGGGAGCGCGCAGACAGCAGCCATTCAAATCGTATTGAATGTAGTACTGCTCCAGCATTACTTCTTCCAGAACTTTCGACAGAGCGTAACACCCGGGATACGCCGTATGCTTCTGCTGCTCAGTCACCGGAGCCCCATGGGGATAGAAGAAATGTCCCACCGAGCAATCACCGCCAATAAGAATGAATTGCTGAAAGGTCGGACTGATGCGGCATTCCTCGAGCAGCCAGAACAATCCCTTGACTGAAACGTCCATGGCATCTTCTGGAGTTTCTTTGCAAGTCGCACAGTGCACTACGTGAGTGATGCCCTGCAATGCCCTTTGCACTACCGGCCGTGCAGCGATGTTTCCGCGCACCACGTCGACGCGGTCTTGTGGTTCAAACAAGCGATTGTGGCAGAGTGCTCGGATTTTGGTGTCCTGATGCTCCTTCGATTGCAAAATACCGCCAATGAAATTGCGCCCGACCTTGCCGGTGGCTCCAGTGACCAGGATGTGTCTCATAAGGGCGCAATTCTAAGCAGTTCGGGAGAAAATTGTAAGAAGGCAGGGGAAATCGAGTGCCAAGCGCTGAGCTTCTATTTGGCGAAGGGAGTTCCATTTTCGACCAGATCCAGGAACAATCTATGCACGCGCGGGTCGTCTGAAAGCTCGGGGTGAAACGTCGCGGCCATTGCTATCATCATGGAAGCCATTCTGCACATATCTGCACAATCTCTGCACATCATCATACATCTGCCCATCATTCCCATCATTTGAGTGTCTGACATTGTCATGAATTGTAAACAAGCTTCACAGGCCATTGCACAGTCGTTGCAGTCTTCAATGCAAGTTAAGTATTGTTGATTTTTTAACATAGAGGTAGTTGTATTATTCATATTCCTATTTTGTATATTCAATAATCTATATAAGTATATCTAAAAAATATGTAAAATAAGTAAATATATATGCAAGATTTGTATATATATTACAAAATAAATATTATATTTACAAAATACATATGCTATTTAAACATATAGCATAATGTTTATTAGTATACGATTTACAAAATTAAAATTATAATCATTTATCTTAATAAAAAAATAAAAACAGAAGGTATTAGGTTACATTGAAAAAGCTATTTATAATGTAAAAAACATTGCAGAATAAACTAGATACTACCTTTCATAATTATTGACGATACCATATAAAGGATAATATTAAAAATTCAAGTGATTATGGCGGATCTTTCAATAAGAATAAACAAATATTCCTAATGTTTTTAAATAAAATTCTTTTGCCTCTTTCACATCTTCTATATCGATAACATCCTTGAGTTTTAACTTGTATATAGAAATTACAAAACGAACATGAGCATCTATTTTAGCCGATATAATGGAAATGCCGAAATTACCTGTGTTATAAAATACCTAGAAGATAGTATATACTTTGTCAGTTAGTTATGTTTAAACGTCTTTTATATACAACCGGTATTTTGTTGCTGGTAGGTCTCTCCTCATAGCATTAGAAGAAATATTTAGCAAAATAAATCAATTTCAAATCTTAAATATTCTAGAATAAT
Organism: uncultured Acidobacteriaceae bacterium; assembly: GCA_963824805.1. Classification (GTDB taxonomy): domain Bacteria; phylum Acidobacteriota; class Terriglobia; order Terriglobales; family Acidobacteriaceae; genus DATBAT01. The sequence goes on along the minus strand of CAWGQZ010000065.1, from coordinate 5,530 downwards.
ATAAATAATATTGTCAATTTTGGTTATTTTTACAGGAAATAATATAACAAAACAAATGTATGAAAGTTTAAGGAAAGAGATAGACTGGGAACACAACCATCCTGCCGGGGCAATATTTCATTCTGCAGCATTCGATGATACTGGTAATACCGTTCACGTAGATGATGTCTGGGAATCAGAAGAGGATCTGAATAAATTTGTAAGCAGCAAATTAATGCCATCTATGCTAAATAATAGAATACCGGAGCCAAAAGTGGAAGATATTTAAAATCAACGATGTTAGTGCTTTTCCTGGTATCGACAAGTTTAGAGTTTAAAATGTGCTCTTCTATAATAAACAAAATAGTTATAAAGTAAGGGCAGAAATTTTTCTGAAAACAGAGTTTTATACTTTTATTTATTCCTTCTATTTATTGATTTTATTAAAGAATTTGTAAATTTATGAATATATATCTTTTCTGTGAATTTTGAAATTCTTCTACAATTGAGCAATAATTAAATTAAAAAGGAATAAAATTCTTTGGCATTTAATTTGAACCAATTTAATCTTTATTCTTTAATTTTATTATATTGACATTACCTATTAGTTCATTAAATAAAAAATTATAAACAACTTATTAAATTTCTAAATAAAATAATATTTTTTATATTTATTTAAAGTCTATACCTTTTAATAACAACCATGTTTATTTCATAATTATATTTAGCAAAAAAGAGACTTGAGGAAGGATTATTCTATTACTTATTTTCTTGTACTCTCAATACCATAAAAAATCTTCTTATTTTATATTGGTCCATATACTGATAGAGTGGATATTATAGACTAGTTCCGTGTTTTGCCCTTCCCTTTTACCTTGATAACGACCTTTGTTTAACAGAACCAAAAACTGGATCATCGTTTTACACTTTATTATATCAACACATTGTTTATTATGAATTTTATAATATTGGGTTTTATTTCCAATTATAATAAGAATATATTGGAATAAAAAAATACCCTAATTTACATCAATTCTCTTATCTAAAAAATATATTAAAATTTTTATTTCATATAGCACAAATCAAATGGGTCCATAATAGATTGATATCAAATCTTTGAAGTAAAGAATATTAAAATTGTATTTGTAATTTATTTTAATAGAGTAACTCAATATCTTTTATCGTATTGAAATATTGCAGTGTGCAAATTTTTTCTATTTCTTTATTATTTTTATCATTTTATTTTTTTACGCATATCTTTTGTAAGCCTATGTATTGCATTTGAAGCATCATTTATATCTAATCGTATATCAAGTATACAAATCTCTTGGGAATATTTCTTTTCTATTTCTTTTAATGTTTCATCCAAATGTCCTTCAGTTTCTATTAAGAATCTTTTACCTTGCCCTATTATATTTGGTAGAAGACTATAATTCCAAGGTAATATATCATTAAATGATTGATCTAATAACTGTCGTTCCATACCGTAACCTTTATTATTCAATATGACGATGATTGGATTTAGTCTTAAATCTTGCAATAGTGGATATTTCCATACCTGTCATTTGAAAAGCACCATCTCCTACTATTACAATAGGGCGTAAAGAGGGATTGGCTAGTTGCGCTCTAAACTTGCTGGAACTGCAAAACCCATTGAAAGATAGTGAGCAGAATCTAGAAATTCTGTTTGATTTTGAATATTTAATTCAAGAGCTCCGAATAATGAATCCCCTGTATCAGCTATAACAATTGATTTATCGGGTATAAAAAAATTAAACCTGTCAAATAAATATTTAATAGTTATTTTTCTATCATTTGTAAAATACATGTCTTGCTGTGTCTCTTTTAAAGATTGATTATTATTTTTTAATTTTTTTTTATTGATTATGTTAAATGCTTTTAAATTTAGATCTCTTTTTGTTAAAGGTGATTTTATCAAAGCTTCTACAAAATCTTGAAGGCATACTTTTTCGAATTTATGATGTTTGACAAGAAGGTCTTCACTTGTTACTTTGATGCAATTTGATTGATTTATTGGTGTAGAAGTCATACTAAAATCTGTTTCAGTTATAGGTGCTCCAAGTAAGAGCAAACAATCACTAGATTCAACTTACTTACGCACTGAATCTATCCCTATATCTCCTTCATATACGCCAAGAAATAGCGGATGATTTTCACTTAATACAGATTTGCTTAATATCGTTGATACAAAAGGAATATTTGTTTTATCAATTAATTCAAGCAATTTTTTTTGTAACTTGAACCTTTGAATTTCTATTCCGGCTACAATTAGAGGTGTTTTTGAAGAATTGATCATTATTATTGCTTCATCTGTTGCTTTTTTCATATCATTAGAATTTAGATAATTCTTCTTGTTGGATTGCTCTTTTATTTCATTATCGATAAACATATTATTATCTTTGGTAACGATATTATTTTGATAATTAAAATCAACATTTAGCATTGTCATATCCCGAGGCAGTTCTATATATACTGGTTTTTTATAATATGTTACCATATGATAATACACGATTAATATCTTGTACAGCTGTTTGCGGATTATCCAATATGACAGAATCTATTGTTATATTTTCAAAAATCTTTTTCTGAGTATCATAATCTTTAACTTTATGATGAAGAAGTGGATTCTTTAGGCGTTCTTTAATTCCTGGAGCCCCAGATATTATTACAAGTGGAGATTCTTCTGCAAATGCCTGTGCGGTAGCATTAACAACTTTTAAACCTCCAACGCAATAAGTCACGCATACCGCACCTATTCCCTTAATCCGAGCATAAGCATCTGCTGCGAAACCTGCTCCCTGCTCATCGCATGAATTTATAATTTTTACTTTATTTGATTGACTTAATTGCTGATAAAATCCTAATACATAATCACCTGGAACTCCAAAAATATGATGAACACCATAATCATAGAATTTATCAATTAGATAATCTCCAATCGTTTTATCACTAGTATTTTTTATCAATATGGCTTAATTACAAAAATATGATAAAACACTTTGGATATATTTTATGAAGGGTCTCTTTTTTTATAAAATCATAAACTTTTTGAAGTGTATTCTATCATTAAATTAATGCCCTGTTTTTTTAAAGAGCATAAAACCATATCTTTTAATTTTTTACATCATTTTTGATGATATCAAAATCGATTGTAATATTGTCATGGCTCTATTAATAATATAACAAGCTCGGGAAGGTCAGAGTAAAGAAGAAAATATACATCGTTATAATGTTTTAGCTCAGGGAAATTTTGTAAAGAATGTTGTTATAAGATTTTCAGCTGTGTTATTTAAGAAATTACATAATGATTAAGAAGGACAAGTAGAGAATGTATGAAAGCTTTGAAAAAATTTTATTATATGCTTTTAAAACTAAATCATTTTATATACTCAAATTTATTTTTTACATGAAATTGATTTTCGTAAATGACTTTTATTTTTTCTAATGAATCAACATCATTGAGTTCTTTGTCATATCTGATATTTTTTATTCTTGGAAAACGTAGTGCATATCCACTTCCATGTCGGTTACTTTTTTGTATTGTATCAAAAGAAACCTCCAAGATTATCTCAGGTTTTACAATAATTCTACTACCTTCATCTTGTATGATTAGGGACTTTAACTTTTTTGTCATATTGTCAATTTCTTTGTTAGAAAGACCCGAATAGGCTTTACCTATAATTTTTAAATTCCTAAAAAGGGGCCCGGCATCTTCTGGAACTTTTATATCGTTACTGGATTCTGAATCATAATCTTTTACAGCAAGTGTATAGTCTGAAAGTGTACCTGCTCTCTTTCCATGACCATATTCTGCCATCACTATTACAGTGTCAATTGTGTCTAATTCTTCCTTTAGTTTTATCCAATACCTTCCTCTTTTTCCAGGATGATACTGTGATAAAGGATCTTTAATTACCAAGCCTTCATGACCATTGTCTTTACTTTTTTTAAAATTAGCGTTTATTTCTTGTATAGATGTAATAATATCACTATGAGTATTGATTATTTTTGAATCTTTATATAAAAATTGTGATAATAACTTTTTCCTATTTTCAAGTGTTTCGCTGATTACTAGATTCTTTTCATAGAACATTATGTCGTATACAATGTAACATACTGGTATTTCTGTTAAAATATCCTCTGACATTATTTTTTTCCTTAGTCGTTTTTGTAATTCTTGAAAGTGTAAAGGTTTGTTATTTTTAAATGCTATTAATTCGCCATCTAAAATAAAATCGACATCGGTTTTATCAATTCCGTTTTCGTTATTTTCATTACTCTGTTGAAATTCTTTTTCCTGCTTTATATCTTCATTTTTCCTGCATTGTCTAATTTGTAAGGCAGAATCTATCAATTCGGGAAATGCGTATGATATATCTGCAAGGTTTCGAGAGAAAATTTTACATTGATTTCCAAATTTGTGCATTTGTACTCTAATACCATCGTATTTGTATTCGCAGATTAGTGGTTTTTCATAATATTTGATTATCTCTTTTGCCGTAAACATTACATCTGCCAACATAAAACTCATAGGTACAAATGGGTCGACTGTGACTGTATTTAATGAATTTCTCTTTGATAATAAAGCCACATTTGCAATATTTCCTGAAACAAGAATCGCTTTCCTAACACTTTTAATATCTTTATCAAATGCTTTTGAAATGGCTAATTCGACAAGACCTTCGTAGGATCCAATTCGCATTTCATTGGTTATTATTTTGATAATGTATTTTGATTCTATTGGGGAGCATCTGATTAATAATCCTTTTAAAAGAACTTTTTTATCATTATTAGAACGAGGACCACTTAGCTTTGATATTTTTTTAAATCGAATATATATATCGATTAACGATAATTGTTCTTCTTTATTTTCAAAATGGTTAAAAAGTGTCACTACTTGTTTTTTGGATATTGCATATTCTGCTATGGCGCCAATATCGCCATGTGCTAAATGAATTCTCTTAATATCAGAATAATTTAAATTAGAAATTTCAAGTAGAGATTGCAATATTGTTCTAAATCCTATATTTAGATTGTATGGTGATCCTCTTGGAAAAACTTTGCCAGATAAAAATAAAACCGCAATATATAAAGAATCTTCATTCAAATCTGAAATATACTGTGAGATTAAATCGACCTTTTTATTTTTACTCTGTGTTACTCGAATTGCTTCACATGTTTCTGCAAAAGCTGAAAAATACGATAATTTGATGTCATTATCATGCAATTTTATATGTAAACTACTAAATATTCATATGATTAATACTTAGGGTTATCTCGAAATTATTTTTCTATATATGATTAAACAAGAGTGAGAATGCTATATCGACAAAGCTAATTCTTTATTTCTTTTTTCATATCTTGATTATACTTTACCATTCATGTGCTTTGTTACATGATTCCGTAAATCGCTTTTTGTTAACGTTTTAACATTATATTTGTGAAATAAATAGCATAATCTATACAATTTGCCAAATTTATGACATATTTTTAACTGTTTTTCAAATCATGCAACAAAGCACATTCATAC
>CAWGQZ010000064.1:0-53638 GCA_963824805.1 uncultured Acidobacteriaceae bacterium | reverse complement strand
GTCCGATGGGATCAGCTCGCCCGCCGACACCAGACACATATCCCCCATGCGCAATTTGCCGCTGGCGATTTTTCTACGCTGGTGCCAACGAGGCGATTCGCCATGGTTTCCGAGCGGGCTTTGCGAAGCGTCTCAGCCTGTGCCTTGCCGCGGCCTTCGGCCATGGCTTCAGCGAAGTTGGCAAACAAAACGGTGAACCATAACCATAGCGTGATCTGCAGGTTGAACCAGAAGGCAGCTCCGCCCTTGAACAAAAGCGCCGTGGTGATCACGCTCCCGATCTCCACCACGAACATGACAGGATTACCCATCATGGTTCTGGGATTCAGCTTGACTAAGGAATCCCAGAGGGCGCGCCGCACAATCTTCCACTCCCAGATGGCTTTCTTCTTGGGGTGCCTCGCCGGTTGTCCGAGGTTAGCCACTTGCGCCTGCAAAACTATTTTTGGTTCCATGGTCATTGACATAGAAGATCCTTAGAAAGTCTTGCCTGCCGCCAGCTGCAGGTGTTCGAGAATTGGACCGAGACTCAGGGCTGGAAAAAACGTCAGTGCGCCCACGATCAGAATGACTCCCATCAGCAGCATGGTGAAAAGAGGCGTAGTCACCGGGAAAGTTCCCAGAGAAGGCGGAACGTATTTCTTTTTCGCCAGGTTTCCCGCGATGGCCAGCATGGGGATGATCATCAGGAACCGCCCCACCAGCATGGTGATGCCGATGGCCGTGTCGTACCAGGGTGTGTTGACTGTGATTCCACCAAAAGCCGAACCGTTATTTGCGGCCCCCGAAGTGAAGGCGTAAAGAATTTCGCTCAGGCCATGCGGACCGGCATTGAGAATACTGGACGTTCCAAATCCCTTAACCGACGAAATACCAGTGAACACCAGAATCACCAGCGGGAACACCAACGCCACCAGCATCGCCATCTTCACGTCGTAGGCCTCTATCTTTTTGCCTAGATACTCGGGAGTACGGCCCACCATCAGGCCGGCGATGAAGACAGCCAGCACGATGTAAATCAACATTCCGTACATACCTGCTCCGACGCCGCCGAAGATGACTTCGCTCAGCATCAGGTTGACCATCGGCACCATTCCACCGAGAGGGGTGAACGAATCAAACCAGCCGTTTATGGCGCCGCAACTGGCGTCAGTCGTGATTGTGGCGAACAACGCGCTGTTCGCGATTCCAAAGCGCGTTTCTTTGCCCTCCATGTTTCCGCCCGATTGCATCGCGCTGACACTGTTGGTCCGCAGCCAGCAGTGGATTGCCGCGCGCCTCAGCCCAATAGACGGTAACCACTCCGGCGACAAACAGCGCCGCCATTGCGCCCCAGACTGCCCAACCATGACGCTGCGATCCCGTCATACGGCCAAGCGTGTAGGTAAGGCCCGCGCCGATGGCAAAGATGGAAATCATCTCCAGAAAGTTTGAGAAAGGAGTTGGGTTCTCGAACGGGTGGGCGCTATTCGCATTGAAGAACCCGCCACCGTTAGTACCGAATTCCTTAATGAATTCCTGCGACGCCACCGGGCCTTGCGCGATGGTTTGTTCCGTAATGGTCTGTGTCGTCGTTTTTCCGTCAGCGCCGGTTGTGGAGACCTGAAGCGGCTCCACCAGCTTGACGGTGTCGTACGGCTTGAGATTTTGGACAACGCCTTCGGAAACCAGTGCCAGTGAACCCACGATGCAGAACGGCAACAGCACCCACAAGCAACAACGAACCAGGTCGACCCAGAAGTTGCCGATGGTTTCCGTCTGGCGGCGGGCGATGCCACGAATGAAGGCAATGGCCAGCGCGATTCCGGTCGCCGCGGAAACAAAGTTGTGATACGCCAGGCCCGCCATCTGAGTGAAGTAACTCATGGTGGATTCACCCGAGTAAGCCTGCCAATTGGTATTCGTAGTAAACGAAGCAGCAGTGTTGAACGCCAGATGCTCAGGCATCACGCCGCCAAACTTCTGCGGATTGAGTGGCAGATGGCCTTGCAGCCGCTGCATCAGGTACAACACCAACATGGAAACCAGGCTGAACAGCAACATGGCGGCGGCGTACTCGGTCCAGCGCATTTCGTGGTTTTCTTCGACGCCGGTGACGCGGTAGAGCAGGCGTTCCACCGGGCACAACACCGGGTCCATGAATGTCTTCTCGCGGTTGAAAACGCGCGTCATGAAAATGCCCAGCGGCTTGGTTACGGCGAAGATCACCGCCAGAAACAGCAGGATTTGCAACCACCCATTGACTGTCATCAGAATTTCTCCGGCCGCAGCAGGGCATACAGAAGGTACGCCATGGTCAGCGCGCTAATTGTCAGCATAATGATCGTTTCCAGATTCATAGCAATCCCTTTCACTTCAAGCGATCACAGAAGCGAACATAGCCAATCGACAATAGGAAAAATGCGATCGATACTGCTATCCAGATCAGGTCCTGCATGGTGTGATCCCTCGTGAATCGAAAATGTCGGAGCACTCGCAAGCTCGCGATTGTTCCTCTGCCGACAACGACCGCCTGCATTCCACTGCGGCGCCTCCGAGTCTTCCGTCAACCATGATCATTAGACACATCCGCACATAAAAGTTGCCTAAAAAGTCCGTAAAGAAGACATAAACCTCGGTTATTCAAGCGTATAGCCTGGTTTGCCGAACAAAAAGTTTCGAACAAACCGACAAAGAACACGATCCCTCTGGGGGGATCGCAATCACCAGTCCTCAACCTCCTCAACCGGGAAGGGTCACCGGAGTAGCGGGACGGTCAAACCCGGTGGGCAAGTGTGGGGCTGAAGTTGTAGAAGATCCAGGATTCAGTACGAATGTAGGAAGGCGTCGAACCGGTGATGGAATCGAGCTTCTTGCGCAGAGAAACCAGGACCCGAACAAAATCCGCCTGCCCAATTTCGCGTCCCGACCAATTGGCTGCCAGCATGGTGTTGGGCGTCACCACGCTTTTGTGGTGCCCGGTGAGGAAGACCAACATTTCGAATTCTGCTGAAGTCAGTTCCAGGGTCTGCCCTCGAACTGTAACCGACCGTGTGGCCAGGTCAATCGAGAAATCTCCGGCCTCGATAGCGTCCGCGTTCAACTTCCCTTGATACGGGTGCTTTCGACTTCGAGGCTGCCTGTGGGTCAGCAGAGGACTCAGCTCGTCTTTCCCTAGCATTGACCCGGCAGTCAACCTCTGCAAGTCGGGGGCTGCGCAGGGCATGTCTTTAACATCCCCATTCGGCCTCGCCGGTTTTGCGAAATAGCTGTCCTCACGTTTCTTGGCTTCTCGTCCGATAATCTCCATCTCGCGCAACGCCAGTCGAGTGGCATCTACCAGGCGAGTGCGCTCCTCTTCTGGAACTTCATGCCACGCCGGCAGTGCCTGATCGTGGGTGCCTTCGGGATCATTCTCCAGCGCCTGGTGATAACGATGAAAAAGTTGCGCGAACTGTTCGGGCAAAACTTGCTTGAGTTGACATAGTCTCCTTACCCTTCTGGGGCAGCTATTGGGCGAGCCGGTTGTGAATCATTCAGGCGGCTGCCAAAGGCCGGTGCTGCGAGCTTTCCTGCTGATCCACGAACCTCGTCCTGGACTCGGATTGGGATTGTAGGACGTAACAAATCCATACGCAGGTCTGTCGTCTGCAAGTCCCGACTAAAAAACAAATCAGGAAACCTGCGCCGGCAGCACAGAAACCCACCATTACCAAAGCACCGGTCATATCGAGCCTCCGCGGAGCCTGAAGTTCTTTCGGCCCTTACCTACTTCATTCGATACCGCGAGGCGTAAAGAGGGAATAAAAGGTCCATAAAATCTTCGTAAAGGATGACCGTAAAGAGTCGCGGCAAGCAGGCTTCGAGTGAGGGACAGCAAGGCAACAAAAGGACTATCCCAGGAGAGGGGTCCTTGGATCAGAGAATCTAGTTCCCAGGCTCTAAACTATAGCTGGGCCAGGCTGGGTGATGTGGTGACGTGTTCTGTCCGCCTTCTTCCGCAGATGGCCAACACGGACGCGCTGTTCAAGTCTCCTCGTGCCCCTCATCGCGGTGAACGTCTCTGGATCCGCGGGGAGACCCCAAGTCGCAAAAAGAAATTAGGGTACTGACGGTCCCGGCATGACTCCTGTATCCAGCCGGATATCGTCAAAGGTTAGGTTGCCTCCGGTCGAAGTGCTGGCGCCTACCTGCACCGAGTCAGCTTGGGTCTTGAATGTTTGCGTCGTGCTGCTGGCGAATGCGGTTGTAAATTGAGCATCGCCCGCTGCCATGAATCCTTCCAGGACGGCGTTCGATCCTGATCCCTTCTTCTGGTGAATGCCGATGCGGTAAATCGTGCCCGGGGTCAACGCCGCAGCGGTCGCACCCACACTGGTCGAACCGTTTCGCAGCGTGAGCTTTCCGGTTGTTTCCAACGTTAGAGCGCCCACCGTGGTGCCCTGGTCGGCAATCCGCAACAGGCGTACTTGTCCCGACGGCACGGCGCCGATCTTCAGGTATAGGGAGATGAAAATTTCATCGCTCGCGGTGTAGTTCTCCTGACCATACGATGAGCCGGCGGTAACGGTCATGGAGTCGGCTCCTTTAATCGGCGACGTCTTGGTGATGTTGACCGTCCCGGTTTTGGTGTCGAAGCCAGTGGTTAGGTCGGTGATGCTTCCGTTCTCAAAGGTAATGTCTTTGATCCGGTTGGAAGTTGATCCAGTGACCGCGAATGATGTGGAACTGGTGCCAGTTCCTCCGAGTGGAGTGGTCACGCTCACCAAGCCTGTCGTCGCACCCGCCGGAACATTCACAGTGATTTGAGTATCACTCTTCACCGTGATGGCTGATGTGCTGGTGGTGTTGAAGGTGACCGAGTTTGCGCCAGTGAAGTTGCTTCCGCTGATCGTAACCAGGGTTCCTGCCGCACCCTGTTTCGGGCTGAAGCTGGAAACCAGCGGTGGCGGTGGCGGGGCCGCTGTCACCGTAAAGGTGTCTGTACTGGTAAGCGTTCCACCCGGCGTAGCAACCGTCACCTTGCCGGTTGTAGCGCCATTTGGCACAGTCGTGGTGATCTGAGTGTCGGAAACCACCTGGAAGGTCGCGGTTTTATTGCTGGTGAACTTCACCGAGGTGGCACCGGTAAAGCCGGATCCCCGGAGAATAACCGCCGTGCCAATAGGGCCAGACGATGGTGAAAGCGAACTGATGGATGGTTTTACTGTAAACGTGCTTCCACTGGTCGCCGTCCCGCCCGCATTGGTCACCGTGATTTTGCCTGTGGTAGCCCCGGAAGGAACTCTGGCCGTGATCGTCGTGTTCGAGTCCGCCTCGAAATCCGCGGAGGTCCCGTTGAACTTCACGACCGTCGCGGTGTTGAAGTTGGTCCCACTAATGGTAATGCCGTCGCCCACCACCCCGCTGGTCGGCGAGATCGAAGTGATGGTCGCGATAGCTCCCTTTACAGTGAACGTTGAACTGCTGGTGCCGGTACCGCCCGCAGTGGTTACCGAAATGGGGCCGGTGCTTGCCTGATCCGACACTATGGCCGTGATCTTGGTGCTGGAGTTCACCGTGAAGCTGCTGGCGTTCGCACCATTAAATTGGACCGCCGAAGCGTCATCAAACGCTTTTCCGGTAATGACCACCGATGTGCCGGAAGGCCCGCTGGTCGGGGTAAACGAGCTAATGGTGGGAGGATTGGAACTGCTGGGAGTCGTAAAGTTGTGCACGTAGAAATTTGAATCATCGTCAGAGGCCAGGACAAGCAGACCGCTGTCGCTGGTAATGTTCTGCTTGGTCGATGTCGCGTTGTTGATGTGCGTGTCTTTCGAGTTGTCAATGAACAAATCGCCATTCCCGTCGACAAAAGACGGGCTGCTCATACTGGTGACCTTGTAGTCGATGTTTCCCCCTCCCTCCCTCGAGGAAACAAAGAAGTAAAGGCGGTTATGCGGTTCGTCCAACAGGACGATGCCGCGGGTGTTTGTATATTCGTGGGTTGAGTAGGTCGTGCGCGACCAGCTTCCGCTTGCGGAACGTACCAGCAGATTGATCAGCGGCTGGCTATCGTTAGTGAATGATGTCTTGGAGGCGACGTAGAGTTTGCCGGTACTGTCGGCCTTGATATTGATGTGATCGTCGGCACATGCTCCGGTGCAATTCACACCGCTGCCGATGGCGATTTCCTCCGCCGACCACGCGGTATCGCCGGCGCCGTCCTGGTGGATGGAGAAATAATCATTCTTGGTCTTTTGATTACTCCAAAACACTCCGATTCTGTTTCCTCCGAAGGCGATGATGGTAGAAATATCGTCGCTTTCCGTAGACCGGGAAGTCGTGCCGACCGGGAGTACAAAGGGAGTGCCCCAGACATTGTCGCTACCGTTGCTGTGGTTGATCATCACCTTGCTGCTTTCCACATAGGTCACCCATAGCATGCCGGTGGAATCTTTCGCGATTACAAGAGTCTCTTCCTTTCCTTTGGTGACGGTGACGGGAAATCCGGAGTCCAGCGAATACACGCCGGTCCCGGTGTGATAGGTGTAGCGATACAGTCGGCCCCAATTGGATGAGCTACTGGTGGGCGCAGCGCTATCCACGTGAATGTTCGAGACGATGTAGAGTTTTCCCGATGCCTGGTCCCACAGAGCGTCACCCTTCGCTGCCGGCCGGTCATCGACCTCGGTGCCGGTGTCGTGCCAGGTCTGCGTGTCCAAATCCAGTTTGTAGATATCGGTGGCGTGGAGTGCAGAGTTGAACAGGATGGCCCACCAGCTGTTGTCGTTGAACCAAATCTTGCTCTCTGGCTTCGATCCTGTAGGGGCCGTAAGGCTGTCTTTATTGGAGTATGAAAAATCACGGTATCCGCCAGCTTGAGCGAACGCGTTAGTCCAGGCGCTGACGATCGTGACCAGAAAAATGGCGGTTGTAGCAAGCATCCACCGCGAGGACCCACCTAAATCGTTTCGAAACATGCTCTCCCCTGTGCTTTGGCCGGAACCCTTTTCTGCGCATGTACGCGAGAGAGTTCACGTCGGCGATGTTCAGCCGGCTAGAAAATGCGTATCTGGCCGAATGGTCAAGGTTCGACCACTCAACGGTCATCGATGCACTACGGGGGAGTGAGCGTCGCTAATCGGTAGCGGCGTCCGAGAGCAGGGGGGAGAGCCTATCTAACAGACAAAACTCTTCGTAATCTTAAGGCAAAATCGTGTGAATAACGAGAAGAAACGCCAAGCTAAAGTTGTAAAAACCGCGCGCTTGCTTCCAAATTGCAAAGCCGTGTGTCGAAAGCGGCAAACAATTGCAGTTCTAGATTAAGATGTCGCCAAATTGGCGAAAAACTGTAACCGCTCGACGAACTCTGGCCCAATAAGAATTGCCCAAGGGCGGACTAAAGCTTAAGAAAGATTTTGCGCTTGTAGAGCCAGTAGCACAGGAACCACATGACCGCTAATACGGTGGTGGCTTGGGCAACGGGAGCCAGTTTGCCTATAAAATTGTAATGGAATGTGAATACCCCGACGGCGTTGTCCAACCATCGAGATAGAACCTCGCTTAAGAAATAAATGAATATCGAATTTGCCCCCACCACTATTAGAGGAAACGCCCACTTCCTGTAACCCTTCACTTCGACCACCCAGTAAATGCCAATTAGCATGAACAACACCCACCCCAGGCTGTAGAGGATGAAGGAAGCTGTGCAGAGCTGCTTAACGAATGGAATCCAGGGACGGAGCGCAAACGCCAAAGAAAAGCACAAAGCCATGCCCCCGGCCAGCTTCTTCAAGTTGTCGGCGTGCGATTGCGACTGCATAAGCAATTGCCCCACCCACGCTCCGCTAAGCGTCCACACCGTACTGGCGATGAAATTCAGTGTCGAGTAGGCAGGATCGTAGTCGTAGTGGAAGATCGCCCGGTCAACCACCAGACCGATGTGAGCATTTTGCGAAAATGGCCCATCCGGTCCTGGAAATGCGAAAAGAAGTGCCGTCCATCCCACGAGCAGAACGATTGCCGAGATCACCTGGTAGCGCCATCTCCACCTCGTAAATAGGTAGGTCAGGAAGTAAGTAAAGGCGATTTGGGACAGAACGTTGATCAGTTGCGGCTTGATATGCCCCGCAGCAATCCAAATAATGATTTCACTCAGGACTATGAGACGGATTGACCGTCCCAGCACGTGGCGAAAGTTATCCCGAGCGGTTGCGCCCAACGCGGTACGCTTCGCTAGAGCGAACGGCATGGCAACGCCCACCATGAACATAAAGGCGGGTTGAATCATGTCCCAGAAAACACCGCCTTCCCAGGGGACGTGATTAAACCAGCGAGCGACTTGGCCCCACGTCGAATCGCCTTGCAACGCGGAGAACCCAAAACCTCCGGAAGCCAGGACTAGCATGATGAAACCCCGGTAGGCATCAAGCGCCAGGTAGCGTCTCGGCTCCGGGCGGGCCGCGCCCGCATGGGATTTCCCCCTGACAGCCGGGAGTTCAGCGTCCATATTTGCGATCGCCATCCCCTCATTAAACCTTAAAGCCGAAATCTTTGCCCCGGAGCGATGCTCATTTCCAGCTTACGCGGTCAAAAAGACGCCATTCGCCAGTCGAACCGTCAGCGCTACCTACTCAGCACAAGCTTGTACAGGAACCGAAAGGCTACCCGGGGTATCGGTTCACCTACCGATTCACCGCTTGTCGGGTGGCTCATAGGACCGGTCGAAATTCCTATGTCGTTGTCTTCAAAGCAGAATATGAGGCCGGAAAACCCTGGGATGGGATTGGCTATGGGCATGCATTACATCAAGGTGTCAACGCAAGCTTCCAGCGAAGACCACTGGCGAGTTTGAGAGACAAATTCAGTTCAGGTTCCACTGCAAGGAGCCTCAAGGAGGATTTATGAAACGCAACCTTATCGGGACCTTGTCGCTAGTGGTGCTGTCTCTGGTCCTCACCGCCATTGGCTACGCTCAGACCGTCGCGAAGGCCGATGTGCCGTTCGCATTCACTGTGGGACAAAAGACATTACCCGCCGGCCGTTACGTAGTTGCTACCGACGGCCAGGATGTCATCACGATCCAAAGCTACGAGACCGGGACTTCGGTGATTTCATTGGCGCGGAAAGAACAGCCCCGAAACACCAGCCCCAAACTGATCTTTCATCGCATTGACAACCAGTACTTCCTTGCTCAGGTTTGGGGTGCAGAAGGAACTTCAGGATTGAGAGTTGGACCCTCTGCTTTGGAGAAAGAACTCCGGATGGCCAGCGCGGCCCGGAAAGCTGGCGAAGTCGTCATCGCCCTCAAGTAAGAGTCCCGTTCGCGACCGCATCAACAGCCGGAGCGTACATGGCTCCGGCTTTCTCTATTTAGCAAACACGTCGTGCGATTATTGGGGAACAGTCTGCCCTATCTCTGAGACTGGCAGTTTCTTGCCAAGCGCTAGTGCTGTCTTGAGCGGTGTTCCATCCGGTACCATAGAAATTCGGTTCAATAATTCAACCAGCCCTTCGACCGCGGATCGCCCCTCGATAACGACAGTTTTGCCGTCGCTCAAATGGCGACCGAGGCTTTTTTCCGTGGCGTCTCCTACCCACGCAATCTGATTCAGGTTGACCAAGATCCCGTTGAGATAGACAAACAGCTTCTCCATGCGTTTCGGTTCCCAGACCGGTTGCACAAAGTGCGGTTGGATGTCCGTCGTGTTCTCCCGGTTTGCTGGCGTTTTGTCGACCGCTTCCTCATTCGCGTCAATCGAAACTTCGGCTCCTCACAATAGAGAAATTACCGCGGTTGTCACCGTTACACCTACGTCGCCTTGGGCGAATTTGATGAAAAGATCGCCGTGCATCGAGTGTTTCCGAGCGCAACGATACTTAGAGGTTCCTTCCACAGCTTTTACCCGCCACTCTGTGCTCTACTAGTCTTGGTTTTCATTGATCAAATTGCCCTCATGGCCGACAATCATTCAGTGGCGCTGAGTATGAACAAGACTGGAAAGCAATGGGAAGGGCAAGTTGTTGACGGCAGATTTCTGCTGCAGAAATACCTGGGGCAGTCCGACCACAGCATTGTGTTCCTTACCGAACGCAAAGCTCCGGAGCCGCAGAGGGCGGCTATCAAACTGATCGCGGACGATCCTGCTTACTCGACGGCTGCGCTTGCTGCATGGAACCAGGCTGCTACTCTTTCTCATCCCAACATCTTGCAGGTCTTTGAATCCGGGCGTTGCACGCTCGGGAACCTTTCTCTGCTCTACGTGGTGATGGAATACGCCGAGGAAAATCTGGCTGAGATTCTTCCCGAGCGCCGCCTCACAGCCGGCGAAGCCAAGCAAATGCTGCCTCCTGTACTCAGTGCTCTCGCCTACCTTCATGGTCAGGGTTTTGTGCACGGACACCTCAAGCCCGCAAATATCATGGCCACGGCCGATCAGGTGAAGCTCTCGGGCGATGGTGTTCGGCCGGTGCAGCGGGAGGGACGTGCAGACAGTGTCCGGATGGCGCGAGCCTATGACCCGCCGGAAGCGGCTCAAGGTGTGTTTACGCCGGCGGGAGATGTTTGGTCTTTGGGTGGAACCTTGGCCGAAGTATCAGCTCTGCGATTGGCGGCGGGAGTGGGGGGCGGGTCAGCGCTTGTTGAGACGCCGGCCGAGGACCAGCAGTTCCGTGAGATCCTGAGCCACTGCCTGGATGCGGATCCGAAGAGGCGACTCACGGTGGCGCAGATTTCCAACTGGCTCGATGAGTCATCGGCCCCTACGGCCAGAAAACCAACGTCGGCGGGCGAGCTGGGGCCAGTGCCGGGCCTGGCCGCTCTTTGGGAAAAGCCCTTATTGAGGTGGGGCGCTATTGCGGTGGTCGCCGTAATCCTTATCTTGTTTTTCGGATTGAGAGGACGGCGTTCAGTCCCGCAATCGCAGATTGCACAAACGACAGTCCAACCAGCGCCAGAACAGGCTGTCGATCAGCCGCAGGCAATTCCTGCGGCGCCGAAGACTGCGAGCCACGACTCAACCACGGCCCGAATACCTGCTGCATCATCAGGAACGGTTCAAGGAAGTGTTCGCGACCGAATCCTACCCAATGTGTCACCATCGGCCCGCAGAACGATTCAAGGGCACATTCGAGTTGGAGTTCGGGTTAGCGTTGACGCTGCGGGAAATGTGACCGGAGTGAGCCTGCAATCCCGTGGGCCGAGCGAGTATTTTGCACGGTTGGCGCGGGAATCCGCCGAGCGCTGGAGGTTCTCCCCGGCCCAGATCAACGGTCAGCCGGTAGCGAGTGAATGGATTTTGAAGTTTGCGTTCGGCCGGACAAGCACTGAGGTTCATCCCGCCCAAGTCTCGCCCTAGTCGGATGCCAAAAGGGGGACGGGAGGCATCACCCGTCCCGGACTCAAGGTTTGCCGCTGCGGCCGCGGAAAAGGCATCCGCGCTCACATGGATCGAAAACTTACGACGCTCTTACCGTGACCATCACCAGTTCGGGATTGCAGCGGGAGTTCTGGATTGATTTCATAGCGTCTTCGGCGGTAAACCTGCCCATCAGCAAGGCCAGCTTTCGGTTAGATGTCATCTGGATCGGGGTACGTCCGATGCTGTGCACATATTGAGGAGCGCGAGCACCGCCCCGGTTCACTTTTACAACAAATTTTATATTTGTCATGTTCCCCTTTTCGAATGCTGCCTTCATCTTTTCAACCGAAGCCCGTTCCCTGCCGGGATAAAGAGGATTAACCTCTCGTTTCTACAGCAGGGACGGTCTGACGAAATCTATCGTTCGGTACTACTGGTGTCGTCCGCCGAATCGGAGTCATCGGAACCGATGCGGAAGAGCGCCGCCTGTGCTTCGGCGTGCTCACGAAGTTCGCGCATCTCGTCGACGGTGTTATCCGTACCTTCGGGTTTTTCCTGTTTACGCTGAACGCGGCGTTCGGCCTTGTCGCGTTGCTTCTGTTGACGGGTTTGTTCTTTCTGACGCTTGGTAAACGTCGATCGGCCTCTTGGCATTCACAAATCCTCCTGTCTGTTATTTCATTATCATAGCCCGCGGATGCTGCGTCCCGGAACCCCCAGAACAGCGAAAGCTACCAGCGCGGCTCTCTTGGCTGGCGGGCCTGGCCGCGATAGTCGTCGCGTCCGCCCCCGCCTCCACCGCCAAACTTTTTCCCACCACCACCACCACCGCCGCCGCCACCACTGCGCGGCCGGTCTGTCTTGGGCTTGGCCTCATTGATGGTCAAAGTGCGCCCGCCCATATCGCTTCCGTTCAGGGCCGCGGTTGCTTTCTCGGCCTCCCCGGCGTTGGTCATTTCAACGAATCCAAACCCTCGCAGAGCGGCCGGTGTCACGGTCGGTCACGATGCTTACCTTTTCGACGGCTCCGTGGGCTTCGAATGCGCTGCGTAGTTCACCCTCGGTTATGCTGTGCGGCAGATTACCAACATACAGATTCTTCATTGCACTTCCTCTTTCTGAAACACAGAGAGCAGTTGCGCTTCAGCCTCTGCCCGCCTGGTAACCCGCACCTCGAGGTCGCGCGGCGGAGTGGGGCGATTGCGTAACGCGGTGGTGCGAGCGACGGAGACGGACCGGACGGCGGAAATTCGCCGCGAGGCTTCCATAATTCCCCAACGCTGATTTATACCGGAAGATACTTCGGGAGCCGGCGCCATTTCATCTTTCATGTGGTCACCATCTCCAAGCCCGGATTCTGCCCCCGGCGCATCAGCCAGGTACTCGGGTTTGCCGACGAAAAACGCAAGATGCTGACGGATCGTAGC
The DNA here is from genome assembly GCA_963824805.1 of uncultured Acidobacteriaceae bacterium. Lineage (GTDB taxonomy): Bacteria > Acidobacteriota > Terriglobia > Terriglobales > Acidobacteriaceae > DATBAT01. The sequence goes on along the minus strand of CAWGQZ010000064.1, from coordinate 40,890 downwards.
GGCTCGTACGTCGCTACAGAATCGGTCGCGCTGGTCCATTTCGTGTTCCATGTTGACCAGGACGAGGTTGTAGAGGTCAGCCCGCCACCAGGAACGAGCTTCACTGATGTCGCAGGCACAGTCCACATCCATGCCAAGTCTACGCATCGCTTCAGCGCGCAACTCGCGCTTGGCGGGAGAGCCATCCACCAGTAGAACCCGCTTTTTCTTCAGCAGGCCCGGTATGGGGCTGGAAAGTGGCAAACTCAGCAACGAGGTTGTCATACCTGTTTCTCTCGGGGCGGCGCTGCTGGACTGGGTGGTTTGGCCAGGGCATTGAGCATCTTCCTGCTTCCGCAACCGTCGCTGAATTTGCTTCTTCCGTTCGCGGTGGAATCTGGCTTTATCGCCGTTGATTGCGGACATTTTCAACTCCTTAGAGTAATGCGATTTCGGGCCGGTGAATCCAAGCGGTATTGCGCCATGGCGCCAAGCTCGCTCGGTAAATCTCAATCGCCAAGGCGCAGAGTGTCTTGATAGATGGCTTCGAGGTTAAGAATTTAAGCTACGCCGCCGGCGGGTTTTCATATTGCCCGCTTAGTGGCGCCTTTCTGTGGTTCAGGTAGATCGCAGTCTAGTGGATCGATAGATCGGTGATCTGCTTGGAATCGAGTTCGCCCATCCGGGTTCACGAGCTATTTCCAGCCCATTCCCCGCTGCTGCTTTCATTTTACTCCCTATTTGAGGAAAGCCCTAATTTCTGGAGGAGTGCGCAGACAGGCCGCTATGACTCATTGAGTCCCGATTTGGTCTATTTCTTTCCTGATGGCCAGGCAGTCAAGGCTGGTGAGAGGGAGGCTGATGAACAAACTGATCCTGCGATCGAGGGCGAAAAAGGCATCCCGGCAGGTTTTCCCTATGCGCTCGACTGTTCCTTGCCGGGAGGCGGGATCCGGAATGCCCCAGTGGGCCGTCCTGGGCTGGCCGGGCCACATCTGGGCAAACCTCTTTGGCGGCGTGGTCACAAACCGTGAAAACAAAATCGGGTCTGGGAGCTTTCGAACTAAACTCCTCCCAGCTCTTGCTGCGGAGGCCCCGGGTGGGGACATGTGCGTTCTCGAGTTGCGCGAGCGCAGCGGCACGCACAGTTCCTGATGGATGGCTCCCTGCACTGTGTGCGGCAAAGTGGGATCGAGCGCGATGGTTAACGATGGCCTCAGCCATGATTGGTGTGACAAGGCGGAGTTCGGAATGTCCAGTTCTTGCTGGATTTCACCGACCACGAGCGCATCGGGATGCGCCGAGAGCAGCAATTGGATGATGCGCAAACGCGCTTCGGTTCCCATTGCGGAGAACATGTCAGCCTATCTGACCACTTTCTCTGAGGGTTTCTGCGTCTGCGCATCGTCATATTTCGATATTTGCAGAAATCTGAATAAACGTGAAGGGAACTTCAAAATCGGCCTCCTGTATTCTGTGTTTTTCGCCTTAATGACCCCGTTGACCATCTTCGGCTTGTTTGCCGTGACCGCGATGCTGGTGTTTTATGCGCTTGAAAAGAAAGGGTCGTGGTTCATCCTTGCTTTTGCAGGTTCCTGTTTATTGGGCTCGGCTTACGGCTTTTTGCAAGGGGCGTGGCCCTTCGGACTGGTGGAGGCGGTATGGGCAGTGGTGGCGGCGCGGCGCTGGTGGTCGGTTCGATCAAGTCATAAAAGGGACTGAATGTCTTCGGTTTCCCAATCTCAAACAACATTCCAAAGCAGCGGAAAGGCGATTCGGCTGGATTGTTTCCTGCCCCAAGGTGAAGGTAAGTTCCCTGCAATTATTGGACTTTACGGGCTACACGGCAGCCACGCGGGCATGGCCGAACCCGCCGAGCATCTGGCGGCGCAGGGCTTTGCAGTTTTCGTGTTGCATTATCTGGACCGCACGGGGCCCGTCGCAGCGAGCAAAGGTGCGATGGTACGGCACTTTCCCGCCTGGATGAAGGTGCTGTGGGATGGCGTCAGCTTCGTTCATCAGCGTTCACATGTCGATGGGGACAAAACCGCTTATTTCGGCTTTTCGCTGGGCGCTTACCTTGCCTTGGCGAGTGCCTCTATCGATGGACGCATCACTGCCGTGGTGGAGTGCTTTGGTGGGCTTCCCAAAGAGATGAAGTTCTTCATGCGGCGGCTGTGTCCGGTGCTGATTCTGCACGGCGAGGACGATCCAGTGGTACCTGTGCAGGAGGCATATAACCTAAAGAAAGTGCTGGAGACTCGGGGACTGCCTTACGAAATGCAGATTTATCCAGGCGTTGGGCACGGATTCACAGGAGACATTCGTAAGGACGCATTAACGCGATCGGTGGCTTTTTTGAAGATGTATCTCACTCCTTGAGGAAGGGCTCTGCCCCAAAGGACGACATAGATGGGTATCGGGAACTTTTCGGCGGATATCAGCGTACGATTATTTAGGGGGTGCTGCCATGCTTGGTCTGTTGCTTTGGTGCATTCTTTTTGTTTTGTGCTGGCCGCTGGCGATCCTGGCGCTCGTGCTTTACCCACTGGTATGGCTGCTGCTGTTGCCTTTTCGGATTGTGGGCATCGCTGTGCGTGGAGTTCTCGATTTGATTTGGGCGGTAGTGACCTTACCCGCGCGCCTAATTAGCGCGCCCTTCCGGGTGTGAAACATAAGGGACGCTGAAAGCGTCCCTTTTTCGCAGCGCAATCAATTCTATCGGGTGACTTCGATCTGATTCAGTACCTGGGCTACATTGGGCACGGCTTGGGCAATCTGCTCCGCCTGCTGGCGCTGCTGCGTGGTCTTCACTTTACCGGTGATGGTCAACAATCCATTTTTAGCTTTGTAGTCAATCCTCTGCTTATCGAGTCCATGCGCAATCAGTGCGGCTTTATAGTTGCTCTCGATGGCGTCATCCAAGTTGGAATTGATCTGTCTCGCATCGGATTCTCTTCCCACCGGTTCCACACTGATCTCGTTGGCCACAACCCGGGAGCCGGCAGCAGTTTGCGCGACCTGGGCGGCCTGCTGCTTGGCATCGTCGGAGTGCAGCTTACCGCTTAGGGTGATAGTGTTTTTATCCTTATCTTCAGACACCGAGACACCCTTCAGATCGGCTTGTTCCAAGGCGCGTCTGCACGCCTTCCTTGTAGGAAGTGTCGCTTTGCTTGGTACAGGCGAGGCTTAAAGTCAGAAGAATTGCAGTCATCAGAGTAGTGGCAATTTTCATTTGCGCTCCTTGCATAGTGTGGATTTCGACTATTCCGGCTGCGGACGCCCGTCATCACCTTGCGCAGCGGGAAGCCGCAGATCTGGAACTCGAGTGGCTGTCGTTACCTGGCGGGGGGCCTTTGGTTTGTAGGGAGAGGGCTTGGCCGCCTTTTCGACTGTCCTGGTTGCTGGAATTTCTTTCGGCTGATTTCGGGATATCGGCGGATTGACTTTTGGTTTGGAACAGGCCGCCATCCATAGGCTAAGAAGTACTACCAACAGGCTGGATCGCAACATGACTCGGGTCTCCTGCATCGTGAAGCGAGAGTATGCTGTGCAAGTTACTTAGGCCATAGGGTGATCCCTCTATCTGGGAAGGGATCATACGGGTGAAACCGCTGGGAATTCCTTACGCCCATGAGGCGGCGAGTTGCGGATGACGATCAAACTGTTGCCTGTTAACATCAAATAATCAAATGACTGCCAAGCCTGCAGCTCCTGCCAGAGCGGAGTCTCGTAAACCTGCCGTCGACACCCGTAAGGCCGGCGACCTGGTGATCATCACCGGGATGAGTGGATCGGGTAAGGCCTCGGTGCTTAAGGCCTTTGAAGACCTTGGCTACTATTGCGTCGACAATCTTCCGGTAGGACTGATCCCCCGCTTCGCCGATCTGGTGGGACAATCCGCAGAAATCGAACGCACCGCGCTGGTGGTTGATGTGCGCGAGGGCACCCAGCTTGATGATCTGCCTGAGATCGTAAAATCGGTAAAAAGAATTCTCCCCACCCGTGTCATCTTTCTGGAAGCAAAGGATTCGGTATTGCTGCGCCGTTTCAGCGAGACGCGGCGTCCACACCCGCTGGGACAGAATTCATCGGTCAAGGTTTCACTAGGCGAGGAACGGCAGCACTTGCGTCCTATCCGCGAGATGGCGGATTTGGTCATTGACACCTCCAAGTTCAATGTTCATGAACTGCGAGCCTATGTAACGGATCGCTTCCATAAGAAGGAAACCGGCAAAAGCATTCTGGTTTCCTGTGTGAGCTTCGGATTCCGGCAGGGCGTGCCCGAGGATGCCGACCTGATGTTTGATGTGCGGTTCTTGCCAAATCCGCACTTCGTGCCGGAATTTCGTCCCCTGACCGGGCGCCATCCCAAAGTGGCAAAGTACATTCGTTCATTTCCGCAGACGCGGGAATTCATAGAGCGGATATCGGACATGCTAGTTTACCTACTGCCGCACTACATCCGCGAGGGTAAGAGCTATTTGACTATCGCCTTCGGCTGCACTGGCGGCCAGCACCGCTCGGTGATGATTGCCGAAGAAGTGAGCAAGCGGCTGCGCAAGGGTGGATACAAGGTAAAAGTCGTGCACCGCGACAGCCCGAAGTAAACGTCGTCCGGTAGAATACGAGCTTGCCTCACATGCTGACTTCCTCGTCTGAGTCCTTCCTTTCGCGCTCCGGGAAAATTCCATGCGGCAAATAGGCCGGCTCCTTCGATACGCGGCACCGTATTGGTGGCAACTTCTTTCCTCAGTCATTCTGCTGGCTGGGGTTGGGTTGCTGGACGCTTTCCGCGTGCTGCTGATCGGTCCGATTCTTGACCGGGTTTTGAACCCGGGCACGCCCGAGCGCGAGATGCAGCTGTTCCGGCTGCCGGGCTCGCACCATCCCATCTACCTGCAGCAGTTCGTTCCTTCTCACTTTCAGAATCCGTGGACAGTAGTGGCCTTTGCTCTGGTCGCCGCCACGATTCTGAAGGGAATTTTCGATTACGCGGGAACTTACCTAGTGAACTACGGGGGGTTTGGGATGATCACCGACCTGCGCAATCATCTCTACAACTCGATTCTCATGCGCTCGGCAGCGTTTTTTCAGCAGCACACTACGGGCACGCTGGTCTCGACCATTGTGAACGACATTGAGCGGGTACAGTACGCCATGTCGAGCGTGCTGGCAGAACTGTTGCAGCAATTTTTCACCCTGGTCTTTACGGCAGCCGTCGTCGTGCTTCTGGGTGGAAAGCTAGCGTGGGTGTTGTTGCTGTTTCTGCCATTCATTCTTTACTCGGCGGGAAAGATTGGACGGCGGGTGCGGTCCACCACCCGGCGCGGGCAGGATAAGCTCGCTGATATTCAGAACATTCTGCACGAAACCATCACCGGCAACCGCATTGTAAAAGCCTTCAGCATGGAGTCCTGGGAGATTGCGCGATTCCATAGTGCGGCGCAGCGGCTGTTCTCGGCGAATTTGCGGTCGGTGGCAGCTGCGGCGATTAGTTCTCCGTTGATGGATATTTTTGGCGCCATCGCTATCGCCATGCTGCTGCTGTTGGGACGCAACGAGATAAAGCACAACGTCTTCAGCGCCGGTACATTCCTGGCATTCATCGTTGCCGTGTTTAAGCTTTACGATCCAGTAAGAAAATTCGCTCAGTTCAACAACAATTTTCAACAGGCTTTGGGCGCCTCGTCCGAGATTTTTCAGTTCATGGATACCGAAGACACGATCCGTGACCAGCCCGGAGCCAAGACGTTGCCTAAGTTTTCTCAGAGTATTCGCTTCGAGAATGTCTGCTTCGCTTACAACAACAATGGAGAAGAGTCGCGGGAGATTCTTCGCGACATCAATTTGGAAGTGAAAGCTGGGGAGGTGCTCGCGGTGGTTGGCTCCAGCGGCGCAGGCAAGAGCACGCTGGTTCATCTAATTCCGCGGTTCTTCGATGTCACTGCCGGGAAGATTCTGGTTGATGGCCGCGACGTGCGCGAGGTCACGCTCGATTCGCTGCGCGGACAGATCGGCGTGGTTACGCAAGAAACAGTATTGTTCAACGACACCCTGCGCAACAACATCGCTTACGGGCGGCCCGGAATTTCTCAGAAAGATGTGGAAGCTGCGGCCCGCGCCGCTTTGGCACACGACTTCATAACCGGCCTCCCCGAAGGCTACAATACCGTGATTGGCGAGCGCGGCGTGCGGCTTTCGGGCGGTGAACGCCAGCGAATTGCGATTGCGCGTGCCTTGCTGAAAAACGCACCGATATTGATTCTCGATGAGGCGACGTCTGCGCTCGACAGCGAGTCGGAAGCTTTAGTCCAGGTTGCTCTGCAAAATCTAATGACCGGGCGAACGGTGGTGGTGATTGCCCATAGGTTATCAACCGTGCGAATGGCAAATCGCATCGTCGTGATCGAGAATGGAACCATTGCCGACATCGGTCCGCACGAAGAGCTGATGAAAAAGCTAGGGACCTACCGCCGCCTGTATGAATTGCAATTTCTCGACAAAGACCAGCCGAAGGCAGAAATCACCCACTCCTAGCCGCCATGTTTGCCCGTAGGATTCGCGTGGAATACGAAGAGAATGGCCATCGAACCGGGTGCCCACTCAAATGGCTGGATAACTTCTCTATGCGCAATTTCACCAATGCCACTGTATTCGATGACACGCTTCCCGTTTCCGTCGGGCAGATGGAAATTGGCGCCAAGGTCCCTCTCGATCAGCTGCAAGCGGCCATGGAGGACTGGTTTCGGCGAAAGAGTTATCTGCCGAAGCAGGCTAAGTTGATCTTGACCGAGAACAGTTCGAATATTTAAGAAATTCTGCTCCAAAAACTTGTCTCTGCCGCCCTTCTCTTCTCCTACTTGTCATAGTGGAGCAAAGAGAAGACGTCGTAACCCTTAAGTTTGTCGCGGCCGTTCAGAAAATCGAGTTCGACGACAAATCCCAGGCCCACGATTTCCGCGCCACAGGAAGCGGCCAGTTTAGTCGTAGCTTCGGCGGTGCCACCCGTGGCCAGCAGGTCGTCCACGATGATGACGCGTTGGCCTTTCTTAATGGCATCGGTGTGAATTTCTAGAGTGTTGGTCCCGTACTCGAGCGCATAATCGAATTTGGCGGTAGCCGCCGGCAGCTTGCCCGGCTTGCGCACCGGAATAAAGCCCGCATTCAGCCGGTAAGCGACCGCGGGCCCGAAGATAAAGCCACGAGCTTCCATCCCCAATACCAGGTCGACTTTCTTGTCGAGATAATACTCGGAAAGCGTATCGATTAACTGCGCCAGGCCGAGTTTGTCTTTCAGCAGAGTGGTGATGTCGTAAAAGAGGATGCCCGGTTTGGGAAAGTCGGGAACTTCGCGGATCAATTCTTTTAAAGGCTCGCAATTGGCCGCGGGGATTGTCGACATTACCAAGCTCCTTCGATGCGAAAAGTAGTTAGACCGGGAACTGCCTTAGCTTCGGACTCCTGCACATCATCGACGCGTGCAGCGCGCGGCCCCTGCTGCAGGCGGGACCTCAACCCCGAAAGCTGGTCGCGCGTGCCCTGGGCCAGCACTTCCACGCTGCTGTCGGAGTTGTTGCGTACCCATCCGGCGATGCCAAGAATGTGCGCTTCGCGCTCTACAAACCAGCGGAATCCGACACCTTGGACACGTCCACGAACTACAAACCGCCGGGCTTTGACGTCAGCTTCTTGTTCGGTGGTCATACCCAACCAATGTCATCCTGAGCGCCGTAGCTGCTTCGCAAGCGAGGCAGCTTTGGAGTCGAAGAATGCGTGGACGAAAATTCTCTACGCCCTCGACAGATAAACGCCCTCGGCGGTATCCACTTTAATCTTCTCGCCTTCATTGATGAAAGGCGGAACCTGCACCACCAACCCAGTCTCTGTTTTCGCGGGCTTGGTCACGCTGGAAGCGGTAGCGCTCTTGATCCCGGGCTCGGTTTCCAAAACCGTCAGGACCACCGTCTGCGGCAGTTCGATCCCAACCGCTTTGCCGTCGAAGAACTCAACTTTGATCTGTAAATTGGCAGTGAGATAGTCAACCGCATCGCCAAGCGTGTCTCGCGTCAGATGGGTCTGCTCGTAATTGCTGGTGTCCATGAAGTAATAGTTGTCACCGTCGGCGTAGAGGAACTCCATCTCAACTTCGTCGACATTCACCTTTTCAATAGGGTCGGGCGAGCGGTAGCGGTGCTCAAACATGGCGCCGGTGCGCAGGTTGCGCAGTTTGGCCTGGATGAAGGCGCGCAGGTTCCCGGGAGTGCGATGCTCCACGCTAAACACGGAGTGCAGATCATTATTGTGCTTGATGATCATGCCGGGGCGAAGCTGGGTGGCAGGGATGGACATTGCTCAGTACTTCTCCTTAAATTGCGGTGATTGCCAGATGGAAGGCGGGTCGCCACAGGTTCCACCCGGCACGAGGACCGAAGCCCTTATTCTAAACGGACTTGGGTCGATGTGGGAAATGGGTTCCAGTCTCGCGACGGTCTCCAGCAAAATCAGAAACCGATCGCCAGAGCAGACAGCTAAAATGAGGGGAGTTGAATCCAAGCTCGACGAAAGGGAATCATTATGCGTCTTGGCAAATATGAAGCTTCGGAAGGTAGCGGCGTCAGCACGGCAATCACTTTCTTGTTGATCGGCTTGGGAGCGGGTGCACTAACCGCGTTGCTGCTGGCGCCAAAGGGCGGCAAACAGATGCGCCGCGACCTGCGTAAGAAATATGAAAGCGCCCGCGAAACCCTCGACGATTGGACGGAAGAGGCTCGGGACAAAGCCGAAGAAGTGATGGAGCGGGGCTCCGAAATTGCGGATGAATTGCGCGACCGGGTCAAGCCGATCGCGAAGGCCATGCGCCGCAGCTGAAGAGATGGAAATCAGTACAGCCGGAAGCTTACTTCAACGTTGATTTGAGTTGCGACTGGCTGTCCGTCTTTCCTGCCAGGATCGAAACGCCACGTCTTGACGGTTTCCATCGCGCGCTCATCGAGTCCCAAGCCAACTGAGCGCACAATGCGAATGTCTTTCGGAAGACCGTCCTCGCCTACAATCATCCAAAGAAGCACTGAGCCTTGAAATTTGGCGGTGCGGGCTTGATCGGAATATTGCGGGTCGGGGGCGTAGATAGTGCGCGGAGCGGTTACGCCTCCTGTCCCTGGGCGATATGCGTTGCCGCCAAGGCCGCCACCGTGACCCGGCCCCAAGCCGGCCCCAGTTCCGGATCCCACGCCAGTGCCTTTGCCGTTACCAATTCCTCCCCCGCTTCCGGTGCCGTTCGAGAGCGAGGAAACCACCGCGGAAAGCGGATCCCCCATTTGCGTGGTCTGTGCTGCCAGTTGGATTTGTGGCGGGCCTAAGAGCGTCGGATCAGCAGTCAGAGCAGGATGCTCGTTGCGCACCACAATCGCCGGCGGTGCCAGTTGTTCGTTTGAAAATTTCGGCGGTACTCCATGGTTCGCCTGGAGCTTGTCACCATCACCACCACCCCCGCCTCCACCTGCCGGAGTTTTACCGGGGGGAAGTACCAGCCCGGTAACCTCGCCGGTGAACTGATGCTTGATCTGGTCGCGGTGCTCGATGACCCAATGGCTCGACCAGATAAGAAGAAGGATAAAAGCGCAATTTCCCAGATAGGAAAATGCGAAAGCGCGTTTGCTGGTCTGGTAAGAACCGTAGCCTTCTCCAAAGAGAGTAGGAACGGGTGTACCGCGCTCCGCACCGGGAGTGGAAGGGTTCGAAACTGGCTTCGGCTCGGAAACCATGATTTGACGGGGAAAGTATAGCCCTTTCCGACAAATTGGGCGTGAGATTCCGCGAATTCGGTGTCCAACTGCTAAATGCTGCCGAAGCCGGGCTAGCGAAAGATTCCCGAGAAAAAGCCCTTAACTTTCCCGAAAAATCCGCGCTTTTTGGGGGGAGAGGGTGAGGGCGGCGGCAGAACTCTCAATTCGAGAGATTCGGGTGGAAGAGCATAAGTCATCGCCAAACCAGAAACCTCTCTCGCAGGCGCGGGAGGAGTTCCGGCCACATCACTGGCGCGGAAGACGAACGGTACATCCACTGCTACGTGAACCTGGTTCTTCTCCGGCGGAGGCAAATCGCGAACGCCCGGGTCGGCAATCGCGATCTGCGGTGCTCCCTGCTGGGAACTGCCCGGACTTCCAGTCGGGGGAGTGGTTGCCCGCAACACCGGCACGCCTGTCGAGGGACAGCCACAATCGGGCGGGATGGTATTGGTTACGTTCGCCACGCGTCCGGCGTGGAAGTATGCCTGCTCCGCCGGCTTTACCTGGTAGCTCTTGTCTCCCATCAATTCCGAAACCCTCACGGGCGCAGTATTTCCCGGTAGAGACCGCACGCAGGTGTTGCCGCGTGAGTCCGCGCTGATGGCATAGTGAAAATCGCCCGGCCCAGACATAAGAATGCGAAAGTCAGGCGTCAAGATCGAATCCGCAACCGAGCCCAGCGAGTAGTCGGTTTCGAGGGTGCCAGTGCTCATCCCCAGCATCAGGTCGCGGCCGCTTTGGGAGTAGGTCACGGACACCGTAGTACCAGGACAGATATCTACTTGGCCGCCGCGAGTTAGCCGAAGAATCACTCTCTCTGCGCCGGCGCTGATGGTTGACCCTCCCGGCCCAGGAGAGGAAGTCACGATCGTTCCCGGAGAACTCCGAACAGGGACTACAGCCGTCGCCGCAGTTGGCGACGTCAACGCCGGAACCTGAATCGGGGACGACCGCAGCCGGATCATCAGCCGGTTGCCGGCCGCATCCCAGCTATAACCGATGGGCTTTTTCAAATCGACCACTATGCGTGTAATCGGCGGCGACTTCTGAAACTGGTTGACGCGCACGCCGGTAATCGCTTCGTTGTGAAACGGAATAACTTTGGCCGCCGGGAGAATCGCCTTGTTGAGATCAACCACCACCCGTTCCGGATTTTCCACCAGAGTGATATCGGGGCTCATCGGGCGAGTAGTGACGATTTCGATCGCAGGTCCGTCGGGATCCGGAACCATCGCAACCGAGCGCACCAGCGCGGGCGGGGCGTGGGCTTCGTCAATCGGCGGAAACGATGTTTGGGCAACAGCTAACGCGACCGCCAGCAGGGCCATGACCGCGAATTTGGCTGCCCGGGACTGCATTGTTTACTGGAACGATATCACTGAGCTGGAGAGAAGCGAAGCAGGGCAGGAACCTTTGGTGGGATTCCGTAAAAACGAGGGCACCCGGTTACGACTGTGCCCGCGTCAAGTTTGACTATCGGGGGCGGGTGGGCGAAAATCGTTAAGGACTGGGCGCCCGCCCAAAGTCCTGAAATTCCCAAAAGTGGGCCTGTGGCGCAGCTGGGAGCGCGCTTCCATGGCATGGAAGAGGTCGTCGGTTCGATCCCGACCAGGTCCACCATTTTCGCCAAGCCAAGGAAGTTCGAACTAGCGGTGAGTTACCCTCTTGCCCAGACCTCCGTTCGCTCCTTGGTGAAGCTGCTTAGGCTAGTCACGGCTAGAGTGGGGATAAGAAGTAGGGAATGGAGTTGTCCCAAACACTAATATAGCTCTGTTGCTTCTTATGCACAGGGAAGAACGACACTGATGACCGGCGTACGAATGGATCTGTGGCTGTGGGCCGCGCGCTTTTTCAGGGTCCGCACTTTGGCGAAGAAGGCTTGCGAGTTGGGCAGGATTCAATGCAATGGGATTCCGTCCAAGGCGGCGCGCGAGGTGCACGTCGGCGACATGCTGAAAATCACCAACGACGGAGGCGACTTCGAAGTCGAAGTTTTGCTGCTCAGTGATATTCGCGGTCCGGCGCCGGTGGCGCAGACACTATATCGGGAGACCGACGCCAGCCGCGCTCTGCGCCAGAAGATGGCGGAAGAGAGGAAGACCATGCGGATGTTTGAGCCCGCGCCGCAGCATAGACCATCCAAGCGCGACCGGAGGAAGATTATACAGTTTCGGGATAAACGCGGAGGTTAGTGCGCTGAACGAGTGCCCAACGGTGGGCGAGAAGAAATCTTGTTTAGGAGGAACTAAAGAATTGGCATCCGACATAGCGGCTCACTATATGGAAGAAATTCAGCGGCAGTTTCGCGGATACAAGCGCATGGGGGAAGGCGCCATCGCGCAACTTGAAGATGAAGAGTTGTTTGTCGCCATTGACAAAGAGGCGAACTCAGTTGCGATCATCATTAAGCACCTGGCGGGCAACATGCGCTCTCGCTTTACCGACTTTCTCACCACTGACGGCGAAAAACCGGACCGGCATCGCGACCAGGAGTTTGAAATCAATGAGCGTTCGACGCGAGCCGAGGTGATGCACTGGTGGGAGGCGGGCTGGGCTTGTGTCTTTAGCGCGTTGGATGGCGTAAGTCCAGATCAGGGAATGAGAACGGTTATGATCCGGCAGGAACCACACACGGTTTTACAGGCGATCAACCGCCAGTTAGCGCACTATGCCTATCACGTTGGTCAGATCGTATTCCTGGCAAAGCACTTTCGCTCGACCGATTGGAAGTCGTTGAGCGTGCCGCGGGGAAAGTCGGAAGAGTTCAATGCCAAGATGTTGGCAAGAGCAAAACCCTAATTGTCCATTCATCCACAAGGCGGAAGCTTCCCCTTGACCCGCTACTCCGTGGTTTCGGCCGCGCAGAGTGATGACCCCGTCACACGCACGCGGGCAATCGAAGCCATCTCGGCCGCTTACTGGAAGCCCCTTTACAAATACGTGCGCATGAAGTGGAACAGTACTCCGGAAGATGCTGCCGACTTTACCCAGGAGTTCTTTGCCCGCCTGCTGGAAAAAGAATTCATCGATTCTTACGACCGCAGCAAAGGACGTCTGCGGACTTTCCTCCGCACCTGTGCCGACCGGTTTTTCATGAACCAGCAGCGGGATGCGACGCGGCAGAAACGCGCGGCAGGATATGCGCATCTGCCCATCGATGTCGCCGATGCCGAGCGAGAACTAGCCACCAATTCTGCCTCTGAAACCCCCGAAGACAACTTCGATAAAGAGTGGGTGCGCAGCCTGTTTGCTCTGGGTTTACAAGGGATGCGGAAGCATTGCGAAGCGACCGGCAAGATGGTTCACCTCCAGCTCTTTGAGCGTTACGATCTCGAGAACTCCGACCCCAAACCCTCTTATGCGGACCTGGCAAAGGAGTTTGGGCTACTCCCGACTGATGTGACAAATTACCTTGCCTTCGCTCGCAGAGAATTTCGCCGCTGCATTTTGGATCAACTGCGGGAGATGACGGCCTCCGAGGAGGAATTCCGCCGCGAAGCACGGGTGTTACTGGGAGTTGATTCCTGATGAAGCCGCTCACCGACAGCGCCGTTGCCAGGCTTCAGACTGACATGCGACTGCCTGATCTCAGCGGCACCCGTTACCGCATCATTCGCTATCTCGCCCGTGGCGGCATGGGCACGGTGTGGCTGGTTGAGGACACGGTATTGTTGCGCCGGGTCGCATTGAAAGTCCTCGACCTGGTCCCCCCAGCCGAAGACGTGGCCGAGCGACTGCTTCAAGAAGCTCGCATCCTGGCCAGCCTCGAACACCCCGGGATTGTTCCCGTACACGACGCCGGCACGCTGGCAGACGGCCGCGCTTTCTACTGTATGAAGTTCATAGAAGGGCACACCCTTGGGGAGCATGTGGCTGAAAAAGGCCTTCGTGAAAGGATTCGACTTCTGGAACGCATTGCCGAACCGCTTGATTTCGCGCATGTGCGAGGCTTTATTCATCGTGATCTGAAACCCGAAAACATTATGATTGGCGCTTTCGGCGAGGTGCTGATTATGGATTGGGGACTCGCTAGAGTCGGCGAGCAGACCGCGAGTGGAACCTCTAACAGTTTGCGTTCAAGGCCGGGAAGACCACGAGACACGCTCCAGGGCAGCATTCTTGGTACTCCGGGCTACATGTCGCCGGAACAAGCCCGTGCTGATTCCAAGGTTGACCACCGCACCGACATCTTTTCGCTTGGAGCGATCTTGTGGTTCATGGTTACCGGGGAAGCCCCGGATCAGAAATCCAGCGTTCGCCTTCCGCGTCCGTTGCGCGCCATCTGTACCAAAGCCATGGCTGCCGATCCCGGGGAGCGCTATTCATCCGCAGGGGCCATGAATGCTGACCTGGCAAAATATTTGACGAATGCACCGGTCGGCGCCTACCGGGAGAGCTGGTTTGAGCGCGCCGGACGGATTTATGCCCGGCATCGTGTCGCCGTCGTCCTGGTTGCGGCCTACCTGCTGATGCGCGGCTTTTTCATTTTGTGGGCCCGGCGTTAAAGGAACTCGGAAAAACAGGTAATGACTCCTATAGAGGTAAATCGACAAAGGAGATTGCATCATGAACAAGGTTCTCTTCGGGCTGTTGTTGGGGGCGGTACTGGGCGCCTTCGACGGAATGACCGCCTGGTTCACGCCACAAGTGCGGGCACAACTCGCCGGTATCGTCATCGGCTCAACTGTTAAGGGCCTCGTTGCCGGAATTCTTATCGGCGTCTTCGCCCGTAAGGTGCATTCGCTTGCACTAGGCATCGTCTTCGGTCTTGCCGTGGGCCTGGTGTTGGCGTTCATCGTGGCGCAATTGCAGCACGGCTACTACCTGGAGATCATGTTGCCGGGAGGCATGGTAGGGCTCATCGTGGGTTATGCCACTCAGCGCTATGGACGTGAAGCCCAACCGTTGCGGACCTAAGTTGTCAGGACGCCGGTGCGGACACCGGCGTTTATTTTTCTTTATGCGGAAGACGTGCCGGGGATCAGGCTTTTCGCCGCGCCAGCAGGTCGAAGATAAAGACGATCAGCGCTACTACAACCAGGAGGTGAATGAGACCTCCAGCTACGTGCAAGGAAAAGCCGAGCAGCCACAGAATCAGCAGAATCGCGATGATCGCTCTGAGCATTGAGTTCCCCTTTTCTCGGGTTCGACGAGGGAAGTCTCTGGAATCGTTAAGCTGCCCGTTTCTCTTCCACTGCTTCTTTCTCTTCAACTTCTTCTTCCTTGGCCTTGATCTCAATCCGTTCGTGTTTGATGTCCAGACGCAAGCGGTTATAGATGCTCATGTACTGATTTGCCACCCACACGAGTGCGAATAGCGCCACCAGATAGCCCCGCCAGTCCTCGTAGAGAAGCTTGAAGCGGGTGATGATCAAAAACAGTGCGGCAACGTAGTGGCTGAAGCAGTATTCGCAGGTGAAAAGGTAAAAGAACTTGCGGCGAAAAATGCTGCGCGCCTTTTCACATTGCCCCTGGCAGTATTCGCGGCTTTCGCGAAAGACTTCTTCGTGAGTAACGGTCCATGCCACACAGGCGATCGGAATCGACAACACCAAAAGCCACGCGATTTGTAATCCGATGGACATCAGGGCGCATCTTCGATGCCGCGCCACTCCGGGGGTTGGCCCGCGGTATCGAGCCAACCTGCCATTGCTGGTAAATTGGGACTATGCCGAAGTTTGAGAAGCACATATTTGTCTGCGGAAACCAGCGCGCGGCGGGGCATCCGCGAGGCTGTTGCGATCCCGAGGGCCGCGCAGAGTTGCAACTGGCCTTCAAGCAAAAGCTGGCGGCGCACGGGTTAAAAGGACGGGTACGCGCCAACCAGGCGGGATGCCTCGACCAGTGCGAGCACGGTCCCAACCTGGTGGTCTATCCCGAGGGAGTCTGGTACGGCCATGTGACCCTCGCAGATGTCGACGAGATCGTCGAGTCACATATCCTGGGTGGAAGGCCGGTAGAGCGATTGATCATTCCGGACTCATGTTTGAACACCAACTGCGAGCATCGTCCGCCGAAATGAAAAGCAAATATCCTTGCGCGATAAAACCACCCTGCGGAGTCACGAACAGTGGGTGCGCGTACAAAGGTGATGGGGGAAGGCATGGAGGGTTGCAACCCTATTCACTTGATTCCCGATCCAGGTCCCTTGTCATCCGCAGCGCGGTTTTATCGCGCAGGAAATCTACTTTTCTCCCAACCGCTCCCAACTCCCCAGTCATTGGGGATGTGGGACTCGGCTAAACTCCTTACACAAGATGTGGTTGTGGAAATTGCAGAACTTAAACTGGTAGGCGCGGCAGGGATCGAACCTGCAACCCCCAGATTAGAAATCTGGTGCTCTATCCAATTGAGCTACGCGCCCTTGAGCAAAATTTATCATAGCGATTTCTTCGCGAGACTATTCACACTTTTCCCAGCTAACTAATACTTTGTTGCCAGCACCTAATCACAAATGGAAGTTTCAGTACCCCGTTCGAGCCTTACTCCCCGTGATCTTTTGGCCTGTTGGGCACAAATCCTAGCGGGACGCGTCCCTATGATGTCGATAGAGATCACCCGCGAATGTCCGTTAAGTTGTCCCGGATGTTATGCATACGGCGATACTCACCTGCAGGGAACTACCCTGCGGCAGCTCAACGATTTGCGGGGTGAGGATCTGGTCGATGGAGTACTGGGTTTGGTGCGCCAGCATCGCCCACTGCATGTCTCTCTGGTCGGAGGAGAGCCTTTAGTGCGGCATCGTGAACTCACGCGTATTCTGCCTCAACTTGAGGAGATGGGCGTTTTCACCATGGTGGTCACCAGCGCCGTGATTCCGATTCCGGAAGCCTGGATGTCGCATTCACGTCTCAGGGTGGCGGTCTCAGTCGATGGTTTGCCCGAGCACCATGATGAAAGACGAAAGCCCGCGACTTACGAACGCATTTTGCAAAATATTGCTGGGCGAAAAGTAAACGTGCATTGGGTGATTACGCGGCCAATGCTGCAACGTCTCGAATATCTCGAACAGTATGTCTCGTTTTGGAACACTCGCGAGGAAGTCGACCATGTGTGGGTCAGCCTATACACTCCGCAGATGGGAGAGCAGAGTGCGGAAATGCTGACGCCCGCAGATCGCGAGTTTGTCGCGCGCGAGCTTCCGCGCTTGCGAAAAATCTATCCCAAGCTGCTCATCAACGATGGCATTGGACAAGCGTTTGTGAACCCACCGACCGAGCCGAAGGACTGTCTTTTCGCGAAGATGTCGGTGAACTACAGCGCCGACTTCAAAACGCGCGTGGAACCGTGCGTCTTCGGAGGAACTCCGGATTGCAGCCAATGTGGCTGCGCCATCAGCAGCGCTTTGCATTGGATCAAGGATATAAAGGCCGTGGGGCCGGTAAGGATCGACCATCTGGTGCGCGGTTCAATGAAGATAGGGACGGCCGTCCAGAAGGTGCGCGGTCTCAGGAAACACGAAAGGTGGGAAGGCGCGGTAAGCTCGCCGCAGAAGGAATCGCTAGTGCAAATCGGGTAAGCTGTTCAGTGTCGGTTTCGGGATACCGGCGTAAAGTAGAACCGTGATCATGTTTCGCTGCGTAGCCGTCCTCGTCCTGCTGCTTGCGACACCACTTTGGCCCCAGGATCCAGGACCGCCGCCCCCCGCAACCAACGCCCGCTTCGGCTTTTCCTACAAAGTCCTCTACGGATGGGTTGACCGCACCGCCGCCATGCGGGCCGATGACCCGTCCAAGGGCGAGGTCTTGCTGGCCGCATTTGAGCGCCCTCCCGAGGTCACCTCTGACAGCGTGAATTCCGCAGTGATTATCGCTGCCGAGTCAGCTACCTCCTACCCTGGCCTAAAGAGTGCCGTTGATTATTTCGGGCCGCTCACCGAACTCACTGGCTCGAAAGGCTTCACGGTGGTGAACCAGCCGTATATGTTCACGGTGGGGTCGCGCCAGCTTCCCCGTGCCGATTACAGCAAACCAATCGGGAAGCTGACCATGTATCAAAGCTCGCTGGCGATGCTCAGCAAAGGCTACGTCGTCTCATTTACCTTCATTGCCAGCAGCGAGGACGAGGCCGACCGCCTGATTGAATCGTTAAAGCTGTCTCCCATTAAGTCTGTGCATTAAATTCCGCGAAATTTTGCCCTCTCAAACCCTTTAGAATAGCGGGTTTACTGCGCCGATTCCGTGTCGAAAACTTGCTTCTTGTGTGCTAGAATTTAGACATCTTCTGATTCCTGTAACTTTAGCAATTTCAGTCATTTGGGTCCTTTTTTGCAGTTATCGCAAGGCACGCCGGATTAGGCTCTAAATCCGGCATTCTCCACGGAGCAGAATGGCCACTAAAGAAATCGCCCCCATCGCAGAAAAACTACGAAACGGAAAGGTCACACCCATCAACGGCAATGGAGATTACAACGCCGATTCCATCAAAGTTCTGGGTGGAATGGAGGCCGTCCGCCTGCGTCCGGCGATGTATATCGGCTCGACCGGAGAGATGGGTCTTCACCATTTGGTTTACGAAGTCGTAGATAACTCAGTTGATGAAGCGCTGGGCGGATACGCGGATCGTATCGAGGTCACGGTTCACATCGACAACTCCATTACGGTCATAGACAACGGCCGCGGAATTCCCGTGGACACCATGGACATCGATGGTGAGAAGGTTCCCGCCGCGCAAGTGGTGATGACCAAGCTGCACGCGGGCGGAAAATTCGACAGCTCGTCCTACAAGGTTTCTGGCGGGCTGCACGGCGTGGGCGTCTCCTGCGTTAACGCACTCAGTGAAGAATTGGACCTGGAAATCTGGCGCGATGGATTCACCTGGGAGCAGACCTACTCAAAAGGCGAGCCGACCAGCAAGCTGAAAAAAGCCGGCGCCAGCAAGAAGCGCGGCACAAAGGTCCGTTTCCTGCCCGATCGCTCGATCTTCACCGCCACTGAATACAGCTTCGATACACTCGCGCAACGGCTGCGCGAACTGGCCTTCTTGAACAAGGGCCTCACGATCACGCTCACGGACGAGCGCACCACCGACCCCAAGACTGGCGAACCGAAATCGAGTGAGTTCAAGTACAACGGCGGCATTGCGGAATTTATCAAGCATCTGAATCGCGGCAAACAGGTGTTGCACGACAAGCCGATCTACATGGAAGCCGAGCGCGATGGCGTGGTCATGGAGATTGGGCTGCAATACAACGACGCTTACTCGGAGACTGTGTTCAGCTTTGCCAATAACATCAACACGGTTGACGGAGGAACCCATCTTTCCGGTTTCCGGACTTCGCTGACCCGTACCATCAACTATGCCGGCCAGCAGATGGGCTTGTTCAAGGATGTAAAGGAAAATCTCTCCGGCGACGATGTCCGTGAGGGCCTGGTTGCAGTGATCAGCGTGAAACTGCCGCAACCCCAGTTCGAAGGCCAGACCAAAGGCAAACTAAACTCCGACATTGCCGGCATTGTGCAGGCTTTCGTCAATGAACGCCTGGGAGCTTTCTTCGAGCAAAACACCACCGTTGCCCGCAAGATCATCAACAAAGCCATCGACGCGGCGCGCGCGCGTGAAGCTGCCCGCAAGGCCCGTGACCTTACCCGGCGCAAAGGCGCGCTGGATGGCGGCGGTCTGCCCGGCAAGCTGGCCGACTGCTCCGAGCGCCAGCCTGATCGCTGTGAACTGTTCCTGGTCGAGGGAGAATCCGCAGGTGGCACGGCCAAACAGGGCCGCGACCGCCGATTCCAGGCGATTCTGCCGCTTAAGGGCAAGATCCTCAACGTGGAAAAAGCCCGCTACGACAAGATGCTAGGCCATGAGGAAATCCGGGCCATGATTACGGCGCTGGGCACCGGCATCGGCAAGGACGACTTCGACACCACCAAGCTGCGATACGGCAAGATCATTCTGATGACCGACGCCGACGTCGACGGCAGCCACATCCGGACGCTGCTGCTGACTTTCTTCTTCCGTCACATGCAGGACCTAATCAAGCGCGGTAACGTCTTCATCGCGCAGCCGCCGCTCTATTCAATCAAGAAGGGCAAGTCGCAGCAGTACATCAAAGACGACCGCGAGTTCGTCAAAGTGATGGTGAAGCGCGCCTCAGAGGGTCTTACCATCCGTTACGGAGAGGGCGCGGCCAAACTGGAAGGAGCGAACCTGGCGCGGTTTATCACCGTGCTGAACGAATACCTGACGGTCTTCGACAAGGTCGACAAGCGCATTCGCGACGAGAAGGTCACCGAGCTTCTGCCCCGGCTCGATCTTTCGAAGCGGGCCGATTTTGAAGGCGAGAAGAAAGACCCGCCGAAGAAAGTCGAGAAGCTGGAGAAGGCACTGAAGAAGCTGGAGAAAGAGCGCCAGTTCAAGAGTGTGGGATCACGCTTCGACGAGGAACACAATCTCTGGGAAGTCAGCTTTGTGAACTCGCAGGGCGCGGAACATATCCTCAACTGGGAGCTAATGTCGTCCCCTGAGGCCCGGCAGTTGATTTCGAAGTACAAGCAGATCGAAGAGAATCTCGAGCCGCCATTTATTGTCGAAGTTGTTCCCAGGGCGGCGAAAGAGAAGGCCAAAGAAAAAGACGAAGAATTGGCTGAGGGCGAAGAGCTCGAAGCCGACAAGACAACCAAGCCCGTGGCCAGGAAGTTCGTGGCGCCGGAACCCGTCGAGAAATCGACTCCGCGCGAACTTTTCGACTACGTAATTGGCGAAGGCCGCAAGGAGTACACCATCCAGCGCTACAAGGGGTTGGGCGAGATGACCTCCCCCAGCTCTGGGAGACCACCATGGATCCCGAGCGCCGTACCCTGCTGTCAGTAAAGCTCGAAGACATCGCGGAAACGGAGACCATCTTCAGCACTCTGATGGGCGAGGACGTGGAAGCGCGGCGCAAGTTCATCGAAGAGAACGCGCTGGACGTGAAGAACCTGGATATTTAGGTCGAGTCTTGGGTGGAGGCGGGCGCACTCGCCCGCCTTTCCTGTGGAACGTTGAGGCCTGATTCTTAGTGGCTGTTTCCCCGGTTCCCAGTTGCGTTGGGCTCAGCCCCTAACCCACTGCATGCTATAATTTTCCATCTAATTCACCCTGTGATTTTAGGGGGAGGACTTATCGACAAACGCTTTATCCGAACGAATGACCGTATTCGAGCGCGCGAAATTCGCGTAATTGACGACGAAGGCAACCAGATTGGCATTTTGCCTCCGTATGACGCGCTCAAAATGGCCCGCGAAAAGAACCTGGACCTGGTTGAGATTTCGCCTACCGCAGTTCCGCCAGTTTGCCGCATCATGGATTACGGCAAGTTCCTGTACCAACAGGAAAAGAAGGAACGCGAGGCTAAGAAGCACCAGAAAACGATCGTCGTAAAAGAGGTCAAGTTCCGCATCAATGTGGACGACCACGACTACGACACCAAAAAAAACCACGTGTTGCGCTTCCTGGACGAAGGCGACAAGGTGAAAGCCACCATCTTCTTCCGCGGACGCGAGATGACCCGCACCGGCCTGGGACGCCAGATTCTGGAGCGGTTGATCAAGGACGTGGAAGACAAGGCGATCGTGGAGTTTCGTCCACGGCAGGAGGGCAATACGCTGCACGCCATCCTGGCGCCAAAGAAGAGCGACTCGCCAAAGAAGGGCGGCGAAAAGCCCAGCGCTAGCCAGCAGCCACAGCAAAGTCTTAAACAGGCTTAAGACACCCAACAAGCTTGCCATTCCGAATGGAATGGGGAAGCCGCTTTAGGGACGAGCTCCAGAATAATCATAAGGATTTCTATGCCGAAACTAAAGACCCACAGCGGTGCCGCCAAGCGCTTCAAGAAAACCGCGACCGGCAAAGTGCAGCGCCGCCACTCGCACCTGCGCCACATTCTGACTTCGAAGAGCAAGAAGCGTAAAGGCAAGCTGGGAGAACCCGTCCTGGTGAGTCCCGCCGATACTCCGAAGATCAAGCGCATGATTCCGTACTAGATTTACCCTGTGTCCCCGTGCCTCTGGGTTGATTTCGGGCCTTGGAAGATGCGGAGAATGCGTGGATTCAATTCCGCGCCGGCGAGTGAAGAGGCTTCTAAATCCTGCCTCCAGCCGCCTTAACCAGAAAGCAAAAAGGGAGCTAAGCAATGCCTCGTGTAAAACGTGGAACCAAACGCCGTGCCAAGCGCAAAAAGATATTGGACCGCGCTAGTGGCTATTTTCTTACAAAATCCAAACTGTACCGCTCCGCCAAAGAAGCGGTCGATCGCGGGCTGAAGTTCGCCTACTCCGGACGTAAGCAGCGCAAGCGTCAGTATCGTTCGCTGTGGATTGTGCGCATCGGAGCCGCCGCCAAATTGAACGGCATCAGCTACAGCCAGTTCATCAATGGCCTGAAGAAGGCGGGCGTCGAGCTCGATCGCAAAATTCTCGCCGACCTCGCGGTGAAAGATCCGGCAGCGTTTAAGAGCCTTGCCGAACAGGCGAAGAGCGCTCTCGGGGCGGCAGCGTAAGAGAGAGACGCAGCAAGGCTGGGTCTCTACATCACTCTCCTTGGCACGCCCGGCTCTGCGCGGCAAACCCATGGCCTATTCGCTCCCAAAACTGAAAGACTTTACGGCAGCCGCTCTAGACAAGGCCGCCGAGAAGCTGATCTCCGCCCTGGAGAAGGAAAGCGCCGCGGTCAAAGACGAAGCGGGCTGGAAAACCTTCCGCGATCATTGGATGGCCCGCAAAGACGGCGTTTTGACGCAGGTTAACGACCTCTGGCTGAAGGCCGCCCCCAAAGAGAGCAAGCGCGAGGTCGGGCAGCGCGTCAACCAGCTAAAGACCAAAGTCGAGGAGACGGTCGAAACCGCGCAACATCGCCTTCAGACCCGCGCCGCCGAGTCGAAGCTGGCAACCGAGCGTGTCGATATCACGCTTCCCGGCATTCGTCGTCCCCTGGGCGCCGAACATCCCATCATCAAGACGATGAATGAAATCGTCTCCGTATTCCGCAACCTCGGCTACTCGGTGGAGGAAGGCCCGGTGATCGAGAGCGACTACTATAATTTCGAGTCGCTGAATTTTCCGCTAAACCATCCCGCGCGCGATACGCAGGATACGCTGTTCATCGCCAACCAGGAATCGAAGCCGCAACGTGACCGTTTGCTGCTGCGCACCCACACTTCCCCTGTCCAGATCCGCACCATGGAGAAGATGAAGCCTCCGCTGCGTATCGTCATTCCCGGCAAGGTACACCGCAACGATCCCCCGGACGCCAGCCACTCGCCGATGTTTCACCAGGTCGAGGGTTTGGCAGTCGACAACAACATCACTTTCGGCGATTTGAAGGGCACCCTCGATCACGCCATGAAAGCCCTGTTCGGATCGAGCGTGAAGACCAGTTTCCGTCCATCGTTCTTCCCCTTCACCGAGCCCAGCGCCGAGATGATGGTTTCCTGTTTCATCTGCGGCGGCAGTGGCAAACGCGGCGGCGAGCCCTGTCGTCCCTGCAAGCAAAGTGGATGGATCGAAATTCTCGGTTGCGGTATGGTCGATCCCAACGTCTTCGAATTTGTGAAGCACAATGGTTATGACTCCAGGAAGATTTCCGGATTCGCCTTCGGCATGGGTGCGGACCGCATTGCCTTGCTGAAGTACGGAGTGGAAGATTTGCAGTTGTTCTTCCAAGGGGACGTTAGGTTCTTGCAACAGTAGAGTCGTCTTTCATCGCTGGTCGTCGACCTTAGTATGACATTGGAAGAAATTGAAGAAACGTTGCCGAACCGGTTTCACGACTCCGAAATCCGGGCGATCCTCGTAGACTGCGTGCAGCGCACAGCGACATTGGAGCTATCAGTGTCGTCGGGGATCTTAACGCTCCTCCAGAGAAACGCGAGGTTTACAAGGAAGCAACGCTCGTCGTATCTGGTGTGCTTGTTTCCGTACTTGAGCCGCCTCGGCCCGACTACCCATTTTCCGAAGCTCGAGGTTTGCGTGTTGATTCTTGCGACGCTTCGAGAAGCCTAGATCAGGCGCTTATCGCGAAATTGCCAACGAATTCGTTCTTCCGGAGCTTTTTCGTCAACCAGTGGAACGCGTTCATCCACATTGCGGGCAGGAACGCTGAGATTGCTTGGAGGGAGCAGGCCCATTAGAGAGGAACGCTACCTTCCAGGAGAAGCCATCGATCTATGAAAATTTCTCCCCAATGGCTGCGCGACTTCGTCGACCTGAAGGTTGATGTGCCCCAACTTGCCCGCGACCTGACCGCGGCCGGGATCACGGTGGAAGGCACCACAGGTTCTGGCGACAGCGTGGCCTTCGAGATGGAGATCACTACCAATCGCCCCGACGCCATGAACCATTACGGCGTCGCCCGCGAGGCTTCCGCGATCTACAACCTGCCGCTGCGGCCACTGGAGAGCAAGCTGCCGGCGGCGAAAGGCACTGCGGATTTTTCCATAGAGATCGGCGACCGCATCGGCTGTGCTCGTTACACGGCGCACATCATTCGCGGCGTCACCATTAAGCAGTCACCCGAAGCGGTTGCCAAGCGGCTTGCTCTGGTCGACCAGCGCTCCATCAACAACGCCGCCGACGCCACCAATTACACCCTGTGGGAGATGGGACATCCCACCCATGTCTTCGACCTCGACCTGCTCGAAGGCGGAAAGATTCTTGTGCGACGCGCCTTCAGTGGAGAAAAACTGAAGACCCTTGATGGCGTGGACCGCATGCTCTCCCCTGAAGATCTGGTCATCGCCGACGCAGTGAAGCCGCTAGCCCTCGCCGGAGTAATGGGCGGCTTCGACAGCATGATTACGGAGAAGACGCGTAACATCCTGATCGAGGCGGCATGGTTCGATCCAGTCATTGTGCGCCGGACGGCCCGCCGCCACGGACTGCATACCGACGCCTCCCACCGCTTCGAGCGCGGCGCCGACTACGGAGCTACCACCATCGCCTGCGCCCGTGTAGCCCAGCGGATTCTCGAATCAGCCGGAGGAAAACTTCATGGCGATGCCATCGATGCCGTCGCTCGCGATCTGGATCTTGCGCCCGTCGTGCTGCACGTCAAGGAAGTGAAGCGCATTCTCGGAGGCGCGGTCGAGACCAGCGAAATTATCCGTCTGCTGCGCGCTCTCGGTTTTGAGTTGCTGCCCGAGCCTGGCGCGGAAGCAGAGTTCACGGTGCGAATTCCGAGCTGGCGGCTGGACGTGGAACGCGAAATCGACCTAATTGAAGAGATCGCCCGGCTCCACGGTTACGACAAGTTCGCTAATACCCTGCCGTCTTTTTCTGGTGCGGTTACAGAAAAGCCGGAAGCGTTGAAAGATCAACGAGTCCGCTCGTTGCTCCTGGCTTTGGGTTATACGGAGGCGGTTTCACTTAGCTTCATCTCGCACGAGGATGCTGAGCAGTTCTCCGCAGTACCTGTGATTGAGATTGCCAACCCGTTGAGTGAAGAAGCTTCCGTGATGCGAACTTCGCTGGTCCCGGGAATGTTGAACATGGTGGCTTACAACCTGAATCGCGGGACAGAAAACGTACATCTATTTGAAACGGCCAGTACCTTCGAAGCCGCGGCCAGCACGGTTTCCGAACTGAAGCGTGTGTCTCTGACTGCGACAGGAAGCGCGCTGTCGGCAAGCGTTCATCAGAGCGGGCGACCGATTTCTTTCTTTGACGTGAAAGGTGACGTCGAAAGCTTGTTGCGCGAATTTCAGTATGACTCGCTCTATTATGACGCGCGCACGGCCGAGTACTACCACCCCGGGCGCTCCGCTCGCGCGGTGATGGATGGCGCTACAGTCGCGCAATTCGGCCAATTGCATCCCGACATCGCCGAGAAGCGCAAACTGCGCCAGGATATCTACATCGCAGAGATCTACCTCGACCGCCTCTACCAACACAGTCTGCGGCAGGTGCGCTATGAAGCTCCGTCGAAATATCCAGCGGTCGAGCGCGACTTCTCGTTCCTGATGCCCTCCGAAATAGTTTTCGAAAAAATCAACCAGACAGTGGCTAGTCTGGGGCTGCAGCATCTTCGCAGCCTGGTTCCGGTCGAAATCTTTCGCGGCGGGAAAATGGCCTCCGGCCAATATTCCGTTCTTCTGCGCGCGATCTTTCAGTCGGCGGAGCGCACCCTGCGTGAAGACGAGGTGGCGCAGTGGTCTGCCAGGATTGTGGAAACACTCAAAGCCCTGGGCGGAAGCCAGCGAGTTTGATCAGTTAAGAACCTTGAATGTTAATAAGTGGGATTTCTACTCTGTCATGCCGTGTATAGGCATTGGCAGAGATTGCCCTGTAGCTGCAAAGTGGGACATCACTCACGTTTCCATTCGTACATACTCTTTAACCTCGCCATCAACCGAAACCGCAACGTAGCGGTGAGTCTTCGGGTCGCGAAACTGCACCACGCGATGGCCTTCTTTGGCTAACTTTCCCCACCGGCTCGGCTTGTCTGGATTTTGCTCGATGGCGTGGAGCTCACTTCCATTTGTTTGGAAATTCACGCTGCGCAGCCGCCCACTTCCTACCCGCTTCACCTCGAATTTCTGGCCGTCGATCACAATTTCGCCCTTTCCTGCAGTTAGTAATTGTTCGGCTACGGCGCGGAGCAATGTATGTTCCAGCATCCCACTTCTCGCTACGAAATCGTGATTTACACGATAATCTACGAAAAACCAATGAATCCATTCCACAGCTTACTAGTTGGATTCTTTACCAAGTGTGTCATCTAACAACGCCCAACCTTTTCCACGTTCACCGCTCCCAGCGGCAACCTCATTGCATTCGCCAGTCCATTTAACAACGAGGTGAGCCGCTTGTCGGAGCGGCTCAGCCAGACCTTCGTGCGCCCAAGACCTAAGCTATCGAGGTTCACCATCGCTTTGCTCTGGGCTACTTGTTCTTTAGTCATTTCGCGCACGTAGGCCGCTGAACCTAGCTCACCCCGCTCCTCGCCGGTAAAAGCTATGAAAATATAGGTGTGTTGCCTTTGCGTGCTTCGAAGACCTTCATACAGACTCGGCAGCAAGGACGCTCCACTCCAGTTGTCGGCCACGCCTTCACCTTCATTCGCATGATCAAAGTATGCACCGACAAAGATAGTGCCTTCCGAATTTCCCGGGAGTACGCAGATAAGATTCGGCTGTCTGACGTGCTTGACCGGGCGTTCGGAAAGGTGATCACCACGACCCGCCTGGAGAAAGGCCCCTTTTCAGAATTGCTTCGCGTTCCGTGTCGTCTCGCGAAAATGATCTAAGGCGCTTCTCAATGACCGGCCGCTTCCGCAAGCTAAACGCAAACGCGGTGCGAATAGACCCGCTGCGAGGGTCATTGCCGCAAGCATCACGACTGCCGGAGTTTTCATCGACACAGTGATAGCCTAGCCCTCGTTCCATGAAACGGAGCTCCTTCCAGGGATAGAAAATTGAGTTCCAATCGCCCTATCACAGCCATCCGAGTTGCAATGTTTGAGCTTCACGGCGACAATCAGTTCCGTGCCAAATCCTGCCCCAGATGCTTCCTACGTCGACAGCCAGGGGAATCCTTTTCACCGCGGCGCTACGGTGATTGTGACTCTCGGCAATCCGCGGGAAAAGGTTTGGGGGGTGGTGCTGGGACTCTCGCAGGAAGGCCTGAGCGTCGGTGGTGTGGAACTTGCGTCCTTCGATGATCTGGTGCGAATGGTGAAAGAAGGTGAGCCGCCTTCCAGCAGTGTCATCTTCTTCCCCATGCATCGCATTGAGCGGG
The DNA here is from genome assembly GCA_963824805.1 of uncultured Acidobacteriaceae bacterium. Taxonomy (GTDB): domain Bacteria; phylum Acidobacteriota; class Terriglobia; order Terriglobales; family Acidobacteriaceae; genus DATBAT01. Next base: position 13,409 of record CAWGQZ010000064.1, on the reverse strand, counting down.
TGGAGCTCGATTTGGCGGATGGCGCAGCCGATTCGCTATCTCAGCGCTTTCGCAATCGCACCGGGCTGGATGCCGCCACAGTTCTTTCCCGTCACATCGACGATGCCGAGGAGCCCCGTTGAAGTTTTCGCAGCTGTTGACCGCTCCTAACCAGCTCACCCTGCTCCGCATGGTGTTTCTGCCTTTCGTCATCCTGCACCTTCTAGGTGGGCACTATTTCTGGGCGCTCACTCTGTTCGTGCTGGCCGGGTTGAGCGATGGTCTGGATGGCCTTTTGGCGCGGAAGCTGAAACAACAGACCAAGATCGGCCAATATCTTGACCCAATCGCCGACAAGTTGTTACTGAGCACAATTTTCTTGGTGCTCTCTGTCCTCCATAAAATTCCATGGAAATTCACCGTGCTCGTATTCAGCCGCGACATTTGTATTCTTGCGGTAAGCGCGGTACTGTACGTCGCCGCAGGATTGCGCGACTTCCGCCCTAGCATCTTTGGAAAAGCAAACACCTTCGCTCAGGTCGCCGCCGTCTTTTTTGTCTTGTTGCTGGAAGTCCATCCCGCGTGGTGGGTTTGGCTGGCCCGTATAACCTTTCTTCGCGCCGTGTTTGCATTTACCATTCTTTCAGGCTTGCACTATGTCTTGCTGGTCGGCCATCGGCTTCGAGCTCCGAGCGAAGCCCGGGCATAATGTGATTGGTCCCCAAAGCTGCACCTAGGAGCGTTGTCATGATCTTGCGAAGTTCGGCTTTTCGGCCCTTTTGCTTACCTCTCTCCTTTGCATTCCAAGCCCGGCCGAAAATAAGCCTGAAGAGAGAGTGGTTCAACTTTGTGTGGCTACTCCGATGAATTTGTCGCAACGTCTGGTCGACACCAAGTGGGCCCGTAACATGCTGATGCGTGAATTGAAATTCGAGCGCAAACACAAACATTCTCCTATTGTGATTGAAAGTACCGCCCTCGATTCACAGGAGCGCGAAGAGGCATTGGCGGAAGCCAAAGACAAGAACTGCGACTACACGGTCACCACCACGGTGATGGACCCAACTGGCCCCGGCCGCTTGGGCACAACTGTGGGGCCGACCGGCATCGAGCGGCGTCCAGAGATTATCGGCAATGATGATCCGCGACAGCAATTGGCCATGACATTCAAGCTGTTCCGGGCTGACTCTTTTCGCCCCGTGGTGGAAGGAGTCTCCGCATCGCCAGCCGGAGACGGCAATGACAACGCCGCTTCTACCGACGCCATGCGATCCGTAGCCGCGCGAGTTACCGATGAAATCCGCAAGCCTCGTGTCCAGGTTCCCGACTAACCACCGCCAATTTGACCGGTTTTCCTGCGTCCCCCTAGAATGAGGGCTTCTGTCTGCAAGTTTTCTCCTCTATGGCGCTTCACCTTTACAACACACTATCCGGCACCGTGGAAGAGTTTCAGCCTCTTCAGGGAAAACGGGTCCGCATGTACGCTTGCGGGCCGACCGTTTACGACTATGGCCACATCGGCAACTTTCGTACCTTCGTCGCGGTCGACATTCTGCATCGTTTCTTGCGTCAGAGCGGTTATGAAGTCCGCCACGTAATGAACCTGACCGACGTGGATGACAAGATAATCCGTAATGCCGCCAGCGCTGGAGTCGGCGTAAAGGAATACACCGCTAAGTACGCACAAGCCTTTGTCGACGACACCAGCATCTTGAATATCGAAAAGCCGGAACTGGTGCGCGCTACGGAGCACATCGCGGAAATGGCCAAGGCGATTGCAGAGCTGGTGAAGAAAGGATTCGCCTACCGCACCGAAGAGGGATCTTACTACTTCCGAATTGCCAAGTTCCCCGGCTACGGCAAGCTTTCCAGAAAAGATTTTGAAGGAATGGAAGACGGCGCCCGCGTCGATGTCGATGAATACGAGAAAGACAGCGCCCGGGATTTTGCCTTGTGGAAGGCGCCGAAGCCGGGCGAGGCTTCGTGGGAGAGCGAAATTGGGCCAGGACGTCCCGGATGGCACATCGAATGTTCCGTCATGTCGATGGCTGAACTGGGAGAGACCTTCGACCTGCATGCAGGTGGTGAAGATTTGATCTTTCCTCACCACGAAAATGAGATCGCCCAATCGGAAGCATTGACCGGCAAGCCTTTCGCCCGTTTCTGGTTCCATCCCAGGTTTTTGTTGGTGGAAAGCGAAAAGATGTCCAAGAGCGCCGGCAATTTCTTCACCGTGCGCGATCTGGTGCTGAAGGGATACAAGCCGTCGTCCATTCGCTTCTTACTGGCCTCGGTTCCCTACCGTCACCAGCTCAACTTTACCTTCGATGGACTTCGTCAGGCTGCGGCTTCGGTTGACCGTTTGCGCAATTTGCGCGCGCGACTCTCGAGTACTCAATTCTCTGGAGGGCAAGAATGAAGCGATGGCAGCGCTCGCCCAGACCACACTGGACGGGATGCGGGCCGCGATGGATGACAACCTGAACACGGCGCAGATGCAGGCCGCAATTTTTGACATGGTACGCAGCGCCAATACCGCCCTCGATGCCGGCCAAGTTCAGTCTGGAGACGCAAAGGCTCTTTTGCAGGCGCTGAATACCTTCGATGAAATTTTCGCAGTCCTTAAGGATGACGATGCCGCCAAGGTGAAGAACATCTTGGAGTGGGCCAAAATTGAAGGGCGGGAAAAAGACATCACACCCGAGGCTTTGGAGATCGCGGGAAGTGGTCAGCTCTCGGATGCAGAGATAGAGAAGAAAATCGAAGAGATGAATGCCGCGAGAAAATCCCGGAATTTCGCCGCGTCTGACGCGTTGCGTGCCGAATTAGTTGCCGCTGGGATTCTGGTGGAAAACACCAAAGAGGGCATCCACTGGCGAAGAAAATAGTTGAAATCACGCAGCCTGCTCGTAAGCCTTGGCGACCCTCAGGATGGTCGCCTCATCAAAGTGACGTCCCAGAATCTGTAATCCAATTGGAAGCTTCTCTTTGGTCTCGCCGCAGGGGATCGAGACTCCTGGAATACCCGCAAGATTCGCAGTCACCGTGTAAATGTCGGCAAGATACATGGCGAGCGGATCGTCCACTTTGTCCCCCAGCTTAAATGCCGCCGTCGGACTAGTCGGAGTGACAATCGCGTCGACCTTGCTGAATGCCTGCTCGAAATCACGCGTCAACAGGGTACGCACTCTTTGGGCTTTCAAATAGTAGGCATCGTAATAGCCGGCGCTGAGCGCATAGGTCCCCAGCATAATGCGCCGCTTCACTTCCGCTCCAAAACCCTCATCGCGGCTGCGCCGGTACATGTCGGAAAGGTTGCGGGCATCACTCGCGCGATGGCCGTAGCGCACGCCATCAAAGCGAGCGAGATTAGAGGAAGCCTCCGCAGTAGCAACCAGGTAGTACGCAGGAATCGCATACTTGGTATGCGGCAGTGAAACTTCCACGATCTCGCATCCCTGGCTCCTGAGCTTGTCGACCGCTGCCTCGATGGAGGTCCGCACTTCGGTGTCAAGTCCTTCGCCCAGGTATTCTTTTGCCACTCCAATTTTCAAGCCGCGTGTCGGCTTGTTCAGCTCCGCAACATAGTCAGGGACTGGAATATCTGCGGAAGTTGAGTCCATGGGATCGCGCCCGGCGATGGTTCGCAGCATCAACGCCGAATCCTTCACCGTCTTGGTGAATGGCCCGATGTGGTCAAGTGACGATGCAAACGCGATCAACCCATAGCGCGAAACCCGGCCGTAGGTCGGCTTCAATCCCACCACGCCGCAGAAAGATGCGGGCTGGCGAATAGAGCCGCCGGTATCGGACCCCAACGTCGCTACAGCCATATCAGCCGCCACAGCGGCTGCCGATCCCCCCGAAGAACCTCCCGGAACGCGGCTCAGGTCGCGGGGATTGTGCACTGGCTTCCAAGCGGAATTCTCGTTCGACGACCCCATGGCAAACTCGTCGCAATTCAGTTTGCCAAGCACGACCGCCCCCGCTGCTTCCAAACGCGACACGGCAGTGCAGTCATAAGGAGGGATGTAGTTGCCCAGAATCTTCGAACCTGCAGTGGTCCGGACGCCCCGCGTCACCATCACGTCTTTGATCCCGACAGGCACGCCCGCCAATGGCGGAAGGTCGGTGCCCTTAGCCGCCATGGCATCGACAGCGGCAGCTTTCTCCATCGCCCGTTCCTTAGAGAGCGCCAGATAGGCCCCGATATCCCCGTCTTTCTTTTCAATCTGCGAATAGAAAGACTCGGCCAGCGCCGAGGCAGTCGTCTTGCGTTCTTGTATTGCGGAGCGCGCGCCATCAATGGTGAGATTGGTCAATTCCATTTATGCGGACTTACTTTCGCGGGAAGAGCCCGAGGTTAGCGAATCCATTTTTTCGTTGAAGACACGCTGGATCTCGCGCAGAGTCTCGCTACAGTCCGAGCCTTTTCGCTCGTGAATGGAGCTGGCAATCCGTTGTGCGATATCAGTCAACAAAATTGCCCAGGCTGCACGCTCCGTGTCTCCCCAATTGTTGTCGCTTAAGCTGCAATGCAGGCCGCGATGCGCCGCCCATGCCCGGATCAGCTCGCGCGAATTGTCGTCCGTCTGGGCCTCAGGTGGGACCGGCAACTCATTCAGCGTTTTGCGGCTGCCGAACATTTATCTCTCAATCACCTTGGGAACTTTGAAAAAAGTGCCATCTGAATCGGGAGCATTTTTCAGTGCAACATCATGCGGCAGCGACTTGCGCAGGCCTTCGTGAATGTCCTCGCGGCTGGCATAAGTAAAACGTTCCGAGCCTTGCTTGGACCGGTCAACCCCGTAGCGGTCGGAAACCTGCGCCATCGGCGGCACTTCCTTGGTGTCGAGTTGATTCAGCAGATCGATATAGTCGAGAATCGAGTTCAGATCGCGCAGCATTCGGCCGCGCTCGCTCTCGGTCAATTCGAGGTTTGCGAGATCGGCGACATAAGTGACGTCTTTTTCAGTGACCTTCATGTTTGGTCTTGCGCAGGAATCGCTTTCTGAACGCTTCCCGACCCCACAAACTCAATCCGCCTAACCGGAACGCTGACATAACGATTCATGACCGCCAGATATTGCGATGCCAGGGTGCGTAATTCGTTGCGCCAGCCGGTGTCCGGCACCTCAACCTGCAGCACACCGTCGGCGAAATCAAGAGCACGGGTGCGTTGCGCGACCGCCGCCCCGCAAACCAGCGGCCAAGCCACGATCGGGCCCTGCCCACTCGGTACCCGCCGCAGGCCGCCAGCTACAATTTTCTCGAGCGCCGGACCAGCGTGTTCCAAGGAACGAAGCATAGGCAGTTGGAATTTCGATTTTAGCACTCGCGAACACAGGTGTGGATACTGCCAGCGCTCGAAAACGCAGGGGTCCCATCGGCTGCGCTCGGGATGCCATTTCTGCGGAAACCGGACTTGCGGTTCCCTTCTAAGGTTGCCGCCCTGAGCGCGGCCGAGGGACCTTGCGCCAGTCAGGCCAGTGCAACATTTATAATCTTTGATTCAGCATCCGCTACATCTTCCTAATTGAAAGGCACACCTTGCTCGATTTTTTAGGCGATCTGCGACGTACTCACAAATGCGGTGAACTGCGTCCCTCCGAAGCTGGTAAGAAAGCAATTCTCATGGGATGGGTCAACCGCCGCCGCGATCTCGGCAGCATCATCTTCATCGACCTGCGCGACCGCACCGGCGTGACGCAGGTTGTATTCAACAAGGAACTGAACGCCGCCGTGCGCGACAAGGCCGAACTGCTACGCAATGAGTACGTCATCGCCGTCATCGGAAAGGTCAGGCAGCGCGATCCCAACACGGTGAACAAGAACATTCCCACCGGAGACGTCGAGCTGGTGGTCGACGAACTACGTATTCTGAACGAATCGAAGCAGCTGCCCTTCCTGCCCAGCGACACCGTTCTGCCCAACGAAGAAATGCGGTTGAAGTATCGCTATATCGACCTGCGCCGCGATGCTATGCAGTTTAATCTCGAGATGAGACACAAGGTTGCGAAGGCGATCCGTGACTACCTTTCGTCGCTGGGATTTCTCGAAATCGAAACCCCGTTCATGACCCGCTCCACACCGGAAGGCGCGAGGGATTACCTTGTCCCCAGCCGGGTTCAGCCCGGCAGCTTCTATGCACTGCCTCAATCGCCGCAGATGTTCAAACAGATTCTGATGATCTCCGGGTGCGAGCGCTATTTCCAGATTGTGCGCTGTTTCCGCGACGAAGATCTGCGCGCCGACCGCCAGCCTGAGTTCACCCAGATCGATTTAGAGATGTCATATCCTCAGGCAGAGCAGGTATACGAAGTTGTCGAAGGCTTTCTAACCGCTGCCTTCAAGGCCGCTGGCAAAGAAATCCAGGTGCCATTCCCGCGCATGAGTTACGACGAAGCCATGCGACTTTACGGCAACGACAAGCCCGACATGCGCCTGCCCGCAATGGTCGACGTGCGCCCGGCTTTTACGCCACAAGAACTGGAGGAGTTCACGACCAAGCTCCGCATGCGCAAAGAACTGCCCATCCAGTTGATTCGGATTCCGAAAGCAGGCGACATTTCCGGAACTGAGCGCCGCACCCTTGGCACCTATGGCGCTTACCAGCATGTGCAAGGCCCAGCCTTCGTGCAGTTGATGACCGACCCCAAACGATTCGCGAAAGACTATCCGGCGCTTTCCGAAAAGGTTCTGCAGTTCGCAAAAGTCGAAGCCGATGACTTGTGGCTATTGGCCGGAGCGGCCGTCAAGCCGGAAGATGCCGCCGTCATGGACCAGAGCTTGCAGCATTTCTGCGAGAAGTGCGGATTCCTGCGTCTCGACCTGGCGCAAAAATACGCGGCCAAGCACGGAGCTTTCCAAAACAAGGAATACAAGTTCCTCTGGGTCACTGACTTCCCAATGTTCGAGTGGGACAAGACCGACAAGCGCTGGAACCCGGCACACCATCCCTTCACGTCCCTGCACGAAGAGGACATGGCCAAGCTCGAAGCCAACATCGACTCGGTGCATGACCCGAAGTCGCCGCTGGGAGAAATTCGTGCGCTCGCCTATGATGTAGTGCTCAACGGAACTGAGTTAGGCTCAGGCTCGATTCGTATTCACCGTCAGGATATCCAGAGCAAAATCTTCCAGGCGCTGGGAATGAGCATCGAAGAAGCCCGCGCCCGTTTCGGATTCTTCCTCGAAGCCCTCGAATACGGCACCCCTCCGCACGGCGGCATCGCGCTGGGACTCGATCGCATTGTGATGATCCTCGCCGGAGCTGACAGTTTGCGCGAGGTGATCCCGTTCCCCAAGACAGCCCGGGCCGTGGATTTAATGGTCGACGCGCCCACACCCGTGGGCGATTCTCAGCTAAAAGATTTGGGAATTGTGGTGAAGAAACCCGTCGGGATGTAGGGCGGGCGCTCTTGTCCGCTCAGAACAAGCATCTCTCCAAGGCTCGCTCGCAATCATTGCAGGCCAGGAACTCAGTCCGACCCATGCATCTCTTCGGTCATAACGTCAGCCATGATTCCTACTTCGAACTCCTCCGTGAAGAGGAGCGGGATACCCCGATTCAACTGCCAAATTCCTCCCGCACAAACTCGAGCGCCTCTTCTCGGCTCTGAAATCGCCCCTCCAACTGTCCATCTTCCACCGCTGAGAGAATCTCCTTAAACCGTGGCCCCGGCTCAAGCCCGGCAGCAATCAAATCATTCCCCGTGACCAGCGGCACAGGGCGCATTGCCGCCGGGCCAAACGAATCCAGCTTTTCCCGTACGAAGTTGTAGTAGGTCAAAATGCCGTTGCTAGATTCCGCGTCCAACCGGTGCAGTGCCAGATGCTCCTCAAACCGCGGCAGCCGCAGAAATCGCTTGAGCGTCGACTCCTTCATGCGCTCAACGTCGGCAAATCGCATGTGATTGTGAACCAAAGCCAGGATTTGCTCGGTCTCGTGATTGGAAAAGCGTAGACGACGGCAGATCGCCTCCGTTATCTTCCCGCCGACATCCACGTGCCCGTCGAAGCGAATGCGATCTGGCGCTACGCGAAAAGTGGTGGGCTTGCCCACATCGTGCAAAAGCGCGCCCCAGGCCAGTGTGGGCGACGACCCTGCAGGGAGCTTCTCCAGCATTAACAGCGTATGTATAAATACGTCGCCTTCGGGATGAAACTGCGGCGGCTGTTCCACGCCTTTCATGACGAAAATTTCGGGAAGCACCGCTTTCAGCAGGCCGGTATGGTCGAGCAAAAGGAAAGCATCACGCGCATGCCCTTCGATGAGCATTTTCGTCAGCTCATCGCGCACCCGTTCGCGGGAAACCTGATGAATCTGAGGCGCCAGCTTCTGAATCGCTGTCAGAGTCGCGGGCTCAATTTCATAACCAAATCGTGCAGCGAAACGCACCGCCCGCAGCATGCGTAGCTTGTCTTCGGTAAAGCGCCGTTCCGGATCTCCGATGGCTCGGATAATCCTGGCGGACAGATTCGGCGCGCCCCCCGACATAATCCAAAATTTCATTCGTCTCCGGATCGAGCAACAACCCATTGATGGTGAAATCGCGGCGCTGCACGTCTTCGCAGGGATCACTGCTGAAACGCACCTCATCCGGATGCCGGCCGTCGCTGTAACCGATATCGCTGCGAAAAGTCGCGACTTCGACTGTTCCGGAATCTGACGGAACCAACACCACCCCAAACTGTGCTCCTACCGCCCAAGTCTGGGGAAAGATATCCATGACCTGTTCGGGAGTCGCGCTCGTAGCCACGTCATAGTCCGCCGCCTCGCGGCTGAGCAGGATGTCGCGCACACAACCGCCCACCAGATATGCGGCATGACCCCGTCCCCGCAGAGTTCGAACGATTTCTTCCGAGAACTGTTTAGTATCCGAAATAAGAATCACCCAAACCAATTCGTGAGCCAGAATGACAGCATCGAGCCAACATCCTTCAGTGCCCTCCGGGTTATCAAATCACATGAGGACACTGAGAAGAATCTTTACTCGATCTTCAGCACAACCTTCCCAAGATTCTTGCCCGCCTGCAGCAGCCGGTAAGCCTCTACCGCTTTCTCCATTGGGAACACCTGCCCGATCAGGGGATGCAAATGCCCCTCCGCGGCCCAGGCGGAAAGCCGTTTCCATGCCGGCTCCATCACTGCCCGATTCATGGAAAGATATGTCAGCCATAACCCGTGAATGCTGGCGCCTTTTGGATAAAGCACTCTGGTATCCAGTAAACCCATCTCCCCGGTGGCGCTGCCATAGACGATCACCCGCCCGAAGTCGCGGAGGCAACGCACTGCTTTCGCAACGTGCTCTCCGCCAAGCATTTCGAACACCACGTCCACGCCTTCCTCATGGGTCAACTCATGGATCGCATCCACATAGTCGCGCTGCTTGTAGTTGATGCCGTGCTGCAATCCCAGTTCTTTCACACGGGCCAATTTTTCGTCTGTAGGATGAAGTTCCATACATCTCCATGCCCAGCAGCTTGCCAATTTGGACCGCCGCAGTCCCCACCCCGCCTGCGGCGGCGTGAATCAAAACCCGCGCTCCGTTTGCCTTTTCTGTCAGGCCAGCTTTCCAATACGCGAGGTAAGCGGTGAAGTAATTCACCGGGAACGCGGCGCCTTCCTCCACGCTCCATCCCTTCGGCAACGGCCAGGTCAACTCCGGACGCGCCGCCACCTTCTCAGCAAATGCTCCCCACTGCACGTATCCCATCACCGGATCAACTTGATCTCCCACCACTCCACAGAATTCCCGGCCTGCCACCAGCGGTGGCTTGGGGGTACCCGGATAGCCACCGGTTGTGCTCATCAGGTCAGCAAAATTCAGGCCTCCGGCAAGAACCCGCACACTCTTTTCGCCCGTGGCGGGAACCGGGTCCGGAAAGTCCCCCACCGCCAGCGCCTCAGGTCCTCCTAACTCACTGATCACAATAGCTTTCATCACTCTAGTGTAGTCGCGGTCGATGCCCGCCTGGAAGCCGCCTTTCTGGCAAAATCCAAGCTACGGGAAACTCTGCCGAATTTCTCCGCCTGGTATATACTTCCGAGATTATTTTTGGGCTTTCCCGCAGCTTTGGGTTCAAGGCCGGCGGGGAAGCTCCGACTGTCCAGTTTTATCGCTCCGTTTCTTTGATTACCGGCACAGGCTTGGGATGCCGGTGCGGGACGTCTTCTGAGCTCCCTTCAGAAGCGCGCTCGGGGAGGTCCATATCGTGGACTTATTGGTTGTCAGGCTCTTATTCATAGCAGTCGTTACTCTTACCTGTTTTGTAATTAAACCCTTCAACTTGCCCGCACAGATGGACGCCGTGGTCGGGGCAGCCATCGGCTTCGGCATTGTTCTGTTTGAGTGGAAACTGCGCCGGGTGAGTTTGAAGAGGCTGATCGGCGCCGCCATAGGCAGTGTGCTGGGAATTATTGGCGCCTATCTGTTTGCCCTGGTTCTTGGCAACAGCCTGCCCCCCGGCAATACCCAAAGCTTTCTACAGATCCTGGTAATGCTGATCATGGCTTACGTTGGGCTGATCGTCGGCGCCATGAAGGGCGACATGCTAAACCTGGCGGCGCTGGGTGGAATCTTCGGCGGCGAAAAGCAGGGCAAGAAAAGCCACAAGATTCTGGACACCAGCGTCATCATCGATGGCCGCATTGCCGACATCGCCGAAACTGGATTTCTCGACGGCATCATCGTCACTCCGCAATTTGTGCTGCGCGAACTGCAGCTGGTGGCCGACTCCGCTGATTCCCTCAAGCGCAATCGCGGACGCCGCGGCCTCGACATCCTGCAACGACTGCAGAAAGTAGCTTCCCTGCAAATTCAAATCGTCGAAGATGATTTTCCCAGCGTGCGTGAAGTTGATCTGAAGCTGATCGAACTGGCCAAGGTTTATGAAGGCAAAATCATCACCAACGACTTCAACCTGAACAAAGTCGCCCAGTTGCAGGGCGTCGAAGTATTGAACATCAATGAACTGGCCAACGCGCTGAAGCCCATCGTGCTGCCGGGCGAGACCATGAAGGTCTTCATTTTGAAAGAGGGAAAAGAATACAACCAGGGTGTCGCCTATCTCGATGACGGAACCATGGTGGTGGTGGACAATGCTCGCAAGATGATCGGCAAAACGATTGATGTTTCGGTGACTTCTGTGTTGCAGACAACGGCCGGAAAGATGATTTTTGGCAAATGGGACGAGCGTACGGCTCCGCGCGGTGAACATCGCGCCCCTCTCACCCCGATATCTACCACCGTTACGGTTGAGCCGAAAAAGCCGCAGCCGCTTATGGCAGAGCGACCGGCCGAACAAGGTTAGGGTTCACTGATCGAACTCACGCGGATGGTCGAACCTTGCAGTGAGCCGTTGACTTTCGCGCGCTGCCCGGCGAACTGGGCCAACTGTGCAAAGTTGCCCTGCAAGTTGTAGCTGGTGTCTCCGTCGATCAGAATGTACTTGGCCCCGGTACGCACACATTCGCGGGCGCACCTGGGGGAATCCAGTTCCGGATGCTTCACATGGCGCGCGTTGCAAATGGAATCAGAAACCACTCCCATGAATGGTCCGGATTGTGGTGTTTCCGACTCCTGCCCGCCCCGGGCAAAAGCCAGCGTTGCAATCGCGAGCCATGCCGCAAGCAGAAAAATGAGCGCAACCCCAACTTCGAAACTATGAATCAGCGAAATCGCCCTTCTCAAAAGCCACCTCCCAAGCGATAGGCCGCCCAAAACCTAAGCAAGCGATAGACCACCAACGCCCCGTTGTAGTACTTAGATGAACGATATCGTGTTGCGGACGGACTTTGCAGAGAGAAACTTGCACTAACCGGCTACAGGATAATGCTTAGTTACTACGGAGCGTGGTGGCACAAGTCACTGGGATCGGTGGCATCTTTTTCAAATCGGGACACCCGACGAACCCTTGGTAGGAAGAGCATCTGGGGATCAAGCGCACTCCGGATGGCTCCGCCATGTTTGAGTGGCTCGAGGCTGCCGATGCCCACAACCAAAGGAATGACCGTCTGGTCGATCTTTCTCGCGACACCCGCTACTTTGGTCCCGGCCCGCAGAGCTGCATGATCAACTCCAGGTCGATAATCTGGATAAGCTGTTGCAGCAGTTACACCAGGCAGGCGCTACCATCGACCCGCACCGCGAGGACTTACGACTACGGCCGCTTTGCCTGGATCGTCGATCCCGATGGCGACCGGGTAGAACCTTGGGAGCCGCTCAAGAAGTAGGCCGGCCTCGATACGGCATCCAAGTACCTGCGGTGGGTTATTCTATTTGTACACCCTGTTCCCACCATGAGTGGCCCTATGAAAACGTCTCTCGGATTTGTGCGGTCAACCATATTAATTGGCGTCGCTGCCTGCCTTTCCGCGCAAGGTCGCGTGCAACCATCGAGCGGTTTCGACCTGTTCTCCCAACAGGAAGAAGTCGCAGCTGGCAAACAGGCAGCCGCGGAACTCCCCAAGCAGCTACCGCTCTTGCCCGAGTCCGATCCGGTAAGCCGATACGTCTCGCGCCTGGGCCAAGAACTGGCCTCGCACGCCCCGGGCGAGAAGTGGCCTTACACATTTCGGGTGGTAAACCAGAAAGAGATCAATGCCTTCGCACTTCCCGGCGGACCGATTTTCGTGAATCTCGGTACCATTCAAGCCGCCGACAACGAAGCCCAGCTGGCCGGTGTGATCGCCCATGAAATTTCGCACGTGGTGCAGCGCCACGGAACTCGCGCCGCCAGCAAGCAGATGGCCGCCCAACTACCACTCGCCATTCTCGGCGGCATCATGGGGCGCAGCACTCTTTCCCAGATGGCGCAGATGGGAATTTCGTTCGGCGTCGGCTCCTACTTCCTGAAGAACTCCCGCTCCGCCGAATCCGAAGCCGACCTGCTCGGCACCGATGTCATGTATGACACTGGTTACGATCCCCATCAGATGGCGGTATTCTTCGCCAAGCTCGCAGAGGAAGGCGGCAGCCGCGGACCTCAGTTTCTGAGCGACCACCCTGATCCCGGAAATCGCTCGCAAGCAGTATCGAAGGAAGTGAGCACGTTGCCGAAGAAGAGCAGCTATCGCGGAAATAGTGCCGAATTCCTGCAAGTCAAGCAGCGGGTCGCAGGCATGAAGCCGCTTACCGCGCAACAAATCGCTGGCCAGCAACAGCAGGCTGCGGGAGCGCCCGCGAGCGACGAGATTCGAGGCTCCACGGCAATGCAATCTTTCGCCCACAGCCAGTATCAAATTTCTTATCCGGAAAACTGGCAGGTATTTGGCGACCAGAATTCCTCGGTGACCATCGCTCCGAAGAGTGGCGTTTCGGAAAATGCCGTAGCCTACGGAACCATCATCAATAACTACCAGCCCGAGAATTCCTACAACAACCTCGATCAGGCCACGCATGACCTGCTGGCTTCTTTACACAGAG
>CAWGQZ010000063.1:0-34452 GCA_963824805.1 uncultured Acidobacteriaceae bacterium | reverse complement strand
CTACTCCGCGATCTTTTATTGAGTCGTCTGTTGCGTCCGGACAGGGCACCGCTATTGGGTGCGATTGGCTGTCGGGTACGATTATGGACTGGGAAAACGAGCTCGAAAACTGGCTGTCGCCTTTTCTGGATCGCCTGCAGAATGTCGCGCAACGGCGCTGGATGCCGTTGTACGTGCAGGGTCTGCTCGGTCCCGGCGAACGCAAGAGCGTCGAGGCGATGGCGGAGCGCGTCGCGCCGGGAAATGGGCGACCGCTGCAAAACTTTCTGTCGGCGGCGCCTTGGAGATGTTCGCCGCTGGAGGAGCTTCTGGCTGAGGAAGCCAACCGTCTGGTTGGTGGGCCGAACGCCGTCCTGGTGATCGACGACACGCCGTTGATGAAGAAGGGCGAGCGCTCGGTGGGGGTCGCGCACCAGTATTGCAGCCAGCTTGGCAAGACGGCCAATTGCCAGGTCCTGGTTTCGACAACATTGGCCCAGGACGAGGTGCCGATCTGTATTGGCCTGCGCCTGTATTTACCGGAGGAGTGGACCTGCGATCTTGACCGGTGCTGCGCCGCCGCGGTGCCCCTGGCGGTTTCGGCTCAACCAAAATGGCAGATCGCCTTGGACGAGATCGACCGGGTGCGCCGCGCCGGGGTGACGTTCGGATGCGTGCTGGGGGACGCGGAGTATGGCAAGGCGGCGGCGTTTCGAGCCGGGCTGGTGGAGCGCGGCCTGACCTATGCCGTCGGGATCCTGTCGACCCAGCATGTCTATCCCACCGACGTGTCTCTGGAGCCGCCGCCGCGTCGGACGCGCGGCCGTCCGGCCACAAACCCGGTTCCGTCGGTTGAAAGCCGCTCCGCGGCGGACTTCATCGCCGCCCTCCCGGAGAAGACCTTCCAGCGCGTGTCCTGGCGCGCGGGAACCAAGGGAGCCATGGGGGGCGACTTCGCCGCCGTGCGCGTCCGGGTGGCCGATGGACCGGCTCTGCGCACGGGTCGCCACTTGCCGGGGGCCGAGGTCTGGCTGGTTTGTGAGCGGCGCTCCAATGAACGCAAATTCTACCTGACCAATCATCCGGCCGAGGCCCCGCTGGTCGAACTGGTGGCCGCCATCAAGGCGCGCTGGGTCTGTGAGCAAGGGCACCAGCAAATGAAGGAAGAGTTGGGGCTCGATCATTGTGAGTGCCGGAACTGGCATGCCCTGCACCATCACGTTCTGCTGACGATGATCGCGTTCTGTTTCCTCCAGCACTTGCGGCTTCGGGAAAAAAATGGGCGTCCAGTCGGCCAAAGCCGAACCGCCGCCCCCTCCGACGCTGCCCCAGATCCGGCAACGCCTGGTGCAGGTGCTCAAGCCCTTCGCCAGACCCTGTCCACACTGTCAATGCCCGGTTTATTACCCGCTTAAGCTGTGAACAAGTCAGACGGAACCAATCCTATCCGATCGATAATCTGGGGAAGTAGTGCTAATCGCCCTGCGCGATCAGTTCGTCGATTGCGCGAACGATCGCCATGGCATGCTTGGCGAGATTGTCGATCGGGGCGCCGAGCACCTTGACCGGAAGGGTGACAATGTTGAGCGGATCCATGACGACCTGCTTGTCTTCGATCGTAAAAGCTGGGTTCAGATGGCGGTCGAGGTGGCGGAATTCGCTGCTCAGGATCAGCGGAACAGTGACCCGGTAGGGCGTGCTGTCGTAGCGTTCCCGCTGGATCACCAGCAGGTAGGGGGTCGAGGTCCTGGCTCGGTTCGGACTGCGATGAACGTCGAACTGAGCCATCAGGGGACATAGCCCTCGGGCAGGTAGTCGCCATTGAAGTCGTCAGCGATGCTGCCGTGCTTTACGTAAAATTCGTTGTACGAAGCGCACACTTCCTTCCAGTGCCGCTCGTCATCAAGCTTCTTCCGCCGCTCCTCCGCGATGGCTGAAGCCAGCAGCTTCTCGACATAGTCGGACAGATTGTCGGTGTAGTTGCGAGCGACGCGGACCAGGTCCTCGTTGAGGGTCATGTTGATCCGCGACTTGGGAGCATTGAGGTCGTAGACCTGCCCCGTTCCGATACGCATGGGTCCCTCCTTCTGCCGCATCATGAGTGCGTATCGTAATGCGCACTGCATGGGAGGGCAATTGCGTTATGCAAATTGGGACATCAGGTTCCGTCAGGTTTGGCGCGAGACCTGACGGAACCAGCGCTGAAACATCCTCACCCGCCATGGAAACCATGCAGGCGCGGTTCGTTCCGGCCGATACTGCCCTGGAAGTGAGCATTCCGGGCGGCTTCGATTACCCGGTCGATAAAGTCGCGGTAGAGGTTGGACACGTCGACAGGATGTTCCTTGACGTGGACAGCCTTGGCGGCATCCGGTTCCGCTTTGTCAAACCAGCAATTATCGTCGGCGCGGGCTGGATAAAGTATCAGCATATCCTGGCTGACGCTTTCTCCCGCGACGCTGTGCTGGGCCTTGGTGATCTTGAAGGCCCCTTCGGCATCTGGAGCGGACAGAATGCACAGACCATGCATCACCGGCGTTCTGGCCATGGCGTTGTGGTTGGCATCATGGATGAAGCTGTCCTGCGGGTAATAGCTTTCGAGAGTTTCCCGCTGATTGATGTTGACGCTTTGCATGGGTCCCCGATCTCCGGTGTTGTGCGCTTCATTTCATTTTATGAAACTTACGGTTAACAGTTCGTTGATAAGCCAGCGGGCGCCGCTTCTATACACGCAACGGTGGTGGAGATCGGGGTGTCGTGGCATGGCGACGGGGCTTCCGGCGATACCGGTGCCGAGAGTGTGAAGCGCCATCATGTGATGGATTTTAAGAAACTCATCGATAAATTCTCAAACAATAAGTCTATGTCTTTCGCTTGTCAGTTATTTTAAAACAACCGAAATTTTCGAATGAAACCGGCCCTATCGAGATTGCTGGATTGCTGCACTGCAAAATAACTCATTATACAGGGAGTGGCTCAGATATCATGATGTTTGATTGTGTGAACCAAGTAACATTACCTTAACCAGAATGGAGATACACTGCGTGCCGCTTCACTGCAACACTGCTATGGAGAATATCATGGAACTGATGGCGGCACACAAACACGTAGTCGACAACAAATCGATTGAGTGGTATGCAAAGCTGAGCCTTGCTCCTGAAAGACAGGTCGACTTGGAAACATGGTGCGAGGCGAACTGCCAAGCTCACTTTTCCAGACAGGGATACGACTTCTTTTTTGAAGATCAAAAAGACTATAAGCTTTTTGAAACTATCTGGAATTGAAACTATCTGGAATTGACGGCGCTTCGAAGACGTTCGGAAAGGTGACACTATGGATGCTCTGTTGACGGATCAGCCGGTGGACCGGCCGGTGCAGGAGCCGGCGGTCAATCCGTGGCGGGGCTTCGCGTCCGGTGCTTGGCAGCACGGGATCGACGTTCGCGACTTCATCGTCCGGAATGTCCGGCCCTATGGGGCGACGCCGCTTTCGTCGCCGGTCCGACCGGCCAGACGACGGCGTTGTGGGAGAAGGTCACCGGTCTGCTGAAGCGGGAGCGGGCGGCCAAGGGCGGCGTGCTCGATGCCGACACCGAGGTGTTCTCGTCCATTGTCTCGCACGAGCCGGGCTATATCGACCGCGAGTTGGAACTGGTCGTCGGGTTGCAGACGGACAAGCCGCTGAAACGGGCCATGATGCCTTTCGGCGGCTGGCGTATGGTCAAGAACGGCCTGGAGGCCTACGGCTTCACTCCCTCACCCAAGCTGCCGGAGACGTTCCCGAATCTCCGCAAGACGCATAATGACGGCGTGTTCGACGTCTATACCGAGGAGATGCTGCGCTGCCGGAAATCCGGCGTCATCACCGGCCTGCCGGACTCCTACGGGCGAGGCCGCATCATCGGCGACTATCGCCGCTTGGCGCTCTATGGCGCCGGCCGCCTGATCGCGGACAAGAAGGACCAGCTCGGCTCGCTTGAACTCGACCGCATGGACGAGGATACGCTGCGCCTGCGCGAGGAGATCGCCGAGCAGCTCAAGGCGCTGGACGAACTCGTCCAGATGGCCGCCGGCTACGGCTTCGACGTGGGTCGCCCGGCCGCCGACGCCCGGGAGGCGGTGCAGTGGACCTATCTGGCATATCTGGCGGCGGTCAAGGAGGCCAATGGCGCCGCGATGTCGCTGGGCCGCGTCTCCACCTTCCTCGACATCTACTTCGAACGCGACCTCAAGGACGGGGCGCTGTCCGAAGTCGAGGCGCAGGCGCTGATCGACCAGCTCGTCATCAAGCTGCGCATGGTGCGCTTCCTGCGCACGCCCGAGTACGATCAGCTCTTCTCCGGCGACCCGACCTGGGTCACCGAGTGCATCGGCGGCATGGCCTTGGACGGCCGCACGCTGGTGACGAAGACCTCGTTCCGCATGCTTCAGACCCTGCGCAACCTGGGTCCGGCACCCGAGCCGAACCTGACCGTGCTGTGGTCGGAACGGCTGCCCGAGGGCTTCAAGGCGTTCTGCGCCGAGACGTCGATCAGGACCTGCTCGGTGCAGTACGAGAACGACGACCTGATGCGGGCCTATTGGGGTGACGACTACGGCATCGCCTGCTGCGTGTCGGCCATGCGCATCGGCAAGCAGATGCAGTTCTTCGGCGCCCGCGCCAACCTCGGCAAGACGCTGCTCTACGCCATCAACGGCGGCAAGGACGAGATCTCCGGCGAGCAGACCGGCCCGGCCTTCGCGCCGATCACCGCCGAAATCCTGGACTACGAGGAGGTGCTGGCGAAGTTCGTTGCCGATGATGGAGTGGCTGGCCAAGGCTTACATGAATACGCTTAACGCCATCCACTATATGCATGACAAGTACATGTACGAGCGCCTGGAGATGGCGCTGCACGACCGCGACATCCTGCGCACCATGGCCTGCGGCATCGCCGGTCTCAGCGTGGTCGCCGACAGCCTGTCGGCCATCAAGCACGCCAAGGTGAGGGTGATCCGCGACGAACGCGGTCTGGCGACCGACTTCGCGGTCGAGGGCGAGTACCCGGCCTTCGGCAACAACGACGCGCGGGTGGACCAGATCGCCGTGTGGCTGGTGGAAACCTTCATGGGGCTGCTGCGCAAGCAGAAGGCCTACCGCAACGCGGTGCCGACGATGTCGGTGCTGACCATCACCTCCAACGTCGTCTACGGCAACAAGACCGGCAGCACGCCGGACGGCCGCAAGGCCGGGCAGCCGTTCGCACCGGGCGCCAACCCGATGCACGGGCGCGACCGGAAGGGCGCCGTCGCGTCCATGGCCTCGGTGGCGAAGCTGCCCTATGCCTCCGCACTCGACGGCATCTCCTATACCTTCACGATCGTGCCGAGTGCGCTGGGTCCGACCGGGGGCGAGCGAGAGGCGAATTTGGTGGGCATGCTGGACGGCTACTTCGCCCAAGGCGGCCACCACATCAACGTCAACGTCTTCGACCGCGAGACCCTGCTGCACGCCATGGACCACCCGGAGACTGTACCCGCAGCTCACCATCCGGGTGTCCGGCTACGCGGTGAACTTCATCAAGCTCACGCGTGAGCAGCAGCTCGATGTCATCAACCGCACCTTCCATGCCCTGCATTAGTCCGGCAAACGCCTCCATCCCAGCCGGAACGGGGATGCCGCACCCCTCGGTGCGGGGGTGGGTGCATTCGGTAGAGAGCGGCGGCACGGCGGATGGCCCCGGCATCCGCTACGTGCTGTTCCTCGCCGGCTGCCCACTGCGCTGCCTGTACTGCCACAACCCCGACACCCGTCACCTGCACGACGGGACGCCCGCCTCCTCGGCCGACATTGTCGAGGAGATCGGCACCTATGCCGAGTTCCTGCGGCGCGCCAAGGGCGGGATTACGATCAGCGGCGGCGAGCCGCTGGTTCAGCCGGAGTTCTGCGCCGCGGTCTTGCGCGGCAGCCAGGGAACTCGGCCTGCACACGGCGCTCGACACGTCGGGCTTCCTGGGCAGCCACGCCGACGACTATCTGCTCGACGACATCGATCTGGTGCTGCTCGACATCAAGGCGTTCAAGGAGTTGACCTATCGTCACCTGACCGGCGCGCCGCTGCGCCCGACGCTGGAGTTTGCCGAACGGCTGGCGGTGATGGCCAAGCCGATCTGGCTGCGTTACGTGCTGGTGCCCGGACTGACCGACGACTTGAGCGAGATTGGCGGCTTGGCGGAGTTCGCCGCCGGCCTTGGCGTGGTGGAGCGGGTGGACGTGCTGCCCTTCCACAAGATGGGCGAGTTCAAGTGGCGGGAACTGGGCCTGCCATACCGGCTGGCCGACACGCAACCTCCTTCGGCGGAGCTGGTGGGGCGGGTGCGCGACTGTTTCCGGGCGCATGGCCTGTGGGCGGGGCCCGGCCATCGAAGAAGCGGCCAAGTTCGACCGCAAGATTGTTATCGAACAGGGCGTTGGAGGCAACAAACAGAAGGCCCGCGAAATTGAATGCGCGGTGCTTGGAAACGACAAGCCTGAAGCTTCGGTGCCCGGCGAGATTGTTCCGATAAAAGAATTTTACGATTATGCCGCGAAGTATCTGGATGAGGGGTCGGACCTGATTATTCCCGCCAAACTGACCAAAGCGGAAACGAAGAAGATCCAACAACTCGCCATCGCCGCATTTCAGGCCGTGGACTGCTCAGGTCTTGCCCGCGTCGATTTCTTGATGGATCCCAAAACGCGAAAGATCTATTTGAACGAGATCAACACCATGCCGGGGTTCACCGCCATCAGCATGTATCCCAAGATGTGGGCGGCGAGTGGATTGAAATACCCGGATCTGATTGAGCGGCTTATTCAGCTGGGGGTTGAGCGCCACGAAGATAAGAAGCGCAACCAGTACAGCCGGTAGCGACCGTTACGAGGCTGGAAAAACGCAAGGTCCCTCGGCCGTGCTGGGGATGAGAAGGTTTTTTAGCGGGATCATCCTCGCGGTTAGAAATCCTTCGAAAATTTGGCATCCCGAGCGCAGCCGAGGGACCTTGCGTTCCGCTCTACACTTCCTGCTTGGCTTCACCCAACGCCACCGTAACATCCAGCTTACGTTTACCGCGGTAGACGGTTATGCGCACCGTATCGCCGGCGCGGTGATTGTTCATGATCTGGCTCAGGTCCTGCTGGCTTTGAACATCCTGGCCGTCGATGGCAACAATCAGGTCGCCGCCAGTCATGATCGGCATATTGCCCAGGTAAGCGCGCTCGGTGCCGCCCCGCAGTCCGGCACGTTCGGCTGACCCTCCCGGCACCACCTGCACGATCAGCAAACCGTAGTCAGCAGCCAGCCCCATCTGCTCGGCAAGTTCGGGACTGATCGGGATCGTCCGTATGCCCAGCGCCGGGCGTCGCACCCGTCCCAACGTCACCAGATCGTTGAGCACTGCTTTGGCGGTATTAATAGGAATGGCAAAACCGATGCCAGCGCTCTGGCCGACGTTCGAAGCGATCATGGTGTTAATGCCGATCACTTCGCCGTGATTGTTCAACAGCGGACCGCCGGAGTTTCCAGGATTGATGGCCGCATCGGTCTGGATGGCTTCATCAATCATCATTCCATCCGGCTCTTGCACCGAACGAATGGAGCTTACGATGCCCAGGGTTAAAGTGCCGGAAAGGCCAAATGGATTTCCGATGGCGTACACTTTCTGCCCAACTTGCAAATTTTTCGAATCGCCCAAAACCATGGGTGATAAATCGGAGGCTTTGATCTGAATTACTGCCAGATCATGCGAGCGGTCAGTACCCACTACGGTCGCCCGGTATTTTTTGCGATTGTGAAGCGTAACTTCCACTTGCCGGGCGTCGGCAATTACGTGGTAATTGGTCAAGACGTGCCCGGCCTTATCGATGATGAAGCCCGATCCCTGCCCTTCCTGCGGCACCAATCCATTGAAGAAGTCGAATGCCATCGCCCGCGAGGTAATATTCACCACCGATTGAATGTTCTTGTGGTAGACGCTGATGTTGTTCTGTTCCTCGGAGTCCAGGTTCTCTCCGCCCGCAGCCTCGGTGATTTCCACCTTGGCGGGATGGCTTACCAGATCCGACAACCGGAAATTCGTCGAATGACGATAGGTGGTGAAATAGAAAAAGCCCCCAGCCAAAATTACCGCCAGCAGAATTGGGCGAAGCAGTTTCATACCTTCTCGATTCCTTCGTCTTCAGTTTGCCGTTTGGTTTTCGTTCCCGTCAAACTCTGCAGCGCCGACCTCTGCAATTCAGGGAACAGCCTCTCCACTTGTGCGCGCGTATTGTCGAGGGAACCGGAGTTGTCTATCACGTAATCGGCAGCCTTGACCTTTTCTGCATCAGGCCACTGCGCCGCCATGCGCCGGTTAACTTCTCGGCGGGCAACTTCTTCGGTCACGTGAAGACGTTGAGACCATCGTTGAACGCGTTGCTCGGGGCGGCAGCTAACCACAATAAGCCGATCAAACTGTCGTTGCGCTCCAGCCTCGAGAATCAGTGCAGCCTCGACGATGGCGATGGCTTTTGGATCTTTCCGTCCAACGTCATCCATCCACTGCTCCTGCGTTATGAGTACG
The DNA here is from genome assembly GCA_963824805.1 of uncultured Acidobacteriaceae bacterium. GTDB lineage: Bacteria > Acidobacteriota > Terriglobia > Terriglobales > Acidobacteriaceae > DATBAT01. The sequence continues at coordinate 25,894 of CAWGQZ010000063.1, read as the reverse complement.
GCAGGATGAACGATATGGTTCAATTCCTGAATGCGCGATTGCCCGTTGGAAGCACTGAAGGCGGCCTCTGCTAAGCGCACCCGGTTCACGGTTTGGTCAGGATTTAAGATCCCGGGACCAAAGTGCCGGACGACTTCCTCATGTACCTTTTCGCCCGGCTGCATTAGCTGATGGGCGATCTGGTCCGCCTGCGTAACATGTGCTCCCATTGCAGCAAACATCTCGGCAACCACGGATTTGCCGGACGCGATGCCGCCGGTAAGACCTACTTTCAGCATAGGAATTCAGGACCGCTTGCCGTTGAAAGATAGAAGCATTTAGGCTCGCGCTTCCACCATGCGGCTGGCGCGACGAATCTTGGCCGCACGCACCGTATTGGAGATCAACATCGCGATGGTCAGTGGACCAACCCCGCCCGGCACGGGCGTGATCGCCCCGGCAACTTCCGCGACCTCCGGGTGCACGTCGCCAACCAGAGTTGAGCCTTTGCTGCGGAACGTCTCTTCCCTCCTGGTATTCCCGGCAAACAATCGCTCGAATTCTTTCTGGTTTGTCACTTTGTTCATGCCAACGTCAATTACGGTGGCTCCGGGTTTCACGAAGTCCCGGGTAATCATCCCTGCCCGGCCGATGGCGGCAACCAGAATGTCCGCGCGGCGGCAGACTCCCGGTAGATCGCGTGTCTTCGAATGGCAGACTGTAACCGTCGCGTTGGCATTCAGCAACAACATTGCGGCCGGCTTGCCCACAATATCGCTCCGTCCCACCACCACTGCATCTTGCCCGGAAATGGGGATGCGGCTCCGCTTCAGAATCTCAATCACTCCCGCAGGAGTACAGGGCACCAGCCCCGGCCGTTGGGTAGAAAGAAATCCCACATTCATGGGATGGAAGCCGTCAACGTCCTTCGCGGGATCGACTGCCATCAAAACTCTTTTGGCATCCACCTGCTCCGGCAAGGGGAGTTGAACCAGGATTCCGTCGATCTCGTCTCTGCGATTTAGTTCGTGTATCAGCTTGAGAAGTTCCTGCGTCGAAATGCTGCTCGGCGGCGTCAGCTTATCGCTGTAGATTCCTAATTCCTCACAACTCTTCACTTTACCGCGGACGTAAATTTCCGACGCTGGATTGTTTCCCACCAGCACCACGGCCAGCCCCGGACGAATTCCCGCCGATGCCATCTCTTGAATGTCGGCCGCAAGCTCGGCCCTGATTTCGCCCGCGATCTTCGTACCGTCCAAAATCATTGCTGCCATATACACTCCACCGAACTTCGAAAATCTATCGTAACCCATAGGGGAGAAGCGTGGATTGGTAGAGCCGCCCTGAGGCAATAACCAAGAAGGGCACGAAGGTTTGAAGATCGGGTTTTCCTTCGGCGGACCTTCGTCTTCCTGGTTATTGCCTTTTCCGTACAGCTTCGCCGCGTCGAATCTACAGGGAGTACAATTCAGCGATGACCGCCAAGGAACTCCTCGACTTGCTGGTTTGCCCGGCGTGCAAAAAACCGCTCACCGTAAAAGATGAAGGAGCCACGCTGAAGTGTGCAGAATGCTACCGGGCCTATCCGGTGCGCGACAATATTCCTATCCTGCTGATTGACCAAGCTCGTGTGGAACCTCAGTAGATCCCGCCGGTTACCTGCGTCTCGCCCTTTCGTGTCCCACAACGACACAATGTGTCAATTTCGAGACTAATCCAAGAGCATCGAAGTACCGATAACCCCCTCGGTGCCAACTCGCAACTTGTGGCCTGCTAATGGGTTTAAAGAACTAAGCACGGTTTCTGAAAGTGGTCAGAAACAGGCTCAGACGCGGCACGCAAATTGCATGCAACATAACCGGGTCTGGGTGAGTCTAATACCACAAGGAAAGTTTAAGGTCGGAGGTGAACGGCCATGAGAGAACGATTTTCGACAACTGAATTGACGGCCCTGCGCAACGATATGTTGCAAGGAGGTTTGCTCGACTCCCGCGAGGCCGCCGAACTTCTCCAGGTGTTTCTGATGGGTCGAGGATATGGTGTATCGCCCCAAGCGGCAATGGACGCAGCCAGCCGGGTCGAGATGGCGGGTTGTGCCCTTCCCGTTCTGCAGCACGAATTAGAGGGCCTGGCATTAGTAATGTAAGGTGACGGTGAGACGGCGCGATCTTCCCGCTAGTGGCGCCGCCGAAGCGAATCAAGAAGTAGGACGGGGTGAAAAAGTTCTACGGGGACCTCGAAACCAAGTCGCTCCCCGAAGGTGAAAAGCGAGAACGAGCCGGGCCAACCAGCCCGGCATTCTTGTTTTTGGATCTTTCGCCACGGATTTTCGCGGATTGGCGGATCAAAAATCTAAAGATTCAGCACCGGAAATCTGCGGAAATTTGTGGTTCGATTTTCAAATAACTAACAAGATCTTCCCGGTAGTCTTCCGTCCTTCCAGATCGCGATGTGCCTGCTGCACCTCTGCCAGCGGATAGGTATGTGCAATGCGCAATTTCAATTTCCCAGCCGCGATCATCGCGAATACATCTCCAGACCGCTTCTCCAACTCTTCGCGAGTGACGGTATAGTGCCCTAAAGTCGGTCTGGTAAGAAACAGCGAGCCTTTTTGAGAAAGGATGATCGGATCAAATGGTGGAACCGGACCGCTTGATCCGCCGAATAGCGCCATCATCCCGCGCACCCGTAAAACATTCAGCCCTTTCTCAAATGTCGTCTTCCCAACAGAATCGTAGACGACGTCCACTCCTTGTCCGCCTGTGAGGCGTTTCGTCTCAGTCTCAAAATCAACTTGAGAGTACAAAATGATCTCATCGGCACCAGCCTCGCGAGCCAGCTTGGCTTTTTCCTCGGTCGAAACCGTACCGATCAGACGAGCTCCAATGTTATGTGCCATCTGGGTGAGAATCAGTCCTACCCCTCCGGCCGCAGCATGGAGCAGAGCCGTCTCGCCCTTCTTCAGAGGATACACGTCGTAAACTAGATAGTGCGCCGTCATTCCTTGCAGCATGGCCGCCGCGGCCTGTTGCTCGGTCACTCCCGGAGGAATCAACACCAGCCGATCGGCCGGCACAGCGGCATACTCGGCGTAACTGCCCAAAACGCCGCACCAGGCAACAGGATCACCGGCCCTGAGCGACTTCACCTCTGCGCCAACCTTGATGACCGCGCCGGCGGCTTCCTGGCCTGCCACAAACGGTAGCGGGACTTTGTAGCGGCCTTCGCGCTGGTAAACATCGATAAAGTTCACCCCCGAAGCGGCAATCTTGACCAACGCTTCGTTGGGCTTCGGCTCGGGGACAGGAATATCCACCAACTCTAGGACTTCGGGACCGCCCGGTTGCTTAACCTGAATGGCTTTCATGGGTTACCCCCAGCGACTAAGAGATTCTTCCATCCGCTCATTTGCTGAAACCGGCTGTCCAGTTTGTGACCAACGTCAGCGCGGTGATCGATCCAAAGTCGGTCGGAACAACCAAAAGCCAGGGTCTCGCCTTCGAGCATCTCCATTACCAGATAGCTGACTCCGTTCTGCTCGCCGAGTCGTAAAGTTGGCAAATGTGAGGGTGATTGAGAGACGAGACGGCATGGGCTTCGCGTTCGAAACGCTCGCGCGCCTCCAACCGGTCGGCCAGGTGAAGGGGAAGAATTTTGATCGCAACGGGACGTTCCAGGCGAGTATCGCGGGCGCGGTAGACTTCCCCCATCCCGCCTGCCCCAAGGGGTGCGACCACTTCATAGGGCCCTAGTCTAGTGCCGGGAACGAGAGCCATAGGTTGCGGCGAATTATAGACTCATACAACCAAATCTCCACACCAAGGCTGCCCGGGCAGACCGGACAAGCTTTCAATATGAAGACGCAACGAACCGAGAAATCTCTTCACGACCTTGTCGGTGCTCCGTGGTATTAATTTTCTGGGATACCGCCGAGGCGTGGACTCCCACCTGCACTACTTTTTGTGCTTGCTCCTGCCAAAGAGCTGAGATCAGCTTCGCCGCCTTATGCCGAAAGTAATCCGGCTAACCAGCTTTCGACGTTGACCCATCAAAACCAGCGAGCGTAGCATTAAGCCCTGTCTAGTGAGGAAGCACGTAGGTTCCGGTAAATCATAGAGGGACATGAAGTTTACGAGGGTAAATCTCTTAGTCGCTTCGTTCGCAGCTCTGGCCATGGGCAGCGCTTGTCAGTCGGCGAAAAAGCCGGTGGCAACGCTTACCCCGCCAGCAGACCCAGGCCCCCGCGCCCGTTCCTGCGACGCCTCCGCCGGTGCAGGCCAGCACAGAACCGGCGCCTCAGCGTCACGCCCGAAGCCTCTGTCCCCAAAACCGACGCGGTTGACGATCTTCTCGCTCAAGTCGACCAGGAATACCAGGCCGGACAGGCCAACTTCAAAGCGGGAAAAGTAGACGCCGCCAAGCAGAATTTCACCCATGGTTCTGAGCTGCTTAATCAGAGCTCCATCAATGTAAATTCCGATACTCGTCTGCAGCGCAAGCTGGACGAGATCAACGCCGCGCTGCAACTCGTCGACCAGCAGGACCAGCAGCAGACCGAAGCTGCCGCTGAGCAGCAGTCGGAACCTGCCCCTATAGACGAGGCCAACGAAGCTACGCCTCCAGTCGATCCCCATGTGAAGGCCCGGGCCGAGGTTGAGATCAAGTTCACCCGCTCCGACCTGCCGCTGATGATGACCGATGAGGTAGCTGCCTACATCAACTACTTCTCCGGCCGCGGCCGAGGCATCCTGGAGCGCGGGCTGGTTCGCAGCGGCCGCTACCAAGAGATGATTCAGCGCACTCTGAAGAACGAGGGTGTTCCGCAGGATCTGATTTACCTGGCACAAGCGGAGTCCGGTTTCCATCCCTTGGCCCTTTCACGAGCCGGCGCCCGCGGCATGTGGCAATTTATGGCCGGCCGGGGAGCAGGCTATGGCCTGCAGCGTACCAAATGGATTGATGAACGCCAGGACCCCGAAAAGGCGACCCGCGCCGCCGCGCGGCACCTTAAAGACCTCTACAACCAGTTCGGCGATTGGTATCTCGCCATGGCCGCCTACAACTCCGGGCCGGGAACGGTGCAAAGCGCGGTGAAGCGGACCGGCTATGCGGACTTCTGGGAGCTTTACAAACGGAATGTTCTTCCCAAGGAAACCCGTAATTACGTCCCGATCATTCTGGCTGTGACCATCATGGCCAAGAATCCTTCGCAGTACGGGCTTACCGACCTGGCTCCGGACAAGCCGCTGCCTTATGATTCGGTCAAGATCGAATATCCGGTGGATTTGCGCCTGGTGGCCCAGTGCGTGGACACAACCCCCGCTGATCTGCAGGACTTGAACCCCAGCCTGCTGCGATGGACGACCCCTGAAAACACTGAATTTGAACTTCGGCTGCCCGAAGGCTCTAAGGACAGGTACGAACAGGCCATCGCCGCTATTCCGCAGGAAATGCGCGTGTGGTGGCGCTACCACAAGGTCGCCCCGGGTGACACGGTGACTTCTATCGCGCAGGCCTATCGCAGCACGCCCAAGGCAATTATGCAGGCCAACCAGCTTGAGCCGGACACCGAGTTAGCGGCCGATTCCAAGCTGGTCATCCCTATTTCTGCGGGACGCCACGCTACCTCTGAAGACGCCCAGGCCTATTCCCGGCGGTTTACCCGCTACACCGTCCGTCGCGGCGACACTGTCACCACCGTGGCTGACCGCTTCGGCGTTCCCGAGGGTATGGTCCGGCGCTGGAATGGATTAAGAACCAATAGCTTACGTGGCCGCCGGACGGTATTCGTCCACCTGCCGGTGACTCCTGGATCGAGTCCCAGTTGGGCAGCGAAAGCGCAGTCGAAGGCGAAATCCCAAAGAACGGCCGCTGTCTCCGCCCAGACCGCCCAGCCCAAGCCAGTGGTTCACCATCGCGTAAAAGAGGGAGAAACCCTCACCTCCATCGCTACGGGGTATCACACCAGCGTAGCTGCACTGAAACGGGACAACGGAGAATTGTCCATTCTGCGACCGGGAATGGTGCTGTTGATTCGCTCTCGCTAGTCATCTTTCTCATTCACCGCTATTGAGTTTTCGCATCCAATGTTGCAATGGCGCGCTGTGCTATAATCCGCGCGCCGTTGCCTTATGTAGTTCCAGTTTTCTTTTTAATTTTCTGGCGCGACCAGCGCTGCGAAAGGCCGGGGCCAAGCGCAACCGGACTCAGGAGGAAAAATGAGCTTCGAGGAAACTCTCTTTTTACGTGACGATGAAAACGACGAACTCGGCGAAACCGGCTCTTACGGCGATTCCCTAGAAGAAGATTACGAAGACGAAGAGGAAGAAGAGGAGGAAGCCGAACTGCCCACCTCATCTGAACCGGAACCTGAACCTGAACCCGCACCAGCGCCGCCTTCCGGAGGTGGAAGCAGCGCTCCCAAACCGCCGCGCCCGGCACCCCCCAAAAAGGCTCCATCGCCAAAGAAACCGGCTGCAAAAAAAGCGCCTAGGAAAGCGGCCAGGAAGCCGGCCAAAAAGTCAGCTAGCAAGAAGGCTTCAAAATCAGTCGCCAAAAAGAAGCCGGCTGCCAAGAAAAAGCCGGCTAAAAAGGCGGCCAGGAAGAGCCCTTCCAGAGCAAAAACCAAGAAGAGCCGCGGCAAGAAGAAGGGCCGCCGTTAGTCCTAGCAACCCCATCGGGCGGGATTAAACTCCCGCCCGGTAGCGCTTGAGCCAGGCATCGCCGGGCCGCTAACCAACATCTCAGAGGCTACTCTGGGAACTCCCGCGCATGTCCAATGAGGAAATCGGATCAGTCATCATTCTGCTGCTGATCCTCTTGGCCGCGGCCCACTTGTTTGGGTATCTTTTCTCCCGCCTCCGCCAGCCGAAAGTCATCGGCGAAATTCTCGCGGGAATTGTTCTCGGACCAACACTTTTAGGTCGCATAGCACCGTCACTCGCAGGCTCCTTGGGCCTGGGCACCCATTCCGTCTATCACTCCACCATCGATGTTGTTTTGTCGTTTGTCTACTGGCTGGGATTGCTGCTGCTGATGTTCGTCTCCGGCGCTGAAACTCGCAAACTGCTGAGCGTGGATGACCGGCGACAGGTCGCGTGGCTTTCCGCTGTCGGCACGCTGCTTCCCTTCCTGATCGCCATGCTGCTGGTTCCATTTCTCCCCATTCAGCACCTGATGGGAAGTGCCTCGCAAACCACAGCGCTCATCCTGGTGATCGGCATCGCTGTTGCTGTCACTTCGATTCCGGTGATCTCACGCATCTTCCACGATCTGAAAATTCTGCACACGCGGTTTGCCCGCATCGTGCTCGGTGTGGCCGTACTGGAAGACATCGTGCTGTGGGGAGTGTTAGCGGTTGCCACGGCGTTGGCAAGATCGTCGATACTCCCCCGAGCGGAAATCACGCGCCACATTCTGGTCACCATCGTTTATTTTGTTGTGGGATTGGTTCTCGCGCCGCGACTGCTTCGCCGCTTGCACCTTTCGCGCTGGAATCTGCTTGCGGTTGCCTCGCCCACCGGATATCTGGTAGCGATTCTGTTCACCTTTTCAGCGATTGCGGCTGCGCTCGATGTCAGCCTGGTATTTGCTGCCTTCCTTGCCGGATATGGCGCTGCAAGTGCGCGCGAGATTTATCCCGATGCCTTCGATTCGCTCAGCAAAGTTTCGTTTTCATTCTTCATTCCAATCTATTTTCTGATAGTCGGCTACCGCCTCGACCTGCAGAAGAACTTTTCGCTGGGAATGGTTCTGGCAGTTCTGGCGGGGGCATGCATGGTGAAGCTTCTTTCCGCGGGACTGGGCGCAAGACTGGCTGGCTTTTCCGGCCTGGACGTCTGGAACCTCGCCATCGCCACCAACGCCCGCGGCGGTCCTGGAATTGTTCTGGCCAGCGTCGCCTACGATGCGGGCATCATCAATGCTGCTGGATATACGACCCTGGTGTTACTTGCAATCGTGACCTCTCAAGCCGCTGGCGCTTGGCTGGAATATGTACTGAGGAAAGGGTGGCCGTTGCTGTCCACCGACCGCGTATCGTCAATGCAAGCCAAGACTGCATCGGAACCCCGCCCCGCGTAAGTCATCAACGTTGTTGGCCGACGAAACCTCTCGCTGACAAAACTCCGTATACAACAAGTTGCCACCAGACCAGAGCTATTCCAGTAATGACCAGCAATCCCACGAACTGCTTTTCTGCTGCATTCCCCCTGGGTATGCCGACGGCTACAAAGGCACGGACGAGGGATCCTGCCAGAGCGACGATCGTCACAATCGCAGATACCGCTATCTTGCGCACCGAGGAGACGCCGCTAGCAAGCACTTCTCCGGATGGTTCGATAGCTCGATAGCGGAGCACTCCCCAAATCAGGAGAATTCCAGTCCCAACCATCGTGCTGGCGTGCTGGAGGATTTTGTAAACCGGAACTGGGCCCAGTAGGGGTAGATCGAGAGGTTGGCTGAGCAAGGACCAATGACAGTAGAGCCATGTATTTGGGTGGGTAAATGAATCCCATAAAAGATGGGTACTGATTCCCAGCAAGATAGATCCAACTATCACTGCGGTTCTCCCCTTCCCCAAAAACGAAACCCATCGAGATGGCCCGTCAGTCTGCGCTGGAGTCTATCCGGGAGTAGGTCGGCCACGAGTCGCTTGACGAAAGCGTGGAAAGTCCAAAGCACGAATAATGCGAGCGGCAGAGTCAGCAGGAAAGCGCCCTTGAGTGTGTGCCCAAACCCATCGTCCGACCCTGAGACGAAGAAAATACTCGAAGTCGGGCGCCATGGTACCGATGATCAGCGCGGAAACAATGAGAGAAGACCTCCGAAATGGGAGTGCGGCAGCTGCGTGGGCTAGAGTAAACGGCACGCTCGCATTATGGACTAACGGTGCCCCAGACCCTCAACTTTCTGAGTCGCTAGCCCGCCAAACTCCATCTAAAATGCACCCTAGATCTGTCTATGAATATCCTCTATAGCTATTCCAAACAATATTGGAAACTATTGGTAATCGCGCTTTTGCTGGCCGCGACCAATCAGATTTTCTCCTTGCTCGACCCACTCATCTTTCGTTATGTCATCGACGGATACGCCACCAAATATGACCAGTACACCCGTTCGCAATTCGTCCACGGTGCGGGACTTCTTTTACTGGCAGCCATGGGGGTGGCGTTCGTCTCACGGGTCGCAAAGAATTTTCAGGATTACTTCGTAAACGTAATCGTGCAACGGCTGGGCGCAGAGATGTATTCCGACGGAATTCGGCACTCGCTCGATCTTCCCTACCAGGTATTCGAAGATCAGCGTAGTGGCGAAACTTTGGGAAAGCTACAAAAGGTGCGGCTGGATGTTGAAAAGTTCATCACCGCAGTCATCAACATTCTCTTCACATCTCTGGTAGGCATCGTCTTCGTAATGATCTATGCATTCAAAGTACATTGGTCGATCGCGCCTGCGTTCCTGATCACAGTCCCTCTGCTTGGGATCATTAGTTCGGTGCTCAGCCGCCGTATAAAGAAAATCCAAAAAACCATCGTCGGCGAAACCACGGCCCTTGCCGGATCTACCACGGAATCGCTTCGCAACATAGAACTGGTGAAAAGCCTGGGTTTAGCCAATCAGGAAGTCGGCCGCCTCAACGGCACCACCGCCAAAATTCTTCGGCTCGAACTCAACAAGGTGAAATACTTGCGCAGCCTAAGCTTCATCCAGGGCACGGCGGTGAATGCGCTTCGCACCAGCATTCTGTTTCTGATGCTCTACCTGATCTTCCGGCGGGAGATCACGGTCGGCCAGTTCTTCTCGCTGATGATCTATTCGTTCTTTATCTTCACCCCGTTGCAGGAACTGGGCAACGTCATCAATACCTATCGTGAAACTGAAGTGTCACTGCAAAACTTCCAGGACATCCTCAGCACGCCACGCGATGCCAAACCGGTGAATCCCGTGCCCATTGACGATCTGATGACATTGGCCTTCGAACACGTCGCCTTTCAGCATCTGAGCGCTAATGCCCCCGCCCTCTGCGACATCAATTTCAGCGCCGCCCGCGGAGATACCATTGCCTTCGTCGGACCGTCCGGCGCGGGCAAGACGACCTTGGTCAAATTGCTGGTTGGCCTCTACCGTCCAATGTCAGGCGAAATTTCCTACAACGGCATTCCATCGAGCAATGTTGACTTGAACGAACTGCGCGAGAAGATTGGATTCGTAACCCAGGACACGCAGCTTTTCTCCGGCTCAATCCGCGAGAATCTGCTGTTTGTGAATCCGAAAGCCAGCGACGAAGAGTGCATGGAAGTGCTTCACAAGGCTGCTGTCAACAGCCTGCTGGCCCGCGCCGACCGCGGGCTTGACACCGTAATCGGCGAAGGTGGCGTGAAAGTCTCCGGCGGCGAGAAACAGCGCCTTTCCATCGCCCGCGCCCTATTGCGTCATCCCCAGTTGCTGGTGTTCGACGAAGCTACCTCTTCGCTGGACTCGCTGACCGAAGAGGAAATCAGCAACACCATCCGCGACGTTGCCGGAAATCAGGAAGCAATCACCATCCTGATCGCGCATCGCCTCTCCACGGTGATGCACGCGGATCGCATCTATGTGCTGGAACGCGGACGGATCGTCGAATCCGGCCGACATTCAGAGCTAGTCGACCAGAAGGGTCTGTACTATGCCATGTGGCGCCAGCAGGTAGGCGAGAACGAGGAAGTCGCGACAAGGTAGGAATTGTCAATCATTCTCGAGGGTGCAGGTTCAGGAGTCCTTCCAGAGCTAGACCAGCAAGACGAAACTGCGGAAATTTCTACTTTCAGCACTCTCCAGTTAACTGTTAGACCGCTGGGCGTGAGAGTTCCTGCGTAGGATTGCACACCTTCCAGTTCACCGCGTCTGCCGCGACAAACCATGGGTAGCTCAGGAGTCCGTCCGTGCTGGTAGGAGCCGCGGCAAAGGACCATGCAATGGTGTCGGTGGAAACCGTTCCTGGTGCGAGCGTATTAACCACAGTTGCACAGGAACCGGATGCAATAGGCGAACTGCCGAGGACTGAGGTGCCACTGCCGGTCCGGAGCTGGACCGTTCCACTAGTATCGGGCAGAGTCCACATCCTCTCCGCGAAATGGCGGCCGAAGTCAGAGATCCAGCCACTTGGCCATTCTTCCACTCAATTCGGCGGTTGTGCTCCGGGAAGGCAATGTGCTGTTTCGTCTTCTAGTCGAGCGGTAAGCCCACATAGTTCTCCGCCAGGCTCTGGGACGCGGCGCGAGAACCGGTAACGTAGTCCAACTCGGCGAGTTGGCGATGCTGATCGAAGGGATTTTCGTCCGGGAAGCGGTGCAGCATGGAAGTCATCCACCAGGAAAAACGTTGCACTTTCCACACTCGCCGCAAACAAACTTCGGAATAGCGGTTGAGTAAGCCGCGACTTCCCTGGCGGTAAAACTGCTTCAAACCGCGCGCCAGGATCTGGACATCCGCAACTGCCAGATTAAGTCCCTTTGCACCGGTGGGCGGAACTATGTGTGCCGAGTCTCCTGCCAAGAACAGTCGTCCGTACTGCATCGGTTCGACCACAAAGCTGCGCATGCCGGTCACGCCTTTCTGAAGAACTGGCCCTTCGGTGAGCTTCCAGCCTTCAGACGCCAACCGGGTTTGAAGTTCCTGCCAGATCCTTTCATCGTCCCACAGATTGATGTCTTCATCAGGTTTGCACTGCAGGTACAGGCGGCTGATTTGCGGTGTGCGCATGCTGAGCAAGGCAAAGCCGCGGTCGTGATAGGTGTAAATCAGTTCGCTGGAAGAGGGAGGCGCTTCAGCCAGGATGCCAAGCCACCCAAAGGGGTACTCACGCTCATATTCGGTAAGAACACCAGATGGAATGCTGGGACGGCAGATTCCGTGAAAACCGTCGCATCCCGCTATGAAGTCACATCTCAGCTCGAAATCGGTACCATCCTTTCGATACCGGATCGTCGGCAGGGGACCATCGAAGTCGCTCACGCTGACATTTTCCACTTCAAAGTACACCTGGCCGCCAGTGGCGCTGCGCGCGTTGTTCAGGTCTTTCAGCACTTCGTGCTGGGAGTAGATCGTGATTCCCTTCCCGCCCGTCAATTCTTTAAAGTCAATGCGATGACCTCGGCCTCCAAAGCGCAACTCAATCCCATGGTGGACCAACCCCTCGCGCTTCAAGCGTTCGCCGACTCCCATGGCGCTCAGCAAATCTACAGTTCCCTGCTCCAACACTCCGGCCCGAACCCGTTCCTCCACGTATTGCCGGCTGCGGTTTTCGATTACCACCGAATCGATGCCGTCTAGATAAAGAAGGTGCGAGAGCACCAGGCCCGCAGGGCCTGCGCCAACAATCCCGATCTGGGTGCGCAGTGAAGTCGCCATTCAATTTTTCAAGCAGGGCCGGCCAAATAGCGGACCCTATGCTTTCCGCACTCTGAATGTTAAATATATAGCTGATGAAGGTCGTTCCCTACCGTCGCCACCCCCCGGGCACCCAGCCGGAATCTTTCTATCCCGCCTATGCTTCTACGGTGAAGCGCGCACCGGGTAAGCCGCTGATCGTTCTTCCCCATACCCTGTCGGAGGTCACGGGCCCGGTCTTTGGACACGAGAAGATTGCCGAAACCGACCATGACCTCACCTTGCAACATGCGGGAGCACCGCTTGGTGAGCGGATCATTGTGACGGGTCGCGTCGTGGATGACGGTGGACGCCCAGTTCCCCATACACTTCTGGAAATCTGGCAGGCAAATTCCGCGGGGCGCTATTTTCACGACAGCGATAATCATCGCGCGCCGCTCGATCCCAACTTCAGCGGAGCCGGAAGGACCCTAACGGACGAAAACGGGAACTACCAATTTGTCACCATCAAACCTGGCGCCTATCCCTGGACCAATCACGAGAATGCGTGGCGTCCCGCTCATATTCATTTTTCACTTTTCGGCCCCGGTTTTGCCACTCGTTTAGTCACTCAAATGTATTTCCCCGGGGATCCGCTGTTTGCTTACGATCCCATTTTCCAGTCGATCCCAGACGAGAGAGCGAGACGCAGATTAATCTCAGATTTTGATCTGCCGACTACCCAGCCGGAATGGGCGTTAGGGTACCGCTTCAATATCGTGCTGCGGGGGCGGGACGCCACTCCGTTTGAAAGTTAAATAGAAGTCGTTCCGGATTCATCGGCACGTTCGGCCAGCTGATCCGAGTCCCGGGGCCTGTGTGAGTCTGATGAGATTAGTTTTTCACTTGACCGGAAAAACCCTCGTCACACACGAGAATGGCCCGCTCATGGATATCAGCGGGCAAGGGCCGTGCCCTTCTCTCTTTGATATCCAGATAGACGGCGACAATAACAGTAATGGCGGCTATCTCTCCCGTTTCGTCATTGGTCATTGCATGCGTGAACCGGATCGACTTCTCTTTCACCTCCAGCACTACAGAGCGAACGGTGATCACGTCGCCTGCATGCAATTCCCGTTTGTATTGGAGATTCTGTTCCACCGCCGCCATGCCCGCCCCCTCGTTTTGAAAGCGTGAATTGGTCAGTCCAAGGTGTGAGAACAGTTGCCAGGTAGCCTCATCAAATTTCCCGACGTACCACATAACATTCATGTGTCCCACGTGGTCGCAGTGCCAGGGATAAACGGTTCCGCGATAGGTGATGACGGGATTGGGCACCTTCGGTTCCTTGCTGGTTTTCACAGACATCGCTGATCATGCTCCCAAAGCACCAACTATGCGCGAAATGGTCTCGGGAAAATTCTGCCCGTTAACGTGAGAGGCTTCGTGAACGATTACTTTGATTCGGCTGAAGGGCAGCGGCAGCTTCTTGCAGTCCCAACTGGGCACGGGGATGAAGCGCGATACCGATATGGTTAAAGGCACGATGGGAATGCCGCTCTGCAATGCCAGATGAAGAACTCCCTTCTTCACCTTGTGTGCCGGGCCGTAGGGGCCGTCGGGCGAGATCGTGGTGGACCATCCCTTTCGCACCAGGACTGCGAGGCGGTTAATGGCGCGCTTGCCTTCCTCCCCGGATGAGCCTAGCAGCAGCCGGTCCAGACCCATAAGCCGAAAGACATTGTGGATCGGCTTCATATAAGCAGCAGGATGGGTGATTAACGCGTGCGCGGAACGGTATCGCAGAAACACGACAAAGTAGGACAACCAGTTTTCATGCCAGATGCAAAAAATCGAGTGTTGTGAGAGGTCGTGATTTCCCGATCCTTCGATCGATATGCGCGACGTGAGCCGGCACAGAGCATAGTAGAGATAGACAGCCGTGCCGGCGGCCCACGTCAACGCAAGATAAAACGGACGGATTAACCCCGGAATCGTGTCGACGCGAAATCCCGAGTGCTGACCTTCTGCAATTGAGCGCAGCAGTTTCATAAACTAACCCTTCGTTTCCGGCACAATCGCCGTTTCTTCGTGTTCTTCCCCATGCCACGACTTGTAAGTTTGGCGGAGCTCAGACTTCAGCAACTTCCCTGTCGAAGTGTGGGGAAGCTGGGGGATGAAAACAAAATCGTCCGGCACCTGCCATTTGGCAAATGTCTTGACCAGGAAAGCGCGGAGATCATCCTTGGTAGCCACCGCACCATTTTTCAGAACCACCAAGGCCAACGGGCGCTCTTGCCACTTGGGGTGAGGAACGGCGATTACCGCTGCTTCCGCCACGGCCGAGTGCGCTACTAAAGCATTCTCCACATCGACAGAGCTGATCCACTCGCCGCCTGACTTGATCAGGTCCTTGGTCCGGTCGGTGATCTTCATATAACCTTGGGCATCAATGGTGGCCACATCGCCGGTTCGGAGCCAGCCATCGTCTGACCACTTGCTGCTCTCTTCAGGCAGGCGGTAATAGCTTGCCGCGACAAAAGCGCCTCTCACTTCCAATTCACCAGGCGTTTCACCATCCCACGGCACTTCACCGTCGTCGCCGATCAGACGCATGTCGAGGAAGGGGGACGGGAGTCCTTGCTTGGCTCGAATCTCATATTTCTGGTCTGCGGACATGGAATCCATGTGCGGCTTCATGGTGCAGACAGTAGCCATGGGAGTGGTCTCTGTCATCCCCCAGGGCTGGATAACTTTCACACCGAATTTGTCGAAGCGTCGGAAGATAGATTCAGGACAGGCGGACCCGGCGATGATCACACGCAGGCCTTCAGCAGGGGACCAGCGTTCCGGCTGGTTTTCGAGAAGGTTAAGTACCGCGAGCCATACCGTCGGCACTGCCCCGGTCAGCGTGATTTTCTCGCTGGAAAGCAGGTCGAGAATCGCTTCCGGCTGAAGATTGGGTCCGGGAAAAACGACCTTGCAGCCATGCATCACGGCAGCAAAAGGCATTCCCCAGGCGTTGGCGTGGAACATCGACATCGCCGGCAGGATGTTGTCGCAACGTGAAATCGAAAAATTGTCGGGCAGCGATATCGAATAAGAGTGCAACGCAAGTGCTCGGTGCGAGTACACAACGCCCTTGGGCTTCCCCGTGGTGCCGGAGGTGTAACACATACCGGCAGCATCATTCTCATCCAGGTCAGCGTATTGCGGTTTGCCGCTGCTTGCACGAAGGACATCGACATAGTCCTCATAAGCGTGCGCCTCGGGCAGACCGCCAAAGGGGACCACAATGACTCGTTCCATATTCACGCGATGCTTGATCTGCTCGAAGAGGGGTAACAACACGTCGTCCACGATCAAGAAACGGTCCTCAGCATCATTGACGATGTAGGCAAGCTCATCGGGATGCAGGCGCAGGTTAAGCGTGTGCAGCACGCCGCCAATGATCGGGATGGCGAAGTAGGCTTCAAGATGGATGTAGTGGTTCCACATTAGTGTCGCCACACGGTCTCCGGGCTTTATCCCGTAGTCCTGAAGGGCTGCTGCCAGTAAGCGCGTGCGCAGATACCAGTCGCCATAGGTGTATCGGTGAGTCGAATTGTCGGGCCGGCGGGAGACGATTTCGACTTCAGGAAAAAGCTTTCCGGCGCGCTCGAAGAGCGAGACCAGGGTAAGCGGATACTCCATCATGGTTCCCTTCATCACAGCACCTCCGAAACATCTTGTACGGCCAGACCGGTGGGAATGCCTAGTGGTTTGCTGGTCCGGTATTTCCGGCAAGTTGCCACGTGGTCCGAGTTTCAGCTCAGAATGATTCATTCGGGCTTTATGACTGGGACGCTCGCGGAGTTATACCACGGTTCCATGGTTAATAAGGCGCCGATAGCACTACGGATATGGCGATATCCGGTCGGTAACTCCGGTTCATCCTCCTCGCGCAGGTAATCCCCATTCCGCTCCAGGAGGCAGGCAACAGCCATGACTTGCAGACAGTGCTTATCGGTCACTCTACTGCCGGATATCGAGAAACTAGGTTGTGAATCGCATGTCATTTTCGGCTCCTATCCCAATCCAGACCGAGGTTGCCCCTTACTTCAGGGGTTAGAGTGAACATCATCAACCAGGGAAATACCGCCGGCGCGAACTCGAAGCTACGCCGCTGGCGCAGGCCGCGCGACCGAATCAGCCTCCAGGTAGCCGGGCTTTCAGCCTCGGGCTGGGACCTTTGGATGTCAGCCGGGTGCTTCCAAGCGAATTCTTCGTAGGCCAGCCCGCGATCCTGAAGGTCAAACCCATGGATACCCGAAAAATCAGGATTCAAGCTGCCTGCGTCCCCTGAATTGGATTTCTGCTCTGACCTTGCTTGAGGTTGAAACTCTGCCAACTGCGGCTCCTCGTCCTGTATCTGGGCCGTAGCAGGCAGAAACAAAACCATAAGTAACAAGCTTCCGGCCAGGTGTCGTTTCACTTTCGCTTCTCCTTTTCTGCACTGACGGCCTTGCTTTCCCGCTCCGCGAGCATCCGCAGCAGCAGAGCCGGCACTTCCTGGATTGACTGGAAAGTCTCTGTACGTCCTGACGCCACGTGCTCGATCCGTCCTGACAGTTCATCGGACCCATCTGCCACGCCCGCACGAAACTGAATTACGAAAGCGCTGGTGTGTTGCAATCCATTCATCGTGGCTTGAGAATATCCGCAGCTTTGCGACCAGGTCATAACGGACTGGTCACGTTTCTGTAATGTTTCCGTCATGCAACCGAGGAAGGAAATTTCGTTTGGACAATTTCGCCTGGACCACGGCAACGAGTGCCTGTGGCAGGGGACGCGGGCGATCCCATTGCGTCCAAAAGCCTTTGCGGTCCTGAAATTTCTGGCGGAGAACCCCGGACAACTGATCACTAAGCAGCAAATGCTCGACGCCGTTTGGCCCGACACCTTTGTCAGTGATGCGGTTTTGAAAGACAGCATCCGGCAGCTACGAGAGGCCTTGGGAGATGATGCTAGTGCTCCCGCCTACATTGAAACCGCGCATCGCCGTGGCTACCGTTTCATCGCCGCCGTTGCACCCACGTCGGTGGAGAATGTTGTATCGCCTCCGCAACCGAAGTCGAGCGCACCGGCTGCCTCATCCGACCGCAATTGGCATCCTGGGACGTGAAGCCGAGCTAACCAGGCTGCGCGAATGGCTGGAGCTCGCCATGCGAGGCGAGCGCCAGACTGTCTTTGTGACTGGCGAAGCTGGGATGGGGAAAACCACTTTGGTAGAAGCATTCCTGGCGCAAAATACTGCCGGACTACGCGTGGCCCGGGGACAATGCCTGGAACATTTCGGTGCTGGAGAGGCTTACCTCCCGGTCCTGGATGGAATTTCCCGTCTCTGCCGGGCACCGTCCGGTGGCCCTGTGCTGGAAACGCTACGGCAGCATGCGCCGGCTTGGATGGCTCAGCTACCGTCTCTGATCCCTGCCGCCGAGCGAGAGGATTTGCACGCGCATGCGTTGGGTGCCACGCGAGAACGAATGTTGCGTGAGATGGCTGAGGCGCTGGAGGCTCTCACCACTGAAACTCCCTTGCTTCTGGTGTTAGAGGATTTGCATTGGAGCGATTACTCTACGCTTGATCTTATTTCCTACCTGGCTCGGCGTCGCGATCCTGCCCGGCTGTCTATCGTTGGTACCTATCGGCCGGTGGAGGTCATTTTGGGCGACCATCCACTCAAAGCCGTGAAGCATGAGCTGCAGGCCCATGGCCTTTGCAATGAAATTCCGCTCGAATACCTCGGTGAAGAGACGGTTGCACAATACCTGAACGCCAGATTTCCCGGAAATCAACTTCCGCGGAGATTGGCGCGGCTGGTCCATCGCCGCACCGAAGGCAATCCGTTGTTCATGGTGAACGTGGTCGAGTACCTGGTCGACGAAAGGACGATCGCAAACGAACAAGGAACGTGGACGGTTCGAGGCGATTTGTCGCAAGCTGAGCTGGGCGTGCCTGACAGCGTCAGGCATCTGATCGAACGGCAAATCGAGCGACTCAGTCCCGATGAGCGGACGGTATTGGAAGCAGCCAGCGTGGTGGGGATGGAGTGTTCGTCGGTGGCGATTGCGGCAGGACTGGGTACGTCTACCGAGTGGGTCGAGAAACATTGCGAAGAACTGGCGCGCCGCCACCAATTTTTATCTCCTGCGTGGATTGTCGAGCTTCCAGACGGAACGCTCACTCCCCGCCATCGCTTCAATCACGTGCTGTACGTGGAAGTACCGTACAGCCTTTTGCCTCGCATGCGGCGGGCGCAAATCCATCAGCGCATTGCGGAGCGAGGCGTCGCAGTCTATGGCGAGCGAGCCACCGAGATTGCCGCCGAACTGGCCATGCATTTTGAACAGAGTCGGGACTGGCCTCGAGCGGCGAAATACCTTTGCCAGGCCGCAGAGAACGCCAGCCACCGCTCCGCCCATCACGAGGCAGCTGACCTGTCGCGAAGAGGGATAGACGTGGTCAAACTGCTGCCCGAAGACGCCAAACGAATACAGCAGGCGATCACACTGCGCATGGTTCTCGCAGTCTCGTTGATGGCGACGAAAGGTTTCGCGTCCGCGGAAGTCGAAGCAGTTTACAAGGAAGCCCGGGAATTGTGCTGGCAACAGGGTCCGTCTCCGCAGCTTTTTGCCATGCTTTGGTCGCTGGGGCTCTTCTACATATTCAGCGGCGAAATGGAATCGGCCATGCAAATTGCGCAACAGCTTCTGCAACTTGCGGAACAACTGCAAGACAGGCCCCTGATCATGGAAGCCCACCGCGCCATGGGGGTGACGCTTCTTGATCTTGGTAAATATAAGGATGCCCTGGAGCATCTTGACGAGGCCATCAGACTCTACGCAGCTCATCGCAATCATCCCTATACCGTGTTCATAGGCCATGA
Source organism: uncultured Acidobacteriaceae bacterium (assembly GCA_963824805.1). Taxonomy (GTDB): domain Bacteria; phylum Acidobacteriota; class Terriglobia; order Terriglobales; family Acidobacteriaceae; genus DATBAT01. The sequence goes on along the minus strand of CAWGQZ010000063.1, from coordinate 6,636 downwards.
CTGCAAGGCGGTGAGCGAATGTTTTGCCGCAAGGGCCCTGTGGGCTCTCGGCGATAGCAATCGTGCGATCGAAAGAATGCAGGAAGGGCTCACCCTCGCTCGCAAGCTCGCGCATCCCCAAACTCTGGTTGTGGCTTGCCATTTCGCGGCGGTGTTGCACCAATTGAACGGCGAAGCGCTGCCCGCACTGGAGCGCGCCAGGGAAGTGGTCGCACTCGCCGATGAGTACGGGCTGGAACTCTGGCTGGCTTTCGGGAACATCGACCTCGGCTGGGCCGAAACTGAGCTGGAGAACCGGGCGCGAGGGCTGAGAAGGATGCGGCAAGGCCTCGCAGCCTATAAGGCAACCGGCGCCAGATTGTGGCGGCCTCACTTTCTTGGGCTATTGACCAATGCTCTTTCGAAAGCAAACCAGGCAGAAGAGGCGCTTGAAGCGGCCAGCGAGGCCATTGCACTCAGTGAAAGCACTGGAGAGAGATATTCGGCCGCCGAACTCCACCGACTGATGGGCACAATGATCTTGAAATCGGGCGGGCAGCGAGCAGGAGCGGACGAGCACTTCGGCAAAGGTCTTGCCATTGCCCGTCAACAAGAAGCCAAGGCCTGGGAGTCGCGCATCCGTCAGAGCATGGAACTGATCGAACACAGGTAAGCGTTGGTAGGGCTAGCGGCCGGAGGGCTTCCGAATTGCAATCAGCGACATCTGTTCCAAATCTGGAGAATGCCCCTCAGCGTCGACCTTGCGTTCTCCGGGCGCGATTTGCGCGACTGTGGACCGTGCCGGCGGGATCCCTCCAAAATACTGGACGTAGACCTCGTCGAAGGTCGATGTGTCCGACAAATCATCAAGATAGACGGTTGTCGATACTACCTGATCGAAATTCATGCCGGCTTCCTCGAGATTATCGAGCTGATTGCGCATGGTCTGACGGAGTTGATGCGGGGTGGTCGAGCCATAAACACCACCGTGCGGTCCCGGAATAAATCCGCTCTTGGCCGAACAATACAAGGTTTCTCCAGCAAAAACACAAGGACTAGCGGTCGGGCTGGGCGGCATGTTCTTGGGCCGAATGGCTTGGCGGTGTTTGAGATCGCGAACCGCCACTCCGGTGTACTCGATGTGAGTTCCATTGGGCAGACTGGATACTTGTATCGTCGCCCGGGCCGGGGTATTTCCGAATTCGAATCGCTGCGCGTAATGTTCGTTCATCACGCGCATTGGAATGTTCGACGTCAGATAAGGATTAACGAAGACCATATTGGGCAGATCGAGACCCGCGGCCTGTAAAACCGTTTTCATTCGATCGAGAGCTAAATCCACTTGAGCGGCAGGATCGTCGGGAACCTTGCCGTCGGAAGGATCGCTCCCCGGCATCGCGGAAACAAACAGACGGTCGTGAGTAAGCATGCCAGGGGAAGCGGTATCGCCCGACTTGAAGCTCGGCGGAGAAATAGCACGTCTATCCGCAAGGTCACGAACCGCGACCGCGTTGACTTGAATCCCGGAATCGGGAAGCTTGGCCACTCCCAGAACGGCCCTGGCGGGGGGAGTCTTGGGGAAAACTTCTCCAAAGACCTGATTCACGTCTTGGTACTTGCTGATGTCCTCGAGATAAACCTGGGTGTAGACCACGTGGTCCATGGTTAGGCCTGCAGCTTCTACCACCGCCTTGATGTTGTCGAGTGCCTGGCGCACTTGCGCGGCAAAGGTGGGCGGCAGACTGCCGTCGGGGCGACGCGGACCCTGGCCGGAAACATACACGTAATCCCCAGCATCCACGCCGGGAGACTGCAGGCGATTTGCAGCGGAGGTCTGCGATGGCGTCACGGCCCGCACCTGCGCCTGCACTCCGGCCGACAACAACAGCAAAAAGAGGGTCAGCGGAATTTGGTCGCGAAATTTCATCTGAGACGCTCCTCAGGCTGCGGATTTGCCCTTCTTTGCGGCGCTCAGAATCTCTCTCAATTTTTTCCCCACAATCATTTCTTCTCCGGGCTGTATGGTCATGGAAACCAGCTCGATGTGGTCGGACTCTTTACGCTCCTTGCGGTTTGGATTACCCTCGCGCACCGTGCTCACCAGGCTTGGATTATCGGCACCAAGAACTTCGATGATGGGATCATTTTCCCGCAACATGCGCACGCAATCGGACGTGGTGAGCCCCCAAGCCGACTGGTTCCAATAAACCCGCAACGTCGGATAGCGATTCCCGTCCTCCGGAATGTAAACATCGGTCCGCACGCCGGGCACAGTATCCACCAGTTTCCGAATCCGGTCGATTCGGCCATTCCACTCGGCGTAAATCTTCTTCTCATCCATCTTCAGCCAGGTCTCAAGTGCTGTCAGGCAACCGATAATCTCTTCCTTTCCGACCTTCATGGGGCGGCAGATGGATCCTTCCCGCGGAGCACTGTTCATCAGGGCAGCTTCGATCAAATCTTTACGGCCGAGAAGAAGGCCGCTGCACTGCGGTCCACGTAACCCTTTTCCACCGGAGAAGCAATACAGGTCAAGCCCCATGCGGGCGTAGAGTTTGGCATTGTCTGCCGGAGGGATGCCCGCCGCATCATCGAGCAACATCGGCACCTTGTGATCCTTGGCGATTGTCAGGTTTCGCTGCAGCTTCTCCCCGAGATCGGTGGTGTAGATCATCGCCGTGTTGTCGTTGATGGCGTTGGCCAGTTCCTCCGCGGAATAAACCAGCACCAGCTTCGCTCCCGTCAGCCGGATGGCGCTGTCAAAAGCACTTCTTCCCCCCACCATGATCACCTCGTGCTTCAGCCCGGTGGTATCAGGTAATTGCCAGACATGCTTATCGTCGGCACCGGCCATGCAGGCCGCGGCTGAGACTGCCATCGCGCCCGCAGCACCGGAGGTGATTATTCCGGACTCGGCGCCGGTCAACTCAGCAAGCCGTCGTCCCACACCACGCTGTAACTCCATCACATTGACGAAATGTTGCGCTGCCTCCACCTGGGCCTGACGGACTTCGGGAAATTCCAGCGAACCACTCAGGAACGTCCAGGTGCCCCGGCAGTTGATGATGGTTTTGACTCCCAGCCTGGCATATATGTTTTGCCGCGGCGCCTTGCCGATTGCACTGGCAGCCTGCGCGTAGAGATCCTGGGCGGCAATCTGGCTCAACAGCGGAGCCGCAGCAGCCAATTTCATGAATGATCGCCGACTGGAACCGAGGGACATTCCGAAACCTCCGTTTATATACGATGGGGAATGCGCATTGCACCCCAAAGCGAGTTTGGTATATCACAGAATAACCTTGGCGCACATCCATTTATTTCGTTTTATTGGTTTTCTTTTCGTTCCCGCAGACAGCAAAAGCTAGAGACTGGGAAACCGGCACGCGTTATACACTTGGGTGCGCCATATCTCTTTGGAGAGATATACCAATGACATTGGGTTCACGAAAAACCAGGATGACGCGGCACGTTTTCGGTCTCTTGTTGCTTGGGGCTCTGGGAGCCAACGTTGCCGCCGCCCAAGCCAAGACGGAGGCACGTCCGGCCGCCAGTTCGCCTTGCCGCGTTGAACCCACGGATTACAGGGGCTGGCAAGCGCAACAGATCTCCAATCACTGGGTGCAGTTGACGATTGTGCCGCAAAACGGCGGGCGATTGATGCAGGTAACTTTTGCCGGACATCCGTATTTCTTCGTCAACTCGAAATATGCGGGAAAGTATCTGCCGCCGGGTCACGGCGAATGGTTCAACTATGGCGGCGACAAGCTGTGGCTCCTGCCGGAAGGAAATGACGACGAACAGCATTGGGCAGGGGGGTCGGACATCATCGACGACGGCCCCTTTTCCTTTCGAAAGGTTTCGGAAGGACAGCAGTGCGAAGTCGAACTTACCGGCCCGTCCGACCCTCAAACTGGAATTCAGTTCGTTCGGACAATCCGCCTGGACGCCGACTCCCCACGAATTCGATTTCGGGCGACGATGAAAAACATTAGCGGCCATCCCTTGGAGTGGTCGATGCAGTCCGTCTCTCAATACGACACCAGCGATCCGAACCCCGCGAACCCCACGCACATCAATCAGAATTTCCGAACATTTGCTCCCGCGAATCGCGCCAGCAGCTATCTCAATCGCTATCACGTACGCTTTGGCCCGGCGGAGAATCCGGCCGCCTCGATACGAGAAGACGGATTGTTTTCACTGCACTACGTTCACATGGCCGCAGAGTTGTGGTTGGATTCCACTGCGGGCTGGCTGGCAGTTGTCGATGGCAGCAGCAACTACGGCATGGTGGAACGTTTTCAATTTGAAGAATCGAAAAGCTACCCTGGCAAGGCGTCAATTATTTTTTGGACGAACGGTCCTGAACTTAAGTTAAGCCACGATGGCACCGTGTCGTTGAGTTCGGGAGGCGATGGTTCGCCAACTTACCTGGAAGCGGAGCTCAATTCTCCCCTTTGCCGCTTGCGTGCCGGGGAAGCCTGCAATTTCGAGACGGAGTGGTTTCCTACCCGTGTGGGCAGCGAATTTCACGGCGTCGCTGACGGGGGCATCGTGGCACGCCCGCTAAAAGCTACACGCCTGGAAAACGGAAAGATCGCAATGTCCGGATCCTTTGGCGTGTTCTTCGCAGGTCGCCTGGTTGCGCACCTCTACGACGACCATGGCTCAAGCTTGGGAAACCTTCCTGTGGCCGATGTCGATCCCGCCGATCTAGTCTCTGTGGAAACCGAGATTGCACCAACCGGAAAGCCCGCCCGAATCTCGCTTCACCTGGAAGATTCCAATGGGCTGGATCGCGGCTCCTTCCAGGAAATTCCAGTGAGTTCCCCGGACAATCGCTGACATGAAATCGTGCGCTGTTGTATTCAGCCTGCTCTTGTTTATTGCCTGTTCACCCGCAGTCGCACAGCCGACTGCAAACCTAAACCCGGAAGACTTGCTGGTCCGGCCGGTCGCTGCGAATTGGCCTTCGTACAATGGCGATTACAGCGGACGCCGCTACAGCAGTTTGCACGAAATTACTTCCGAAAATGTCTCCCGGCTGCGGGCTGCCTGGGTTTTCCATCCCGGCAATTCCAACCGGCTCGAAGCCACTCCGGTGGTCGTCAACGGAGTGATGTACTTTACATCGGCCAACGACACATTCGCCGTCGACGCGCAGACCGGACGGGGCTTGTGGCACTACTCGCGTCCGGTGAGTTCGGGGTTGCTCGACGATGCCTCTGGCCATCACACCCGTGGAGTCGCGGTGTGGCGAAACTTTGTCTACATGAATACCGACGACGCCCATTTGCTTTGCCTGGATGCCCGGTCGGGGAACCTGCTGTGGGACGTGGCCTTCGCGGACAAGACGAAACATTACGGCGCAACCAGCGCTCCCTTAATCGTGAAAGACCTCGTCCTCGTTGGACCTTCCGGCGGCGACTCGGGTGTGCGCGGATTTTTGGCTGCCTACGATGCGTTAACTGGAAAGCTCAAGTGGCGCTTCTGGACGATCCCTGCACCCGGGGAATTCGGGTCGAAGAGCTGGCCCGGCGATTCCTACTTGCACGGCGGGGGCACCACTTGGCTGCCCGGCACCTACGATCCAGAACTCGACACCCTGTATTGGACCACCAGCAATGCGGCGCCCGATTTTTCGGGAGATTCGCGACCCGGGGACAATCTCTACACCGCTTGCGTGCTGGCGCTCAACCCCAACACCGGGGAGTTGAAATGGCACTTCCAATTCACCCCCCATGACGTCTATGACTATGACTCCAATCAAACCCCGATGCTGGTCGACGTCGAAGAGAACGGTGCGACCAAGCGGTTGTTGGTTCAAGCCAACCGCAATGGCTTTCTTTACATCCTCGACCGTGCCAATGGAAAATTCTTGAAGGCAACTCAGTTTGTGGAGAAGATGAACTGGGCGACAGCCATAGACACTTCCGGCCGACCCGTCCTGTCTGGAAAAATCCCGACGGCAAACGGTACGCGGATCTGTCCCGGCATCAACGGGGCCACCAACTGGTTCTCGCCGTCTTATAACCCCGAGACCCGGCTTCTCTATGTCATGACGCTTGAGAGCTGCAATCTGTTTTTCTCGAGTCCAAAACCATTTGTGCAAGGCGAAACCTTTTACAACACCGGCACCAAACTTCCGCCGGATGAACACGCACAGAAGGTACTAGCGGCCTATTCGTTGGAGGGAAAGCAAGTTTGGCGTTATCCCCAGGCCGGCCATGGGGATTCCTGGGGTGGGACTCTTACTACCGCCGCTGAATTGGTCTTTTTCGGCGACGATACCGGGTTCCTGGAAGCGGTGGACGCGCGCACCGGCCGTGCCCTCTGGCACTTCAACACTGGCCAGCCCCTGAGCGCTTCGCCGATGAGCTACATGGTGAAGGGCGTCCAATACGTGACTATTGCGGCCGGAAGTGACGTTTTTAGTTTTCCCTCGCCCCATGATATCCAGCTAACAATCGTCGTTTTCGTCGTTTCTGCTTGACGAACCAGTATCCTCGAAAGTAAAAGATAGCTACCGCAAGGATTTGAAACTTTGCGATTTGTGTCTTTCACCCACTTTGCAACGGGGGCTCGATATGGGAAGTTCGGGCAATAGGTTTCGCCGCCTTCTTTCAGCAGTCCTGCTCGGAATTTTTTCACTGCTCACCC
>CAWGQZ010000062.1:0-32698 GCA_963824805.1 uncultured Acidobacteriaceae bacterium | reverse complement strand
CACACACACACACACACACACACACACACACACACACACACACACACACACACACACACACACACACACACACACACACACACACACACACACACACACACACACACACACACACACACACACACACACACACACACACACACACACACACACACACACACACACACACACACACACACACACACACACACACACACACACACACACACACACACACACACACACACACACACACACACACACACACACACACACACACACACACACACACACACACACAAAAAAAAAAAAAAAAAAAAAAAAAAAAAAAAAAAAAAAAAAAAAAAAAAAAAAAAAAAAAAAAAAAAAAAAAAAAAAAAAAAAAAAAAAAAAAAAAAAAAAAAAAAAAAAAAAAAAAAAAAAAAAAAAAAAAAAAAAAAAAAAAAAAAAAAAAAAAAAAAAAAAAAAAAAAAAAAAAAAAAAAAAAACACACACACACACACACACACACACACACACACACACACACACACACACACACACACATGGCCGCCGGTCGCCGTCCGGCAATGCCGCCATACGCGCGCTGGCTACCTCGCCGCCTGCCGAGGCGAAGAATGCCGGCAGCCAGTCCGATAATAGACAGGCGCAAACGGTGATCCCGACTCCATCGACCGCCTCTAAAGCGCCTTATAACGTGGAGGACGACCAAACCAATACCGCAGCCGGGTACACAGCCGCCGGCAAAAAAGATCAAATTCCCGACGACGAAGGTCGTGATGCGGCCGGTTCACAAAAGCCGCAATCCGCCCCGGTTGTTCCACGCGGCGCGACGCTTAGCCCGGGACCGGGTGCGAAAGCCGAAGCCAAGCTCGCGCCTCCCGAGATCGCCCTGGCAACCAACCTCGGGGGCGGTCCGGATCTGGCAATGAACCCCACGATTCCGGTGAATGTCGCACCCGTCGCGCCTCCGAAATTCGCTCCACAACGCAGTTTCAAAGGCCACTCCAGCTGGATAACGGCAGTCGCATTCAGCGCCAACGGATCGGAGTTGGCCTCGGCCAGTTGGGACCGCAGCGTCAAAATGTGGGACCTGCCCTCCGGCGAAGAGATGAACACTGTTACCCGGAAGATGAAGGAGGTCCAGACACTGGCCTTCAGTCCTGACGGACGCTGGCTGGCAACGGAGAACTCCTCCAACGTAGTCACCATTTGGGACGCCAAGACCGGGCGCGAAGTTTTGAGTCTTCCAGGCAACAAGCCTCTCGGACTCCTGGGAAAGAGCTGGGTGTATTCGATTGCCTTCAGTCCCAACGGGCGCTGGCTGGCTTCGGGACTCGATGAAAAAACCATTCGCATTTGGGATGTGGAGACGGGACTTCCAGTTCGCGATCTCGAGGCGGATCGCAGATCGGTGATTTACGTGGCGTTCAGCGCGGATGGACGCTACCTTGCCTCCGGCGCCGACGACAAGACCGTCAATATCTGGGACCTCACCAGCGGCAAGGTGATTCACACCTTGAGCGGGCATAGCAAAAACGTTTACGCGGTTGCTTTCAGTCCAAATGGCCGCTGGATCGCTTCTGCAAGCGCCGACAAAACGGTTCGGCTCTGGGACGCGATGTCGGGGCGTCAGGTCCATTCCCTTACCGGCCACAGCAGTAGCGTCACCAGCGTAGCCTTTAGTCCTGACAGCCGCTGGCTGGTCTCCGGCAGCTGGGACAAGACGGTCAAGATCTGGGACGTGGAAAGAGGAGAGCTTGTAGAAACGCTGACCGGCAACACGAATCCCGTCTATTCCGTCGCCTTTGATTCTCGCGGCAAGTGGCTTGCGTCGGGCAGTCAGGACGGCACGATCCATTTATGGCGCGCCGACCATCTCTAATCGGTTTCCCTAGGTCTTCGTTCTTGGAGGTTGATCAATGCGGTGTGAAATGCTTCCCACAGCAAATCGCTTTTCAGCTGAGGCCCGGAATGCCGCGGGCTTGTCACGTTTTGGAATCTCCTTCGCCTCTATTCTTTTCTTACTTCTGGCTCTCGGAGCGACCAGGCCGGCATCCGCTCAGAGCCTGAACTGGGAGGGACAAGACGGTGTCTTCGTTACTCCACTTGCTTACGCTGTTCCATCGAACGACAAAGGATTCGGCAGGCCAATGGTGGCCTACCACTACCTGGATGGCGGAACGATCCTGGGCGGATTTCACCAGGTGTCGGTCACCATGGGCGCGTGGAATATTCTGGAATTCGGCTATACCCGGACATTGCATCATGACGGAACCAATCCCACGTTTAGTCCACTGTGGAGCGAGGGGTTCAATACCTTTCACGCCAAACTCAACGTGCTTAGCGAGAGAAGATCATGGAGACCGGCACTGGCCGTGGGTTTTGTGGCGCGCACCCAGGTCCAAAACGTAGGAGGAGTGCTGCTCGGCAAAGAAACGCACAATGCGGATTTCTATGCCGTGCTCACCAAGACAGTCACTCAGATCCGGCATCTGCCACTGGTTTTCAATGTTGGGTTTAAGGCCACGAATGCATCGCTGCTCGGATTGGCGGGAAACGCTCCCGCTTACCAAGGCAGGGCATTTGGAGCGTTTGCGTTCGCCGTCCGCGGACCGATGAGGACGACAATCTTATTGGGATCGGAAGTGTTGCAAGAGCCGCGCAGAGTGGAAGGGCTGCCGCAAGCGGTGATTCCGACGACGATCACTTATGCGATCCGGTTCATGCCCGCAGGAGCGCTACCACTTCGCGGCTGGGAGGTTGAGGAACCGAAGCTGACACTGGATTTTGGGATCACCCAGGCAGCGGGAAATATCATGCCCGGAGTCAATTTGTTGGCCCGGCGACAGTTTGCCTTGGGAATTACCTACGGATTCTAGGGACTAACTCTGCTTCGGGAACATCCGGGGACGGGTGCCCTCACCCGTCCGGCTGTCCTAAACGTCAGTTCGCGCTGCTGCCTGCGCGAGCGAGTCGCCTGCGCCCATATCTTGCTACCAACTGCCCGGATACCTTTTCGCTAGTCGCGCGTCTATCCCCCGAGGCGCAGTTCTGTTTGATTGAACTTTGCTCGTGCCAAGCCCGTAAGAAAAATAGAGACTCTAGAACCGAGAGCCATCCATGCAAAGCATCCGCATTGCGTTCCGCTCTTTTCTCAAATCGCCTGGATTTGCCATCACCGTCATTCTGACGATTGCGCTGGGAATCGGCGCTAACACTGCGATCTTCACCTTGGTGCATTCCGTGCTGATGAAGTCGCTACCGGTGGTCGATCCTAAGACACTCTACCGTATCGGAGACCGGGATGACTGCTGCGTGAATGGCGGCTTCATGAACGAAGATGGCGACTTCGATCTGTTCTCCTACGATTTGTACCGGCATTTCCGGGACACGACTCCGGAATTCGAACAACTGGCTGCCATGCAATCCGGGAACAGCACCATGGCGGTGCGACGCGGATCCGAGCCGGCGAAGTCACTGCGTGCTGAATACGTGTCGGGAAATTATTTTTCAGTTTTCGGGATCGGGGCTTTTGCCGGCCGGCCCTTGACGGTAACGGATGACACTAAGGGCGCAGCTCCGGCCGCGGTGATGAGCTATCAGACGTGGCGCTCGGACTTCGGTAGTGACCCAGCGGTTCTCGGCTCAACATTCTTTGTGCAAAGCAAGCCGGTGACGGTGGTGGGAATTGCGCCGCCGGGATTTTTCGGCGACCGGATAACCAGCGATCCGCCAGCCTTATGGATTCCATTGGCGGTCGAACCGGTGATCGAGCAAACCTCGTTGCTGCCTTTAGCAGAGAGCAATTGGCTGTACGCGGTGGGACGATTAAAGCCGGGTGTAAGCGTGGGTTCGCTTCAGGCAAAGCTCTCCAATAGTTTGCGAAATTGGCTCGGCACGGTGAGCGCTTATACGGATAACGGCGGTTCGACGGTAATTCCAAAGCAGCACGTGGTGGTCACCCCGGCTGGTGGCGGCATTCAGAATCTGCAACAGGAAACCGGCAACGGCCTTCGACTGTTAATGACCATCTCGGGCCTGGTCTTGCTGGTGGCCTGTGCGAATGTGGCCAATCTACTGCTGGCGCGGGGCGCAACCCGCAAATCGGAGACATCGATTCGCATGGCGCTGGGCGCAGCGCGGACCAGGCTTATCCAGCAAATGCTGACTGAGAGCGTGCTGCTAGGATTCATGGGTGGGCTAGCCGGTCTTCTTGTGGCCTACGCTGGAACGCGCACCATACTGGCGTTGGCATTCCCCGACTCGCCCAATCTGCCGATACACGCCAGCCCCTCCCCTCCGATTCTGGGCTTTGCGTTTCTGCTTTCGCTGGTGACCGGAATTGTCTTTGGCATCGTCCCGGCGTGGATCACATCACACTCGGATCCGGCCGAGGCGCTGCGTGGCGCGAACCGTTCGACTCGCGACCGTGCGTCCTTGCCGCAGAAGGCGCTTATTATCTTCCAGGCTGCACTATCACTGGTATTGCTGGTTAGCGCGGGGCTTCTGACGAAGTCGCTGCGTAATCTGGAACACCAAAATTTCGGCATTCAGACTGCGAACCGGTACGTCATCCATCTGGATCCGGCAGGCGCGGGCTATACACCGGAGAAGTTGCCGGCGCTAAACCAACGGCTGGAACAAGGATTCGCCGCGCTGCCCGGAGTACAAAGTGTGGGGCTCGCACTCTACAGCGCGCTGGAGGGAAACAATTGGGGTGAGGGCGTGCAAGTTGAGGGGCAATCCGAACCGGGACCGACCGAAAACAGTGGTTCGTCGTGGGACCGGGTAAGTCCCCGTTTTTTCGAGACGGTGGGACAGCCGGTAATTCGTGGGCGGGGCTTCACAGATTCCGATACTGCAACCACCCAACTGGTGGCAGTGGTAAACCAGGCATTCGTCAAGAAGTTCTTTCCCAACAAGGATCCGATGGGACGCCACTTTGGCATCTTCGAACACAAGTTTTCGGCCGCTTTCGAAATCGTAGGTATCGTGGCTGATGCCAAGTACACGAATCCGCGTGACGAAGTCCGCCCAATGTATTTTCGGCCTCTGACGCAGAAAATGCGGGGCCTTACAGCGCCCAATCAGCTTATGGCCGAGGGGCGGTCGCTTTACATCAACTCCGTCACCCTGCTTTTCAAGGCGCCACCGCAAAACCTGGACGCAATGGTTCGGCGCACCCTGACGGAAATTGATCCCAACCTTACCGTGATCGACCTGCGTTCGCTTGAATACCAAGTACGCGGCAACTTCAATCAGGAGCGATTGATCGCGCGGCTAACTATGCTGTTTGGGCTACTGGCGCTAGTGCTAGCATCGGTCGGACTCTATGGAATCACCTCCTACTCGGTCGCCCGCCGCACCAGTGAGATCGGCGTGCGGATGGCTTTGGGTGCGGACCGACGCAATGTGTTGTTGTTGGTGATGCGCAATGCCTTGGGGCTGGTGGGGTCGGGCCTGGCGTTGGGAATTCCCATTGCATTTGTTGCCGGACACTACATGGGGGACCAGCTCTATGCGGTGTACTCATACGATCCCGTCAGCATGGGGTTGGCGGTTTTGGTGTTGTCGGTGGCGGCGGCGTTGGCGGGATTTGTTCCAGCGCGGCGGGCGGCGAGCCTTGAGCCTATGGTGGCATTGCGGGTTGAGTGAGCATGCCTGCCTAACGTTGGCGGGAATAGCGGTTGGTCTTTGAGGGTAAGAGCCCGCAATGGGGATGCTTCTCTTGCACAATGTCTTGTAGTCGACAAGGTTCGGGTTCGCTGGTCATTTCTTGGAACCTCGCTTGAATGAGCGATCGATCCGATACTCGTTCAACTTGAGTCTCGCATAAAATAATTACCGCAACCGCTCCGAGCTTTCCCCGGGGTTTTAAAATTCCATTACGCCTTCAACAATATCCTGATGCGATATCGTTACCTCTGTAATTAGGCTCTAAATCCAACCTATAACATAATCCGACCGAACCTCGGCTCTTTCTCCATACCACTTTCTTTCCGTTTAGGCCGTGCAGGAACGCAATTGTTGAGCTAAGGGCGGGAGCCGGGGATCAACAGAGCTAGAAGGAAAATAAACATGCATTGGTTCAAGTATTTCTTCACCTGTCCGTATTGCGGAAAAATAATCGATTCGGGAAACGATTTGTTGTGTGTAGCAAACCGCGAGCTAATTCCTCGGGCATTGGAAAGCCGTCACGTGGAGTGCCCGAAATGCCATAAGCCCTTCTCAGCCGATACCAATATCGAGTTCACCGTCGATGAATTGAAACGGACAGGGATATAGGCCCGGTTCCGTCCTTGCAGTTGCGACCCATCCGATTGGATACGTGCCGGAAGGGTGTATCGCTCGACTGAGGATCTGCTTTGACTCCAAAAAACCCTAACCCTACCCGATAACTAAGCCTCAGACGGGCCTTCTTTGGGCCGGCGCCGCGAGCATGGCACGTCCGTGCCATTCCCCAATTTCGGAATGAATTGTATTTTGATGTTGAGCAGACTTCGGGGGAGGGCTGTTCAACCTTTGTCCCCAAACTCTTAAACGAGAGTTTGGGGATTTTTTGTTTTTTGGCCAGCCGTTCCGCCCCCGTCATCCTGAACACTTTTAGCACAGCAGAGTCATTGTCCGCTCCAATTCGAAATATATCGTAATGATTCGTAATATAATCGCTATTAGCCTATGAGCACTCATCAGGACCCAACCCGGCCGGCCTATGGATACGCCGGGAATCATCTCCAGGACATGGTGAGGCGAAATCGCCGGTCCGAAACAATTGGGACGTATGCCGTGTGCTCTGCCCATCCATGGGTCTTGGACGCGGCCTTGCAACAGGCTATGGAAGACAACTCCATCGTGCATGTCGAATCCACATCCAGCCAAGTCAATCAGGAAGGTGGATATACCGGGCAGGCGCCTCGTGATTTTGCGGAAGCTCTGCGTGGGCGGGCACAAACTTTGGGATTTCCTCGAGAACAGATATTGCTTGGCGGCGACCATCTCGGACCCTACCCCTGGCGGGACAAGCCCGCCAAGGATGCACTCGCCAAGGCGTCCCGTCTGGTTCGTGACTGTGTGCTCGCGGGGTACAGCAAGATCCATCTCGATACCAGCATGCCATGCGCCGATGATGGAGAAGCTTTGACGGAAGAGACGGTTGCGCAGAGGGCATCTGTTCTGTGCGAAGCTGCTGAGCTTGCTCACGGAGAACTGGGCCCGGCGTTTCCGCAGCCCCTCTACGTGGTTGGGACAGAGGTGCCAGTGCCCGGAGGAGAGACACTTGCTGGGGAGCCTCCGGCGGTCACGACCGTTGACCACATCCATCAAACGCTGAAGACTTTTGAAGTAGCGTTTGCGGCTCGCGGCTTGGCCTCGGCTTGGGAAAGAGTCATTGGGCTGGTTGTGCAACCAGGAGTAGAGTTTGGCAGCGATGTCGTTTTTGAATATCAGCGAAGCAAAACGCTTGCGATAAAACGATGTCTGCCGGACAACCCTTTGCTGGTATTCGAGGCGCATTCCACCGACTACCAATCGACACGCGCTTTGTCGCAGATGGTCGAGGACCACTTCGCGATATTGAAGGTTGGGCCTGGGCTGACGTTTGCATTCCGAGAGGCGATCTTTGCGCTGAGCGCGATTGAAAACGAAATATTTGGAGCCAGGAAGGGAGTGCAGCTTTCGCAAGTCCGCGAAGAATTGGAAAAGGCAATGCTGAAGAACCTGAGATACTGGCGTTCTTACTATTCTTCAGAGGACGATCAGGAACTAAGCATGCTGCGTGCCTACAGTTATAGTGACCGATGCCGTTACTATTGGCCCGAACCCGCAGTGGAACAGGAACTCCAGCGGCTGCTCCTGAATCTTTCACGGCAGCTTATTCCCATGACGCTGCTTTCCCAGTATTTGCCGGCCGAATATGAAGCGATCCGGACGCTGGGAGTTCGACTTGATGCGCCGGCCATGGTCCATCACCACATTCGAAGCGTTCTGCGTAGCTATGCAGGTGCCTGCGGATTGCGGGCAATTGAGGCTTCTGCCGGTACAGGGCTATAATTTCGGCGTTGAGGTGTGCATGATGCGCACGACCAATTTGTTTCTGGTGTTCTTACTGATTTCTGTAGGCGGATTTGCCAGCGAACGCCCGCAATCCGACGCCTCGGTTCCTTCCTCCAAATTTGACCTGTTGAAGAAGCCATCGCAGGGCATGCAACTGGAAAACTTCCAAATGCCACTGCGCGGGGATTTGATCGAGAAGCGCGGGCACGCGGTCGACACTGCGAAGCCACTCAATTCTCCCGACGACTCGCAATCACTTTGCTTCGTGCTGGACACGTATGTGATGCGGCGGGAAGATCCGCAATCGGACGTGACCCGTCCCGGCAGCCATACGACTTGCTCACCGAGCAAGCAGTATTCGGTGAAGAACGCGGTAGAAGTGATAGAGATACCTACCCAATAGGCCAGGAATGCCGAGTGGCGCGCCGATGCCAAATTACTTTGCCTCGGCTTCGGCAAGGCGCCTGGAGAGGAAGCGGCGTTCGATTTCGTTTGTGGCTAGCGACAATGCTTGGCGATAGGCTTGGGCGGCCATAGGCCAATCTTTCAGCCGCCGGGCAAGATCCCCGCGGACGGCCGGAAACAGATGGTATCCGTCAAGCTCACGCCGGGTTTGCAGTTCGTCGAGAAGCGCGAGTCCTTGCGCCGGACCTTGGGACATCGCAACCGCGACGGCGCGGTTGAGTTCCACCACTGGTGACGTTTGCAGGCGCATCAGCACGTCGTACAAAGCAACGATCTGAGTCCAGTCAGTTTCGTTAGCAGTCTTGGCGTGTGCGTGCAGGGCTGAGATCGCGGCCTGGATGGAATAGGGCCCCGGTGGAGCCTCACGAAGAGCCGAATCGGTGAGCGCGAGTCCCTCTTGAATTTGTTCCTGATTCCAATGGCTTCTGTCCTGGTCTTCCAGCAGTACGAACTCGCCATCAGCGCCAGTACGAGCCTCCCGGCGCGAGTCATGCAGCAGCATCAGGGCGAGCAGTCCACGGGCTTCGGTTTCGCGGGGCAGGAGTTCACAGATAACCCTGCCTAGCCGAATAGCCTCGGCGCACAGGTCGTGGCGGATGAGGAGGTCGCCGGCTGCGGCGTTATATCCCTCGTTGAATATGAGATAGATGACTATCAGGACAGCGGCGAGCCGTTCCGATATTTCTTCCTGCGGCGGAATGCGGTAGGGAATTCGGGCGTCGCGGGATTTTTTGTTTCGCGCGAACCAGGCGTTGCGCCATGGTAGGAACGGGCACGAGAAAAGCTTTCGCGATCTCCTCGGTGGCGAGGCCGCCCAACGTTCGCAGCGTCAGCGCCACCTGAGCCTCAATCATCAGGGCGGGATGACAGCAGGTGAAGATGAGGCGCAGCCGATCGTCCGGGCCAATTGGCATCGCTCAACATGGAGTCGGATGTCTCATCGAGTTCTTTGTTGGAGACGAGCGCTTGTAATTCGTCGCGCTTATGTTCGAGCCGGGTTTGCCGCCGCAGCAGATCGATGGCTTTATAGCGCGCGGTGGAAACAAGCCAGGCTCGAGGGTTCGCAGGTATGCCCGTCTGCGGCCATTGCTCGAGCGCGACCGCGAAGGCCTCCTGAGTCACCTCCTCAGCTAAGTCGAAGCTGCCGAGAAGGCGAATCAGGGTCGCTAGAATTCTTGCCGACTCTTCGCGGTATATCTGCTCGATCTTCACCGGTTACCTTTGCAAAGAGTAACTGGTGCAAGCTGTTTTCAGCTAACTGGGCCTTGAGACGCTCAACAATTGGCCGCACCTCGATGGATCCGATCCGGGCGCCGGGAATGCGGGCGGCGATACCGATGGCTTCGTCCAGGTCTTTGGCGTCGACCACGTAATAGCCTCCCAGTTGTTCCTTGGTTTCGGCGAAGGGACCGTCGGTGATGAGCTTCTTGCCGTCACGAACGCGAACCGTGGTGGCTTTGGAGGTGGAGTCCAGGCGGTTGCCGCCTTTGTAGTGTCCGCTGGCCGTGATGCCCTTGGTGAATTCCATGTAATCGCCGACCATTTTCTGTTGTTCCGGTCCGATGTTCTGCCAATAGCCTTCGTTCCCATAGATAAGCAGCAGGTATTGCATTTGGTTCAGGCCTCCTTGCCTGCACTGGTTAGTCGAACGGATTGCCCACGATCGACAGGCAGCGACGAATATTTTTCGATAGATAGCGGCACTCTTGCCCGCAAAATATGGCTTTAGCTTCCGTGGACAAGAATGTTCGGCGCATACGTGTACTTCTCACAAGTTTTGCACCGCTTTTGGGTAAAGTCTCGGCAAAGTGTTTGCTATTGAGACGATGAGACGTAAATCTTTCTCAGCATTTGGCAATTCCTACTCGCCAAAGCGCTTCCTGGCTTCCTATTTTCAATAGTTTAGAAGTGGCACGCGGTATGCAAAAGGAGAGAACAGACGAAGTGGCGCGCAACGGGGCGCTCTCGAGAATAAACTTCGGCCAGAGGTTTTCTTGGGCGCCCCTTGCATTTAAAGTTTAGAAAGTCAGGTTTGGCCCTCCCCCGATCGCTAAACCACTGTAGCTAGGCGAGAACCAGCCTCTCCTTTAACTCCATCCCAGCCTTTCGCAAAAGCCCCGCAACTACCGGTTCTTTAAGCCTCGAGGCATCGAATTCTACTCGAACCGTGGCCGCTTTCTCATCAAAGCTAATCTTACGTATGCCATAGACCTCGCGGACGTTATCTAATGCGCGCAGCTCGATTTCGGTGGGCGGATTGACGTAGCGGTAGACGACATCCAGTTGGGTCACTAGGAAAATTTCCTCCAGGTACAAGATACAGCATCGGAGATAGATCGACGCCTGGCCAAGAAGAATCTAATATGGCCTGCTTGGTTCTAGCGAGCCAGGGTAACGGCCATCTTGTTGGAAACTGCACAAAACCCGTCAGTTAATAAAGATCCGGTCTGCGGCATGTCGGTCGACCCGGGCACCGCCAAGCATAGGGCGGAACATCGAGGAATAACTTATTACTTCTGTTGTGGCGCCTGCGCCACCAAGTTCAAGACTGATCCCGAAAAATATCTGAAGCCTGCTTGTTCGGGTTTGATCTCCATTGGCGGCTTGAACACCAGTCTTGCTCCGCCGCTACCGAAGGCTTCTGACCCGTCACCTTCGGTTTACGTCTGCCCCATGTGTTCTGAGGTCCGGAAACCCGTGCCGGGACCTTGCCCGAAGTGTGGCATGGCTTTGGAGCGCGAGACACCGGTAATTTCATCGCGGGTCGAATACACCTGTCCGATGCATCCGCAGGTGGTGCGACCCGGGCCGGGATCCTGCCCCATCTGCGGGATGGCGCTTGAGCCGCGAACCGTCTCGGGCGAGGAGGAAGAGAATCCCGAATTGGTCGACATGACGCGGCGATTTTGGATCAGCCTCGGCCTCACCGTCCCTCTGCTGTTGACTGCCATGGGCGATATGTTGCCAGGTATGCCGGTGCAGCATGCCCTGCCCGATGGATTGTTGCCTTGGATTGAACTCATCCTGGCGACGCCGGTGGTGCTGTGGGCAGGCCGTCCATTTTTTGAGCGCGGATGGGCATCGGTTGTGAACCGTTCGACCAACATGTTCACGCTGATTGCAATGGGGACGGGAGTGGCTTATCTGTTCAGCCTGGTGGCGGCCATCGCGCCCGAGATTTTCCCTCGATCGTTGTTGGATATGAATGGGATGCCACCCATTTACTTCGAGGCTTCGGCAGCTATCGTGACGCTGGTGCTATTGGGGCAGGTTATGGAGTTGCGCGCCCGCAGCCGTACCGGAGCAGCGATCCGGGCACTGCTGAATCTGGCGCCGAAAACGGCGCGTCTGATCCGGGATGGCAGGGAAGAAGATGTGGCTCTGGATCAGGTGAAGGTGGGAGACAAGTCTGAGAGTGCGTCCCGGGGAAAAGATTCCCATCGACGGCGTTGTGCTCGAGGGCTCGAGTTCCGTGGATGAATCCATGGTTACCGGAGAGTCCATGCCAGTCGAGAAGGGGAAAGACAGCCAGGTCATTGGTGCCACCGTCAATGGCACTGGATCGCTTCTAATGCAAGCGGAGCACGTGGGCAGCGGGACTTTGCTGGCGCAAATTGTGCAGATGGTGAGCCAGGCGCAACGCAGCCGCGCGCCGATTCAGCGGCTGGCGGATCGGGTGGCGGCATGGTTCGTTCCTGCGGTGATCGCGATTTCCGCGATGACGTTTGTGGTCTGGAGCTTTCTGGGGCCGCAACCAAGGCTGGCGCATGCACTCGTAAATGCGGTGGCGGTGCTGATCATTGCTTGCCCTTGCGCGTTGGGATTGGCTACGCCGATGTCGATCATGGTAGGCACCGGGCGCGGAGCCGGCGCTGGAGTGCTGATCAAGAGCGCAGAGGCGCTGGAGACATTGGAAAAAGTCGATACCCTCGTGATCGACAAGACTGGAACTCTGACGGAAGGCAAGCCGCGAGTGACCGCCGCGCATGCGGTCAACGGAGATGAAAACGCCTTGCTGAAGTTGGCGGCAAGCATCGAGCAGGGAAGCGAGCATCCGCTGGGAGCGGCAATCGTTGCCGCTGCCAAAGAGCGAAGCCTGGCTCTGTCTCAAGCGCGCGATTTCAGCTACCTGCCCGGGCGTGGCTTGCGGGGGCGCGTGGAAAATCATGATGTCGTCGTGGGAAATGAGCCCTGGTTACGCGGCTTGGGAATAGATATTTCCGGCCTGAGTGAACCGGCAAAAACATTTGGGGCCGATGGACAGTCGGTGATTTACGTCGCGGTGGATGGAAAGGCAGCTGGGTTGATTGGGATTTCTGATCCCATCAAAGCAACGACGGCCCAAGCGTTGCGCGACCTGCAAGCCGCGGGGTTGCGGATTGTTATGCTCACCGGCGACAGTAAGCCGGCAGCCGAGGCAGTCGCACGCCAGCTAGGACTCGCAGACTATGAAGCCGAAGTCTTGCCCGACAAGAAAGCTGAGGTTGTGAAGCGTCTGCAAAAAGAGGGACGCACGGTGGCCATGGCAGGCGATGGCATCAATGACGCTCCGGCGCTGGCGCAGGCTAATGTCGGCATCGCTATGGGCACGGGAACAGATGTGGCCATGGAGAGTGGCGGCGTGACCCTGGTAAAGGGCGATCTGGCGGGCATTGTACGAGCGCGCAATTTAAGCCGGGCCACCATGCGCAATATTCGCCAGAATTTGTTCTTTGCTTTTATCTATAACTCGATTGGCGTGCCGATTGCGGCTGGGGTGCTGTATCCGTTGTTTGGATTGTTGCTCAGCCCAATCCTGGCGGCGGCGGCGATGAGTTTTAGTTCGGTCTCGGTGATTGCGAATTCCTTGCGGTTGAGGCGAGTGGAGTTGTAGGAAGGACGGGCGGGAAGACAGCTGGGCTTACGGTTCTGCCGGCTCGACGGGCAGCACGAAGAATTTCTGATAGCACTCCGTGCACAACCATATCCGACCATTGCTATATCCAGTGGAGTGTTCAGATCCGCCATCGATGTTTAGCTCCCAGTTACAGATAGAACAATAGTCACGCGACCATCCGCCCGCTACAAACTTGAAGGCAGGATTTTCTTTCAGCGTTGTATCGAAGGAAATACCGTCGCTGCTGGTCTCGACCACTATGTCCGAAGGTTGCCACGGATAAAGGCGCCAGGCGAATTCCCCAAGTTCGTCGAGTTTCCCCCGAACATAACTGATAGGCCAGTCTTCCCCGTGAATTTCTACCGCGTCCGCTGCGGACCTCGGTCGTTTGCCGACGAATTCGCGCACCCGCGCGAGGGAAACGCCTTGCGAGTTCAGCAGTCGAGCGCCCAACCCGCCTTTCTCGCGCAGAAGGCCTAATAACAGGTGCTCGGACCCGATATGTTTATGCGAAAGTCGCTCGGCTTCTTCCCCGGCGTACTCTAGGACCCGCTTGCACTCGTTGCTGAGGGGAAGGTCCACCGAGGTCGAAGTCTTCGCTCCCTGCACTGCCTGGTCGTCGATTTGCTTGCGGATTTTGCTGATCGAAGTGGGAGATGGCAAGAGGGAGTACATGAGATCGGAAGTTTCTCGTATCAGCCCGAGTAGCAAGTACTCGGTCTCGATATAGGGCGAACCATAGTTGCTGGCCTCATACCGCGCGAAAAAGATCACGCGCCGGGCTTTCTCGGTGTAACCCTCGAACATCGTTAGCCCTTCGATATTCCGCGCCCACACTATAGTGGAACGCACCCACAGGACGAAAGTCGAAATTCGCCCGGGGTTCAAAGCCTCCATCGTGTTGGCAGGCTTCCGCAACTACGCGTGGTACCATCGAAATTCGGCTCTTCTTCATGAAAATCCTTTTCATTGGCGATATTTTTGGCAAACCGGGACGGACTATTGTTCGCGAACGCATTAAGGAATTGGTGCGCGAGAACTCGGCTGATCTCATCATCGCTAATGGAGAGAACTCCGCTGCGGGCTTCGGTATCACCCCCGCATTGGCGGAGGAGTTGTTCGACCTGGGCATCGACGTTATCACCACTGGAAATCACGTGTGGGACAAGCGCGAAATCATTGAATATTTTGATGTCATGAAAGGGAATCCGCAGGATCCGGCACACCGATTGTTACGCCCAGCGAATTATCCGCCCGACATGCCGGGATGGGGGCACTATGAAGGACAGAAGAATGGCGTTCCTTACGCGGTGATCAACTTGCAGGGACGGGTCTTTATGGTGTCGAATGATGATCCCTTCCGGACAGCCGATGCGCTATTGAAAGAGATCAAGGCCAAGGTCATCTTCGTGGATATTCATGCCGAGGCAACCTCGGAAAAGGTTGCCATGGGATGGTACCTCGACGGTCGGGTCACGGCAGTCGTCGGAACCCATACCCACATTCCAACCGCGGACCAGCGGGTTTTGCCGGGCGGCACGGCTTATATCACGGACGTTGGAATGACCGGGCCCTACGACGGAGTCATTGGAGTGCAGAAAGATTTGGTCCTGGGGAAGTTTCTAAGCAATATGCCGGTACGGTTTGAGCCTGCAACCGGGGATGTGCGGCTCTGTGGTGTCGTGGTGGACTGCGATGAGACTACCGGCCGGGCGCGGGATATTAAGCGTGTGCTGGCGACGTAAGAGTCACTAACCACGAAGGGCACTAGGGTTCACTGAGGAAAATCCTTCGCAGTTCGGCGCGGTTTTTTGTGGGTAAGAAACGTAGCGCCGAGAGTGCCAGTGCCAGGTACACCCTCCTTGCTTCTGGGATCCTCTTCAGCGCTGCAAGCTGGCGCCACAGTACCTCTGCCTCTCCCCTCACAATCGGACCGCTAAAGGCCTTGGCCGGACCGAGGGTCGCGTAATTTGCCAGGGTCTGGTTCAGAATCGGCAGCATTCTCTTGCGGGCGGCAGGAAGAGAAACCCTCGATGCGCGTGCCACTTGCTCCGTGGTTGCCAGCAGAGCAATCAGCAGGGGAGAAGCGAAAGTTCCCCAAGCATGGTAAAGAACCTTATCTTGCGGGCGTATGACAAACGGTTTTGCGTGGAATCCGTTTATGATTTGCCGCGCAATAGATATCGCGAAACGATCACCCTCGAGCGCAAAAGGCACGCCACGCAGGCCAGACTGGGAGCCGCCCACGAACGTCATCATCGGATGAACTGAAGCTACCGCGGCACCGCGTTTTCGCAAGGAATTTAATTCGTCGCTTGAAAGTGCGCCACTAGAATGGAATGCGATTTTGTCCTTCCATTTTCCCCGGTGTACCAATTCCTCCGCGATCTCGCGAATCTTTCCATCGGGCACACAAAACCAGATTACCCTGGCATTCAATTGGGCGTTCCGGGCAGCGACTACCCCCGCGTTGACCATGCGTGCCAGAGTGCGCGCCCGGCGCAGTGACGAGGCATCATCCCGTGCGACGATTTCAGTGATGGTGTGTCCCGTTGAAAGCAAGGCGGGCGCCAGGGTTGCGGCCAGGCGTCCCGCGCCTACGATCGCGATTCTCATAGCGGAAGATGTCTGGCGGGAAGTTTTACGTGCACGACTTGCAGAATAGCAGGAAGCTAAACCTTTGGCGTCGCGATCGACTCCGACAGAATTCCTATGAGTTCGCTTATATTTACTAGATGGCTAAAACAAGAACGTTGCCGAAAGTGAAAGTAGTATCGTCCAAGGTTGCCTATCGTGGTCCTGCATTCTGGGTGACGACCGATCACGTGATCGAACCCAGCGGCGTGCGTACCCGGCGTGACATTGTGCACCATAGTGGATCCGTGGTCATCTTGGTCGCCGACGACAGCCGGCCTGAGCCAAACGTTTTGCTTGAGCGGCAATACCGCCATGCCGCGCAAGACTACTTATGGGAGCTACCTGCGGGACGCAAGGAGCAGGGCGAAGATGAGCTGGTAGCGGCGAAACGCGAATTGCTGGAAGAAACCGGCTACTCCGCCACTAAATGGAAGCGAATCCTGCGTTTCTTTGCCAGCCCCGGATTTCTGGCTGAACCGATGTCGGTTTTTCTGGCGCAAGGCCTGAAAAAGGGGAAAGCCCAGCCCGAGGCAGACGAAGTGATTTCCATGCGGTTATTTCCCCTTTCCCGCGTGGTAAGCATGATTCACAACGGTACGGTACGGGATGCCAAGACTATTGCGTCCGTGCTTTGGCTGGCTCAGTCCCGCACTGGGCAAAAAGCCCGGCGTTAGAGCCGGTTCTTCGCGCATTTTCTTGACTCCGCTACCTGATAGCAGCACAATTGCATTAATAGGTAGGCACGGCCTCGGGAATGGAAGAGTACGTGCCGAGGGGGAGTACGTGGAAGAAGGACGTTTGAAGGGTACGGTTAAGTGGTTCAATAACGCTAAGGGTTATGGCTTTATTGGACGGGACGACGGCGCTGATGTTTTCGTGCACTACAGCGCAATCACTTCCGAGGGCTACAAGAGCCTGCAGGAAGGGGATACGGTTGAGTTCGAGATTATTCAAGGCCAGAAAGGTCCGCAAGCAGCTAACGTTACGAAAGCTTCCTGAAGTAGTTGTTGATGGGGATCGCCTGCCGCTCAGCCAGTTAACGCTGGTCTATCCTAGGTGCGTCTCTCGCACAGTTTTTGTTCTCGACGCCAAACTTGTTTAAGCTGAATGTCGTATGGACAACAAGGCCATCGCGGGAGTTTTGTACGAGACTGCCGATTTGTTAGAAATCGATGGCGCCGATTCGTTTCGCATCCGCTCCTACCGCAACGCCGCCGAAGCCATCGAGGCGCAGCCGCGGCAAATTTCAGACTTGATCGTTGAACCTAAGCAGGTCCTGGCAATTTCTGGTATCGGCAAGGGCATGCTCACCAACCTCCAGGAAATGTTCCGCGAAGGCCGGTTAGGACTGCATGCCGAGCTATTGAAAAAGTATCGGCCGTCGATGCTCGAACTGCTGAAGCTGCAAGGTCTGGGGCCGAAAACGATTGCGTTGCTCTGGAGCACTTTTCAGGTATCTGACATAGAGGGGCTCGAAAAGCTGGCACGCGAAGGCAAAATTCGCGAACTGCCACGGATGGGAGAGAAGCAGGAGCAGAAGCTGCTGAAGTCAATTGAAGACTATCGGCGGATTGCCGGACGGTTTTTGCTGGATGTTGCTGAGCGTGAGGCTTCGAAAATTGCGGAGCATCTAAGGGGGTACCCGGGAGTAGAAAAAGTTACTCCAGCGGGCTCGTTGCGTCGGGGGCGTGAAACGGTAGGCGATCTGGATATCCTGGTCACGGGAAAGGCCTGCTGCGACGACAGGGAACGGCAAAAATTGATTCAGCACGTCATTAAACTGCCCGGGCTGATGGAAATCATTGCCCAAGGGGAAAACAAGGTGAGCTTCCGGCTGCGCGGCGGAATGCAGGTAGACGTGCGGCTACTTCCTCCTGAATCGTTCGGCGCTGCCATGCAGTATTTCACTGGATCGAAAGCCCACAACGTGACCTTGCGGCAGCGCGCAATAAAAATGGGATATACGCTGAGTGAGTATAGCCTGGCAACTCTGGAGGATGAAAAGCCGGTAGCCGGGAAGTCTGAAGAGGATATCTACAGTAAGCTGGGGCTGGATTACATTCCACCGGAGTTGCGCGAAAACTGCGGCGAAATCGAGGCTGCCCAAACCCACACCCTACCCCGGCTCATTACCAGAGAAGACCTGCAAGGCGATGTGCACATGCATACGGTCGAGACCGACGGCCGCAACACTATCGAAGAGATGGCTGAGGCGGCAAAGGCTTTCGGCTACAAGTACATGGCGATTACCGATCACTCAAAGAATCTTGCCTTCGCCAATGGCCTGGACGATAAGCGCGCGGTGGAACACATTCGGCGCATTCGGACGGCCAATGACAAGATCGACGGCATTACGATTTTCGCGGGAGTTGAAGTAGACATCCTCGCCGACGGAACCCTCGACCTCTCTGACTCGGTACTGGAACAGATGGACATTGTCATCGCCAGCGTGCACTCGCACTTTGCCCAGGATCCGGCGCAGATGACCGAGCGTTTGATGAACGCAGTGTCGAATCCCAATACCTCTCTGGTCGGGCATCCGACAGGTCGTATGCTGCTCCGCCGCGATGCCTACGCCTACGACATCGACGCAGTGTTGACGGAGGCAGCGAAGTTAAAAGTAGCGTTTGAATTGAACGCCTATCCCGACCGGCTTGATTTATGCGATCGGCACCTGCGGCTGGCGAAGCAGCACGGAGTAAAGGTCGTGATCAACACCGACTCCCACCATACTTCTCACTTGGAGAAAATACGCTTTGGACTCTTACAGGCCCGCCGGGCCTGGCTGACCAAGGAAGACATTCTGAATACCCTTCCCGCCAGCAATTTCGCGAAAGCAATGAAGCACCTATGGTCCTAGTGTTGCAGCAGTATTAAAGATTGTCCCGCCGAATATTCCCTTATTGTCGGTCTTTGCCGGGTTGTGTAATCCTCTGGGGTGCTTGTAAGCACCCATTTTTGTGCAGAGGTGACCGATGCCCTGTAATCCGGAAATCCTGAACAAAGTTCCGCTGTTTGCTTTGTTGGACCCCGATGAGACGGCGGTCTTGGCCAGTCAGGTGGATGTGCGTACCTTCGCGCCGCGCCAGCGCATTTACAAGATGAACGATGCAGGCGGCCGCGCCTATGTGCTGGTTTCGGGCAAGGTAAAGGTGAGCACGGTCGATCAAGACAACCAGGAAGTAATTGTCGACCAGCCCGGCGAAGGTGAGTTCTTTGGATTTGCCTCCATGTTAGAGCAGACACCGCACCAGACCGACGCTACCGCGATGGAAGAAAGTGTTTGCCTCGAGGTGGATCGCGAAGATATCGCGGTCTTGTTACAGCGCAAACCCCATGCCGGCATGGATATGTTGACCGTGCTGGGACGCCAGTTCCATGCTGCACAACAGCTGGTACGTGTTCGTGCAAACCGGAACGCGAATGAAATCATTGAAGAAGAAGCCACTTGGGGAGAGAAGATTGCCGACTCCGTGGCCCAGTTCGGGGGGTCTTGGTCGTTCATCATTACATTTGCCGTCGTGCTGATTACCTATACGTCGTTGAACATCGCGTTGGGTCATAAGAGCTGGGATCCCTATCCTTTTATTCTGCTGAACCTGTTCTTGTCGATGCTGGCTGCGATTCAGGCGCCGGTCATCATGATGAGTCAAAACCGGCAAGATAAGAAGGACCGGGTTCGAAGCGAACTGGATTTTGATGTCAATCGGCGGGCCGCTTCGGATATTCAGGGCTTAGCCGGCAAGATCAACTTGCTAGGGGAGAAGATAGGCGATGTCGAAGACTTAATCAGGGAACGGATGGCACCGACCGGGGGAACAGGAAGAGGGTAGAAGCCATGCGGAAGATTGCTCCCGAAGAGCCGCTTCTAAAACCAGCCAAATATCGCTGGATGCCAAAGGAAACGATTGCGGCTCCTGTGCTACGACGAGACCTGGCAACCGGGCCGATCGAACGCCGTTATGCGCTACTGATCGCCGGAAGAGTTGGAACCGGGGGTACGCCTGAATCTATCAGTGATTGTCTCCCATGCATCTATTTGGCGGAGGTGTCCTGAAGATTGGCAGGCGGTGCCGCTTTATCTTGCGATCTCGTATTTGTACAAGCGGTTCGGCCGCTTTTGACACGAGTTGATCAAACCCGACTGGGTGCATGCCGTATGGTCCCCGCTGGTAGAGTTGACCCGATTGCGGCACCTGCGCTGCCGCCGGAGGCTGGCCCACAATTCGCCGGGTGTGGCTTCAGGACTGGTTTTGTCGGCTGGTGTTTGAATTGTATCCACTGAAAACTATTGCGGTCTGGCGGCAGAGTGCTATAAGCACAGATTTCACAGAGCGGCACAGAGAAAGGCACCCGCTTATGGTTTCTTCCAGACCTCTCCGCCCTTCATCACGAAAACTACTTTCTCCATGACGGTGATGTCGCTCAACGGATCGCCGTCGACCGCTACCACATCCGCGAACTTTCCGGGCTCCAGGGTGCCGATATCTTTTGAGCGTCCTTGCAACTCCGCGCCGTTAACGGTTGCGGCGCGCAGCGCCTCGATAGGCGTCATACCCCCGCGCACCAATGCGCCGAATTCTTTGGAGAGAGAGTCGGGATCGTCGTCAACCCCGTAGGCGATTTTCAGGTGATGGGCCAGGGCGCGCTTGAATGCGGGGCCTTGCTCCTTGATGATGGCGGCGCCTTTAGCAAAGCTTGCCGGATCGCGCCCCTGCGACAAACCGGTTTCCATGTCGTGCTGGAAGCAATAGAGGGTTGGCACCAGCCATGTGCCTCTCTGTTCCATTAGTTGGGCGCCTTCCTCGTCGAGCACTGTGCCATGCTCAACAGAATCTACTCCCGCACGAACGGCCGCCTTGATCCCGTCGCTGCCTTCGGCGTGGGCCATAACTTTTTTCCCTGCGCGGTGGGCAACTTCAACGGCTTTTGCCATCTGGTCCTGGCTCAGCTCCTGGACGCGATAGTCACTGATTGGATCCATGACACCACCGGTGGCCATCAGTTTGATCCAGTCGGCGCCGTATTTAATGTCGCGGCGGACTACGCGCTCGACGTCTTCGGGGGTGTCGGCAATATTCGGTTGATTAGGGAATCCGAAATCCGGCGCCAGGACATCGCCGTCGCCGTGCCCGCCGGTGAGGGAGACGCATCCGCCCGCCGAGACGATTCTGGGTCCGTGAATCAGGCCCTTCTCGATGCTGTCACGCAGCGCAAATTGCCCGTAGCCGCTGTCACCTTCGCAGGCGTCGCGCATGGCCGTGAACCCGTGGTCGAGCCAGGTCTGCAAATTATGGACTCCCCAAATTGCCTTTTGTGCCGAGGACATGCGCAGGCTGCCGGTGGAGGACTGGTCCTTGGGATTGCCGAGGATGTGGCCGTGACTGTCGATGAGGCCAGGCAGAACTGTGTATTTCGATAGGTCGATAACAGGGACCCCTGTGGGTGCACTCTCGGCAATCTGGAGAACGCGATCTTTTCCGATGATCACGTAAGCGTTGTTCGACACTTTACCGGTGCGAACGTCGATTAGCCGGCCGGCCAGTATGGCTTCGGTAGGGGATTGTTGGGCGAAAGCAATCGACGAACAGAGGATAAGGGTTATGACTGCGAAGCGGCCGTTCATTTGATCTCCCGTGGAAGGATACGGGTACCTCTGGCGGGATGGCAAATTCGAAGTGCCATCGAATTGCGGATTTGGTGCATCGATTTTCCTATGTCCTTCCGAGTTAAAGACGACCAAATTATCCCTATAAATTTACTAGACTTATAGCAACCGCTTGCCTATACTGATCCTCTAATGTTTCGGCCCAGAGCCAACTCGACGCGTTGTCGCTGCATGTGTTGTAGCTGCGGATGTAGATGTTTTCGCGGGCACGAGGATGGAATGTAGCCGGATCGGACATTCGAATTTCTCAGATGGCCCACGACTTAAAATCCTGGGCCGTTTGCTTTTTTCGGCGACAGCAGTGGCCGATGCAACTCACGGAAGGCAGACTGAAAGCTCTAAGCGGTAGGAGTGGCCCTTTCAGTAAGTGACAGGAAAAAACTGAGAGAGAAAAAATGACCAAGAAGATCGTTGCTGTTTTGGTTCTTCTATTCGGGCTGTCGTCTTCGGTGTTTGCGCAAAACATTTCGCTGCTTAACGTTTCTTACGATCCCACCCGTGAGCTTTACCAGGACTACAACGCAGCCTTCGCCAAATATTGGAAGGCCAAGACCGGCCAGACAGTGACGGTTGAGCAGTCGCATGGAGGTTCGAGCAAGCAGGCGCGAGGCGTAATCGACGGCTTGCAGGCGGACGTGGTAACGCTGGCTTTGGCTTACGATATCGACGCTATTTCTCAGACCGCCGGCCTCATTCCTGCCGATTGGCAGAAGCGTTTGCCGCAGAACAGCACGCCATACACTTCGACTATCGTATTTCTGGTACGCAAGGGGAACCCCAAGCAGATCAAGGATTGGGATGATCTCGTCAAGCCGGGGATTTCGGTGATCACGCCGAATCCCAAGACATCGGGCGGCGCACGCTGGAATTATTTGGCGGCATGGGCCTATGCCTTGAAGCAGCCCGGTGGCAATGACCAGAAAGCTAGAGATTTTGTAAGCCGTCTTTACAAAAACGTTCCGGTGCTTGACTCGGGTGCACGCGGATCCACAACAACGTTTGTGCAGCGCGAAATTGGCGATGTGCTGATCGCCTGGGAGAACGAGGCGTTTCTCTCGATCAAGGAATTGGGGCCAGAAAAGGTGCAGATCGTGGTGCCGTCGTCGAGCATTCTGGCGGAGCCTCCGGTTTCTATCGTGGATAAGGTCGTCGATAAGAAGGGAACTCGGAAGGTGGCCGAAGCTTACCTGGAATATCTCTACACGCCCGAGGGGCAGGAAATTGCGGCCAAGAATTTCTACCGCCCCCGGCTGGACGCGATATCCAAGAAATATTCGTCGGTGTTTCCCAAAATTAAGTTGGTGACCATAGATGAAGTTTTCGGCGGCTGGCAAAAAGCGCAGAAGACGCACTTTGCGGATGGAGGAATTTTCGACCAGATCTACCAGCCGCAATAGCTGCACGATGTGGAGAGCAAAGGCGAGATTAGTGTGTTCAGGGTTCTTTGTTTTCAGTTCAGTTTGTTTGGTACATGGCCATAACTTTTAGAAAACGCAGCGTGCTTCCCGGTTTCGGGCTGGCGCTGGGGTACACCGTCGTGTACCTCAGTCTGCTGGTACTGATTCCATTGGCTGCGACTTTTCTGAAGGCATCGTCTTTGTCATGGCCGCAATTCTGGCACATTGCGACCTCTGCGCGGGCGCTGGCCTCCTATCGGTTGACCTTTGGCGCATCCTTTATCGGGGCCTTGACCAATCTGTTCTTTGGGGTTCTGGTGGCCTGGGTGTTGGTGCGCTACAGCTTTCCGGGAAAGCGGCTCTTTGATTCGCTGGTGGACTTACCGTTTGCGCTTCCCACTGCCGTAGCCGGTATCGCTTTGACCACGATTTACGCTCCTAACGGATGGCTTGGCAAGCCGCTAGCTTCATTGGGAATCAAGGCCGCTTATACCCAATTGGGCGTGGTCATCGCGCTCACCTTCATTGGTCTGCCATTCGTAGTTCGCAGCGTTCAGCCGGTCTTGCAGGACATGGAAAAGGAACTGGAAGAGGCTGCTGCCAGTCTTGGCGCCACTCGCTGGCAAACTTTCTCCCAGGTCGTGTTGCCGACCATATTGCCCGCAGCTTTGGCCGGATTTGCCATGGCTTTCGCACGCGCGATCGGCGAATACGGATCGGTCGTGTTCATAGCCGGAAACATGCCGATGCGCACCGAGATCACGCCGCTGCTGATCATCACCAAGCTCGATCAATATGACTATGCCGGGGCGACCGCCATTGCGGTCGTTATGCTGTTAGTTTCTATGGTCTTGTTGCTGCCGATCAATCTGCTACAAAAATGGAGCAGTCGCCGCCAGGAACAGGCGGAACTTGCCGAAGAGGAATTTAGTCCGATCTCGGAGGTCCTGTAGCGATGGCTGCCAGCGTCACTCTTCCGGGTCAGGTCCCAGCATCAAAGCGGGTCGCAAAAGCCGCGACCGGCGAGTCGGGCGTCGTCCGCTGGATACTGATCGGTACTGCACTCATCTTCCTTGGTGTTTTTATCTTCCTGCCGCTGGGAATTGTTTTCAGCCAGGCATTTGCCAAGGGCGTTGGCACATACTGGGATAGCCTGCGCCAGCCCGACGCTTTAGCTGCGATTCGCCTGACTCTGCTTGCGGCCGGAATTGCGGTTCCGCTCAACCTTGTTTTCGGTGTGGCTGCGGCCTGGGCTATCGGGAAGTTCCGTTTCAAGGGCCGGAGCTTGCTCATCACCTTGATTGACTTGCCGCTTTCGGTCTCTCCGGTGGTTTCAGGATTGATCTATGTTTTGCTGTTCGGATTGCAAGGGTTGCTGGGACCATGGCTGATTCGACATGATCTGCAGGTTATCTTCGCGGTGCCGGGAATCGTGCTGGCCACCATCTTCGTTACGTTTCCGTTCATTGCGCGAGAGTTGATTCCTCTGGTCGAGGCCCAAGGCCAGGAAGAGGAAGAGGCGGCACTGGCGCTGGGCGCCAGCGGCTGGCAAACCTTCTTCCGCGTGAGCCTGCCCAACATCAAGTGGGGCCTTCTGTATGGTGTGATCCTATGCAATGCTCGCGCCATGGGCGAGTTCGGCGCGGTGTCGGTGGTCTCCGGACATATTCGTGGGCGCACCAACACCATGCCCCTGCACATCGAAATTCTCTACAACGAATACCAATTCGCGGCTGCGTTTGCCGTGGCATCTTTGTTGGCAATGTTGGCTCTGACCACTCTGGTCGTCAAGTCAATCGTAGAGTGGAGAGGCCGCCGACAGTTGGTGCGTTCCGCGCGGCAAATCGAGGAAGAGCAATACGCATGAGCATCAAGGCACAAAACATCGTCAAGAAGTTTGGTCATTTTCACGCGCTTGATAACGTGAACCTGGAAATTCCCTCGGGAGAATTGGTCGCGCTGCTGGGACCTTCGGGTTCGGGCAAGACCACGCTCCTGCGCATCATCGCGGGTCTCGAATTCGCCGATTCGGGCAACGTTTTGTTCGACGACCAGGACATCACCGACCGCACCGCGCGCGATCGCCGCGTGGGATTTGTCTTCCAACACTACGCGCTGTTCCGTCACATGACGGTATTCGAGAATATTGCTTTCGGATTGAAGGTCCGGCCACGAAAATTCCGTCCATCCAAAGAGCAGATCAATGCCAAAGTTCACGAACTGTTGAAGCTGATTCAATTAAAGAACTTGGCGAACCGATATCCATCACAGCTCTCTGGAGGGCAACGCCAGCGGGTGGCGTTGGCGCGTGCCTTGGCGGTTGAGCCTAGCGTGCTGTTGCTGGATGAGCCGTTCGGCTCGCTGGACGCGAAAGTCCGGCTGGAACTGCGCCGATGGCTACGCCAGTTGCATGATGAAGTTCACATCACCAGCGTTTTTGTCACCCACGACCAGGATGAAGCGCTCGAAGTTTCAGACCGCGTAGCGGTGATGAATGAGGGCCGCATCGAGCAGGTCGGTTCGCCGGACGACGTGTACCACCAGCCATCCACCCCGTTCGTTTACAACTTCCTGGGAAACGTAAATTTGTTCCACGGGCGCATCGACGAAGAGCAGACTACGGTTCCCGACGCCAGTGCAGGGGAACTGATCTACGCACGGCCGCATTTGTTGGAGATACACCGGCAACCCAATGGCGCAGCCCATTTCCGTGCAACGATCAAGCATATCAATTCTGCTGGGCCCTTGGTGAAGATCGAGGCAGTCGCCGAGTGGGGAGAGTCAGTACACGTAGAGATGTCACAGGAAAAGTTTCGTGATTTACAGCTGGTGAAGAATGAGGCGGTGTTTATTGTGCCGCGGGAGACGAAGATTTTTCAAAAGAAAGTTGTGTAGCGCCTTTTTGCGGGGTTAAATCGGGGCCAGGTCGAATGACCCAGCCCTACACATCTCTAGCGGGGTTGGGGAACGATTCGGATATACGGCTTGGGAGATTTCCATCCGCTTGGGTATTGCTTCTGGGCGTCCTCGTTCGAAACTGACCCGCTAATAATCACATCATCCCCGGGCTTCCAATTTACTGGCGTTGAAACTTGGTGCTTGGCGGTCAGTTGCATCGAGTCAAGCACGCGTAGCACTTCGTCGAAGTTGCGGCCCGTGCTCATGGGATAGCTGAGCATCAGCTTTATCTTCTTGTCCGGTCCAACCACGAAAACAGTACGTACCGTGGCATTGTTTGCCGCAGTCCGGCCTTCTGAGGTAGTGCCGGCATCGGCCGGCAGCATGTCATAAAGCTTCGCGATCTCAAGCGTTGGATCACCGATCATGGGGAACTTTACTGCATGGCCTTGAGTCTCCTCGATATCGGCAGCCCATTTGCTGTGGCTGCTCGCAGGATCCACACTGAGTCCGATGATCTTCGTGTTACGTTTCGCGAATTCCGGCTCCAGTCCGGCCATATAGCCGAGTTCAGTGGTGCAGACCGGAGTGAAATCTTTGGGATGGGAAAACAGGATGGCCCAGCCATTACCGATCCAATCGTGGAAATTGATCTTGCCCTGAGTAGTTTCAGCTGTGAAATTTGGCGCTTCTGAATTGATTCGTAGTGACATTGTCGTTGTTTTCCTTCCGTGCGTTTTACTGTTGCCGACTGGCCGGAAGTCGATTGTCCGCCATGCCGCCGAAGCTGTCAATCTGCTGGTACAAGAGATGCATTTGGGAGGTAAAAGGTCGCGGATTGTGCGGCGCAGATGTATAGGTCCGCCACGCGCAGGGATGTCTGCCCTACATCGTCTTCGGCGATTTCACAATGTCGTAGGCCGAGACGATTCCTTTTCCTTCCTGGACGGTTACGAATTGGTTTGGCTTGATGTCAGGAATCATATCCTTTTTTCCGCTGGGCCATTCGATGGTCATGCTCGCGGTTTTACCGTCCTGAGGCTTCCCCAAGCCGAAGGTCAACGGCAGTTCACTTTGCGATAGGTAGCTCGACCCTGTCTTCACCATCTCTGAGACATGCAAACCGGTGCTAGTCTTGACCGATACCTTTGCTCCAATTCCGTCGCGATTGGAGCGCGTGCCCACCGTCTTTACCCGCAGGACGTCGTTCTGGTTGCCGTTGTCGTTGCGTAGTACCCGTGCGGTGCCGTTGTTAGCCATGATTACGAGGTCGAGATCGCCGTCGTTGTCAATGTCCGCATAGGCTGCGCCCCGTCCGACGACTGGCTTCTGCAGAGCCGAGCCAAGCTTGGCAGTTACCTCCTCAAACTTCTTCTTGCCGAGATTGCGGAACAAGTGCGGCGCTTGAGCGTAGCGAACGTTGGGCTGGACGACGCTGATGTCGTCAGAAACGTGGCCATTGATGGCAAGGATATCAGGCAGACCGTCGAGGTCGTAATCGAAGAAAAATGTGCCGAAGGTTAGCGACCGGGTGGAAATACGGGCAATGCCGGTGGACTGCGCGTCATCGGTAAACAGTCCTGATCCGTCATTGTGGTAAAGCGCCATGCCTTCATTGGTGAAGTTGCCGATCAGCAAGCCGGGGAAGCCGGAGTTGTCGTAGTCGGCGGCGTCGGTACCCATGCCGGCGCGGACCGTTCCGGCTTCACTGTAAGCAATGCCCGCCGCTACTGCGACATCGGTAAATGTCCCGTTGTGGTTGTTGTGATAAAGCTTGTTGGGCTCGGTGTCGTTCGAAACAAATAGATCGGGCCAGCCGTCGTTGTCGTAGTCAAGCACGGCGATCCCCAGGGACTTGCTGGTCGGATCGCTAAGCCCTGCCTTCGCGGTGACGTTTTCGAAAGTGCCATTGCCCTTGTTGTGAAAAAGGGTTGCGCTCTGCCCCTTGTAGGTTTGAGGTGTGCAATAGGATTTGTTCTTGTTGTCGAGCGTGCAATATTGATCGGTCGCGATCGACCATTCGATGTAGTGTGCCACGAATAAGTCGAGTTTGCCATCCTTGTCATAGTCGAACCAGACCGCGCTGGCAGAAAAACCCGGGTCGCCGACTCCGGCCTTGGCGGTGACGTCTGCAAATTTCCCATTGCCGAGATTGTGAAACAAATGGTTGGTGCCGACGGTCGTGATGTAGATGTCGGTTTTTCCGTCGTTGTCGTAGTCGGCCACAGCGCAACCGAGACCGTATATTTCCGCTGCAAGACCCGCTTGTTTGGTCACATCGGTGAATGTCCCATCCTTATTGTTATGGTAAAGAGCAGGGAATGACTTGCCGGTGGGATGGCCTGGCCAGTCCATGGAGTTGATCAGGAGAATGTCTTGCCATCCATCGTTGTCGTAGTCGAGAAAACAGGCACCGCTGCCCATAGTCTCAGGCAAGTACTTTTTCCCGAAGGCGCCGGTGTTGTGTTTGAAGCGGATTCCGGCTTGCGACGTGATGTCGGTGAACTGAATCGGCCCGGAGGGGCGGACTGAGGCCTTTGCCTCCTCGGCAACGGGTGGTTGCTGCGCGGGAGCGGCAGAAACCGGGGTTTGTTTTGGCGCAGAAGTTTCGGTGGGGTTCTCGGATTGCTTCTTGCAGCCCCAAAAACCCAAAGCGATTAGCAGGACGAAGATGAAGTAGCGCATTCGCATGGACGGTTTTCTGTCGAAAGTATAAAAGGTGTCAATCCCGGGGGTGCGATTTCCCGCCGAGGAACGGGGATACTGCTTGCGATGGCAATTTTGTTATGCCCGCGTACCGAGGGCGATTTTGCCGTCGGAAGGTCCCTCGCTTCGCTTCGGGATGACAGAGCATTTTAGATTATTGTGCCGTCATCAGCTTCGGAGCAGCCTCCCGCCGGGATTCCATCCACATCTCGATCAGCAGCGCAATCGGCCCGACGATGAATAATGCATAGAAGGGCGCATACACGGTCTGATGCATTCGCAATACCATCTCGACTAAGGCCACCATGAAGGCCACGACGCATTGGCCGGTCTTCGATTTCACCGTTGTCTTCGGATCGGTGATCATGAAGAAGATGAAGAGCTGGTACATCGGCCCGGTGATCGGCGCGACCTCCGCCTGCCAGGGACTGCCCGTCATCCAGCTTCGCACGAACGGCAAAGACGATGAACGACACCACGTAGGTGCGCAGATGTGCAACCGCTTCAGCCGCCAAATGATCACCGAGCCCAGGATCCAGATGACGATCATCGGCAGCAGGTAGTTGCCCCACTGGATGCTCAGAGCTGGCCACCGCCTCAGGCGCCAGGAACAGCAGCACGCGAGATGCCGAAGTTGGACGGGTTCCAGATGTGGCGGCCTTTCACGCGCAGCACATACTTCGACGTGATCGAGATCAGCGCTGCACAGCGCGTAAGGCCAGAACGCAGGCGATCGGACCAGGATGCCGACGCTGATGCCGGTGATGTAGGCGCTGGCCAGGATGCGGCCACTTCCCGAAGAAGAGCGGCCCAGGACCATCTCCGTGACGATGGCCGCCGCGATCGCCAGCAGCGTCTTCCTGGTAGCTCTCCAGGATGCCGAACGTGATACTGGCCGACCAGCAGGATGCAGGTGATAAACGACCGGCGCGAGGTAGCGGTTGTCGAAGCGCGGACATCGTCGCGACCGGCGGCGTTCGGTCGCGGACGCGGAGCGAGCGGTGGATCTCGACTCATGCGGGCTCCTTGATCTGTGAGCATCTGGCCGACGGCGGGCTTGTCGATGGTCTGCATTCTGCCCGACGGCCAGCGAATCATGGCCTTCTCGATCTGCGGGACTTTGCCCAGCGCCGAAATGCAGCCGGCGCTGGTTCTGCGCAGCGAAGCCGCTGCCGCCGGAAACCTCCTGCACCTGCTGCTGGCCGTTCCAGATAGAGCTGTGACCTGCGCTCCGATCGCGCTGCGGTTGCTGGCGGTGCCTTCCAGCTCGAACTCGATCCATTGGTTCTCGGGCGTCACGGTGTTCTTGTAGAGCAGCAGCGGCCCGTTCTGGTTGGCGACGACGACGTCGAGCACGCCGCGATTCCAGAGATCGGCCAGGGCAACCGCGCGGCCGTCGGAGGTGTCGGTGACGCCGACCGACTGGGCCACGTCCATGAACTTGCCTGCGCCGTCGTTGAGCCAAACGCTTCTTGGCTGATATCCGGACAGGCTACGGCCTTCAATGCCGGCCAGTTCTTGGCGTCGCCGATGATCGTGCTGTTGCCGCCGGCAACTTTGGAAAAGTCGTACCAGTAGCTTCGGTTGCGATCGGCGAGATGTAGCCGTTGGTCAGATAAAGATCGAGTGTGCCGTCGTTGTTCAGGTCGCCGAACTGCGCCCCAAAGCTCCAGCCGCCCAGCTCGACGCCCAAATCGCGTGCCAGGTTCTCATACTGCAGGCCGTCGCCCGATGTCCCTTCCTTCGGCACCCACAGGTTGTTGCCCTGAATCAGAATGCCATCTTCGGAGATGTTCGAGACGTAGATCGAGTACTGTCCCGTGATTGAAGATGTCGCCGAAGGCGGCATTCATCCCGCTCTTGGGTGCGAAGCCAACCCCCGTCTGCTTGCCGACCTCACGAAAGCGTTTGCCATCGTTGAAATAGAGCTCGGAGACG
Source organism: uncultured Acidobacteriaceae bacterium (assembly GCA_963824805.1). Lineage (GTDB taxonomy): Bacteria > Acidobacteriota > Terriglobia > Terriglobales > Acidobacteriaceae > DATBAT01. The sequence goes on along the minus strand of CAWGQZ010000062.1, from coordinate 2,079 downwards.
CCGTAGTCGTTGGCGACGAACAGATCCGGATATCCGGTTCCGCGCAGGTCCGCGGCAGCCGCGGCAGGGCCCAGCGACGGCTGTCGATGCCCGACCTTCTGGCTGACTTCCTCAAATTTCCCGCCGCCCTAGATTGTGGAACAGATACTTACGCCCGCCGTTCTTGGCATACTCAAAGCTCTCGGGCATGATCCGGGTGGTTTTCAGGTGCCACAGATCGATGTCTTCGGCGTAGTAGCCACCGACAAACAGGTCGAGCAGGCCGTCGCCGTCATAGTCGAACCAGATCGCAGTGTTGGCGTTGACCCACCTGGGCATGCCGGCCTGCTCGCTCACGCGAGTGAAGCCGTTGCCCTGATCGTTGTGGAACAGTTCCGGCCGCCCCCACTTGTACGAGAAACAGATCCTCGTAGCCGTCGTTGTCGTAGTCGCCCCAGACCGCGCCCATCGAGACGCCCGTGCCGTCCTGATTGACGTCGGCGACGCCCATTTCTGCCGCCACGTCTTTGAACGTGCCGTCCCCGAGGTTGCGGTAAAGGGCATTCTTGCTGCCTTCGCCGCTATTGGTGACGTAGATGTCCGGCCAGCCGTCGCGGTCGAAATCGACGATGGATACGCCTGCACCCATCGAGGCGACTTCCGGCATGATGTGCTCGAGCTTGGGATCTAGCGTCGGCGATTGGTGGACGAAATTGATTCCCGATGCCTGCGAGACTTCCTGCAAGTAGAATCCGTGGCGGGCCAGCGATGACTGGCGTCGGCATTGGCTTGCGCAACTTCCCGCCGTGCAGCGAGTCGCTTCATAATCACCGGGCTGGCAATCAGGCCCACGAAGACTAGTGTCAAAATGATTCGTGCGACTCGCCTTCCGCTCATTTGGGTAATTGGCTCCGCAAAGAGTTTTGGAAGACCTGAGGGGTCACATAACGAGTGTGATACTTCTGCCAATCTTCGGGATGCTGTTTGTACACCCACTCATCCTCGAGCTTGCCCGGCGGGGTGACGTATAGGTCTTTTGCGTGATAAGGCAGTGGCAGCACGGTTTTCGAAAAGGTCGAATTGAAATCACCATCTTTGATCCAACCATCGCCCACTATTACGAAGTCCCGGACCCATCCGGCCGGAGGTGGTGGTTGCTCTTTGAAGCGCATTGACAGCTCGTCTCCGGAGGCCACGATTACATAGCGGTCGTCGATCTTATTTAACAGCTCGTCCACCTGACCGAAGCGCGTGTAGTAGCCGATCAAATCCCGCCACTGCTGCTTGCTGCCAAGCATGGCGTAATAGTCAGGAATTTCGGGAGCCCCGGCATCAGGGCGGTGAATCACCGAATAGCCACGGTAGTGAAGGTCCGCCGCGGGTGTTATGGTGCTGGTCTTCACCAGGTGCTTCAGGAGCGCCTTGCGCCCAGTGCAAGGCATCCCAGTATATTTCGAGGTTGGTTCGAATTCTCAGCTTTCGAGGTGTTCCAGCGCGAAAAATATTAGTGAGATTGAAGACGACCGTTTTTTTGCGGCCGGCAGGAAAGCCGAGATTGTCTTGCGCCGTGACCCATCCGCCCTTGCCATCGGAGACTTCAAGGCTCATGCCGTGAGCTCGCCAACGCTGACCCTGTGTGATTGCGACATTAAGCGACGACTCGGTGTCGTGAATCGACCCCTGTGCGATTAGATAGAGTGGGCCGGTTCGGGGTGCGTCGTCACCCAAGTCGACTTCCAAATAGTGATCACGCGTTAACCCCTGGTACTGGCCGCGGCCGAAGTCATCCAGGGCTTTGCCGTCCAGTGTTTTGACTAGCGCGGTCACGTCCCGGCCGGTGTCGTCTGTAGCGCGCACGATGTTGTGGGGAGTTGCAACCGTCGTAAAGCCGGGCTTACCCGGCGGGATTACGAAGCGCTCATCCACATAAATCTCCGTACCGACTGGGTGATCGACGGTCATGAGCGCGATGAAGTCGTAGTAGTAAACTTCCCACAATTCTGCGGTCACGCGGACGTCATAGTAGCCATCGTGCGGCACAAGTTGGTCGCGCCCAATCTTGTACCACTCACCGGTCGTCGCAATCTTCAGCAATACATT
>CAWGQZ010000061.1:0-88429 GCA_963824805.1 uncultured Acidobacteriaceae bacterium | reverse complement strand
ATGGCACTTCGACCGATTTGGGCGACCGGTTGGAGACTGTCGCCATCAAGCGTGCCTTTGGCGACCACGCCTACAAGCTCGCGGTGAGCTCCACCAAGTCGATGACCGGGCACCTTCTAGGTGGCGCTGGCGGCCTGGAAGCGGGAGTGACCGCACTGGCCTTGCGTGACCAGATTTTGCCTCCAACCGCCAATCTGGAGAATCCCGACGAAGGCTGCGACCTCGACTACGTGCCGCAACACTCGCGCAACACAGATATGGAATATGCCATGTCGAACTCTTTTGGTTTTGGCGGCACGAACGGAGCCCTCCTGTTCCGCCGCTGGAATTCCTGAAGTGAGACCGGACCTGGTCACAATCGAAAACGAGAGGGAGCATACCGATTCAAACCTCCTGCTGAAATCTCTTGCTAAATCTGTGTTCTCTGGGGCGTAAGTTTTGTTGGCGAGTAAGCGAAGTAAAATCCCATAATCCAACGCATTAGCGTTGCTTCATATTTCCTTCGCCTGGCATTCGCCTGACCTTTTGTACCTAAAAACTGTCCTTCTTCCTCTTTGCAATCCTCCAAAACCCGCTCCAGAATTGGGTTCCGAGGCAAGCACCAACTTACATGGAAAATTCTCTGGCCGCCCTAACGTCGTCCCTCCCTGTCACAACAAGAAGAGGTTCAGCACGGGTTGCTCTCATCGACCTGAAAGAGTCATCCCAAAATGTGCTGGCGGAGTGCTTCCGCCAGTTTGGGGTCGAAACCGTTACATTGAACGGAGATGCCGAGGACCGGCTTCGCCGCGAAAAGTTCGAAGCCTGCGTCCTTCAACTGGGGGGCGGGGCTGGCACGCTCATGGAGGCCGTCCGCACATCGGCGTCCAACTGCCGCATGATCATGTATGGGTTGGGCGGCAGTGTGCAGGACGCACTGAGCTACTCCAAATATGGGGTGAATGCCGTGTTCAACGAACCGCTGGAACGGCCCGCCGCGCTTAAGCTGGTGCGCGCCACGCAAACTCTCGTCTTCCACGAGTTCCGGCGTTACGTGCGCATCCCGGTGATCACCGAAGTGAATGTCGTTACCAGTGAGAACCGGCGCTTCACGGTAACCAGCCAGGAAATCAGCTCGGGAGGTATGTCTTTCCGCAGCCCGGAGGACATTTCCCTAGGACAGTCGATTGAGATCTCATTTGCTCTACTTACGCTGCCGCGAATCTGGGTGCGAGGTACGGTGACTTGGCGCAAGCCGAATACCCGTAGCATTGGGATCCGATTTGACGCTCAGGACGACCGCCGCTTCCGAATCAAGGAGTGGATCGAAGCCTACTTCGAGAGCTAATCAGTTCGCGGAAGAAGGTTTGCTTACGGCGACGGCGTCATCTGGAAGCGCTGCAGCCGGAATGAGCGCTTCGATCGTGGTCCCTGATTCGCTGGAGTGGATCTCGAGCCTGCCGCCCAACTCGCGGATTCGTTCCCGCATGCCTGCTAGACCAACTCCGGTGTGGGTTCCGTCCCGGCGCATCTTCCTGAGAAGTTGGGGCTCAATTCCCCTTCCGTAATCTTTGATTCGCAGTTTTACCCATTCGGCGTCCAGTTCCAGCCGGATCTCAGCCGACGAGCTCTGGGAATGACGATGGACGTTGGTGAGACTCTCCTGAAGGACACGGAAAAGCGCGATTTCGGTAGTGCTGGATAGCCGGCGTAGGTCAGGTGGCAACTCCAAGGTCACCGGAATCCCGCTGCGCTGGGAAAATCCTGTCACAAACCAGCTGGCGGCGGAAGAAAAGCCGGCTTCGTCGAGCAACGGTGGGTGCAACAGGTGGGAGAGAGTTCGCGTCTCGCCGATGCAGCGGTCAAGCAAGTCTACGCACTCGGTCAAGGTTTCCCTGTTGAGCTCGGAAACATGCTGCTCCATGACCTGCAAATTTATTTTCACTGCCGCCAGATACTGCCCCAGACTGTCATGAATTTCGCGAGCAATGCGACGCCGCTCCTGGTCCTGCAGGCTGAGCAGGCGTGCGCTCAGCCTGCGGATAGCTTGCTCGGCATTGCGTCGCTCAGTGACATCAAGCGAGATGATGCCTATCTGAAAGACGCTATTGCGCTCATCTTTGATCGGAAAGTAGTTGACCAGCCAGTGGCGGGTCTCGCCCGGTTTGTCGGGCAGTTCCCCTGAAACTTCGCGTCCGAGTATCGCCTCTCCGGTTCGCATTACCTCAGTCAGGACGGCTTCCGCTCTCTGCGCGGTATTGGGGAAAACTTCCATAACGGTGCGCCCCAGGAAGTCACCTGTTTGTTTTCCTACCATCTGGGCCAGCACTTCATTCACCCGGCGGTATCGCAACTTCTCGTCCAGGATTGCAAAACCTACGGTGGAAGAGGAGAAGAATGCATTCAACAGCTCACGATTATTCCGGGCAATACGCTCCGTGCGCTGATGCTTGGTGAACTCGCGGTTGAGCAGGAAGAACTCGGCTCCCAGCAAACCCAAAGCAACCAGGAAGGCAATGACTAAGACGATTACCGTCCGCTCGTATAGGCTTTGAGCGGCTCCCCTCCGATGCTCCAATAGCCGGCCCTCATCGTCTCTTATCTTTTGTAGCGAGCTCCGGATCTCGTCCCCTATCGAGGCGGTCTCGTTGGTCAGGTCGATCTGGGCACGCTGATCTGCCTTTCCGCTTCTTCTTAGCTCTATTGACGACGTCAGCAAGCCAAGGTAGTGATTTACCAATCCTTCGAGGTGATCGATTTCGGGCTTGCGGGAGGGATTGTCGGCAGTCTGCTGACGAAGGTGCTCGAGCTCCTGCGGTATCTCGTGCATGCTGGTGTAGTAGCCACGCAGAGAACTTTCATCATTGGTTATGATGTAGCCCCGCCTGGAATTACCCGCCCGCAGGGTATCGGAGCGTAAGTCTTCAACCGTGGTCTGCACTTCATGGGTATGCGAGATCAGCCTTTCGCTCGCCACCAGACGGTTGGTGGTACGGTAGGCGGCGACCCCGATGGCCACCAGTAACACTACGGCTAACGCAAATGCGAGCCACGCGATCCTTCTGAGTGAATAAAAATATGGCATATTTACTGGCCCTCCGAGGCGAATGGAGGGCATGGGCACTACGCTCGCTAACTAGCCTTGGAACTAAAGGTGTGATGCTACCTTCCTCAATGATGATATAGAAAAACATCCGTGGTTTGGAGTTGAAATCGGTGGCGCCAGCTACAATGGCGCAGATGATAGCCCACTTGCGCGGCAAGCTGCTTACCAAACATCCGAATCAGGCTGTCGTCGAAACTGGTGGCGTCGGCTACGACGTAACCATTACTGTCCCGACTTTTTCCGGCCTGCCTGCGCTCGGCGATGAGGTGGCCTTGCATGTCCATACCCATGTTCGGGAAGATGTGATTGCGCTCTACGGATTTCTTCGGTCTGCCGAAAAGACCCTCTTCGAAAAATTGATTACGGTCAGCGGGATTGGACCCAAGCTGGCGATCACAATTCTCAGCGGTATGGCGGCAGATGAAATGGTCAATTCGATTAGGGGCAACGACCTGGCAAGGCTAACTCGAATTCCAGGTATTGGACGCAAAACCGCTGAGCGCATGGTTCTCGAGTTACGCGACAAGCTACCCGCCCCTGGAACGGTGACCGAACCCGCGGCGCCAGCGAAGAGCGCGGTGGAGGACGACGTGTTGTCAGCGTTGATAAATCTGGGATATCAGCGGGCTAACGCGGAAAAAGCATTGGCAGTGGTGGTGCGCGGTGGAAGTCCAGAATCGTTCGAATCGGTTTTCAAAGCAGCAATGGCGATCTTATCGAAGTAAGCTAATTTCCGACGAACCGTAAATAAAGATCCCGGTCCTCTTTGCAGGTGGCCGCCATCTCTTTAACTTTCTGCCAGGCTTCTTTCTGGGATTCGTCGCGCGCCCGCTCATGAATGCGCTCCCACTCTTCAAGAAAAGCGTCCATCTGCAGATGATTGAACACCGTCCTCCCGTAGGGATCAATACAACGTAAAAAGGGGAACTCTCGATCCTCGCGCGCCGGAAGCACTCCATGCAACATGACCCAATCTCCCCGTTCGCCGAGATTGTCTTCTAGCTTCACTACCAGGGACATGGCTTCCTCCGATGAGAATGTACCAATCCCACAGCTACTTTCCAATGCAAAATCTGCTGAAGATCAGATTCAGAATGTCGTCGGTGGTAGTGGCACCGGTTATTTCATCCAGAGGTCGCAGTGAACCGTAGAGATCCATCAGCAGCATTTCGTGGGGAATATTGGTCCTTACCGCTGCCTCCGCCGCATCCAAGGCACCAAGCGAGTCGCGCACCAATGACTGATGGCGAAGGTTGGTCAGAAATCCAGATTCAGCCTGTTGCCCTGCCTCTCCCCCGATGTGGCGCAAGATTTCCGCTCTAAGTTCTTCAATTCCCGTGCCCGCCAGCGCTGAGGTCTTAACGCGTTTGTGTTGAGAACCGGGAACTGCAAACTCAGAACTGGAAACGTCAACTTTGTTCTCCACCACAATCGCCGATCGCAGTTCCACTTGTGATAGCAACTCCTCATCGTCGGCCGTAAGAGGCTGGGATGCGTCCAGCACGATCAGCACCAGATCCGCGTCAGCGAGCGCTTCCATGGACTTCCGGATGCCGATGCTCTCGGCTTCATCCAGAGCCCGCCGAATGCCGGCGGTATCGACAAGCTTCACGGGGATGCCGCCGATGGCGACGGTTTCAGTGACCAGGTCCCGGGTGGTGCCGGGGGTGGCGGTAACAATAGCTCGCTCGTGCGCCACCAATCGATTGAACAAACTCGATTTGCCTACATTTGGACGGCCGATAATGGCCAGGGTGAGACCCTCATGAACAATCTTGCCGTAGGCGAAGGATGCTTCCAGAGCTTCCAGTGGCGTCCGAACTTCCGCAATTTGCTGCAGGATTGTTTCTCCGGGAAGGACTGACACGTCGTCCTCCGCAAAATCAACTCCGGCTTCGAGCAGAGCGATGAGTTCTACCAACTTCTGTTTGACGGGTTGCAGTCGCCGCGAGAGGCCGCCCTCCAGCTGCTGGGCCGCCACCTTTGCCTGGTAGAGGGTTTGCGACTCGATGAGGTCGCGGACCGCTTCGGCCTGGGTCAGATCGATGCGGCCATTTAGAAAAGCACGCATGGTGAATTCGCCGGGTTCGGCCAGACGTGCTCCGCGCGCCAGACAAACCTCGACAACGTGACGCAGGACTATCGGCGAACCGTGGGCGCTGATTTCAACAATGTCGTCAGTCGTATACGAGTGCGGCTTGGCGAAGTAGGTGACGACTACCTCATCGATTTTCGCTGAGGAAGCATCGGGATCGACGAGCTCTCCAAATACCGCCTTGCCTGGTACCAGTTCATGTTTGAGGCACAGCAGCGGTGCGGTGATCTGACGCGCTTCCGGTCCAGCGAGCCGGACGATACCGATGCCACCACGACCCGGAGGAGTGGCGATGGCGACAACCGTGTCATCAAGATTCACGGGACGATTGTACTTGTCGGCCCCGGCTCATTCGGTGGGTGTACGAGTCTTTGTTCCGGGAGGTGCCGCGCGCAGATACTGGACCGGCCATGTGATTTCCTTGCCCAGGGCCTTTGCGGCGTGCAGCGGCCAGTAGGGCTGGCGCAAGGACTCTCTGGCGATGAGCACAATGTCAGCCTTCCCTCTGCGAATGATCTCGTTTGCCTGCTCGGGCTCGGTAATCATGCCGACCGCACCAGTCGGAATGCCCACTTCGTTGCGAATTCTTTCTGCAAACGGAACCTGGTAGCCTGGCCCCACCGGAATCTTGGCGTCCGCTACCAGCCCCCCTGAACTGCAATCGATGAGGTCTACACCTAGTTTATTGAGGGTTTTGGCCAGTTCCACGGACTGTTCGATATCCCAGCCGCCCTCCTTCCAATCGGTTGCCGAGATGCGGACGAAGACCGGCATGCTATCCGGCACAATGGCACGGACGACGGACACCAGTTCACGAAGTAGCCGTGTGCGGTTCTCAAACGACCCGCCATATTGATCATCGCGCTGATTGCTGAGAGGCGACAGAAACTCGTGTATCAGATAGCCGTGAGCGGCGTGAATCTCGATCACTTGAAATCCGGCCTTCACCGCTCGCTTCGCAGCATCTGCAAATGCCGAGATGGTGTGCCTGATGTCCTCAACGGTCATGGGGCGCGGTTGGGGATAATTGGGTGAAAACTGGATTGGGCTGGGTGCCAGGACCTCCAGCCATCCCCCCTCTTCCGGCGGAATCGCACCCTGGCGAGACGCCCACGGACGATAGGTGCTGGCCTTCCGCCCCGCATGAGCTAGTTGAATGCCCGATACGGCACCCTGCTCATGCAGGAACCTGACAATGCGCGACAGGAACACGACGTGGCCGTCGCTCCAAATCCCAAGGTCCTCCGGGCTGATTCTCGCTTCCGGTAAAACCGCTGTCGCTTCGGTAAACACCAGTCCCGCACCACCAACTGCCCTGCTCCCGAGATGAACCAGGTGCCAGTCGTTGGCGTAACCATCGACGCTGGAATACTCGCACATGGGGGAAACCGCGAAGCGGTTGGTTAAGGTGAGGTTGCGCAAGGAGAATGGCTCGAAAAGTTCGGGCATCCTAAAGCAGATGCCCGTCATAGCCTCTTTGATTCCGATCCGGGTCAGAAATCCCATTTTGGGCCACTGGCAGTTTCTAATTTCCGAAAAATCGCGGTGGTTTGCGGGCCTTCCGCAAAATGGGATGTACGATCCCCGCAAAATGTCACCTAGACAAGCGTTTTACATCGCCAGCATGGCGGAGCAGTCGGCCGATTTTCCTGGGGGATCCCCGATCCCAAGACTTTGCTCGAAGTGCTCCTGCACTTTCGTGAACAGAAAAAATATCTGCCGCATGAGTTCGCGATTCTTCCAGGCCAGCTTCAGGCACTCATCACGCCGATGGACGCCACGACCGCAGAAACGGCGGTCAAGCTTATCCGCAATGAATTCTGCGCGCGGATAGGGAAGCACACTGTCTGGGAAAACGCTTTTACCATTGAACCGCGATTCGCAATGTTGCCGACTACGTGAAATTTCGCCGCACCATTCATCTCGGACCGGTGCGCGCAGAACTGGTGGCAAAGCCAGTCCTCTATCCGTTTTCCTCCGCCAGCCCGGGGTTCCACATTGACAGCTCTTCCCAGTCCTGAAATCGTGAATTATTTGACTTTCACCTTGAGTGCCCGGGAAGATGAAAGGGTCCGACGCCGCTCAATCCCCATCATGAGGACTCGATGCGCAAAGCTCTGCTTTTCGGTGTAGCTTGCCTTGCATTAACTTGCTTCGGGAAATTCGTCGTCATCTTTGTTGCCGCTGCGCCCGCCGATAAGAGGGTCCAGGCGACAATTCTTCCGCTCTCGCAGCAGATAACCGTCCGCGAGAACTGGCTGGAGAAGCGGCATCAGATGATCCTTCCCATGATGCGGCGTCACGGCATCGACATGTGGATCGTTGCTAGCGAGGAGTTCCATGAGGATCCCCTCACTCAGTTTGTGGCTCCTCCGCGTCCTTATGAAGGAAACCGGGATTTTTTTGTTTTTATCGATACCGGCGAAAAAAGTCTGAGGAAGGTAGCTGTCACCGGATATTCCGAAGAAACACTGAAACGCTTCTTCGAGTCGGAGGATGACCCGCGTCCGACAGATCAGGTATTGCGCGAACTCTACGAACAGTACAAACCGAAGAAAATCGGGCTCAGCTTCAACGCCAAACGCGGCGTCCAACGTAGCCTCACTTACGACACATACAATTTCCTTGCAGAAAAGATGGGGCCGGAGGCCGTGCAGCACTTCGTTCCCGCCGCACCGCTCATCGAAGAGTACCTCGATACCCGCATCCCTGAAGAGTTCGAAACCTATGAGTCCCTGGTTCAACTTACGGATCTCATCACCCGGCGGGGTCTCTCGAATAAGGCAATTTGTCCCGGAAAGACAACGGTAGGCGACTTGCGGCGATGGTTTTACGACCAGCTTTCTGCCAATGGCGTTGATACCTGGTTCCAACCCGATCTTAGAATCCAGCGCAAAGGCATGCCAAACCCGACGTCTCGCGGTTTCCTCGCCGTTTCGAAAGAAGACGTTGTGATTCAGCGAGGCGATGTTGTCCACGTGGACTTCGGCATCACCTACATGGGCCTGAATACCGACTGGCAGAAAGAGGCATATGTGTTGCTGCCAGGAGAAAAGGACGCTCCCGAGGGTCTGAAGCGTGCGCTGAAGAACACAAATGAGCTCCAAGACGTTCTCACGACCAAGGCCCGACCTGGACTTCTGCCCGGCGACGTCTACCACGCGACCATGGATGCGATGGAAAAGAGAGGAATCGAAGCGAAAATTTACAGCCATCCAATTGGCAATCAGGGCCACGGTCTCGGCCCCAATATCGACTACCGGTCAGGGGAGCGCGAGGATATCGGGGTATCGCAGGCTCAACCGTTCCGGAAGGGGTGCTATACCTCGATTGAGCTGAATACGGTAACTCCAGTACCCGAGTGGGACGGGCAGAAGCTCTTCGTGATGATGGAAGACGACGCTTACTTGACCGATGACGGCTACAAGTTTTTCGTGCCAAGACAGGAGGCATTCTACTTGGTCAAGTAAAGTCGTTACGCTGCCTTACTCTCCGCTCGATACTCCTGGTCCGACTCCGACGGCAGCAGTACCCATAGGGTATAAATCCCCAATGCGGTTCCGAATGGAATATTGAACAAAGAAAAGAACGCCAAAACGATGGTCAACATCCGTGCCCAGGGTTCGCGGCGCAGTAATCCCCACCCGGCGATCAGTTCCACAGCCGCTTTTGCCAAGACGAAGGTGCCCACCGACATCAGGATGAAATGCAGAAGATTGCGTGGGACCGGTGGCCCGTTGTCCGGAGTGAAGACATGTCCATAAACAAAGTTGGCGGCGAACAGAATGCCCAACGAACCAACAGTGTTGATGGCGCCCAGTGCGAGCCAAAGAATCCCGAGCAGTCGAATATGCTCCTGCACCCGGCCGCGCCGCGGATAAGAAATGTGAATCCCCCCGCGAATTTGTTTGCCGCAAGAACTGCAGTAGGTTTGATTAGGCAGTAAGGCGGTTCCACAACTGTCGCAAAACATAAAGTCGGCTCCGATTGACGCCAGTTTGCTCTCAGAAAATACGCAACACAAGCGCGTAATGTTCAGAAAACAGAAAAGCCACCCGGCAACTTGGGTGGCTTTTCCTTCGTAGGGAGAATAGCTCTAACGGGGTCAAAGCCGTCAAAACTTTCTGGCGAAATCTTATGAGCCGGAAAAGGGGGGTGTCAAGGGTTTTTTGGGGAATAAATGGATTTGTTTTCAATAACTTACGGAAACAGTCAATACTTGCCAAAAGTGCTCTTTCGTGAGACATCCCTGCCCCTACAATAGGATAACTCCCATCGATTGAGCTATTTAGCCTGCGGTTCGGCGGTTTCGGTCGCCTCTTCCGCCAAGTGGAGGGAAATGAAATCGACCTCCTGCCCCCGCCCAAGTATCGTCTCCGGAAATACCTTTCGAATGAGAATTCGCACCCCTCCGAAGGCCACCCCGATCACCAAAGCAAATCCCATGAGGATGGCACAGAGTAAAAGCGCATTCACAACCAGATTGCCGATGTTATTTTTCTTGTCGTTGAGAGTGTTCTCGTTCCACGTGACGTCCGCCTCGTAGTTCACCAAACCAACCAATGACTTTCCTTCATTGTCAGAAAGCTGACCTGTCGCCGCCACCACCATTGGTCCGGTGCGACGGTCGAAGAAGGGACCTGCATTCGCCAGTGGTGAACCAGCCTGCTGGCGCGCCGCATCGATACGACGCAGGTGTTCAGTTGCAATCTGCGGCGTGGGATAAGCAATCAGTGCCAAGGTCGCTTCGCCACCGGCAGTGTCGTAGTGGGCTAACGTGACTTCTGCTCCAGCATTGAAGTCAACGAGATCTCCGGAAATAGGCGAAGCCACTCGCGACAGCGCAATAGGACCGACAATGTACTTCGCAGAATTCTTTACGTAGGCGGGTTTGGGCAGATAAGCCGGAAGGCTCGGTAGATTTCCGGCATTCCCGCTCGGTCGCGGCAGAGTGTTCGCCAACTCACGGAGTTGAGCCGTAGACATCGCGGTCAAGTGATCGAAGACAGCATCCACCAGGATGTTCCCGCGATAGAAAAGCACCCGCTGGTTCAGTGAGGATCCTTGATCGGGAATCTGTTCATTCAGCATGGGCGGCAGCTTGTAGTAGGTGAACGCCCCGTAAGCTCCGCTGGTATCGGTGAAGCGGGCGGCTTTGAGGGTCAGTTTGCCGCCTTCTCGCGTGTAGGTCCCCGTGGCGAGATCGGTAAACCCGAATTCTTTGAGTACGTCCGCGTTGGTAGCATCGGCCACGGCGGGATCTTTGCTAGTCTGGATTGTGCCCGAAACCTGCCATCCGGCGAACTGGTTCGGCAGCAAAGAGTTATCAGCCGCAAACAGAGAGCCTGCAAGCAGCAGCGGAAGAATCAGGGCGCGAAGCTTCATGGCACCTCTCTAGTTAGACTACAGGGGCGTAAGGAAAGTTTCCAGAAAGGGCGGCAGCAACAGAAAGGATGTCGGCCAAAAGCAGATCTATCTCTCTTCGTTCGAAATGACAAGGGCAGAGATTATTGATATTTCCCGGCTACATCTGCATCCCCGCAAATGCCTCACGCGCCGCCGCAACCGTCTCCTGCACGTCCTCCTCGGTGTGAACGGCGCTCAAAAATGCCGCCTCAAACTGGGAAGGTGGCAGGTAAATCCCGCTGTCCAGCATCGATCGGAAGAACTTACCGAAAGCGTCGGTATCGCTGGTCGCTGCCGATTCCCAGTCGGTAACGGTCCTATGCGTAAAGAACCAGGTAAACATCGATCCCACCCGGTTGGCCGTGAGCCCAACTCCGGCTTCCCTGGCTGCTTCTGAGACCCCTTTCACCAGATCCGCACTTAAACTCTCCAGTCGCGGATAAATCTCACCCCGATTAGCCATCAAGTATCCTAAGGTGGCGATGCCCGCGGCCATGGCCAGCGGATTTCCCGACAGGGTTCCGGCCTGATACATCGGCCCCAGTGGCGCAACCAGATCCATAATTTCCGGCGGACCTCCGTAAGCTCCGACCGGCAGGCCGCCTCCGATAATTTTCCCTAGCGTGGTGAGATCGGGCGTAATTCCGTAGAGTTCCTGCGCCCCGCCCAATGCCAGCCGGAATCCGGTCATGACTTCGTCAAAGATCAATAGCGTGCCGTTGCGTTTGGTAATTTCGCGCAGAGCTTTGAGATATCCTGGCCCGGGAGGAACACAGCCCATGTTTCCTACTACCGGCTCCACGATCACGCATGCAATCTGGTCCTTAAACTTGGAGAACGCCTGCTCCAGCACCTCGATACTGTTGAAGCGAAGGGCGAGGGTAAATTGCGTGAATTCCTCGGGAACTCCCGCCGACCCCGGAATTCCCAGCGTAGCCACGCCGGAACCTGCCTTGACCAGCAGCGCGTCCGCATGGCCGTGATAGCAGCCCTCAAACTTCACGATGTATTTGCGCTTGGTATGGGCTCGCGCCAACCGGATCGCCGACATGGTAGCTTCCGTCCCGGAGCTGACAAAACGAATCTTCTCCACCTTGGGAAACGCCGCCGCTACCATCTCGGCGAGATCCGCTTCAGTCGGTGTGGATGCTCCGAAGCTCGTGCCCTTCCGCGCCGCCTCGATAATTGCCTCGACCACCTCGGGTGCCGCGTGACCGAGAATCAGCGGGCCCCACGATCCCAGATATTCGATGTACTCATTGTCGTCGGCATCCCAGATTCGCGAACCCGCCCCGCGCACGATGAAAGGCGCATCGCCGCCCACGGCTCGAAACGCCCGCACCGGAGAATTCACGCCGCCAGGAATCAATTTTTCCGCGCGCTTCTGCAAGCGCCGCGAAACCTCTGTTTTTCGTGGACTCATGAACCAAATTCTAGCAGCCGCGATTTACCGGATATTCACCGCAGCGCAACCTTGGTGCAACTTCCTGCAGCTACTGTGATGGCAGTGACATGCCCTTCTAACCGGGAGGGTTCAAGGCAGCTTCGGGGGGCTCCGAGCTGCCTTTTGTCATTTAGACTTGTTTTGTGGGAGATGTAGGCAGAATCCTCGTTGTGACTGGCGCGGTAATTCTGGTTGTGGGTCTGGCATTGATCGCGCTGGGCCGGTTCAACTTGCCCCTCGGACGCCTCCCCGGCGACATCATCTACCGCGGCAAAAACACGACAGTATATTTTCCTTTGGCAACTTCAATCCTGCTGAGTGTTGTGCTTTCACTAGTAGTCTACTTACTGAACCGCTTCCGGCGTTAATTGGGGTGGCCACCCCGCCCGCAACCCTTTTCATTCCGACCAACGAAAGGAATCTGCTGTTTGTCGGGCGGAGGCAAAACCCTCGGCGCTATCATCGGGTGGGCGGCATCGGCAGAAACGGCGCGGGCAAAAAGCGATTTTTTGGTCGCAATGACAAGGGGAAGGACTACTCCTTCCAGGCCCCCAACAAACGGCGTGCGTCAACAATTTGGGCTATATGGTAGGCGTTGTGATCCGCCACCAGCAGCGCCTCGCGTAGAATCGTCTGGCCCTCTCCCCACGGAATCTTAGCTACCAAGTCCGTTTTCGGGTTCTTCACCAAGTCCTGCATTGATTTCAAGTCTTGGTGGAAGGCGTCTACGCTCTTGTCCCAGGCCCTCTCGTTGGGCGGCGCAGGAGTCTTAGGCCAGTAGCCCTCCGGCCATTTCGGAGCAACGTATTTCGAATTGACAGAGAAGTCAAGAATGTCAGCTTGCGCGATGCGCAAATGTTCCAGCAACATCCAGAGGGAATGCGGCATGCCCTTTGGCTTCTCGCCTTGCAGCTTTGCTGGTATATCGGCTACCGCATCGTCGAATGTCGCGTGAGCACCCCCACCTTCTAAGGTCTCAACCAGCTGCTTCCGTATCGCTTGGTCCAATTTGTCAGTCATGACGCTCCTCTTCGATTGGATGCTCGAACAATGTGGCGCGGATACTCTTGTCCCGCCACATCAAAACAGCTTTAGTTGGGAACAAACGGGCTTATCGTCCAAAACAGTTCGACCACCGATCGACGCAGAAATCGACTTTTCTTGCTTAATCACCTGGTCGAAGTTAGCGTCTGGATTATTCGATTTCTCTAGAGAGCGCACAAGTTTATCGAGGCGGCGGAGTCCCTCCGCCTTCTCAAAATCGCCCAGCTTGGCGGCTTGAAGGGAACGTCGCAGCACCCCAAGCGTCTCATCATAGGTTTTCAGCGGAACCGGAAATGGATGGCCATCTTTTCCGCCGTGAGCGAAAGAAAATCTCGCCGGATCAGAAAATCGTACTGGGGTTCCATGGACAACTTCCGCGACCAGGGCTAGCGACTGTAGCGTACGCGGCCCAAGTTTTTCCAGCAAAAGCAGCTAGGCGAAGTCGCGAAATTCGCGTTCGTAGGCCACGGCCAGCACAGCTCCCAAGCGGCGGAGATCGACATCCGAAGGGCGAACATCATGGTGCTTCGGCATGTGCAGGCGCTGAACGGTCTGTAATGTCGCTTCTGGACGTTGCTGCACAACCCGAAGTAGTGCTTGTTGAGCGGGGATCGACTGCGCATCCACCAGGTTCATGATGGTGCCCCGGTTGTCACCGACAATCGCGCTGTGCGGCTGAACTGTGAAGTCCTGAACCGTCGCCGAATGCCAGTGGTAGCGGCGGGCCAGTGCCGCTACTCCGTTCATGCCCTGCTGAACGATGGTCCAGTCACCTGCTGAGGAAACCACGAAGCCGTGGAGGTAAAGTTGAAATCCGTCGGCAATGGCATTGTTATCGACTCTTGCCGTCAGACGGCTGATTCGTGTCAGGGAATCGCCATCGAGGCCGGTGTCCAGTGAATAATTCTGCAATTCGTTCGGAGTTTGGCGGGAATGGCGCCCACGCCCACCGCAAACATAAAGACCTAATTCGTGGGCACGCGGGTTGATGCCTCGTTTGAGAGCGCCGAGCACGGAGGTTGTGATGCCCGAGGAGTGCCAATCCATTCCCAGTACGCAGCCAAGCGCCTGAAACCAAAAGGGATCGGAGAGACGGGAGAGGAATCCGGCGGGGCCGTAATGTAATACTACATGCTCAGCAATGGCCGTTCCCAACCGTGTCATCCGGTCGGCAAGCCATCGTGGGACGGTACCACCATGCAACGGAAGATAGGCAATTCCTGAGCGCTGCATCCCTCAATTGTATCGCCGCCATGCTGGGTTAGGGCGATTGCCCGACGGCTCAAAGCCCCTTAACCTTCAACGACCCTTCCAAATCCTCGGGGTGAATAGCCGCCAGCAGAGCATCTTCGCGGCTGATTTCTCCCTGCACCACAAGTGAAACCAGGGATTGTTCCAGAGTGATCGACCCCAGCCGCCGGGTGGAAGTGATCTCCTGATGGAGATGCTGCAAAGCGTTGCGGCGGATATGTTGCCGGGCCCCATAACTCACCATCAATAGTTCCGCGGCGGGGATCAGTCCGCCGGATTTGGTCCGCAATAGTTTCTGCGTCATAACAGCGGAAAGCGCCATCGCCATTTCCTGGCGAATCGTATTCTGCCGCTCCGGGGGAAACGAATCTGCAATGCGCGACACCGTGGAAATCACGTCGGTAGTATGAAGCGTTGTGAGAACAAGGTGCCCGGTCTCAGCTGCAGCCAGTGCAATATGAGCGGTTTCCGGATCGCGCATCTCTCCAACCACAATCACATCGGGCACCTGGCGCAGGGCCGCGCGCAGCGCAATTGGGAAATCCGCTGCGTCGATGCCGATTTCGACTTGTTCGACCACTCCGCGCATGTGCGCATGTTCATATTCGACCGGATCTTCGATGGTGACGATGTGCCGCGCCTGCTCGCGATTGATCTCGTTTACCAACGCCGCCACCGTCGTAGTTTTCCCCGATCCGGTGGCCCCTCCAACGATGATCAGTCCGCGTTGTACCTGGGCCAGAGCCGCAATCTCATCGGGCAAGCGCAGTTCCGACAGCTCTGGCACTCTGGGGGGCAGAGCGCGGACCGCCGCCGCGGCACTTCCCCTCTCGTGATGAAGATTGATGCGGAAGCGTCCCAGGGATTTGACAGCGTATGAGGAATCGGCGATCAGCGACCTTTGATACAACTGCAATCCGTAGGCCGAAAGTGCCGGCAGGATCGCAGCTTCGATCTCCGTTCCGACCAGTGGCTGAGCGCCAATTCGCCGCAGCTTGCCGTCCACACGAATGGAAGCTGGAACGCCCGCCACCAGCAGCAGATCGCTTCCGCCTTCGTGGACAAGTTGGCGCAGCCAGTCGTCGAGTTTTTCAGTTCCGGTAGCCACAGGAAATCGAGTATCTCCCGCCAAATGTAACAGAGACACCTCGCGATTTTCGTCAGTGAACGTTAGTGATTTTGGTGGTTATCGCCTTTCCCGCTCAACCCTGGCAGCTATACTGCTTCGGAAACTATGCAGAGACTTTCTTTGATACTCGTCATCTTCATGGCAGCCTCATCCCAGGCCCAAACATCCACTCGCCTGGAGCAGCGGGCGCAAGGCTCTATCTCCAAAATCCAGGGAACGATCAAGACCCCAGGACTGCAAAAGCCGGTGAGAGTTCTGCGCGACCGCTGGGGAGTAGCCCACATCTACGCTCAGAACCAGCACGACTTGTTTTTTGCCCAGGGCTACGTCGTCGCCCAGGACCGCTTGTTCCAAATGGAATTGTGGAAGCGATCCGGGCAAGGCCGCCTGGCGGAAGTTCTGGGGCCCGAAGCCCTCGGAAGGGATAAGTTCGCCCGCCTGTTGCGCTATCGCGGAGATATGAAAGCAGAGTACGAGAGCTACTCTGCCGATACCAAGGAAATCCTCGATGCTTTCACCGAGGGTATCAATGCCTACATCACCGAGCGGCTAAAAACCAGTCTGCCACTGGAGTTTCAAATTGCAGGTTTCAAGCCGGAGTCCTGGAAGCCGGAGGATTGCCTGAACCGCATGGCAGCGTTCGCCATGACCGGAAATGTATTCCGTGAACTGCAGCACGCCCAGATGGTGGCAGTAGCAGGCGCGGAAAAGGCGGCTGAACTTTCAGATTTCCAGCCGCCGGTAAAACTCGATCCAGCGCCGGGCTCCGACTTCAGCGGTCTTTCGACCAAGCTGTTGACCGGGTTGGTGGGCAGCGATACTCGTATCGAATTTCCACGTAAGGCGCTTGAGGGCAGCAACGATTGGACAATTTCCGGCAAGCTGACGAAAAGCGGCAAGCCGCTGCTGGCAAATGATCCGCACCGTGTGATTGCCGAACCATCGCTGCGTTACATGGTGCACCTGGTGGCTCCGGGCTGGGACGTGATCGGAGCGGGCGAGCCCGGGCTTCCTGGAGTGGCGCTCGGACACAATCAGACTATTGCCTGGGGATTCACCATCTTTGGTCTTGACCAGCAGGATTCCTACCTTGAGCACCTGAACCCGGAGAATCCTACGCAATACGAAACGGCAGATGGCTGGAAGACAATGCAGGTGGTTAAAGAAACTTTCCTGGTGCGCGGAGCTCCCAGCGTGACGGTTGATCTGAAGTTCACCCACCACGGTCCGGTGCTGTGGCAGGATTCCGCGCGCGCACTGACATTGCACTGGGTAGGTTCGGAACCTGGAACGGCGGGCTACCTGGGATCACTCGCCGTTGATCGCGCGCGCAACTGGGACGACTTCGAGAAGGCGATGGGACGCTGGAAGGTTCCGTCGGAAAACATCGTTTATGCCGATCGCGACGGCAATATCGGCGAACATTCAACCGGCCTGGAACCAATTCGCAAGTGGACCGGTCTGCTGCCGGTTCCCGGCAATGGCAACTACGAGTGGACCGGATTCGTGCCTACAGCTGAGCTGCCGCATTCCTTCAACCCTGAAGTGGGATACGTGGCAACTGCCAACAACAAAATGATTCCCGACGGGTATCCCTACAATGTCGGCTTCGAGTGGTACTCGGTCTATCGAATCAAGCGCATCAAGGAAGTGCTCGACCAAGCCAAGGAACATTCTCTGACCGCGCAAGATATGGCGGACTTGCAGAACGATGTGACATCGCTTCCAGCCGAGGAATTGGTTGGTTTGTTGCGGCAGGCGGTTGGAACCACACCCAATTCCAACGAGCAACTATTGTTGAATTGGGACTTGCGAGTTACTCCTGACTCCGGGGTCGCGGCACTCTACGAACTCTGGTCGATCGAAGTCACAAAGGCCACGCTGCACAAAGTTGCGCCGGAGACGGTTTGGAATGTACTCGGCGACTTGGCTTTGAATCAGGTCGTGAAATATTTAATCAATCCCCGAACGGAGTATTTCGGCCCGTACGCGGTTGATCAACGGAATCACCTGCTGCGTGACTCGTTGGAGATCGCTGCTGCTCGCCTGACTGGATTGCAAGGCCCCGATCGCGAAAAATGGTCCTGGGGAGCGCTGCATCTCATGAAATTCCGCCACTCCCTCGACCTAGCGCCGGGCGCGGAGGCGCTGATGGACCCGGCCCCAGTTGCCAGGCCAGGCGACGACGAAACGGTAGACGCGACCGGCTACGACGAGCAGACTTTCCACCAGAATTCCGGCGCCAGCTATCGCGAAATTCTTGACACCAGCGATTGGGACAAATCCATGGCCATCAACGTTCCCGGACAAAGTGGCCAACCCGGGAGCAAGCACTATTCCGACCTGCTTCCCCTTTGGACCGAGGGCAAGTATTTCCCGCTGGCGTACTCTAAAGATGCGGCGGAAAAAGCAGCAACGGACATTCTGAACCTGGAGCCCTAGCGTTAAATTGGCTGTAACTTTCGGCCTTTCTGGAAATCAATTCGAGCAGAAGGCGACATATGAAGTCGATTTCGATTGTCCTGGCGGCAATAGGCGCATTCTGGCTGAGCTCCCATGCAACCACCGATGCACCAGCGTCCTCCAGGTCGCCGGTGCTGGTGGAGCTGTTTACTTCCGAGGGCTGCTCCAGTTGCCCACCCGCCGACGCCCTTCTGCAGCAACTTGATCGTGCCCAGCCGGTGGCGGGGGCCGAAGTCATCGTCCTGAGCGAACACGTCGACTACTGGAACCAGATTGGTTGGAAAGATCCGTTTTCCTCGCGCTTTTACAGCGACCGTCAAAGCGCTTATGCCAACCATTTTGGATTGAGCAGCGTTTACACTCCGCAGATGGTGGTGGACGGAGCAGCAGAGTTTACCGGCAGCGAGTCGAACACCGCCGAACAAGCCATCGCCAAGGCAGGAAGGGTTCACAAACTCGCGGTTCAACTCTCCGGCATTCGATTTGCCTCGCCTGCGCTTCTTCAAGCCACGGTCGATATTCCAGATACGTCGGTGAAGCAAGGAAAGAAAGCCGAAGTCTTTCTCGCGCTGGCGCTCGACCATGCCCAATCGCAGGTTTCGCGCGGCGAGAATTCGGGCCACACTTTGTCTCACACCGGAGTGGTCAGAAACCTGGTCAAGGTCGGCACACTCAAGGCAGGCGAAAAATTCTCCAAAGGTGTTGAGCTCAAAATCGACCCTACACTAAAAGCGGGAAATCTCCGGGTCATCGCCTTTGTCCAGGAGAGCGGTCTGGGACGGGTGCTGGGTGCGGTTCAGCAGCCTGTCGGCAACTAGCGCGGGAGTATGCTCCCGTCGCACTCATGCGATGAACATGGCGAAGCAGATAAATACGAAGACATTCAAGTCCATGAACCGGCGGGAGCTGTTCAAACTGGCGCCCGTGCTGGCGCTGGGCGCGTTCGCCACGCCCAAACTTCGCGAACCGTTGCTGGAGGAGGGGCTAGCGTTCAGCGACTGGGCGTCGGCAGTACTGTTCCGTCAGGGACACATGGCAACCACCTTTGACGATTCCGAAGTAGCGCCACTCGAACAGTTCTATGTGAACACCTACGACGTGGATGACCCGAACGTCGATCTGGCGGCGTGGACTTTGGAAGTGAAGGGAGCAGTAAAACATCCCGGCAACTATCCGCTCCGGCAGATTCAAACTCTGCCGAAATTCACCCAGAATACTCGCCACATCTGCGTGGAGGGTTGGGACGTCATCGGCCGCTTTGGTGGCGCGAGGCTATCCGATTTCTTGAACATGATCGGCGCCGACACCAGCGCCCGTTATCTCTATCTGGAATGCGCCGACGACTATTACGAATCGCTCGACATGGCGACTGCGATGCATCCGCAGTCGCTGCTCTGTTATGAGATGTACGATCACCCCCTGACTCGCGAACATGGCGCACCGCTGCGATTGCGCATTCCGACGAAGATCGGTTACAAGCAGGCAAAATACCTGACCAGCCTTTCGGTGACCAACGTATTGCGGGGTAAAGGTTACTGGGAGGATCAAGGCTATTCGGAATTTTACGGACTCTAAACCATGTCAACCCGCGCACTCACCATCGAAGATCCCAAGACCGGCGAAGTGACCGAGGCGGTCTATGAGCATCCGTACATCGTACGGCTCTGCCACTGGGTGAATACCGTAGCCCTGTTCGTACTGGTGGGAAGCGGCCTGCAAATCTTTCGGGCTTTTCCCAGCTTCGGCGCCAAAATTCCCGAGAAAGAGTTGCTTGACTGGCCGAAAGCCTTCGCGCTGGGCGGATGGCTCGGAGGCGCGCTGCAATGGCACCTGACGTTCGTGTGGATCTACATCGCAACTGGGGTGCTCTACGTCGCCTATGAATTGTTCAGCGGCAATTACCGCCAGATTCTCTTTGTCCGGCGCGACATCCGCGGAGTGTGGCCGATGGCACGTCACTATTTTTTCTTCGGTCCCAAGCCTCCGGTCACTGAAGCTTATAACCCGCTGCAGAAGTTGGCCTACACCTCCGCTATCGGATTGGGTGTGCTCTCGGTATTGACCGGACTCGCGGTGTGGAAGCCAATTCAATTCTCCTGGCTGGCGTCGATGATGGGCGGCTTTCACCTGGCGCGCCTATGGCACTTCGCGGTGATGTGGGCGATCATCGCCTTCGTTTTTGGGCACCTGGTGATGGTGGTGCTCCATGGCTGGACCAACTTTATCTCCCTGTGGACCGGATGGAAGAAAAACCCCGAATACATCGAACGCTAATTGGTGGGGAAAGATGACGCTCGCAGGTGCAGCTTCGCTGGATCCAGCACAGATCATCATTAGGCAGGAAGAGGCGCTCATTCGGCGGCTGTGCGACGGCGAGAACGAGGTCTTTTATCAGCTTATCCGGCCTTATGAACGGCGGGTCTATGCGACCGCATTCGCGGTGCTTCGTAACGAGGCCGACGCCGAGGAAGTAGCGCAAGAGGCCTTTCTCAAGGCGTTCAAACACATTCGCCAGTTCCGCGGCGAGGCCCGCTTCAGCACCTGGCTGCTGCACATCACGGTAAACGAGGCGCGCATGCGGCGGCGCAAAAACCATGCCGAAGTAATGGAGGCGATGGTGGACCATCAAGATGACGAAGGAACCTACATCCCTAGAGACTTCGCTGACTGGCGGGAGATTCCATCGGAGACATTGGAGCGGCACGAAATCCGGCAGAAGCTGGCCGAAGCGCTGGAATCGCTGACGCAGAAATACCGCGAGGTTTTCGTGTTGCGCGACATGCAACACGTCAGCATTGAAGACACTGCTAAAGCTTTGGGAATTACGACAGCGTCAGTGAAGACTCGACTGTTGCGGGCCCGGTTGATGTTGCGGGACTTGCTCGCGCCGGGCCTGGGCGGAGACTGGATCAGCCGTCCTCACTTCGCCAAAGGGAGTAAGCCATGGTAGTGAACTGCGAACAAGTCTGGCAGGAAATCTCGGACTACCTGGAGGGTGAAGTTGATCCCGTCCTGCGCACGGCGATGGAAGAACACATTCGCGAATGCAAACGGTGCTCAGCAGTTTTGGATGGGACCAGGAACGTGGTTGAACTTTTCGGCGATGAACGCGCCCTGGAAATCCCGCTGGGATTTAGCCAAAGACTGCATCGGCGCCTGGAAGCCCAAATGCCACAGCGCAGAGGTGGGACCTTCGGATGGATGGTAGCCTTTGCCGCGGCCGGACTGTTAATTGCGGGATTGGCAATTGGACGTTCTTCGGCTTTTAGCCAGCCGCCCATGCGATCTGCGCACGCCGCTCCGGCGGTGCGCCTACCGCCCGGTCTGATGGTTGTCGTCTATGACGACGGCAAGACGTTCCACAGGCCGGGCTGTGACGTCATTCATGATAAGGCCCATGCGCGGATGATTCCGGCATCCGAAGCCATGCGTCAAGGGTTCGTTCCCTGCGTGCGCTGTATGAAGGAGTATTTGGGGGCCCGTGCGAACTTACGGAACCTGACTGACCGGGACCGCTACGAAATTGCGGAAGCATTAGAGCGACGCTAAAACCAGGAAGAATTCCTTTGCGGACTCTGAGGCCTCTGGGTGGAAGGTCTTACTGCTGGATCGCTTGCTTTAGGCTGGGCTTCACGCCGATGGCGGCAAGACTGGAATCATCCCATCCGCCCCCCAGCGCTTTGACGAGATATACAGAGGTCACCAGCCGCTGCCCCAGAATCTGTGCCGCCAATCTCTCGGTGTTTAGCGCCTGTTCCTGTGCAGTGATCACATCGAGATAGGTGACCAGTCCGCCGGTGTAACGGATATTGGCAAGGTTGAGCGAGCGTTCGGCATCATCGACCGCCCGCTGCTGGGCATCAAAGGCCGCAGCGAGCGCATTTAAACCGGAGAGCGCGTCTTCCACCTGTTGAAAAGCTATTAAGGACGACTCACGATAATCAGCCACATTTTCGTCATAGACAGCGCGGGCGTTCTCCAAGCGGGCGTGGTTGCGACCACCGGCAATCAGCGGCTCCAGAACCGACATTCCCACCGACCAGATCGCGCTTGGAGCATCCACAAGTTTCAAGAGGTCCGCGCTCTCGAATCCTCCCGAACCGCTGAGCAAAATACTCGGATAAAAACCGGCCTTCGCAACGCCGATCTGTGCGTTCGCCGAGGCGACTAACCGCTCGGCAGCGGCAATATCCGGACGGCGTTGCAGCAACTCAGAAGGCAAAGCCAAAGGAACCGCAGGCGGTAGGGTATCAAGACTCTTCACGGGTGCTTGGAAATTCGAAGCAGGAACGCCTTGCAAGGTAGCGATGGCATGTTCGTACTGTGCACGCT
The DNA here is from genome assembly GCA_963824805.1 of uncultured Acidobacteriaceae bacterium. Lineage (GTDB taxonomy): Bacteria > Acidobacteriota > Terriglobia > Terriglobales > Acidobacteriaceae > DATBAT01. The sequence continues at coordinate 66,180 of CAWGQZ010000061.1, read as the reverse complement.
GCTGCTGCAGCAGTGCCAGTTGCGCATAGGAGGAATCAAGCACCGTCTGCTGTTGCGCGACGTCGAGTCCTGAAACGGCACCCCCTTCGTGGCGCTTCTGAACCAGATCCAATCCCTTCTGCTGAAATCCTAATGCCCGCTGGATCACACCGATTTCCGCATCAAGCTCGCGCAACTGAAAATAATCGGCAGCCAACTCTGAGCTAATCATCAGACGGACATTTTCCAGGTCTGCCGTCGAAGCCTGTAAGGAAGCGTTTGCCGCCTCGACGCTGCGCCGCACCCGGCCAAAAAGATCCAGTTCGTAATTCAGCGTGAACGGAATGGAGAAATCGTTTTGCGTAACCGCGGTTGGAGTTATGGTTGATCCATTCAAGGGACGATTGCCAGACAACCGCTCGCGATATGCCGCGGGCCGGGTGTCCAATTCGGGGTATAGCCCTGCCGCCGTGACCCGGGCAAAGGCCCGAGCCTGGGCCAATCGCGCGACCGCCGCCTTGAGGGACTGGTTGTTGGCTATCGCCTGGTCTTCATACTGGTTAAGTTCGGCGTCTCCAAATAGCGTCCACCACGCTCCTTTAGGAATGTGGTCGACCGGAGTGGCCTCATGCCACGGCGCGGGTGCCTGCCAATTTGCCGGAGTCGAAACATCCGGTTTCTTATAGTTAGGGCCAACCGCGAGGGCTGCCGACGCCAGCGCTACGACAGCCACGGCGGCATGTTGCAACTTCATGACTTGCCCTCTTGCTTCGCTACCTGCACCGGCTGCCCATCTTCGAGAGAGTCACTGGGATTCAGAATGAGAGCGTCATTCTGTTCGACGCCACTAAGCACCTCAACTTCCGTGCCGTAATCGCGCCCAATGACGATCGGTTTCAAGTGAACTTTGTTATCGCTGCCGACCACCGCCGCGCGCGTCCCTTCCGCGCGGAACAGCAACGCATTCACCGGGACGGAAAATCGTTGCGTGGGAACGTTGACCGCGAAATGAACCTGCGCGAACGATCCCGGGAAGAGCTCGCCCTTCGGGTTCGGAACATCAATTTCAGTGCGCAGTGTGCGCGTCAGCGGATCGATCGCGTCGGCACTGCGTACAACCTTCCCAGCGAAGAGCTGCCCCGGCAATGCCGCCAGCTCGATCTTTGCCAGCACGCCAGAATGAACCGCCGGAGCATACAACTCGGGAACATCCACGTAGACGCGAATGGGATCGATGTCCGCAATATTAAAGAGCTGCTGATTTGTGCCACTGTTGCCGGCATTGATCAACGCGCCGATATCGGTATTGCGCCGGGTAATGACGCCAGAAAACGGGGCATAAATGTGTTTGAACGATTCCAACTGCTCCAGCCGGCGAAGGTTGGCGGTCGATGAGGCCAGGTTCGCTTGCTGCTGCAGATATCCACTGGCCCGCTCGTCAGTTTCCTGCTGGGCCACGGCGTCCATCTTGCGCAAGGTCTCCCAGCGTTGGGCGGAGGACTTCGCCAGGTTCAGTTGTGCCTCCGCCTGATCGCGGGCCGCTTTGGCTTGCATCAACTCCTGATCGATTTCCGGGGTCTCGATGTCGGCGAGCAATTCACCTTTCCGCACCCGGCTACCGATGTCCTTGTACCACTTGGCGAGATAGCCATTGGTTCGGGCGTAGATCGGCGATTCAGTAAAGGCCTCTAACGTAGAGGGCAGCACCATATTTTGGTCAGTCGGTTGGGTCTTGGGATGGACCACAATCACGCTGGGCACTGCTAGTTGTTCGGTCTCCTTCGCAAGAACGCGGCGATCGCTCAGGCGGGACATAATGCCGATAACCGCGGCGATGGCGAGGACAATGGCAAAGACAATTGCCGCCAGATATCCACCGCGCTTCTTCCGCGGCTGTTCGTCGCTACTCTTGAATTGAGGCCTTTCCATCACGGTCGGTTCCATAGTTATTATCCCAATATTGCTAGGTTCGTGCGCTTTCGCGTGCCGCGGCGCGCCGCTGTCTGCGTCCGTGGAAGATACTAAACACAACCGGCACGAACAGCAGGGTTGCAACCGTCGCGAATAATAATCCGCCAATTACGGCGCGACCCAGAGGAGCATTCTGCTCTCCGCCTTCGCCGAAGCCGAACGCCATAGGCAGCATGCCGATGATCATGGCTAGCGCTGTCATGATGACCGGACGCATACGTGTGTATCCCGCCTCCAGCGCCGCTTTTACCGGATCCAGACCTTCGTCCATGCGTTCGCGGGCAAATGAAATCATCAGAATACTGTTTGCTGTAGCCACGCCCATGCACATGACCGCGCCGGTCAAAGCCGGGACGCTGATCGTAGTGTGCGTCATGAAAAGCATCCATAGAATTCCGGCTAGGGCCCCCGGCAACGCAGTAATGATGATGAAGGGATCAAGCCACGACTGGAAGTTCACCACAATTAGCAGGTAAACCAGCACAATCGACATGACCAGTCCGACCAGCAGTCCGGTGAAACGAGGACTGCATGGTGTTCACCTGTCCGCTCAAGGAAATTTGAGTGCCCCGAGGAAGGTGTCCCTTGAATGAATTGAGAATCCTATTGGTGTCGTCCGCTACGCCACCCAGGTCGCGGCCATCCACGCTGCCGTAAACATCCACCGACGGCATCACATTGTAATGGCTTACCACCGCAGGGGTATTCATCGGCTTTATCGTCGCCAGATTCCCCAGCAATTGCGGAGCAGTAACCCCGGCGCTGCTTACCGGGGTGTTCATCAGCGCCTGCAACGAGTCGATACGATACTGCGGCGCTTGCACGGCAACGTTGTAGCTGACGCCGGTAGCTGGATTTACCCAGAAAGTGGGGGCCGTCTGAAAGCTGGAACTCAGCGTCACCAGCACATTCTGAGCGATGTCGCGCTGAGTCAGTCCAACCTGTTGCGCGCGCACCCGGTTGACGTCGAGAAACAGCGTCGGATCGTTCATTAACTGCTGCACATGTACGTCAACCGCTCCCGGCACATGTCGCAACCGGTTCGCAATCTGCTGCGCGATCAGGTAATTCTGCGGATAGTTAGGGCCGACCAGTTGGATGTCAATCGGTGAAGGCAAACCGAAATTCAGGATCTGGCTGACGATGTCAGCCGGCTGGAAGAAGAATTCAACACCCGGAAACTCCCGTGGCAGTTTCTGCCGCAGCGTATGCACGTATTCAGCGGTGGGATGATGATCTTCCTTTAGTGAGACGAGAATCTCCGCGTCTGAGGTCCCGATAGTTCCACCATTGCTATACGACAAATTGATACCGCTGTAAGGTAGTCCAATATTGTCGAGCATGGTGTTGACTTCTTTCTGCGGAACATTTCGGCGGATCTCTTGTTCCACTTGATCGACCAGTCGGGCGGTCTCTTCAATTCTTAGACCGGCGCGTCCGCGAACATGCAACCGGAACTGCCCTGCATCCACCGCGGGAAAGAAATCGCGGCCTAAAAAGAAAACCAGCCCCCCCGACACCAGGCAGAACAGCAAGAACACCGACACGAATACCTTTCGGTGATCCATCACGCTTTCCAACGTGTTCCGGTAGGAGTCGCGGAGACGCTCAAATCCTCGCTCAAACTTAGCCTGGGTCCGGCCGAAGATGTTCGATGGCGGCTTGTGCGAATCCTCCTCGTGTCCGCGCAGCAGGTACATCACCAGCGTTGGAACCAGGGTCCTCGAGAGCACATACGACGCCAACATGGCAAAGACCACAGCCTCCGCCAACGGGACGAAGAGATACCGCGCCACGCCGGTGAGGAAGAACATCGGGACAAACACGATGCAAATCGCCAGCGTTGAAACCAGTGCCGGAACCGCAATTTGCTGCGCGCCGTCGAGGATAGCTTGCTTCAACTCCTTCTTCATCCCTAAGTTGCGCTCGATGTTTTCGATCTCAACCGTGGCGTCGTCCACCAATATGCCGACAGCGAGGGCCAGACCGCCCAGCGTCATGATGTTGAAGGTTTGTCCCAACGCGCTCAGCACAATGACCGACGTGAGAATGGAGAGTGGAATTGAAATCGCAATGATCAGTGTGCTGCGCCAGTTCCCCAGGAACAAAAGGATCATGGCGGCCGTGAGACAGGCGGCCGTCAGCGCTTCCCGAACCACGCCTTTGATGGCGGCTCTCACGAACAACGACTGGTCGAACAACAGGTTGATATTCAAATCCTGCGGCAGGGTCTGGGCCACTCGCGGCAGCATGTCGCGGATGTTCTTGACGATGTCGATGGTGGAGGCGCCTCCGTTCTTCATCACGCTCAACAGCGTGCCCCGTACTCCGTCCTGGCGTACCACGTTGGTCTGTGGGGCAAATCCGTCTCGCACATGGGCGACATCGCGTACGTAAATCGTGGTGCCGTTGACAGTCTTGATTGGGAGATCGTTGATCTCGGCAACGGTGTTCGGACTGGAGTTGAGCTCGACCTGGTATTCCAGGTCGCCTAACTTTGCAGTGCCCGATGGCAGAATCAGATTCTGCGCGCTGATGGCGTTCACTACATCCACCGAAGACAGATGTTTTGCCTGCAGCGCGGGAGTATCGATATCGACCGATACGAGCCGTGACTTTCCCCCAAAGGGGTACGGAATGGCCGCTCCCTGCACCGTGATCAATTGCGTGCGCAAAAAATTCAGCGCCACGTCATTCAGTTGCTGTTCCGGCAGGGTCTTGCTGCTCAGGCCTATCTGAAGAATAGGCACACTAGAGGCAGAATATTGAATAACCAGCGGGGGCGTCGTCCCCGTCGGAAGCTGCCGGATAATCGTCTGCGAAATCGCTGTAACCTGCGCCAGCGCGGTCTGGATGTTGGCCGAAGGCCGGAAGAAAATCTTGACCACCGCGACGCCGTTCAGCGACTGCGAATCAATGTGGTCGATGTCGTTAACCAGCGTGGTCAAGCCACGCTCGGTCATCGAGGTAATGTGGTCCGCCATGTCTTTCGGCGAGAGCCCGGAATAGTTCCAGACAACGCTGATGACGGGAATATCAATGTCAGGGAATATATCGGTTGCGGTACGAAATATAACTACCGGGCTAAGAATCAAAATCAGCAGTGCCATCACGATAAACGTGTATGGTCTGCGTAACGCGAGTGCAACAATCCACATGAATAAACCCTTGACTGATCCTTGGCAGGTAGTTACTGCTCAACTGCACTGTGCGACACCCCTAATAGATGAGCGTGTTACCGAAACGGATGTAATTTTCGTACTCCGCCGACACGCGAAAGACCAGCGTTTATTGTACTAGCCGGGACTCTCGCCCTGAGCCGCAGAAACCGATATTACAAATCCTTACAAAACGCAGTACCATGTTTGAGCATTCCCCATAGGAGCATGTACATGGATCGTCGTAGCTTTTTGGGAACCGTGACCGCTGCCGGAATTATGGCGAAACGTTTGAGCTGGGCAGCCGAGCGCAAGATCGAAAAAGTCGGCGTTCAGCTCTATACCGTGCGCGACCAGATGAAGGCTGACTTCGCCGGCACCATAGAGAAGGTCGCGAAAATCGGCTACCGCGAAGTCGAGTTCGCCGGTTACTTCGATAATCCGCCCAAAGAAGTGAAGGGCCTGCTCGACAAGAATGGGCTGACCGCTCCCTCCGCCCACATCGACTTCGAACACATCACGACCAAGCTGCCGGAGGTAATCGAAGCCGCCAAAGTGGTAGGCCACCAATACATCGTCTGTCCCTGGATGCCCGAGGAATTACGCGGTGATGCGGAGGGATGGAAGCGGGTGGCGCACTCCCTGAACAAAGCCGGCGCCGACATCAAGAAGGCGGGAATGCAGCTGGCCTATCACAATCACAATTTCGAGTTCAAAGATTTCAACGGCAAACTTGGTTACGACATCCTTTTGGAGGAGGCCGATCCCAACCTGGTGAAGATGGAAATGGACCTCTACTGGACTACCAAGGCTGGTGCCGATCCTCTGAAATATTTCGCCAAGCACCCCGGCCGCTTCCCCCTGGTCCACGTTAAGGACATGGACAAGAGTGGGGATTTCGCCGAAGTTGGCAGTGGCACCATCGACTGGAAACCAATCTTTGCCAAATCGCAGCAGGCCGGTATCAAGCACTATTTCGTGGAGCAGGATCAATCGAAAGATCCCTTTGCCAGCATCAAAGCCAGTTACGACTACCTGCGCGACCTGCGTTTTGCCTGAGGTTTACTTACAAGCAACACCCCCGGTGGTCGCCGAATCGAAGCTGCGCCTCACCTTGAAGGAGTTTCATGCGCCGCTGGATCGTCGCCCTGTTGCCGCTGCTGTTCCTCGGCTGTAAACACACTCAACCACTCGACCAGAGCCGGCTTCGGGTTCCAGACGGATTCTCGATCTCGGTCTTTGCTAAGGCCCCTTACGCGCGCATGATGGCGTTCAGTCCTGGCGGCGTGCTGCTGGTGACCTCTACCAACGATGGCAAAGTGCTCGCCCTCCCTGATTACAAGCACGCCGGCGCCGCTGAGCAAAGCGTCACTGTGTTGAAGGATTTAAACGCCCCGCACGGCATCGCCTTCCAAAATGGCAAGCTCTACATTGCGGAAACCAACCAGTTTGCAACGCTTCGACTGGAACGAGTCGCTACTTCGGGCCAGCAACGGCCAGGTGATCGCACACTATCCCGGCAGCGGAATGCACTTCACCCGCACTCTCCTTTTCGCCAACGGCAAGATGTATGTTTCCATCGGCTCCGATTGCAATGTCTGTTCCGAAAAGGATTCTCACCGCGCCACCATCATGGAATACAACGAAGACGGAAGCGGAGAGCGCGTCTTCGCCAGCGGAGTGCGCAACTCGGTAGGGTTGGCTCTGAACCCGGCCACCCAGACGATTTGGGCGACTGATAACGGCCGTGACTGGCTGGGCGATTCGCGGCCCGCGGATGAGATCAATGACTTGGGGAAGAACGGCGGCAATTTCGGATGGCCGCTCTGCTATGCCAATCAGGTGCTTGATGTCACTCAGGCCAAGCCTGGCGACTCGCGCTGCAAAAATACCATCGCCCCGAAGGTCCAAATCGAAGCCCATTCCGCTCCCTTGGGATTGGCCTTTTACACTGGAACTCTCTTCCCCTCCGACTATCACAACGACCTGCTGGTCGCGCTTCACGGCTCGTGGAACCGGAGCCGTCCGACGGGCTATAAAGTTATTCGCGTTCAAATCGGCAAACAAGGCGAAGCGCAGATCAAAGAGGACTTCGTTACCGGCTTCATCAAGCCGGGAGAAACTCACAAAGGCGAATGGATGGGCCGCCCGGTAGACGTGATTGTCGGCCCGGAAGGCGCGGTCTACATCAGTGACGATGCCGCGGGAGTCATCTACCGCGTATCTCCGAAGTAGGGCAGACTTGTCCGCCTCCGTAAAAATGAAGAAGATGTTTAGCGGAATTTATGAAGCGGCTTCGGCCTGGCCGGTTCCCAGCGGGCAAACCAACTCGAAAAATGTAAAGTGTTGTAAACCTCCGACTGTCTGAACCCTTCCCTAACAAGGAATCGGGCCTCCAACCTGAGAACAGCTGCATCTAACCCAGAGATTTCGGAGGACATGTGAAGAAGTTAGTCGTGATTGCAGCCGTAGTATGCCTGTTCTTCCTCTCTAACCGTCCGGTCCACGCGCAAGTCGAAGCGGCCTTCGGATTCGGCACCTTGACCGCCCCTTCAGCCTCCAGCGCCAGCGGAGACTATTCTCCAGTCACTCTGAGCGGCGGACTTTATCCCAGCTTCAACGCCAATTTTTTCATCAGGCATAACTTTGGAGTTGGCGGAGAGATCGCGTGGCGCGCCAAACAGAATTTGTATTTCGGATATCAGCCCTACCGTCCACTTTTTACCGACATCAATGCGGTATGGGCGCCTCATATCGGCAAGGGAGCAACCGCCGAGTTAATGGGAGGACTGGGAGCGGAAAGCCTGCACTTCTACGGCTTCACCAGTTGCGGTTTCAGCGGCTGTACCAACTATGTCAGCAGCAATCACTTTATGGGACACTTCGGGGCGGGCCTGAAGTACAACATCTGGGGACACATGTTCGTGCGACCCGAGGCCCACCTGTATCTGATCCACAACAACGTAGAGTTCAGCTCTCCGTATGCCACGCGCTTCGGAGTGTCAATAGGCTATAGCTTCTCGCCATACTAGAAAGCGGCATCGACCCGCAAGGGGTGCTTGGGCTTTTTGGCAGGCGCCGATCCGGCTCTGCAACCTAGCTAGCGCACTCCCCTCGCCCGAGCTTCAACGAATAAGTCTCCTGATCACCCCAATCAAAGAACGAATCAGGATCATGCTCGGCTACCTCGGCGTACTGTTTCAGCCGGTCCGTGATCTCCTGCGGAGGAGTCCGCTCCACCCACTGCCGGAATGTCTCATTCGTATGACGGTCATTGCGGTAGAAGCCGATGACTTCCCGAACCACGTTCGGCACCTGCTTCGCCGCCAGAGGAATAATCTGTTTACCAAACCTCACTCCACGTTCGCTGACTTCGCCGCCTAATAACATTTGGTAGAACGGAGCCTGCTGCGTGCCGATCTTGCGGGCATTGCCATAAAAACCGATGTCGGCGATGTGGTGCTGTCCGCATGAATTGGGACAGCCGCTGATCTTGATTCGCAGCTTTCGAATTTCCGGATCCGACTGGTCTGCAAGTTCCTTTGCCAGCACGTCGGCCAGAGTCAAAGAGCGGGTGATCCCGAGGTTGCAGGTCGTAGCTCCCGGGCATCCGGTAACGTCGGAAATAGTACGGGCTCCCGGTGTAACCAGATCGAGCGCCCGCAGCTGTTCGTAGATTGCCGCAACCTGTGCGATCGGAATCCAGGGAATCAGGAAATTCTGCAGGATTGCAATGCGCACCCCAGGCAGCTGATTCCGTTCGAGCACATCTGCCAACCCGCGGAACTGATCGCTGGTAATAGTCCCGGCGGGCAGCTTCACCCAGACGGCGGCGTAGCCCTTTTGCCGCTGCGGCATCACGTTGGTCTTGGTCCACTCGTCGTATTCCACCGAAGCTGGCGGCGCCACCGGAGGCGTTGTCTGCAGCTTCACCAGCGGCTGTGCCTGAGGAGTTGGTACCGTAAGCACTTCGGCGGGAGTAGTGACCTGCTTTCGCTCCTCGGCCACCATCTCCTTGAACTTGGCGATGCCGTGCTCGCGCAGTACAAACTTCATCCGCGCTTTCATTTTGTTCTTGCGATTTCCGTTCTTGCTGAAAACGCGCAACACCGCTTCAACCGTGGGGATCAGTTCCTCAGCAGGAAGGAACTCGGTCAGCAAGGCCGCCTCGGTGGGAAGCGCACCCAGCCCGCCGCCAACCAGCACCTTGAAACCAAGCCTCGACGTGCCGTTCGATCCGCGTACCTGCGCAATGAGCCCCACATCATGAATCCCGGCCACGGCGCAGTTACCATCGTCCTCGCAACCCGAGAATGCAATTTTGAATTTACGCGGCAGATCGCTGAAATCCGGATGCCGCAACAAAAATCGGGTCAGGCCCAATGCGTAAGGTGTAACGTCGAACGCCTCGCCTCCGCAAATTCCCGATAGCGGGCAAGAGGTGATCGTCCTTACCGTATTGAAGCAGGCTTCCCGGGTAGTCATCCCGGCCGCCGCCAGTTCGCGGAACATGGCCGGCACTGTCTCTAATTTGATGAAGTGGAGTTGAACATTCTGGCGGGTGGTGAGGTGACCGAAGCCATTGGAGTATTTGTCGGAAATATTGCCGATCGTACGAAGCTGGTGAGCGTCCAGAACACCCGAGGGAATCTTAATGCGCTGCATCTGGAATCCCGGCTGGCGCTGGCCGTAGGTCCCATGAGTCAGGCGATGGCGACGGAACTGGTCATCGGTCATCTCTCCGCGCAACACCTGCTGCACTTTGTCTTCAAAGGCACGGATCTCGTTTTCAATCACCTCAGGGGTGTGGCGCTTGTCAACTTCACTTTTCAGCGTGGCTGGTTCAGTCGCGATCATTGGTGCTCCAAAAATGAAAAGGCCCACTTGCTGTTTAGCGAGTGGGCCTTGAAATAAGCTTTGCGAAAGCTTTTAGGTCAGGTTTCTCCACACGCCGGCAACGGCAGGCATACAACAACAGAAGCACATGCGCTTCGCCCGTCCGTTTTTCCGGCAAGATGCCATATGGGTGGAGTCCGTGAAACGCTTTCTAATCTTAGTAGGCTATAGGAGCCGGAAGGCACTGTCAATGGAAACGGCCAACCCGCATTTGTTTGCAACAAGATGTGGCGCAGGCGCCACGCCTGCGAAACCGGCAATGAAACCCGCCACCAAATACCTGCCCATCCTGAACAACCTAGAATCTCAAATCCGCAAAGAAAACCGCCCCATGAGGTGTGGACACCTGCTCTGCGTGCTTCGCGTCAGTGTGCCATGCCGCTTCCACCGGCATGTTGCGCGAAAGTCTGTGGCGTCGTGGCCCGGATCCGGCTGAGCATCTGATAGATGGTGTTCCGCCCAACTCCCAAAATCTCCGCCGCCCGCGCCTTGTTGCCTTGCACTCGGCTCAGCACTCGTAACAAGTGGCGCTGCTGCAACTGCTCGAGAGGCATAAGCTCTTCATCGTCAGACGCAATTCCTTGGTCGGGAGTGCGGAAGATTTCCGGCAAATCCTGCAGATCGATAATCGGCCCGTTGGCCATAATGCAGGCAGCGCTGATCACATTTTCCAATTCCCGAACATTACCCGGCCAGGTGTGCGCCGCCAACCGTGACTGAGCCCGGCGGGTAATCCCGGTAACCTGTTTCTGATAGAGCGCGGAATACTTCTCCAGAAAGTGGCGGTGCAACAGCGGCAAATCATCTCGGCGCTGCGCCAGCCGCGGGATCGAGACCTCCACCACCGAGAGACGATAAAAGAGGTCTTCGCGGAATTGTCCTTGCGCTACCATCTTGCGCAAATCCCGATGCGTGGCGGCGACCACTCGGACATCGACGCGATGTGGAACCGGAGATCCAACCCGCTGGACCTGGTGGTTCTGCAGAACTCGCAACAATTTGGCCTGTGCGGGAAGCGGCAACTCCCCGATCTCGTCAAGAAACACGGTGCCGCCGTTGGCGTATTCGAAAATTCCCTGCTTGTCCTGGTTTGCACCGGTGAATGCGCCTTTGACGTAGCCGAACAATTCGCTCTCAAGCAGCGTCTCGACCAGCGCCGAGCAGTTACACACCGCAAAGGGCGCGCTACCTGCTGGACTTAGCTTATGCAGTGCATTGGCCACCAGCTCTTTGCCCGTCCCCGTCGGACCCGTCACCACCACGGTGCGAAAATGCGGCGCCACGCGCCGAATTTTGCCGAAGACTTCGAGCATCAGCGGACTGCGGCCAATCAGCCCTTCGAACTGGTAGGCGTCCAAAAGTTCGTGCTCCAGATGGAAGGTTTTCTCCCGCGTCTCAGCCTCGGCCAGCAATTTATGAATGCAGGCACTCAGCTTACCCGGATCCAGAGGCTTGGCCAGATAGTCGCAAGCTCCGCGGCGCACCGCGCTCATGGCCGCTTCGGTAGAGTAGTCCGCCGACATCAGCACGAAACAAGCACCCGGATCAGAAGCCAGAATGCGATCCATCAATTCCACCCCGCTCATATCGGGCAGTTGCATGCCGCAGAGAATGATCCGGGGATGGGTCTGACGGAACTGTTCCAGCGCACTTTCAGCGTTTGAAGCCTGCGAAAAAGCAACGTTTTCCGTTGCCAGAGTTCGCGATACTAATTCCCGGGTTTCTCGATCTTCGTCGACCACAAGGATGTTCAAGCGTATGTCCTTTTCCCGTCGACCCTCAAAGGGGACGAGCGTGTCTGACGTAATAATTCGAGGGATTCGTCCTGATGTAGAAAAGTGCTGCAAGCCGTATTGAGTGCCATGGTCCCCTCCGAACCACGTCGCCTCGCAGTATGACTTCGATGGAACTTAAAAGTTTTTCGGCAGACGAACCCGAAAACGTTAGCCTAGCTGTTCGAATTGCGAACAGCAACAAACTTGCGTTGTTTTTACAAAAAGAGGAAGACGAATGGTTAACCTTCTAATTACCTAACGATGGATGACTGACGGCCGGAACGATGTGTGGACCGGGCGCTTGCGCGGTGTGAATCTCCGGATCGGCGTCGGATGGAAGCGCAACGATGACCAGATCGACACGCCGGTTCTTACGTCGGCCTTCGTCCGTAACATTCGTTTCAACCGGATGGTATTGCGCATAACCAGCCACGGACAGATGGTCAGGAGCAAATCCGCACTTCCGCACCATCATCAGGACCACTTCCGTAGCCCGCGCCGTCGAAAGCTCCCAGTTGGAGTCGTAATGTGTGTTGTGAATCGGGATGTCGTCGGTGTGACCTTCGACCCGGATCTGAAATCCACCTTCCGCCATGACTTGAGCGATATGGGTCAGCACCGGCTCCGCCTCAGGCAAAAGCTGGGCGTCGCCCGTATTGAAGAACCCAACTTCGCGCAAACTTACCACCAGCCCGTCAGGCACCACGTGAATATCCACTTGGCGTTTGCGAATTTCATCACCAAGGGACTTCTCCAGATCTTTCTTAACCTGCGAAAGCGGAAGCCGGGGCTCACCATGTACCGGCGCCTTTGAAATGTCATTCACCAGACGAGCGACTTTCGGAATACTCCCACTGTCACTTCCAGCTTTGGCCGCTGAAAACGCACCGAGTTCCTGAAATCCGCCTTGAATTGCCGCCGAGACCTGCTTCACTTTCTTGTTATCCACGTGAGTTGTGGCATAAAGCACGACAAAAAAGGCAAAAAGCAGGGTGATGAAATCGGCGTAGGAAACCAGCCAGCGTTCGTGGTTGACGTGCTCTTTATGTTTCTTGCGACGGCTCATGCCAGACTCGCCTGCTTCTGGGCGCGAGGACTTTGGTCGGACAGGAAACCAAGTAGCCGCGTTTCCAGCATGCGCGGGTTCATTCCCTCAAGGATGGAAACCACTCCCTCGACTGCCATCTCCCGCAGGATCTGCTCTTCGCGGATCCGGATCTTCATCTTTCCTGCCGAAGGCAGGAATAGAAGATTGGCCGACCCGACCCCGTAAATCGTAGCCACGAAGGCCACCGCAATGCCTTTGCCCACCTCATCTATGTTCTCGAGATGCTGCATCACCTGGATCAGGCCTAAGACCGCTCCTATAATTCCTATAGTCGGCGCGAATCCCCCTGCCGATTCAAATACTTGCGGGATTTTCTCTTCATGTTCCGCGCGATTGTCGAGCTCCAGTTCCATCATCTTCCGCAGTTCCTGGGGCTCCGTGCCATCGACGGCCAACATTAGAGATTTCTTAAGAAACGGGTCCTTTATCTTGTCCAGCTTGGCGTCGAGCGATACGATCCCGTTCTTCCGCGCCTCGTTGGCGTAGCCAACCAGTTCCTTCACCAAACCATAGGGGTTTGGGGTCCGGGCAAAGAAGACATTGGCAAACCGCTTAAACGCCTGAATCACGACCTGGGACGGAAACTGCACCATTACCGCCCCCAGGGTGCCACCAAAGACGATCATTGCGGCCGTGGGCTGCACGATCTGGCCGATCTTTCCGCCTTCCAGAATGAGGCCGGCGACGATCCCCACCACCGCCAGCAGGATTCCCCCAAACGTGCTCTTATCCACGGGACGGGCCTCCGGCGGACTGGGCCTCTGTATCCGGTTCCGCTTTCTCCTCTTTAGGAGCCAGAATCGCCGGGTTCGCACCCGAAAGCGGCATACCCGCCAGGACTGAGCGCCGGAACTCGATTACCCGGTTGATTACTTCCTCAACTCGCTCACGAACTACGATCTTTTCCCCTGTAATTAAGGTGAGCACGGTGTCGTGGGCGTTCTCCACCAGCTTTATCAAGTCTGAATTGACCACTAACGGCCGGTCATTCAATCGGGTCAGTTGAATCACTATTTCCCCCAGTATTTCGCCGCACCTCATGTATCGCCAGCCGACCTGCCCTCATCGGTACCGGGCTGTGAATTCTTCAGGAATTCGCGGCACTTTAGGCCTCTATGGCCTGAAGGTAATTACGGTTCAAAACGGGGCCTGATGCGCACATTGCTTTTGAAAGGTCTGCGCACGTATTTTCAACGATTTCCCGCGTCCCGAAAAGGTTACCGGCCATTACGAGGGTCACTGCATGAAATTAAGTTGGCTTGCGGCAGGTACCGATAAAGGGTCCGTCACACGAGGCCACCGGGACGACACGTAAGGGAGCAGCAAGACCAAGCGGCGCCGGCATAGGTCGAATCGAATTCTAAAAGGAGCACTACAATGGCACTTAGCATTCTCAATAACATTTCGTCCTTGGCGGCGCAGAACCAGTTGTCCGTAAACGGATCGTCGCTACAGAAAACCCTGCTGGCCCTTTCCTCTGGGTCACGAATCAACTCCGGTGCGGACGACGCAGCCGGCCTGGCTATCGCCGATGGATTGCATGCCAACGTGACTGCTTTGACGCAGTCGGCACGTAACGCCACCGACGGTCTGGGTATGTTGCAGGTTGCCGATGGCAGCTTGGCGCAGGTCACCACGCTTCTGAACCGCGCTGTCACAATTGCTACCGAAGCCGCCAACGGCACGGTGAGCACTCAGCAGCAGGCCGCTCTTGACGCCGAGTTCACGGCGATCAAGTCGGAAATCGATCGCATCGGCACCAACACCACCTACAACGGCAACCAGGTGTTCAGCGGCACAGCTTCCAGCGTGTACCTCTCTGACGGTACCAGCGCCGGCAGCAGCTCCATCACCATCACTGTCGGAACTCTGGCGCAGAGCGCGATTGGCTTCAGCGCTGGCTTGACGGCGGTTGACATCAGCGGTGATGACCTCACCTCTGCCACCAACGCGCAGGCTGCTTTGACCGATATCAGCAGCGCGATCGCCAACGTTGCCGCCGACCGCGGTACCCTCGGCGCCACCATGAACCGGTTACAGAGCGCGTCCAACGTTATCAGCAACCAGGTGCAGAACCTGTCGGCTGCCGAAAACAGCATCCGTTCGGCTGATATGGGACAGACCGTCACCGATATGTCGAAGTTCAGCGTCCTGCAACAGACCGGTATCGCTGCCCTTCAACAGTCCAACCAGATGCAGCAGGCGGTTCTGAGACTGTTGCAATAGTTGTTTAACCCTCAGCTCTTGGTGGGGCCCCGCGGCCCCACCAGGACCTCCGTTTAGATAGCTCCTCCACTTCGCAGTCTGTAAAGGCCAGTCAATGAGTTCGAATATCGACACCTCCACATTGTTTTCGGGCCAGGGAATTGACGTGACCTCGGTGGTCACGCAGCTGGTAACGGCCGCCCGCAAGCCCGAGCAGAACTGGCAAGACCAGCAGAAAGCCATCCAGGCGCAAGTCGACGCACTCGATCAGCTCAATACCGACCTCACCGACATGTGGTCGAAGATCAATGCATTGAAAGATCAAAGCGGTGCGACCGGATCGGTCACCACCAACAGCAGCAATCCCAATATTGTTACCGCCACGGCCAGCTCCGGAACCGCGCCGGGCACGCATGTGGTCGAAGTGGACAGCCTGGCCAAGACTTCTTCCTATTACACCGACCCGGTGGCGTCGAGCACGACCACCCTGGCCAACGGCAGCATCACGATTCAGGTAGGTAGCGGGACCCCGACGACGGTGACCATCGACAGCAGCGATAACACCCTGTCCACTCTGGCCGCGAAGATCAATGGATTGGATCTCGGGGTTTCCGCTTATGTGGTCACCGACGCGAACGGGGCCCGGCTGGCGATGGTATCCAAGACTTCCGGAGCAAGTAGCGATCTCACCGTAACCGACTCCGCCAGCCTGGGATTCACCAAAGCAGTTACCGGCGCGAACGCCACGTTGACCGTGGACGGCGTGCCCATCAGCAGCACCAGCAATATCGTCACTGGCGTGATCCCTGGGGTCACGTTCACTTTGACGGGAGCTTCCGTCGGCACGCAGGTTGCGGTGGGTATCACTCCCAACACCAGCGACGCGATCGCGGCTACCAAAGATTTTGTTACCGCTTACAACAAAGTCATCCTCGAGCTTAACCAGGGAATGGCCTACGACACAGGAACACAGCAGGGCGGCGCGTTGAGCGGCGACTCAGGTGCACGCATGGTGCAGCAGGAACTGCTGGGCTTCGCCGGCATGACGGTCAGCGGAGCGGGAAGCCTGACCACGCTTCGGTCATTGGGCATCAACATGAACGACGACGGTACTCTAACCGTCGATTCCACGCAGCTGAACGACGCGGTCACCAACCACTTCAGTGATTTCCAGAGCTTTTTTCAGTCCACCACCGGGTTCGGCCAGACGGTCAGCGCCCGCCTGCTGGTTTTGAGCAGTCCGTCGCAGGGCGCATTTTCACTCGAGATCAAGGGCTTGCAGACCACCGAACAATCACTGCAATCGCAGATCGATGACTTCGAAGTTTACATCGCCGGCCAGCAACAGCAATGGCTGACGCAGTACAACCAGATCAACGTCATGCTGCAGCAGCTACCGCTGTTGCAGGCACAAATCAACGCCGAACTCGGCAATACCTCAAGCAAATAGAAAGATCCTATGAACGAATCCAGATATCTTCGGGCCGCAGTAGAGGGCGCCAGCTCCGTTGGGATGGTAACCATGCTGTATGACCGTCTGGTCGCGGACTTACAGCGAGCCATCGTTGCCA
Source organism: uncultured Acidobacteriaceae bacterium (assembly GCA_963824805.1). Lineage (GTDB taxonomy): Bacteria > Acidobacteriota > Terriglobia > Terriglobales > Acidobacteriaceae > DATBAT01. The sequence continues at coordinate 49,517 of CAWGQZ010000061.1, read as the reverse complement.
TCCAGCAACACGACATAGAAACCCGTTGCGCGCAAATGAAGCATGCTTTTTTGATCGTCCAGCAACTCGAGGGGTCTCTCGATCACGAGAATGGAGGCGAGGCCGCACGAAACCTGTCGGCACTGTACTCCTATGCCCGCGCCAAGATGCTGGAAGCTCAGATAAAAGAGAATGCTCACACTCTGGAGAAATTGATCGGACATTTTGTGGAGGTACGTGGAGCCTGGCAGCAAGTGGATCCCGGCCTCACCAAGGCAGCGCCGCAGCCGGAAGAAGGACGTCTGGCGTTGAGCTGCACGGTCTAGAAAAACGTCGTTGTTACTAGGTCGTTGCTGGCTGGCTTTTGGCCGGTGACTGATGGCTCTTAGTCATTGGCCGTTGTTAAGAATCTAAAGCGTTAGAAAAGCCGACAGCCGCGAAGCGGCGCAAAGAATGCAGCCCAGGCCGCAAGCCCTGAGAGTAACAGGCGGATGACACAGCCCCACCGGGGCGACAGAAGTCGCAAGGCAGGAATGCCTCGGCTCCCGCCCAACCTTCGCTCTGAGCCAATCTGTCCATGGGGTCAGCACTTTCCCTGTGTGATGCACCCTGAATCGTTGTCATTCCGCCGCCAGGTTTATCGGCATGGAATCTAGGGTTCCCCGCTCAAGCAGGTTCCAGTCGCGAAATCCGCCCTCCGGTATGCATCTCCGCAATACACTCTGGCTACTTGCCTTTTATCCATTTTTTCGTAAAATCATGCCGTTGAGAGCGGCCCTGGCAGTCCCGGGCCCTTACGTGCGTTTGCCAACGCGCGTTGATTCGTTCGCAATCCCCGAGCGGAGGATCACGCAATGAGCTTCATGGTGTGGAAAATCATGCGGCGGCTGCCTAAGCCCGTGCTTCTATTTTTGCTTTTCTTCTTACTGGCAGCCCGCGCATAGCCACAATCATTCAGTAATCCTTGTTTCTCACTGCAAACCAGAGTTTTGAAAGTAACTCGTTCGTACACTCACTTCCGGTAACCCTTGGTAACCATACGATTCTGGTGACTCCGCCTTACAATGGGCCTTGTCCATAAGACCACTGTCGGGCATAGCCCAGTACCTGCCCTACTTACGGTCTTAGGTTCCCTCGCAAGAGGGCAATGCTCTTCGTAAAAACTGAGAAAACGAAGCTCGGAGTCGGTCCCTATATGGCGTTTGGTTTCGGATTCAACAAACAGAAGGCTCTCGGCACTGCGGAGAAGAATGTCCAGCAGGGCAAGCTGCAGAACGCCATCAATGAGTACGAGAAAGTCCTGAAGGCTGACCCCAAGGACCTTACGGTGATGAACACCGTCGGCGATCTCTACTCTCGTCTGGGCCAGACCGATAAAGCCCTCCAATGCTTCAAGAATGTTGGCGACGCCTACGCCGCCCAGGGTTTCACGGTGAAGGCGATCGCGATGTACAAGAAGCTCAGCAAGCTCAAGCCTTCGGTCGATTGCGTATTGCGGTTGGCTGAGCTCTTCACCCAACAGGGCTTGTTCAACGATGCCCGGGCCCAGTACCTGCAGGTTGCGGAGGAATTTCTTCGCGCCGGAGAACTTGAACAGGCGGTCCGCATTTTCCAGAAAACCCTGGAAATGGATCCCGAGAACGTCGCCATGCGTACCCGGCTGGCGGAAGTTTACATTCGCCTGAACAAAAAGAAGGAAGCCTGGGACATATTCGCCAACGCCGCGGAAAGTTTGCGGGCGCGTGGTTCGTTGGGAGCGGCCGGCGAAATCGTGCAGCGTATGCTGGCGCTCGATCCTTCCAACAGTACAGCATTGCTGCTACGCGGCCGTCTTGCCTACGACTCCGGAGATCTATCAGCCGCGATCCAAACCCTGGAGCAAGTTGCCGACATCGACAACCAGCCGGACGGGCTCAATATTCTGTTCCAGGCTTACATCAAGACCGGACGTCTGCCAGAAGCGGCTAACCTCGCGGCGAAGTTGATCACGGTCCACAACGATTCCACCGCGATCACCGCCTACGCCGATGCTTTGATCCAAGCCAATCGCTTCGAAGATGCGCTCAATGTCTATTCGCAGTATTCCGATCGGTTGCTAGGCGCGGACTCTGCCAGAATTCTGGAGACGCTGCACGGCATGATTGGCCATGTTCGCGATAACACCGCGGCCCTGGAAACTCTGCTTGGGCTTTTGAAGAAAGCAGGGGAAAACACCCATCACACCGAGGTGTACGAATTACTGGCGCATGGCTACGTTCAGTCCGGGCAGCTTGAGAAAGCCCGCGAATACTATCTGAAGCTCACGCAGCTGGAACCGCAGAACCAGATTCACGCCCGCAACTATCAGCAGGTTGTCGCCCGGCTGGGCGGCAGCGAAGCTTCGCGCCTCATTACTCCCGAAGAGGGAACGGCTTTGGTCGAAGAAATTGAGGCCAGTGCTCCATTCCTCGAGCAGCGCTATCCCGACGATGTTGCATTGGCGGTCCGGTCTGCAATTACCGACGCCGAGCTGTTCATCTCCTACAACATGCCGGAGAAGGCTCTCGAGCCCATGCTCGCAGCTTTACCCAAGGCTCCGAAAGATCAGCGCATCAATCAGCGCTTAGCATCATTGCACACCCGCGCTGGACGATTTGCAGAAGCGGCCGTTTGCGCCCGCACCCTGGAAGGCATTTATCACGATGCCGGATATCCCGAGGAAGCAAGCCGTTATGGCGAACTCGCGGCCAAGTATGAGAACCGCTCGTCTGAAACCAAAGTAGAAGGCTTCGGCGAAGCACCTTTCACCCCGGCATTGTCTCCCGCTCTTGAACAGTCTTTGGAGTCGGGTGTGAGCCGCTCGAGTTCATTCGCACTCGAGGAACCTGCAGCACCGGCTAAGCCGGCGGGCCTGTTCTGGCATGCACCGGCCCTGGCACCGCAAAAGCCAGCGGAAGAGCCTGCACCGCTCAAGACCGAAGCGCCCGCTGCGAAAAAATCGACCGCTGAAATCGACCTTTCGGAAGAATGGGATGTCGAGATCACCGATACCGCGCCGGTACCCAAAGCAAGAACCGCAGGACTGGTCCCCAAGCCGGTGGCGGAGATCGATGCCGAGACCATCTCGGAAACTGTTGAAGAGGTTCGCTTCTACCTCTCGCAGTCGATGATCGACCAGGCTCAGGATGGATTGCGCAAGCTTGAAAAGCTGAAGGCTGATCCTGCAATCCTTTCAGATCTGCGCCGTCAGATCGAAGCCGCTTCGCCGAAATCCAAGCCCGCCGCCAAAGAAAGTATTTCTCTCGACGAGATCGAAGTAATTTCAGACCTCGATTCACCTGTTCCGTTCCCGCAGACGCAAATCCCGCCATCGAGCTTGAACGACTATGTCTCGGGCATGGGTTCGCAACGTGCTGAACTGACTGCCCATGCGCCCGCGCAACCAACAGCTTCTACGGGCGGGCTCGACGACCTGGTGGCAGACCTCGAAAGCTCGCTTTCGGATTCCTTCCTGGGAGATGCGGGCTCTCCCCAGCTCGACATTAAGCCACAACCTGCGCCTATCCGCACAGCGGGCTCGGCTGCAGCTCCGGCGCCGGCGATGGATCCACTTCCTGTTCCGAGTTCGTTTTCAGCACAACCGCGGCCTCTGGTTCCTTCTAAGCCGCTTGCGGCCCCCGCCGGACCGGGCGTCGATATCTCCGACATGTTCTCGGAGCTAAAACAGGATCTAGAAACCGATACCAACGTTGCCACGGAAGATCCGGAGACTCACTACAACCTGGGCGTGGCGTTCCGCGAAATGGGTCTGCTCGATGAAGCGATCAGCGAATTGCAAAAGGTTTGCCAGGCTGTTGAACGTGGGAATCCGTTCCCTCATCTCATGCAGGCTTATACTTGGCTCGCGCAGTGCTTCCTTGATAAGGGCATCCCTGAGGCGGCGATTCGCTGGTACGAAAAGGCTCTCGCGCTTCCTGGCATCGACGGTGATACCTGCACCGCTCTACACTACGAACTGGGATCGGCATACGAAGCCGGACAAAACAAGCCGCTGGCACTCAAACATTTCATGGAAGTCTACGGCAGCAACATCGACTATCGCGACGTAGCCGAGCGCATAAAGGCCCTCAAGTCGTAGAATGTCCGAATGGCTCTTCTCTTGACTGCGGGGACGTGCGCCGCGTGAGTACCGACCCGCAGACATCCTTGCCGGCGACTTCTTCGGCGCCATTCGAAACCAAGCGATCGGTAAACAACCAACCGCAGCTTCGCCACGGCGCTGACCTGTGGCTGCACCGCATCTCGGTTCTCACCTTCGTCTTTGTCTGCGCAACTACCGGTGTCCTGCTGATCCTGTTGCCCTGGCGGCCGGAATGGACCGACAACTATCTTCTCCAACGTTTCCCCGACCTGCGGCCCGCAGTCGCCAGCGGATTTTTCCGCGGCCTGTGCAGCGGATTGGGAATTCTCGACATCTGGGTCGGCTTCTGGGAAGCCGTACACTACAACGAGCACCGGCCGCCGCACGCTGATTAAGCGAGACTCCGAATTCATGAGCGACAAGAAGCCTCCTTCCGCCCCACTTGCCTATCAGAATGAGCCATTTCTCAACAGCCCCGATGGGCGCATTATCCGGGTGCTTTCTGAGTACATGGAACCGCTGGCCCGGTTCCGTCGCGAGCAGATCCAGGACACGGTCGTCTTTTTTGGCTCGGCCCGATTTCACAGCCTGACCGGTGCCCAGGAGAACCTCCGAAACCTGCACGAGGCACAGGAAGAATTACGCAACCGGGCGCTGGCTGCAGTCGACATGGCCCGTTATTACGAAGACGCGCGCCGCCTCGCTTTCTTGCTCACCGAATGGTCGTTAAATATCCCGGCTAAGCGGCACCGCTTCGTGGTCACCACAGGCGGCGGCCCCGGCATTATGGAAGCGGCCAACCTGGGAGCGCTGGATGCGGGCGGGAAATCCATCGGATTGAACATCAATTTGCCTTTTGAGCAGTCGCCCAATCCCTACATTTCGCCGTCGCTGAATTTTGAATTCCATTACTTCTTCATGCGGAAGTTCTGGTTTGCCTATCTCGCCAAAGCCCTGGTGATTTTCCCTGGCGGCTTTGGAACGTTCGACGAGCTGTTCGAGATATTGACTCTGGCGCAGACCGAAAAGCTGGCCAAAAAAATCCTGGTCGTGATCTACGGTAGCGAGTATTGGAAGAGGTTGATTAACTTTCAGCTGATGATCGATTCCGGAGTCATCTCTCCCAAAGACATCGACCTGATTCGCTTCGTGGACTCTCCCGAAGAAGGTTTCGAAGTGCTTAAAGACGGACTCACCCGCCATCACCTGACGCCTCAGCCCAAGCGCGGCGAAGTCGTGCCCGAGATCGCTAAGACCAATCCCTAGTGATCCTGTACTACATCACCGATCGCCGCCAGTTCGCTGGAGATATACTCTCCAAAATCTCTGAAGCAATCGCCGCCGGTGTCGACTACATTCAACTCCGCGAGAAAGATCTGTCTGCCCGTGCCCTGGAAGAACTAGCCCTGAGAACTGAGAACCAGGTCCTACTAGCTAATAATCTAAAAACGCAAATTCTGATCAACACTCGCGCAGACGTAGCGATGGCAGCGGGAGCGCAAGGAGTTCACTTGCCCGCAGGTGAAATCTCGCCGCGCGAGGTGCGGGGGATCTGGCGCGGCCGCGGGTCCCCGGTCATAGGGGTCTCGTGTCACGACAAGGACGAGGTCAGTCGCGCTGCGGCGGAAGGCGCCGACTTCGCAGTGTTCGGCCCGGTCTTTGAAAAAGGAGATACAGCGCCGATCGGACTGGCTCGCTTGGAATCCGTTTGCAAGAGTTCGATTCCTGTCCTCGCATTGGGAGGGGTGACGCTGGCAAATGCACTCTCCTGCCTCGACGCCGGAGCAGTGGGCATCGCAGGCATCCGATTATTTCAGGAAAATAATGTGGCGCAGATTGTCGCCGCGTTGCGCAATCTAAATTAAATCGCAAGCGACTCGAAATCCATAATCAGCATATTGGAAGGCAGGAGGGATACTCGCCCGGGCAGCGCAGCGGGTGATCTTGATGTGGTGCCGCCACGAGCCTCCACGCGACGATTTGCGCTCGCCTGTATCGGGCCCCTTCGGATTCCTCTCCGGAGAGTCCGTGTAGTAGTCAGCTTGAAACCAGTCGCTGCACCACTCGTGGACGTTCTCCGAAATGTCGTACAGGCCGTATGGGTTCGGCGGTTGCGTGGCCACAGGCTCAGGGCCTGTCCTCCAGCGCCGTTGGTAGTCGGGCCTCGACTGCGGCAGGTCGTCTCCCCAAGCAAAGAGCTTACCCTCCACGCCGCCGCGAGCAGCACGCTCCCACTCCGCCTCGGTGGGCAGACGAAACTGACGGGAACTGGTAGCGGTCAGCCACTCGCAATACTTCAGAGCCTCAAACCATGACACCGATACCACTGGCTGCTGGGGATGGTTGAGGTTATGGTCATCCCAGGTTGGAGGGCACGGCGCGTCTGTCGCCTCCATATAGAAGGCGTAGTCGGCGTTGGTAACCTGACAAGCGGCCAGCAGGAAGGCGTCGACCCATGCGCGGTGCACGGGACGCTCATTGTCCTGGCCTGCCTCGGAGCCCATCTGAAACCAGCCTGCAGGAATGGGCGACAATCTGGGCTGAGGCACGTTCATGCGGCTACGTCCTTGAGAAAAATCAGAATGAATGAAATGTTCCGTGCGGAACGTAGTGTGCTGACAGAAAATGTGATGACTGTCATGAATCAGTACATAAAACCGTCGCAACAATGCCGCTATTTGCGATCTGTGGTGAGGGCACGAAACACCATGTTGATCAAACTAAGGACAATGGCTCCCCAAAATGCCGCGCCGAAGCTCAGAATTTTGAAGCCGGGAACAAACACGGACGCCAGTTCCAGCATGATGGCGTTGATGATCAACCAGAATATTCCCAGGGTGAGGACGGTCAGCGGGAACGTCACAACCTTGAGAAAGAATCCGATGGTGGCATTGATGAGGCCAATGACGAGGGCGGCTATCAGCGCTGAACCGAAGCCGCTGACCTCGAAGCCGGGCACAAGACGGGAGACCAGCAAGATTGCCAGGGCATTCAGTATCCAGTGAAACAGAGCTTTCAACATAGGTGTGCCAATTTCGACAAGCTATCCTTCATACAGAAACCTTGATCGCTGCCAATACGTTCGGACAATTTCGGTTTACCGCGCTTTGATACAGGCCGCTTTCGTGGTCGATCCTACATCCGAGTAGACAGATTACCGACGCCGAGTCTTACTCAGAAGCCGTAGTATCTCCAGATAGAGCCAAATCAAAGTCACCATCAGGCCGAATGCGGCGTACCACTCCATATATTTGGGAGCCCGGGCCTCGGCGCCACGCTCGATGAAGTCGAAATCCAAAACCAGATTCAATGCCGCAATCACCACCACGAACAAACTGAAGCCGATGCCGATTGTGCCGCTGCCGTTTACGGCTGCAAAGTGGATTCCGAAGAAACCAAGGGCAAACTGCACCAGATAGAAAAGCGCAATGCCGCCGGTGGCTGCGACGATCCCCAGTTTGAAGTTTTCGGTGGCACGGATTAGCCCGGACCGGTAAGCCAGCAGGAGAGCGAAAAGCACGCCGAAGGTCAGGCCCACTGCCTGAATGACGATACCGTGCAAACGCATCTCATACATGGCCGAGACGCTGCCCATGACAAGGCCTTCGAGCAGGGCGTACAGGGGAGCGGTCATGGGCGACCACTCCTTCTTGAAGATGGTGACCAGAGCAACGATGAAGCCGCCGATGCCGCCAATCGCCAACAGAGGAAGCGCGGTCTGAGGAGAATCCAGGAAGCGGTTCCAACTCCAGATGGAGGTAGCGACTGCGCAGATCAGCAGGATTCCGGTCTTGTTCACGGCACCGGAAATCGTCATGGGCTCGCCGTAACCGGTTCCAGTTGCGCGAAATGCGTCGTCGCCAAGCGCGGGGTTGGAAGTTCGCATCAATGCCATAGAACGTTCCTCTCCAGTACATTCTATGCGAACGGAGGCTGGCCGACACGGCGACCCCATTCGTCATGGGCCCCACCCTTTCATCCTGACTGAAGCCATCGCCGTGCTAGCGAGTCAAGGGATCCTGCCTTCCACAACAGTCTTGACAACGCCCAGGCCATCCTTTACTTTGCACTGTAAAGTAATTATGCACGATCTCCAAAAAGCGCTGGGTGACATCAGCACCATACGGCGCGAAATGGCGCGCAGCACCCAGTTTCGTGGATATGGCCCCGCCACGCTGGCCACCACCGGTATCTTTGCGTTCGTGGCTGCGGGCGCTCAAGCATTTTGGGTGCGCGATCCACAGCACCATTTGGACACTTACCTTTGCGTCTGGATGGGCGCCGCCATTGTCTCCGCCGCCTTGACCGGTGCGCAGATGTATACACGCACCCGCCGCCTGCATTCCGGCCTGTCGAATGAGATGTTGCGCACCGCGGTTGAGCAGTTTCTGCCATCACTCGTGGCAGGCGCGCTCTTGACCATCGTCTTGGTGCACTACGTCCCGGCTTCGTGCTGGATGCTACCGGGGTTGTGGCAGATCATCTTCAGCATCGGTGTTTTTTCTTCTTGCCGCTTTTTGCCGCGGCCGGTGGTTGCCGTCGGCGCCTGGTACCTGATGACCGGACTTACCTGCATTTCACTGGGCAGCAGCCGCGCCCTCGCCCCGCAGCTCATGGGGCTGGCCTTCGGTGTAGGCCAGTGGATCACAGCTGCAATTCTCCTGGTCGCTACCCCAGGATCCGGTGACGGAGCCGACAATGAAGCCTAAGCCTCCCGCCAACGGTGGCCGCTTCGCCTATGAGGGTCTCGACCGTGTGATCCATGAGCGCGCGCGCCTCAGCGTTCTTACCTCTTTAATCAGCAATCCCAAAGGATTGCCCTTCAATGATCTCAAGCAACTCTGTTCCTTGACCGACGGGAATCTGAGCCGCCATCTGCGAGTGCTCGAAGCAGAAAAAGTTGTGCAGATCGTGAAAGGACATGATCGCAATCGGCCGCAGACGGTCGCGCGTATCACGGCGTCGGGACGTGGGCGTTATCTCGAATATCTCGCGACTCTGGAACAGGTCGTGAAAGACGCGGCCGAGGTAACACAGTCCGATACTTCCCGTAGTGGGCTTCTGAAGCTGACGGCCTCGGAAGCCTAAAAAATTTGCCTCCTCACTTTGCAGTGCAAAGTTGATGGCGAGGCCTTGGAGGAGACCAATGAAAGACAATGCCATACCCAAGATGATGGTAGTCAGCCTAATCGCCGGTGTAATCCTGATTGCCCTGATGCTGGTGAATGCCGTGGTTGGGGATCGCGAACGCTATCGCCGAGAAGCCGTCAAGAGCATCGAGGAGAGCACTGCCGGACAACAAAGCGTGATCGGTCCCGTGCTGGTTCGCCCTTACAAACAAACCAGCATCACCACGGAAGACGACGGGAAAGGAGGAAAGAAGAAAGTTGAACACGTTCTCTCCTTGGCTGCGACCGCGTTTCCTCGCACCTTGGATGTTAAGGGAAAAGTGTCACCAGAAGAACGCCGGCACGGGCTCTACAAGGTGACGGTTTACACCTCAGCTATGCAACTCAAAGGCGCGTTCGACGTTCCGGCGTCAAAACCCGATTCCAGTGTGGAATGGGAAGAGCCGTTCCTGGCCTTGTTCGTCGCCGATGTCCGCGGGCTGGTGAGCTTACCAGAGGCAGCCATTAATGGAAAAGCGACTCCCATCCTGCAAGGATGTGACTGCAATCTTCCCTGGCGCCCAAACTTACGAATACCTCTCCAGGGAATGCGCGACCTGGGCGGACGGGTGGAGTTTGCAGTCGATCTCAATTTGGCCGGCACCGAGCAACTCAGTCTAGTCCCGGCTGGAGACCTCAACCATGTGGAGATGGCGTCCTCCTGGCCCTCGCCCCTGTTCGCGGGAAGATTTCTGCCGCGCGCCCGCGAGCTCAACAAGAACGGCTTCCGCGCCACCTGGGACATTCCTTCGCTTGCGACCAGCACGCAAATTCAAATGCACACCGCCGAAAGCGCCATCGACAGCATAGACATCCGTCTGTTGACGCCAATTGACCCTTATAAATTGAGTGACCGCGCCACCAAGTATGGCATCCTGTTCGTGACCCTGAGTTTCGCCGGATTCTTTCTCTTCGAGATGCTCACCGAAGTGCGCATCCACCCCCTGCAATATCTGTTCGTCGGTTTTGGATTGGCTATCTTTTTCCTGCTGTTGGTCAGCTTCTCCGAGCATATGGCCTTCGGCTTAGCCTATGTACTTTCCAGCCTCGCCTGTATCGGACTGCTGTCCTTTTATCTTTGCTACGTGCTGCGGAGCATAAGCCGAGGTCTCGCTTTCGGCGCGATGCTTTCCACCTTCTATGCCGCTGTCTACGGCCTGCTCATCAACGAAGACAACGCCCTGGTTCTGGGCTCTCTGCTTCTGTTCGTCGTGCTGGCCGCTGTCATGATCGTGACTCGCAAAGTCGATTGGTACAGAAGGGAGGTGACTTCGTCCCACCTGGGCAGCGCCGTTTCAGGCGCAGACTGACGGGCTGGAGTGGCCACCTTCGGCCGATTTCTCCTGGCTTCTTACTCAATCAGCTTATGTTCGCGAAGGATGGCGTCTACTTCCGTATTGCCGGTGGGGGTGTTACATCCTTCCATGGGGGCATTGGCGGCAATCAGTAGGCGAGCGACTTCGGCGTGGGCTCCTCCGTCGGGACTGTTTGAGGTACCGTGGTGGAACCATCCCGCGGGTGTGGCGTGGAATTCCGTATCGAGAACGGTGAGGGGGGCGCCGCGGTCGATCAAAAGCTTTACCAGATCGGCATAACCCTTCCAGCAGGCCCAGTGCAGGGCGGTACCTCCGGCTTCGCCGCGCGCATCAATCAGCGTGCCCGCGTCCAGTAACGCGGTCACTGATCGGGTGTGATGTCCTTGCGTGAGATCGGAAAGCAGCCGTTCCTGCCCGGACGGCATGCTTACAGAAGCTGGCCCGTGATTCGCAGATGCAATCCGCGACGCAATGAATTGATCGAGCGTCTGCAGTTCGGTGTTTGCGCCACGTTTGCGCAAGAGTTCGGCGATCTGGGTTTGGCCGCTGATTGCGGCGAGTGCGTAGGCAGTGCGGCCGTCGTTTCGTTTTGTATTTGGGTTCGCCCCGCCCGCGAGCAGCAGTCGAACAATCTCTTCGCTCCTGCCACGCCACACCGCCCAATGCAACGCCGCCTCTCCGCGATCGTTGGTTTCGTTAGGATCAGCTCCCGCCGCCAGCAGGAGCTTCAGACCTTCAATTTCTTCCCGGTCCAGAACATGCTTCAACGCGTTGGTTCCAAGGGCGGTAGCGCCCCGTTCCAGAAGCAGCCGGGTGCAGGCCAGGTCCGGATGTTCGAGGGAATGGTAAAGCGACTCATTGTCATTTGGATTGGCCCCGGCGTCGAGCAGTGCGCGTCCCATCTCGACATTGTTGTTCAGGCCAGTGGCTCCGTAGAGACAGGAGAGCGGCATGTCCGCGCGGTTTTCGAAGAGGTAGAAGGGATTCGGGTTTGCACCATGCCGCAACAGAACTCGCACCGTTTCGGTGAGGCCCGCCGAGTATGACGACTTGGGATTGGCGAAGCGGGAGAAGCACACGTAGAGAAGCGGTTCGCAATGTTGCGGTCCGGTCTTGGCATTCAGCAGTTCAGGATGGCGCTCGATCGCGTGTTCTACCGCAGCGGCGTAACCAAGCACGAGAGCCACGTAAAATCCAGCGCGCGCCAGCGCCGGATGCGCCTGTAGCATTTCTTCCGCCCGCTTGCCATTGGAAACTGCCGCACCGACAAACGCATCCGTCAGTTGCTGAAAGTCGAGATTGGAATCGATGATGAAAGCCTTGAATCGCGGCCAGTTCGAGAATCCCTGCTCGCGGGCAATGACGAATTGAGCGTCATGCAGAGCGGGTGTGGGAGTGACAAGACGCTTGCGTGCGGCAGGGTCGCCCAATTTCGCGGCTTTCAGCAAGGCTTTTGCTTGTTTTCGGTAGTACTCCAGATTGAGGCGGACAACTTCGGGATGGGTCGGCATACGACCTCCTTTCAAATCGCGCCCATCGTCCGCATAACGGGCTGAAAGAAGGTTTAGCTACTTTCAAGATTCGAGAAGGTGGGAAAATCCCTTTCCGCGGACCGGTAGCGCCCCTACGCGCTGTCGAATTATAGCAAGGGAGCGGTCGGTCAATGGTTCCATTTCAGCGCGAAGTGACCGGGGAGAGTTGCATGCTGCGGATGTGGGAAACGCGCTCCTGTGATTATGCTCGGAATGAAAAGCGCAAAAACCAAAGAAAAACCCGCTGAAGCGGACTCCAGCGGGGCAGCCTTGAGGTATTGCGAGCTTCTAGAACTGGTTCCAAAGGAACTGGTTGTAAACCTCGTGATGGAACTGGACTTCGGGTGCTTTGACTACCGAACCGAGCAGGCGAGCGCAACGGTCTGCGGATGCCTGTTTCAGTTCTGCGTAGCGTTCTTTCACATCGGCACCGAGAAGTTCTGTGGTCCAATCGGCTTTGCGGAAGTTGTCCAGAGCAGTGTAGATGTTGTCTGGCAAATAGCGCTCGGCCTGGCGCAGGTTTTTGATTTTCGCGGTGTCTCCGTCAATTCCGGTCCGGAAGATCGAGTAGAGCACCATGTAAGGATTTGCGTCCGGTCCGACCGAGCGAACTTCTACGCGCATGCTCTTGTCGTTGCCGATCGGAATGCGGACCATCGATCCGCGATCGACGGCCGAGGCCTTGATCTGGTTGGGGGCTTCGAAATGCGGGTCGAGACGGCGATAGGCGTTAACGCTGGCGTTTAATAGCAGGCAGATGTCGTTGCCGTGGGTGAGGATCTTGTCCACGAACGACCATCCGGCTTTGCTTAGCTTCTCTTCACCCTTGGGATCCCAGAAGAGATTCTTGCCGCCTTTGCTGATGGAAACGTTGGTGTGCATGCCGTTTCCGTTGACGCCGACAACCGGCTTGGGGAGGAAGCATGCCGACAGCCCCATCTTAGTGGCGACTTCACGGCAGATCAGTTTGTAAAGCTGGATCTGGTCGGCAGCGGCGACCACTTCACCGTAACCGTAGTTGATTTCAAACTGCGAAGGCGCAACTTCCGGGTGGTCTTTCTCGTTCTGGAAACCCATGGCGCGCTGCACTTCGGCGGTTGTGTCGATGAAGGTGCGGAGCGGGTCGCCGGGCAGGGAGTGATAGTAGCCACCGGTATTTACGTATTCGAACTTGCCGGTTTCGGTGTAGTGCCGTTCGGCATCTGCTCCTTTGAATAGAAAGCCTTCAATTTCGTTGGCGGCGTTAAGCGTGTAACCTTCCTTCTTATGGAGTCCTTCGGCGTATCCCTTGAGAACGCCACGGATGTCGCCACTGTAGGCTTCGCCGCCCTTGTCGATAACTTCGCCGAATACCAGCACCTTACCGGAGCCGAAGAAGTCGGCTGGACCCCAGTAGAAGGCGCTCCAGTCGATGCCAAGGCGCAAATCGCTCTCACGTTGCGCGGTAAAGCCACGGATGGAGGATCCGTCGAAGGTAAGGTTGTCCCAACTCTTGATCAGAAATTTCTTGTCATAGTCCAGCATGTGCAGACGGCCTTCGAGGTCGCTGAACAGTACTGTCACCGCTTTAATCCGCTTTTCGTCGGTCAGATATTGCAGCCGCTCATCCTGAATTTTGTGGAGGGCAACGCGGTTCTTGCGCTGCTCTTTCGCCTTCAAATTCAGCTCTTCCAACTCCTCATACGATAGCGCCAAAAAGTTGCGTAGTTCGGTCGACATGGATCTCCTTAAAGTTGTAGTGAATTGTTTCTTCGGGGCGACTGCGACTTGACCGGATAGCGTATCGCGCCCGTGGGTATCCAGCCAATCAAATTAGCTTATAGGGTATATCAAAGGAATTTTTCGCGGGTCGGATGTGAATTGGCCCTGAATGGGCTTATACGGCGCCTGCTGTGGAAAACGTGGTTACTATCGGGCGGTTACCCGGGCTTGGATTTTTCGTTTGACGCAGCTGGGCTTGGGTCATAGCCAGCGCATTGCAAAACCGGGAGCCTGGGGTATTTGGGAAAATTGGGATCGGTTTTGGCGCGTTCGCAAAAGTAAAAGACGGAGCCACGATCCGATTGGATTTGCCTCTTGAATTGGCAGTTGGCGCATAAGCCAGGATTGGGGACATGTCGGAGAGTGTCCATCAAGTAAGATTCTCGCATTTCGCGAGATGGCTGGAGTGAGGCCCGAATTTCGCACCGTGGCCGTTTACCAGACGCGGCAGGCGTTCTGGTGGACCATGGGCTGGCCGGCTTTGCAGCCGAAGGCATGGGCAAACTCATTTACGTTGGCGATCACGTTGTTCACGCGATAGCGATTAAGCGAGTGACCCTGGGTCATTACCGCAGTGCGGGCGGCTTCGGGGCGATTGGCTCCGCACCAGATGTTGGCGAAGGAGAGGAAGAAGGACTGCTCCTGGGTGAGGCCGTTGCCGGCAGGGCTTTCCAGAGTCTTACCATTCGCCTTTAGCGTGCTTTCGAGGCCGGCTAGCGCTATGTGAATTCCTCCGTTGTCGGCGGTGTCTTCACCCAGGCTCAGCTTGCCGTTCTGCTTGACACCGGCTTCCGGCACCTCCTGGGTATATTCGTCGGAGATGCATTTTCCGCGCTCGTCGTAGCTGGCCGCATCGTCCTTGGTCCACCAGTCCTTGAGGTTGCCGTCCTTGTCGAACTTCCTTCCCTGGTCGTCGTAGCCATGAATGATTTCATGGCCGATCACCATTCCGATTCCACCGAAATTTACCGCATCGATCTGTGAGAGTTCAAAGAATGGCGGCTGCAGAATTCCTGCCGGGAAGTTGATCGTGTTGGTCTGGGCATCTTCGTACGCATTCACGGTTGGCGGAGTCATTCCCCAAAGCGCGCGGTCCGCAGGCTTTCCGGCCTGTGCCAGGCGGCGCTCGATTTCGAATTTAGAGGCCCGCTGCACGTTTCCGAGGAAGTCATCGCGCTTGATGTCTAGGCTGGAATAGTTGCGCCAGTGGTCGGGGTATCCGATCTTGTCGACCTGGGCGTCGAGCTTTTCGTGGGCGAGCTTTTTGGTTGCTGGCGACATCCAGGTAAGCGAGTCGATGTCCTCATCAAGCGCTTCACGAATAGCCTTCACCATCTTCAGCATGCGTTCTTTGCTTTCCGGCGGGAAATATTTCGTGACGTAGGCCTGGCCCACGGCTTCACCGAGATCGGCGTCGGCGTAGATGGAGCAGCGGCGCCAGCGGGGCTGGATCTGCTGTGCCCCTGAAAGAGTGCGGCTGAAGAAATCGAAATTGGCTTCGACGAAGGGCTGGCTCATCGATGAAGCTTCCATACGAAGAATGGAAAACCGCAGGTAGGCTTTCCAGTGGTCGAGCGATTCGGACGCGATCAGTTTCTCGACGCCGCGGAAGAAGTCAGGCGCCGTTACCAGGTAGTTGGGTTGGGCCTGGGTGTGCATCGCCGAGAAATATTGATTCCAGTTGAACGACGGGGTCACCGCCTGCACCTGCTTCAACGACATCTTGTTGTTTACATTCTTGGGATCGCGACGAGGAATGATCTCCATCGCGGCTTTTGCCAGCGAAGTTTCCATCGAAAGGATGATTTGGGAATCAGCCTCCGCCTTGCTCTGCGGCTCTCCACTTAGCTGCAGAAGGCTGCTGATGTATTTCACGTACTTTTCGCGAATCTGCTTGGACTTGTCGTCGTCGTTCAGGTAAAACTCGCGGCCGGGCAAACCCATACCGGATTGATCGAGCGTGGCCAGCATGACGCGGGCGTCGTCATAGTCAGGCGAAGAGTAAACGCCGAAAAGTATTCCGGGATAAGCCGCATCGATGAAATTCAGGTTCGCCGGCCGGATAATCTGGTGCAGGGACGCGACGACTGCCGGCAGATCATTCTTGTTTTTAAGTCCGTCAATACGATCAAGAGCAGGCTTGAGCGGCGTAATACCGGCTTTGTTGATCGCATCTTCATCCATGCAGGAAGAGTAGTAGCTGCCAACCTGCTTCTCCACCGGAGTTGGGGCTTGGGCGGCGGCTGAGGCTTCCAGCGTGTTGTGGACGGCAGCAACGTTCCAGATCGCCAAGGAGTTGAAGGTGCCCCATCCGGCCTGGTCGGGCGGAATGGGATTGGCCTGGTTCCACTTTTTGCAGGCGTACTCGAAGAAGTCATTGCAAGGGTCAAGTGCTTTGTCTACCTGGTCAGGATTGAAGCGCTCCATCTTCGGCATTTCGGTAGAGGCGTCGGGCGGATTGGGGTTGGGGCCGGCAACAGACATCGCACTCAGAAAGATAGTGACCGCCAGAATCGCTAGACGCCGCATAACACGCTCCCTGCACATGGAAGATATGGTGTAGACCCGCACTTGAGTGTAGACGTAGATTCGAGAAATTGGTTACCGGGGGCGTTCCCTGCCGGGCACGGTAGAATTCAAGGCTGGAGATCCCTTGAATATCGTTCTTAATGATGTGGAAGCGCGGGTACTCGGCGCGTTGATCGAGAAGGACATCACTACCCCGGATTACTATCCGCTCTCGCTCAATGCGCTGGTGAACGCGTGCAGCCAGAAGAATAACCGCGATCCGGTGATGAGCCTGAATGAAGAGGCGGTGCGGCAGGCTTTGGCCTCGCTTCAGGAAAAGCGGCTGGCGGGTCCGGCCAGCGGCGCGGACAGCCGAGTTACGAAATACGAACATCGCGAGCAGGAAGTATTTAATTTCACACGCGGGGAGACCGCGATCTTTTGTGTGCTGTTGTTGCGAGGGCCGCAGACTCCGGGGGAGCTTCGCGGGCGCGGCGAGCGCTTGCACCGCTTCGAAACCCTGGAGGATGTCCAGTCGACCCTGCAGCGCCTGATGCAGCGGGAGCCGCCGCTGGTAGGGATGCTGGCTCGCCAACCCGGAACGAAGGAGGCGCGGTATCGCCACCTGTTGTCGGGAGCGAACGAAGAAGATGACGCCAAGTATGCGGCTCCGGTGGTGACGGAGGCAGGCAGCGATGACCGGGTGGCCCACCTGGAGCAGGATGTGGCGGAGTTGCACAAAGCCGTTGCAGACCTGCAGGAACAATTTGCTGCCTTCCGCAAACAGTTCGAATAATTGCAGCGCCTCTCTATGACCTCAACTAACCGGCGTGAATTCGTACTGGCTTCTCTCTTCGCCCTGGCGGGCCGGGCCTTGCCCGCTTGTTCGGTCGACCGGATCGGCACCCCCTACAAGCTTGGAAAATATGTGCTCAATGCTTCCGGGAAAGACGGCGCCTTTGACCAGGTGAGCGTGGACTGTCCCTTCGTTTTCAAACATGAGGGCAGCTTTTACATGACATTCGTCGCTTTCGACGGCACCGGCTACCAGACCGGCCTGGCGTCGTCATCGGACCTCGTCACCTGGAAAAATGAAGGGCCGATTCTCAAGCGTGATCCGTCTTCTGAAGTGCTGCGCTACAACGTGGCCATGAATTGGATCTTGCGCGAGAACGGGCTCTACTCGCCGGGTGAGTTGAAGAAGGTGAATGGATCCTATCTGGGTGTCTATCATGCATATCCAAATCAGGGATACGAACGAGGCGCCGCTGTGATCGGTCTATGCCGCAGCAAAGACCTGCGCAACTGGGTTGCCGATCCCCCCTGCCTGCGGCCGCAGGATGGCGCGGAGTGGGAGCATGGGGGATTGTACAAGCCTTGCCTGCTTGAACATCAGGGAACCTACTACATTTTCTACAACGCCAAGAACCAGACCGAGGGGCCATGGCATGAACAGACCGGTGTGGCCATGTCCAAAGATCTGAAGACGTGGACGCGCTACGCCAACAGCCCGATTATTCCCAATGGAGGGCCGGGAAGTCCGGACGAAAAATTCGCCAGCGATCCGTGTGTTCTGCAAGACAGAAACCAGTGGGTGTTCTACTACTTTGGCTTGGACGCACGCGGCGTGGCTCGGGATCTGGTTGCGACCGGTCCGGATCTGTTCCATACCACCAAGTGCGACCGCGTGTTGATCGATGTGGGGCCGAAGGGCTCGATCGATTCGGCGTATGCGCACAAGCCGTCGGTGATTCAGCACAAGGGGGACTTGTATCACTTTTATTGCGCGGTCTCGCATGAATCCAAAGACGAGATCCGAGGCATCTCGGTGGCTAGGTCCAGGCCCTGGGGCTGACGGAACTATTTCGCTTGAACCGGAACCCGATACACCGTAAGGGAATAGGGACGCAACTGGACCGACATGGTGTCAGAGTTCAGCGCGACCGTGGATGCTAGCGGCACGACTGCCGTCGGATGGTCGAAACTGTTTTCCGCGTCGAGGTCGGTTCCCGCCAAAATTGTGACCTTGGCAGGCCCAGAGGGCCGAATTCCATTTAATTTGATCTCCGCTTGTTTCGCTGTGGGTGCGTAGTTGACGACCTTCACCATCAGTTCATGGCCCTTTTCATCGAGCGATGCGCTGGTGTAGATGCCCGAATCCGCCTGAGGTGTAACCGGTATGATTCGCGTCCCAAGATTGCTGGCGAACACTCTCTGAACGTAGTAGTCCGGAGTGCCGTATGAGCGGAGATTGTCGAACCAGATTGCGTCCGGCTTCCACTGCCATGCATCGACGTGTGCCATGAGTGGGGCATATGACGCCATCTGCACGACATCGCCATTGCGTTCTAAACCAGTCATGAACGCTGCTTCCGTGATGGCCGACTTCCAATTGTTGTGGTTGTCAGGGCGCGTCACTCCCGCGGTCTGGGCAGCATACTCACCGGCAAAAACTTTCGGTCCCTGGCGGTCATAGTGGTCATAGCGTCCGCTATTGGCGAGAAACCATTCGGGGGCCATGTAGTAGTGTTCGTCCACAATGTCTGCTTTGAGCGAACGCCAGGTCGACCACATGCTTTCGAAAGGCTCGCCATTCGGGCAAAGGCCCGGCGCTGACCACGAGCTTTATCTCCGGATACTTTGCCTTTAATGCAGCGGCGAATACCTTGTAGCGATCGACGTAACGATCGCCCCACTGCTCATTTCCGACGCCCGATCATTTTAAGGTGAAATGGCTCGGGATGGCCCATCTGGGCGCGCAGCTTGCCCCACGGCGAAGTGACCGGACCGTTGGCAAATTCGATCAGGTCAAGCGCATCGCGCACATATTCGTCGAGCTGGTTAAGCGCCGCCGTCTCACTGGAATTGAACTGGCAGGCCATTCCGCAGTTCACGATCGGCAGCGGCTCGGCGCCGATGTCTTCGGCAAGCTGGAAGTATTCATAGAAGCCGAGGCCGAACGACTGGAAGTAGTCCGGGGCCGGCCGCTGATCGAATTCATCGTTCCACCGGTTGATGATGGTCTGCCGTTCTGCGACATCCCCAACCGTCGTCTTCCAGCGGTATCGAGTCGGCCAACTGCCGGCCTTCAACAATGCAGCCACCGGGAAAACGTAAAAAGCCAGGGTGCATGTCGGCCAGCAACTGCACCAGATCTTTGCGCAGCCCATTCTCCCGGTGCTTCCAGGTATCGACTGGAAACAATGAGACCATGTCGAGATCGAGGGAACCTGTTTCATCCAGGGACAGCTTCAACTGGGCGCGATGCATGGTGACATTGGTGCGGATGACGGTCTTGTATTGTTTCCAATGTTGGTCAAATCCCTCGAGCTTTCCGCTTCCGATTTCGTGTCCTTGCTCATCGGTAAGCCTGGCGTGGATAGACTTCGGGCCGGAGCTGCGAACATAGGCAGAGAAGCGGTATTCCGCTCCGCTTTCGACACCGATACCGCGAAAGCCAGTGTTCCAGAACGCATAGCCGGGATCGTACACGCGGACCTTAAGATAGTGAGGATTGGTCTGATTGAGCGGGTCCTCGGTGTGAACCGCAAGTTCGCCTTTCGGGACGGTCGAGTGCCTTTTTCACTGTAGCCGAGAACCTCGTGCCAGCCGCTTAGCGGTTGCTGAAATTCGAACGACCGGTTTTTTACCAGCTCGGGGTAAAGACCGCCGTCGGCTGCGAAGTTGATGTCTTCGAAGAAGATGCCGAACATCGAGGGGGAAATCGTAGCTCCGGGACGCGCGGCATCGACCGAGATCACGGTAGCTTTCTTGTCCTGACTTAACAGCCAGAGCGGAAGAAGTGCCAGGGTGAGGAGCACAAGCAGGGTTGTTCGACGCATGGGAATCGCGCCCATCGTAATGCTTTCCGGTGAGCGCGTCCAGGGTTGGGCGGGGGCGCGTTCAGCGATTACGAAAGTCCCGCATCCATTCAACCAATTCATTTTTCGACCTTTAGTGGCTGCCCGATTTACTTGCGCAGACCGGGAATTTCTCATCTAACTAAATGAAGTATGTCCTGGTTTCGAACCTTCCTTTGCCTGCTCGCGTTCTGGTGCCTTTGTGGGCTTAGGCCTCTTCACGCCCAAGTCACACTGCTGCTTGAAGAACCCTATAGCTACGACGGTGCTCTCGCCGGGACCGGGCACGCGGCGGTTTATCTATCACGAATTTGTGCGGAGTCGCCATTCAAGCTGCGGCGCTGCGGACCTGGCGAGTGGGGAGTCGTACTTAGCCGCTATCACGCCATGGCTGGTTACGATTGGATGGCCGTCCCGTTGATTCCGTATTTGTATGCTGTCGAGAATTCCGAGGATGTTCCCCTTTTCGCCGATCCTAGGCTGGTGAGTTTTTTGCGCGATCGCTACCTGACGGGATTGCGCGAGAATTTGCCAGACGGTGCGGGGGACGCGAAAGGCGCGCCGTGGTACGAACTTGCTGGCTCGGCCTACGACCGTACGCTCTATGGCTATAAGATAGAGACTCGGCCCGATCAGGATGACGCACTAATCCAGAGATTTAATTCTGCGCCGAACCGGCCGGCTTACAACTTGATCAAAAGGAACTGCGCCGATTTCGTCAAAGACGTAATCAACTTCTACTATCCGAAGGCGGCGCATCGCAGCATCATCAACGATCTTGGTGTGACCACGCCGCGGCAGGTTGCGAAGTCACTGGTACGGTCCAGCAAACGCCGCGACGAAATGCGGCTCTCTTCGTTCATCATCCCGCAGGTGCCGGGAATGAAGCGCAGCCGTCCGATCCACGGGGTAGTTGACTCGGTTCTGCTGGCAAAGAAGTACATGATGCCGTTGATGCTGCTGCATCCGGTGATGGCGGGCAGCGTGGGCGTGGGCTACTGGGCAGGCTGGCGCTTCCGTCCGGAGAAAGACGCCATGGTTTTTGACCCGAGGCGCACGCTGGAACCACCGCTAGCAGCCGATGAGAGGCGTACTTACAAGGCGTTGCTCGAGCAGGCCAAACGCGCACTCGCTTCCGAGGAATTGCAGGCCCACGATATCAAGTGGCGGAAGGTGCGTGCAGACGCCGAACCCAGTGTCGACCAACAAGGCAAGCCGGTGTTGCGTTTACAGGAAGCCGAGAGCACCTTCGAAATCGGGCTCTGCCGGGAAAATCTTCTGGACGAACAGACGCCGCCACAGTTTGTTCAGCAATTGCTGATCACGCGTCTGGAGGACCTGCTTCGCCCGGGCAGTCCCTCGCGGGCATCACAGACGGACGTAGAGAATGATTGGAAATTGCTGCAGCAGACATTCGCTTCGGACAAAGAGAACATGAACGAGAACTCCAAGTCCAGCGCGCTTCGCTAGCGGCGGCCGGATCGTGTGCCGTCATCCACAGGGTGTCACGCCTCCCACATTCCTCTCTCCCTCTCGTTCACTAAAGCCCGCAAAATCAATGGGGCTGTCATGGCTTTTGCCTTGCTTCTGTTCATGGTGACTGGGAAAACCAGAACAGGAGGAAGATATGGCACAGTTAACGCAACTCAACCTGGGCGGTTCGACGGGCAAGACGCCTCGCAACAGCAATCCCACAACTTCAACTTCCAACTACAGAAAGCCCACGGTGGCGTTGGTGGGGACGCTTATGGCCACCGCCTTGGCGGGAGTGATCTTGCTTGAGACTTCCGCCTGCTCAAAAAACACCAAGGCGGTTGCAGTCTCGCAGCCAGCACAACCAGCGGCGATTGCGCCTCAACCTGCACCATCGGCACCGGCGCCCGTGGCTTCAGTGAAGCCGGTGAAGAAGCACCCGCGCCAGAGCACCGCGTCGATGTACAAGAATCCAGCCTACGGGCTTTCCCTGGTCTATTCGAAGAATTACAGCTTGAAGAAGGACGATGAGGCAAGTCTGGAATGGACCGGTCTAGGGCCGGTACAGATGAACTTTGTCGAGCCCGGAGGCGGAACCTTGGCAGCCATCGAGCTGCCGAAGGATTCGTATCCTGACACCGATTTCGCATCGGGATTTTTCAATGTCAGCGTGAATCCCAAAATGACAGCCGAGCAGTGTTCTCAGTTTGCTTTTCCCGAGACTACCGGCAATGCAGCTGCAACTCCGGTCAAAGTGAAGCTGGGATCGTCGGAGTTTTCCGAGATTGAATCGTCAGCCGGAGACCAGAATAATCAGGCCGACGCCAAGTACTTTCACGCCTTCCGGAACGGCGCCTGCTACGAATTCGCGCTTGGAATTCAAACTACCCGCGCTGCCGATGCTGACATTCCGCAAATCGATCGCCAGCAGGTATTCAACCGGCTGAAGCGGATCTTGACCACGGTCAAGATCGAACCGATCGATGCGCCTGCGACGGACGCCGCCACGCCTAGCGCGGCCCCGGAAAATCTAGCTATTAGCCAGAAATAGTTCATGCCAGAGGCCACGCCTTTCCCCGGCGTGGCCTCTTTCGAGTTGGGGCCACAAACAAACATCCTTTACCCCCTCAGCCCGAGTTGCCCTCCACAACCGCCTGTGCGATACACTGAAGAGCCTTTTCACCGATTCCAGGAGGAATGCAATGGCTGAAACCGCCCTCAGTGGCGCCGAATTCAAGAAACAGTTGCGCAGTGGCAGCCCCAAGATGGGCCTATTTCTAAACGCCCATAGCCCGACGCTCGCCGAACAATTGGCCCACAGCGGCTACGATTGGTTGCTGGTCGACAGCCAGCACGGGCCCATGGGATACGAAACGCTTTCTGCCATGCTGGCAGGGATCGCGAGCGGCGGAGCCAAATCGCTGGTCCGTGTGGGTGGATACGATGACCGGCCGGGAATCCAACAGGCCCTCGACATGGGCGCGGACGGCGTGCTGGTGCCTTACATCAATACCGCCGACGAAGCGCGCCAGGCGGTAAGTTGCACAAAGTATCCGACGGCGGGTACTCGCTCCGTTTACTTTCCGCAGCGAAGCATGAACAAGGCCGGACTGCTCGGCTACGCCGGCAACTACAACAGTGACGGCATCGTGGCCTTGCAGGTGGAAACGGCGTCCTGCATCGAAAACATTGTGGAGATTGCGTCTGTACCTGGAGTTGACATTCTGTTTCTCGGGCAGAATGACCTCTGCATGTCAATGGGGTTGTATGAGAAGTACAAGTTCCCTGACATGTACACCTCACCAGAACTAGGGGCTGCAACCCAGAAACTGATTGATAACGCGCGCAAGAACAACGTCATCCTGGGACTGTTCCTGTTTGGCACGTCAAGGGTGGGAGAATTTCTGGAGAAGGGATTCACCTTCATCAGTATCGGAAACGATCTGCACCATGCGCTGACCCAGGCTGGCGCCTACGTCAATGACATGGAGGGGATCGCCAAGGATAAGGGCAAGAACTGGAAACGGCGTCCCACCTCACTATTCTAGGAAACAGCCGAGGTCCACGAATGTGGGGCAGACGGTCTTGTCCGCCCTGCGCTTTTTCCAACTCATCAATTCTAGCTGTACACTTTCGCGACGGCCTCAGTCTTTACGCCCTCAAACACGTCTTCAGCCCGCCGCAGCGCCGCCTGTACATGCTCGCAGATGTTCGCCCGGCCAACGATGTCTTCGAACTCTGCCTGCTGCATCAGTTGCGCAGGTTGCGCTCGCGCGCCGCACAAAATCAAAGTACGTTGGCTGGCGTGCAACTGCTTTGCAACTTCCTCGAGAGCAAATAGTCCGGTCGCGTCGATCGCTGTCATGTTGCGCAGGCGAATAATGACGATGGGGGGCAGTTCGTGAATCTTCTCGGTGACGACTCCGAGTTTCTCGGTAGCCCCAAAGAGAAACGGACCGTGAATGCGAAAGATGGTGGCATAGTAAGGGATATCTTTGTCCTGCAGGATGTGTAACAGCCCGTCCTTCACGTATTCTTCATCGACCCTGGTGACGGTTGTGGTGTTGGCGACTCGGCCGATAAACAGCAACGCCGCCAGAATCATTCCGGCCTCGACGGCGACTGTCAGATCGGCGAAAACGGTGAGGGCGAAGGTCACGATCCAAACACTGATGTCAGTTTTGGTAAGCCGCAACAGTTGCGGAATCTCCCGCCATTCCCCCATGTTGTACGACACGATCATCAGAATGCCGGCCAGTGTCGCCATGGGAATGTAGCTGGCGAGGGGGGCGGCAAAGAGTAGAACGCACAGAAGCGTGAGCGAATGGATCATGCCGGCAATAGGCGATTGTGCTCCAGAGCGGACATTGGTCGCCGTGCGTGCGATGGCACCGGTGGCAGGCAATCCCCCAAACATGGGAGAAAAAATGTTAGCCACGCCCTGGCCGATTAGCTCCATGTTGGGGTTATGGTGGTCGTTGCTCATGCGGTCCGAGACCACCGCCGACATCAGAGACTCGATCGCTCCCAACATGGCCACGGTGAATGCGGGGCCAAGCAGCCCGACGATCAGCTCGGGACGGAAACGAGGAATTGCCATATGAGGCAGTCCGCTGGGGATTCCGCCGAATCGTGACCCGATGGTTTCTACCGGAAGCTTGAAGACAACCGCCGCCAGGGTAGCCGCCAACATGCCTACGATGGCGCCGGGAATGCGATTTGAAGTCGCGCGACAGAGAAGCATGATGCCCACCGTCGCCAGGGCAAGCGCCAGCGACCAATAGGAAATCGTAGGAAAGGCAGCGACCAGCGCCTTGATGCGCGGCCAGAATTCGCCTGGAACTTTGGCCAGATGAAGGCCGAAGAAATCTTTGAGCTGCGTGCTGGCGATCAGCACCGCGATCCCGTTGGTAAAACCGATGACGATGGGACGGGGAATGAATTTCACCGCCGTTCCCATGCCGGTCACACCCAAAATAATCAACAGAACTCCGGCCATCATGGTGCAAAGGAAGAGGCCATCCACTCCATGGACGGCAATGATGCCAGCGACGACTACGACGAAAGCCCCGGTTGGGCCGCCGATCTGGGTCTTCGATCCTCCCATCGCTGAAATCAGGAATCCCGTGACCACAGCGCAGTAAATTCCCGCCTGCGGCGTCAGTCCAGATGCAATAGCGAAGGCCATAGCCAGCGGCAATGCCACGAGACCGACGGTAATTCCGGCGACCAGATCCAGCAGAAATTTGTTAAGCGTGTATCCGCGCAGGCTAAGAATTGACTTCGGGAGCCAGCGTTCGTCGATGCTTGGAGAAATGAACGGCGACATTAACATCGAGTATGACAGCCGTATGGTGGCACGCCTAGTGACCGGCGAGAAACGAACGTACAGTTACAATTTCACTTTCGTGCGCTGTGCCGCCGCTCGGCCGGCCACCTGCCGCGGGGTTAAAATCCTTCCATGTCTTCCTCAATCGTCTTAACGCCGATCGGCGTGGTTCGCAGTGCTGAACATCACCCAGTGGATCGTGCCTGGGGAGGAGTACTGTCCCGCATTGAACTGGATGCCTCCCGATTCGGCGCCGACAGTCTGAGGGGGCTCGAAGAGTTCTCCCATGTAGAGGTTGTCTTCGCCTTGCATCGCGTCGCCGAGTCTGACATCCATTACCGCACCCGCCACCCTCGGGGGCGGACAGACTGGCCTGCGGTAGGAATCTTCGCACAACGGGGAAAGGATCGTCCCAACCGGATCGGGATCACGGTCTGTCGATTGGCTCGCGTGCAGGGACTTGCGCTCGAACTGGAGGGTCTCGATGCCATCGACGGCACGCCCGTGGTCGACATCAAGCCCTACATGACTGCCTTTGCGCCCCGCGGAGAAGTCCGGCAGCCGGCTTGGGCGATCGAGTTGATGTCGGACTATTGGGAGTAGTCCGACACCGGCCCTTCCCTTTAGCACAGGAGATGCGATACCTTATCGCTTCCAACCGGAGGACTTCATGGAAAGACGAAAGTTTCTGGCCTCGTCTCTGGCAGCATCAGCTATGGCGGCAGTTGCATCGAGTGAATATCTGCAGGCTGCACCGTCGACCGGGCGCGAGTTCTACCAGTTGCGACTTTACCGCTTCATCAATGGCCCGCAGCGAAAAGCTGCCGACGCTTACTTTAAGGACGCTTTGATCCCGGCATTGAATCGGTTGGGGATCGCTCCCGTCGGCGTCTTAAACCTCACGATTGGACCTCAAACCCCCACGGTTTACCTCCTGATGCCGGGCACGTCGCTTGAGACGCTCATCACGGTCGAAGACCGGTTGGCGCAGGATACCGAGTACATGAAGGCTGGAGCGGCTTTTCTGAATACTCCTGCAGAGAAGCCGCCCTACGACCGCATCGACAGCTCGCTTTTGCAGGCATTTGAGAAGATCCCGCGGTTGAAAGTACCTCCTTCAACCGCGACCCACGGCCCGAGAATTTTTGAGATTCGTACATATGAAAGCGCCACCGATCAGGACCACAAACGCAAAGTCGAGATGATGCAATCGGGCGAAGAGAAAATTTTCGACGAAGCTGGGTTTTTCCAGGTTTTCTACGGAGACATGCTGGTGGGGCCGCGCCTGCCGAATCTCACCTATATGTTGAGTTATGAGAATATGGCGGCGCGGGACAAAGCCTGGGCGGCTTTTGTTTCGGCGCCGGCGTGGAAGAAGATGACGAGTGACCCGCGTTACTCGTTCGAGGAAATCGTCTCCAAGATCACGAATGTGATTTTGACGCCGACAGACTATTCTCAAATCTAGCCAGGACTTCCTCTGTCGCCCCAGTTTCCACCGTGGTGAAGCCTTCCTGCGTGTCAAGCTCTCTTTCCCCACAGGCCCTCGACACCATCGCCAAATTGCGCTTTAATACGCTGTCGATGTAAACGTGAACATTCTTGATAATCGCGGCGTTTCCGCGCAAAAGAGGACCCATGAAATCGAAAGCGATCGGCGTAGGAATAATGCTTGTCTATTTATTGGGAAATGCCATGGCCCAATCCAGCTTTAGCCTTCTTTCCCCCGACAAGCGGATTGAGATAAGAGTTCGTGCCGCCGATAAGGTCCAATATGACGTGCTCTTCAAGGGCACTCCGCTATTGCAGACCTCAACGCTATCCATCGACATCGACCACCAGGTCCTGGGAACTCAACCCAAAGTTACAGCTCACAAGGAAAACACGCATGATGGCTGGCTGGAACCCGTGGTCCGGCAGAAGTTCGCAAAAATTCGCGATAACTACAACGAACTACGGTTGGAGATGGACGGCAACTACGCGGTCGTCTTCCGGGCCTACAACGAAGGTGCAGCCTATCGATTGGAAACATCGTTGCCGCAGAGCGAAGTAAAGGTCTATGGCGAAGAGTCAAATTTCAACTTCCCGGACAATTACACCGTCTTCTATCCGCAGGAAGAAAGCTTCATGTCGCACAACGAACGGAAATATACGCCGGTGAAAATGGCAGGACTGGGCGCCGATGCCATCGCCAGCTTGCCAGCCGTGGTGGACGTGAACGGCGTGAAAGTGGCAATCGCCGAGTCCGATATCGAAAATTACTCCGGACTGTGGCTGAAGGGCACGGGCGGCAACGGCCTGGCCGCCACCCATCCACCATATCCCTTGCAGGAAACTCTCGACACCGACCGTAATCTGAAGGTCACCCAGGCCGCTGATTACATCGCGGTCACACGGGGGGCGCGGACTTATCCGTGGCGGCTAATGGGGATCGCTGAAAAAGATGGCGATCTCATTAGCAATCAACTCGTCTATCTACTGGCCAAGCCCTCGCAGGTGCAGGACACATCGTGGATCAAGCCTGGCAAAGTCGCGTGGGACTGGTGGAATGCACTCAACATCGACAACGTTGATTTCAAGTCCGGCGTCAATACCCAGACCTACAAATATTTCATCGATTTTGCGGCCAGGTATGGGATCCAGTACATCGTTCTCGACGAAGGCTGGTACAAGCTGGGCGACGTGATGTCGGTAGTGCCGGAAGTCAACATGGAGGAACTCAGTGCCTACGCGAAGCAAAAGAATGTCGGCCTCATTCTTTGGGTAGTGTGGAAGTCCTTCGACGACAAGTTCGACGAGGCGTTTAACCAGTTCGAGAAATGGGGCATCAAGGGAATCAAAATTGACTTCATGCAGCGCAACGATCAGAAGCTGATCGATTTTTATTTCAGGACCTGCCGTGAGGCTGCGAAGCGCAAAATGCTGGTCGACTTCCACGGTGGACAAGTTCAAATCACCATGACCCGGACCTGGCCCAACATGATCAGCGGCGAAGGCGTCCGTGGCATGGAATGGAGCAAGTGGAGCGCCGAAAGCGAACCTGCCCATAATTTGACCCTGCCCTTCACCCGCATGTTCCTTGGCCCCATGGACTACACGCCAGGCGCGATGCTGAATGCCACGAAGACGACCTTCGCACCCATCCACGAGCGGCCCATGGCGATGGGCACCCGCTGCCATCAGCTTGCCATGTATGTAGTCTTTGAAAGCCCGCTGCAGATGCTAGCCGATAGCCCGTCCAATTACTTGCGGGAGCCCGAGGCCATGGAGTTTCTTGGTCCAGTCCCTACCGTCTGGGATGAAACGAAAGTGCTCGACGCCAAGCTCGGAGAATATGTTCTGCTGGCACGTCGCAGCGGCAAAGACTGGTATGTCGGCGCCATGACCAACTGGACGGGCCGCGCCCTGGAGGTCGATCTCTCATTCCTGCCAAAGGGAACTCTTTCGATGGATTCGTATCAGGATGGGGTGAACGCTGACCGGTTCGCCAGCGACTATAAGAGGGCCCAATCCAAAGTGACGAGTTCCCAAAAATTGAAGATCACTCTTGCCCCGGGTGGAGGATGGGCAGCCAGAATTCATCCCTAAAGAACGACTCGAACCCACCTCGAGACGGAGTGAAACCTCTTGCCTACAGTGATCACTGTATTTACTGTGCTCCGGCAGCATCGTGAAATGGAGGGGTTTCGTTCCATCTAATTTTCCTGGGTAGGCTCAAGAACGCAGAACAGCGTTGCCTGCTTCTATGGAGCATGACACCCGGCAATGCGATCTTTGTTGACCGAGGACGTGAATCCGGCGGAAACGGCGGGCTACCGAACATGGCTCCGATACCTCCTGCGAGTTTTGGCAATTTCCCTTCTGTACTTCGCCTTTGGCCGGCTTGGCCTGTCGATCCCGTTTACCGTCAATAACATTTCCCCGATTTGGCCGGCCTCAGGACTGGCTCTGGGCGCGGTGGTGGTCTGGGGCTATGGCTTATGGCCAGGAATTTTGTTGGCCGCATTCCTGGTTAACTTTCTCAGCCCGCTGCCCATTGGGTCGGCTGCCTTCATGGCTATCGGCAATACGACCAGCGCCCTGTTCGGAGGCTACCTGCTGAAGCGAGTCGTCCGCTTTGAACCGCCCCTGGTTCGGTTGAAGGACGTCATAGGACTGGTAACTCTGGGCGCGCTTATTAGTCCAATTCTTGCGGCTTCCATTGGCACCTCAGCGCTCTATTTCGCGCATATTCAACCTTGGAACCATTTTCTCTCGGCATGGCGGGTCTGGTGGTGCGGCGATGCCATGGGGATCTTGATTGCCGCGCCGTTCTTCTTTCTTCCGGGACGCGAACTACTCTTGCCATTTTGGCGAAGCCGACGCTTCGAGTTTCTACTACTCCTGACGTCCCTCTCGGCTCTTTGCCTTACGATTTTCACTACCCTCGCGGCCCAAGGCGTCCGTGACGATGTGCTGGCATTCTTGCTATTCCCATTTGTGTTATGGGCGGCGATTCGCTTCCGCATCGCCGGAGCCGCGATGGCCAGCGTCGTGATCACCGGGATCGCTGCCTGGGGAACCGCTCACGGGCACGGTCCTTTCGTTGCCCATCCGCCGCTCTACGACATCATCGTGCTGCAGCTCTTTATTTCAGTAACTTCGGTGACCGGGCTTATGCTGGCCGCTCTGCTTAGCGAGCGCGAAAACATCAGCGAGGCTTTTCAAACCAACCAAAAGCTTTTGCATGAGTTGGAAAAAACCCAGAAATCGCTCACGGAGAACCAGACCCGTCTGACCTTGGCCCAGCGGGCCGCCCGCATGGGAGTCTGGGAGTGGGACATCTCCGCCAACGAAGTCATCTGGTCCATGGGCGCGCCTGCGCTTTATGGGGTTACCCAGCAAAGTGTGCAGATTGTTTACGAGGACTGGTTGAACTACATACACCCCGAAGACCGGGAGGCAGTTAAGACTTCGATCAAATCCGCCTTGGATGGAACGCGGGAGCATGACCTCGAGTTCCGTACGATCTCCTCCGACGGTAAGACCCGCTGGCTGGCGGGACGGGGCAAGGTTTTTCACGACGTCTACGGGAAACCGATCCGAATGACGGGAATTTGCGTCGACATCAGCGAACTAAAGCAGGCCCAGGACGCCTTGCGACACGCGCATGATCAATTGGAGTTGCGGGTGCAGGCCCGCACCAACGAATTGGCTGCCTCTAACCGGGCGCTCACGGCCGAGATCAAAGACCGTACCCAGGCACAGGAGCTTCTCGAGTTTCAGACTCGCAGGTTGCGCGAACAATCCCGCCTTCTCGACCTGGCCAATGATGCAATCGTGATCCGCACATTTGACGGCGCTGTGTCGTATTGGAATGAAGGTGCGGAGCGTCTTTACGGTTGGAAAAAACAAGAGGCAGTGACCAAGCAGATGGACGAACTACTCAAGACCGACTTCCCCAAGACCATGGAAGAGATCAAGCAAGCGCTTCTGGATACGGGCAGTTGGGAAGGTGAGCTGGTCGAAACCAGACGTGACGGCACCCAAATCACTGTCGCCAGCAACT
The DNA here is from genome assembly GCA_963824805.1 of uncultured Acidobacteriaceae bacterium. Taxonomy (GTDB): domain Bacteria; phylum Acidobacteriota; class Terriglobia; order Terriglobales; family Acidobacteriaceae; genus DATBAT01. The sequence goes on along the minus strand of CAWGQZ010000061.1, from coordinate 18,423 downwards.
GGACTTTGTGGCGCGACGAAGACGGTACGCCACGGGGATGGCTTCAAATTAATAGCAACGTCTCGCAAAGGAAGGATGCAGAGTACGCTCTACGCGAACTTTCCGGACGCCTGTTGCACTTGCAGGATGATGAACGGCGCCGTCTGGCGCGTGAACTGCACGACAGCACCGGGCAGAATCTAGCGGCTTTGCAAATGACTCTGACGGTAATCGAACAGCGGGCCAAGGGATGGGATGAAGAAACCCTGAGGCTACTGGAGGACGTTACCGCTATGGCCTCGCAGGTGGTGCAGGAGATTCGTACTCTGTCCTACCTGCTGCACCCTCCGCTACTGGACGAAGCTGGCCTCACCTCGGCACTTTCCTGGTATGTGGACGGCCTCACCCAACGCAGCAACTTGAAGATTGATTTAGAAATTCCCTCAGACTTGGGCCGGTTGTCGCCGGATCAGGAGATTGCGATTTTCCGGGTGGTACAGGAATGCCTCACAAATATTCACCGGCATTCAGGGAGTTCCACTGCGAAGATTCAGCTCAAGCGTAACGTTAGTGAACTTTGCCTCACCGTTTCCGACACCGGCAGCGGAATCCTGAACAGGACTCTTCTGAGCCAGGCGCACGAAAGACGATGGGTGTGGGAATTCGCGGTATGCGCGAACGCATGCGCGATCTTGGTGGCGAAATGCAGATTCGCCAGGGAAATCCTGGAACCATTGTGGAAGCGAGCTTTCCTTTAAACAAGCCAGTGAACTCTACCCAGGCCCAGGAACTATCACGCGTCCGGGCAGAAGCCTAATCGGGCGCTAGGGCTGCGGGTTCTCCGGGGGCGGAGTGCTTGGGGAGCGGTTCCGCCCGGGGCAACTACGTCACCGATCACGTCGCCAGAAACTACCATTTCCACACGGCGATTCAACTTCGTCCCGCTGCGGTCTTGTTATCGGCGATGGGCCGCGTCTTGCCGAAGCCGGTGGCAATGACGTTGTTGATTGGAACATTTGAGTTGACTAGGTAGTCGCGTACAGTAGCGGCACGTTTCTCCGATAACCGCTGATTCATCTCATCGCTCCCGATGCTGTCGGTGTGTCCTTCAATCGCCAGTTTGAGATCCGGATAGGCCAGCACAATGCCCGAAATTCTCGCCAGGCGTTCGCGCGCGGCTGGCTTCAAGGTGTATTGACCACTGTCGAATAGGACGTCGGGCATGCTGACAACAAGCCCTCGGTCGGTATCTTTGGTTTCCAACACCTGATTCAGTTGATTGAGCAGGCGGGTGCGCATCGCCTCTTTCTGGCGAATCGCCTCTTCCGCAGCGGGGCCTGTTTCTCGGCCTCGGCTTGTGCCTTTTGCTGATCGGCCAAGGCGGCGGCTCTTGCTGCTTCGGCGGCGGCCTGAGTGCGCTCGGCTTCGGCTTGCGCGGCCTCTGCAGCCTTGCGGTCAGCTTCGGCCTGCGCCCGTCGACGAGCATCTTCTTCTGACTGCGCTCTGGCCTGGGCTTCTGCTTCCGCCGACGCCTTGGCTTCGGCCTCTGCTTTGGCCTGTTTGTCCCTCATCCTCTGTTTTTCGCTGCGATGCGTTCGTCTTCTTTGCGCCGCAGCGTCAGCACGCGCGCGTCTTCCGCCATTTGGGTGGCGCCGCGAGCGGCGGTACCGATCGGCGTCCTTCCCTGCTTGCGGCGCAGATAGTCTTCGGCGCGATCGAGAAACTCCTGGGCTTTCTTCAGGCTGTCGGCGGCGTAGTTTTCTGCGCCGGCGGATTTGGCGATCACCACGGCGTTTCTCGCTTCCAGAAGATCGAGAGGCACAGTAGGATCAGCGGTCGCCGAGGGCAGTTGCGAAGCCGGGACGTCGATGGTGTACTGTCCGCCTTCGAGCATGTCGAACCTGGCGTCAATCGGTTCTTCGAAGCCCTTCGTCTCCTGACGAATGATGTTTTCCATCACCACTTTGTCACTGGGGCGAGTAACCGAAAAATATGGTTCCGCAGTCACGATAAGTCCGAACGCCTGAAGGTCAGTGGTCACGTCAAGCCCGCTCTTCCCCGAGCCGCCGGGGACGTACCCGCCCAGTTTTTCGCCCGGCCTCCGTGGTGATCGCCCACAAGACATAAGTCCAGTTTATGACCGCCGATCTGGGTGGCGGGCTGCAACTTGGATACCTCAACGCTTACGTCTAACCGTCCCTCTTTGCCCTTCGTTGTCGCCCGCCCGTGGGCCTAGGGCATAAGACTGGTGCCCTTCAGATCGACCGTGGTTGAGCCCCCGCGATGCCGATAGTTCACCGCCTTAGTGCTGCGTCCTACCACATGGACACGGAACACCGGCGTTTCATCCATGGGTTCTGTGTTGGGAGGAGGAGTTTCCTGAGCAGCTAAGCCAGCAGCGACAAGAATCATGCAAATTAGGACGGAATGTCTTTCCATGCCAGAAACCTCAAAAAATAAAAATACCCGGCCTGAGGCGGGAACACCTCTTTAGATTGTCGCTGAAGCGTATGCAACTCGGAAGTGACGCAGCAGGTACTAAAGTACAAACACAGGGGGGCCGGGTCTTGGACCCGGCCCTGCGTTTTGAATCAACTAGGATCGGCTTAGTGTCCCGCCTCAACTGTCAAACCAAATGGCTCAAAGGCATCGCGTACAACCTTCTCCTCGCCGACCGCCACAATCGCCAGGTTGCGTGCAGGAAAATACTTCTTGGCGGCGGCATCTACATCTGTCCCAGTGATGGAGGCGATCTTCTTCCCATTTTCTCCAATCTCTTCCGGAGGCAGGCCGTAAATCCAAAGGCGCGACAATTCTCGCGCCACTGAACTGCGAATCTGCAAACGGATCGCCTCGAGCCCAACCAGATATCGCTTGGCGGTGGCCAGTTCTTCTTCGGTCGGGCTGGTGGTCGCCATGCGATTTAGCTCGTACACCATTTCATTGAAGCTGGCAGCCGTCACCTCGTTGCGAACATCCGCTTGGGCGGTCAAGACTCCAGTAGCGACATAGGTTTGCAGACTCGCATAAGGAGAGTAGGTATAGCCCTTGTCTTCCCTGATATTTAAGGTCAGGCGCGAACCGAAAGTGCCACCAAAAATGGCGTTCGCAACCTGAGAAGCAGGGTAGTCAGGATCGCTACGAACGGGGCCTAAGGCCCCCAACTCGAGCGTGGTCTGCACCGAATCAGGCCGGGGGATGAGATGTACCGTGGGCTTCATCGTGCTGGAGAAACGTGACGGAGTTGAGATCGGCGCCTCGTTCCCCGCCTTCCAGGTGCCAAACTTCGTCTGCACTTGGGCCAGTAGCTTTATCGTTGTCGAAATCGCCGACAGCGACCAGCAGGGCCTGATCGGGACGAAAGCGTTGTGCGTAAATTTTCTGCAGCTCGGCCGAGGTAGCGGCAGTGATCGACTCCTGGGGTCGGCGAAGTTACATGGTAGGGATTTTCACCGAACAACGCTCTTGCCAACTGACGGTCGGCCAGGAAAGAAGGATCGGCCTCCTGCTGCCGCAGTGAGTCCGCCAGATTGCGTTTCGCCAACGCGACCTCGTTTTCAGGAAAAGTAGCATTCTGCGCCAGATCCGCGAGTAGAGCGATGGCGGCGTCGGCCTTGGATGACAGCACCTCGGTCAAAAGGGTCATGGTCCTCTTTTCCCGACCCCGCGATGAGATCGCCGCCCGTCGCCTGGATCTCTTCTGCAATCTGCTTTGCGGTGCGCGTCTTTGTTCCCTGGTCGATGGTGTTGGAGAGCAGTTCGGAGATTCCGGGACGATCGGCGGGATCGGACGCCAATCCTCCATGAACGGCGAGGGTGAACGCCAACTTGGGGAATCCCGGCTCAGAAACTAGCCAGACGGTAAGTCCGTTATCGAGTTTCGAAACCTTCACCGAGGGTGTATGGAGGGGTTTTTCCGGTCCATAGGCCGGCAGGTCTTTGGGCAAAGCGGCTTTCTCCGCGAAAACCCCGGACGCCAGCACAAGCACGGTGGCTATTACCTTGAATGTCTTCATTAGTTTTCTCCTTTCTTCTCTGCACCTTTGGCGGGGGCTTCGGGAACTCGGTTGATGATGGTACGGTTGGTGCTGACCAGATACTTGGCGGCAAAGGCGCGAACCTGGGCCGGGGTAACTTTCGCCAGGTCTTCGGGTATCTGGTAGACCCGATCGAAGGTGCCGTCGAACAGGACGGCATGCGATAGCGCCGAGGCTCGGTCTATGGGGATTTCCAGCTGTCCATACCAGTCCGAGCGCATTTTGGTTACGACGCGATCCAGATCTTGCTGAGTTGGCCCCTTCTGCACCAACTCTCTAATAGTCGCATCGTAAGCACCCAGCAGCTGGTCTTCGGTTGCCGTGGCGGGATAGACCACGAACGAGGTCATCAGCGTAGGACCGTTGTATTCAAAGGGCGCACCCAGTGGCCAATTCACCCCCCCGCTCACCGAAAGGGCGGCCTGCTTACCTTTCACCAAGGATTGGTAAAAACGCGATGCCTGGCCATTGTGCAGCAGCTCGCCGAGAACCGCGCCGACCAGCGCATCCGGCGAATGCCTCTCGGGCATCGGTATCCGATGGCGATTGCTGGAACTTTCGCCAGCTTGTCGGTTTGCTGCGATCTTCGTTCCGCTTTTAGCGGCGGCTCTTCGACTTTAGGTTTTGGAGGCGTGGGCCGGGAAGTTAAGGGAGCAAAGTATTTATCGACCTTGGCGAAAATTTCGTCGGAGTTTACATCTCCTACGATCGCCATGACTGCGTTGTTGGGCGCGTAGTATTGCTCGTAGAAAGTCTGCACATCCTCAATCTTTGCTGCGTCCAGATCTTTAAAGTCACCATAAAAATTGTGCGCGTTGGGGTAGGTGTCAAACGCCTTGCCTGGTAGGTCGATGGCGAAGAACAGCCCGTACGGCTGATTCAAAACGTTGACGCGAACTTCCTCTTCTACGACTTTGCGCTGGTTCTCCAGGTTCTTGGCGGAGAAATCCAGCGTCTTCATGCGGTCGGCTTCAATCCAGAGGATGGGATCAAGCGCGGAAATCGGTGCGGTTTCGATGTATTCGGTGTAGTCGTACCGAGTGTCGCCGTTATTGTTGCCTCCGCCGCCTTCGATCACTCGCTCTACACGCCTTTGGGCGCGTCAGGCGTGCCCTCGAACATCATGTGCTCGAACAGATGGGCAAAGCCGGTGCGGCCTTCCGGCTCGAGGCGGAAACCAATGCCGTAGCTCACGCACACCCCGAAGGTCGGCGCGGAGTGGTCTTCTGAAACCACCACCGTCAAGCCGTTAGAAAGCTTTTTCATGGTAGTGGGCGCTTTCCACTGTTGCGCCGCCACCGGCATCGCCGCCAAAGTTGCGGCGAACAATATTGTTAAGCCATATCTCATGAGTTGTGTCCTATCTGTTTTCGATTGTGTGGCCGAGGCGATGGTCTGTATGTCCATTGAAATACGAACGTGGAAGCACCGTCGTTCAAACTTTAACGGTCCTGAAAGGTAACAACACACAACTGGAAATGGGAGTTTTGACGGAGCGAAGTTTAGTACGTTAGCGATGGCAGAATCAAATGAGTGCCTATCCCTTATGTAACGAAACATCGTAAAGCTGTTGTCGAGTGGCGAACCAGAGCCGGCTAGCCGTTGACTCCCGCTCCGTCTAACCCTAACATTGCCGCCATCCGGGCGTAACTCCATGATTGGCCAGACGTTGTCTCATTATCGGGTGGTGGAGCAGATTGGTGCTGGCGGAATGGGCATGGTTTACCGTGCCCATGATGAGCAGCTCGAGCGAGACGTAGCGCTTAAGATCCTGCCGCCGGCACGATTGCAGATGAAGCGGCCCGATCACGCTTCCGCAAGGAAGCCCTGGCCTTGGCCAAGCTTGACCATCCCAACATCGCCACCATCTTTGAATTTGGCAGCCAGGGCAGTGTCGATTTTCTGGTTGCGGCCTACATCCCAGGACTGACTCTCGATGCCAAGCTGGCTAACCACGCCCTGTCGCCGGAAGAGGTGCTTGCGCTAGGGATTCAGATCGCCAAAGGACTGACCGCCGCTCACGAGAAAGGAATCGTCCATCGCGACCTCAAGCCAGGCAATTTGCGTCTTACTCCAGACGGCCTGCTTAAGATTCTGGATTTCGGTTTAGCCCAGTTTGTAGACACCAGCCCGACGCGGAGACCCTGACCCAGTCCCACTCTCAGGGAACCAGGCACCCTGCCGTACATGGCGCCTGAACAGGTTCGCGCCGAGCCGTCGACGCAAGAACAGACATTTGGGCGTTTGGGGCGGTGTTGTACGAAATGTCGACCGGAGTCGCCCCTTTCGAGAGAAGCAGCCTGCGGCGGCTTAACGCCATTCCAAATACCCAGCCGAAGTCCCCTCATAGCCTAACTCTCAGGTTTCGCCGGGCCTCGAGAACGTTATTCTCAAGGCGCTCGACAAGAATCCCGCCCACCGTTACCAGAGTGCGCCGAGCTGGGTACTGATTTTGAGCGCCTCCAGTCTGGGACGGCGCCACTGGGACAGCCTGATAAGAAACCCAACATCTTATTCTGGATCGCTGTTGGAACTTTGCTGGCTCTGATAGCGCTCGCGGGATTTCTGTTCCTCAGAAAGAGTGGAGGCGCGGGGAAGCCACGCCGCTCCGTGGCGGTGATAGGGTTTAAGAACTTGAGCGGCAAACCGGAAGAAGCCTGGGTCTCAACCGCACTCTCAGAAATGCTCACCACCGAATTGGGTGCCGGTGGACACTGCGAACCGTCCCCGGGGAGACCGTTTCCCGCATGAAGGCTGACCTGGCACTGCCGGAGAGCGACAGCCTTGCTAACGATACCCTCACCAAGGTCTATAAGGTCCTGGGCAGCGATGTAATCGTGCTGGGTTCCTACTGGAAATTGGCGGCCAAATCCGCGTCAACTTCCGAGTGCAGGACGCTTCCGGAGAAACCATCGCGACAGAATCGGAACAGGGAACTCAATCCCAATTCTTCGACTTGATCAAGCGTGTGGGGGGAACACTGCGGGAGAAATGCGGCGCTAGAGAATTGACGGCGGATGAACTGGAAGCTACCCGAGCCTCGGAACCAACCAACACCGAGGCAGCTCGGTATTATGCCGAGGGATTGGCCAAGCTGCGTCAATTTGATGCGCTCGCCGCGCGAGATTCTTTCCAGCTGGCGGTTAAAGCGGATCCTGACCATGCCTTGGCACATTCCGCATTGGCCGCAGCTCGGTCTCAACTTGGCTACGATCAAAACGCTATCGACGCTTCGAAGATGGCGTTTGACCTTTCGGAAAAACTACCCCGCGGCGAAAAGCTTTCCATCGAAGCGCGCTACCGGGAAATGAACCATGAATGGTCGAAGGCAGCCGAAATCTACCGTTCACTCTGGACATTTTTCCCCGACGATCTCGATTACGGTTTGAGGCTGATCGAGGCACAGGTTTCAGCCGGTGAGGGCCAACAGGCGCTTCAGACCGTCCAGGCATTGCACCAGCTTCCAGCGCCGTCGCGCGATGATCCGCGAATTGATCTGGCCGAAGCAGCAGCAGCCGAAGCCCTCTCTGACTTCAAACGCGAGGTTGACTCGACGACCCGGGCACGCACCAAGGCCAGTGGCCAAGGGTCCCGATTCCTGGTGGCACAGGCCTTGCTCGATCAGTGCTGGGCGCAACGTAACCTGGGGGAACTTGAACACGCAAAGGCTGCGGGTGAACAGGCTCAAAGCATTCTTTCGGCGGCCAAAGATTAGCGGGGCGAGGCCGGCAGTCTCACCTGTATCGCCAATGTCCTAACCGATCAGGGAAAATTAGACGACGCGAAAACAAAGGCATGAGCAAGCCTTGGCCCTGGCCCGGCAAATCGGAGCACAGAAGGATATCGCCGGGGCTCTTGATCAATCTGGGAAATATCGCCGCGCAGCGAAATTTGCAGGAATCTACGGCGAACTATCAGGAAGCTTGTCGGTCGCCACGAGGTCCAGGACAAAACCGAAATCCTGACAGCCCAAAATAATCTGGCGGCGAATCTGATAGCGGAAGCGAATTCCCGGCGGCAGCCAAGATGCTTGACCGCTGCGATTGACACGGCGGACAACAGCAATGACCAGGCCAGCGGAGTCTTGGCGAATCAATCTCGCATCGCTCGATCTCAACTTGGGCCACTTGGCTGATGCCAAAAGCCACCTGGATAAGGCTTTGAGCTCCGCCCGACAGTTGAACCTGAAGAGCGCAGTGGGGTTGACTCTGGCTTGGCTGGGAGACCTTTCGATCGTCGAGGATGCATTTGACCAAGCCCAGGAATTATCAGCGAGTCGCTCAAGATACGATCCGGGCTTGGTCAAATGAATCCTCGACCATAGAAAGGTCTCCTAGCCAAGCCAGAGTCAACCCCACTGCGCTTTTCAGGTTCAACCGTCGGGCGGAGCTCAAAGCCTTATCCAGGTGGCTTTTGGCATCAGCCAAGTGGCCCAAGTTGAGATCAAGCGATCCAAGATTGATTCGCGCAAGCACTCCGCTGGCCTCATCACCGCTGTTGTCCGCTGTGCCAATCGCGGCGGTAAGCATTTTCGCTGCCGCCGGAAATTCTGCCGTGGCCATCAGATTCGCAGCGAGGTTATTTTGCGCTGTAAGAATGTCGGCTTTGTCCTGGACGTTCGAAGCGACACTCAAAGCTTCCTGATAATTAGCCGTAGATTCCTGCAAATTTCGCTGCGCGGCGATATTTCCCAGGTTGATCAGAGCTCCAGCAATATCCTTCTGTGCTCCGATTTGCCGGGCCAGGGCCAAGGCTTGCTCATGTTTTATTTTCGCGTCGTCGAGCTTTCCCTGGTCCGCGAGGAGGTTGGCCACGCAGGTCAGACTGTTCGCCTCCCCCCGCCGGTCTCGGGCAGTCGAAAGAATGGCTTGGGCTTGTTCACCGGCAGCCTTTGCGTGTTCAAGTTCCCCCAGGTTCCGTTGCGCCCAGCATTGATCGAGCAAGGCCTGTGCCACCAGGAATCGGGACCCTTGGCCACTGGCCTTGGTGCGCGCCCGGGTCGTCGAGTCAACCTCGCGTTTGAAGTCAGAGAGGGCTTCGGCTGCTGCTGCTTCGGCCAGATCAATTCGCGGATCATCGCGCGACGGCGCTGGAAGCTGATGCAATGCCTGAACGGTCTGAAGTGCCGGTTGGCCCTCACCGGCTGAAACCTGTGCCTCGATCAGCCTCAAACCGTAATCGAGATCGTCGGGGAAAAATGTCCAGAGTGAGCGGTAGATTTCGGCTGCCTTCGACCATTCATGGTTCATTTCCCGATAGCGCGCTTCGATGGAAAGCTTTTCGCCGCGGGGTAGTTTTTCCGAAAGGTCAAACGCCATCTTCGAAGCGTCGATAGCGTTTTGATCGTAGCCAAGTTGAGACCAAGCTGCGGCCAATGCGGAATGTGCCAAGGCATGGTTAGGGTCCGCTTTAACCGCCAGCTGGAAAGAATCTCGGGCGGCGAGCGCATCAAATTGACGCAGCTTGGCCAATCCCTCGGAATAATACCGAGCTGCCTCGGTGTTGGTTGGTTCCGAGGCTCGGGTAGCTTCCAGTTCATCCGCCGTCAATTCTCTAGCGCCGCATTTCTCCCGGAGTGTTCCCCCCACACGCTTGATCAAGTCGAAGAATTGGGATTGAGTTCCCTGTTCCGATTCAGTCGCGATGGTTTCTCCGGAAGCGTCCTGCACTCGGAAGTTGACGCGGATTTGGCCGCCAATTTCCAGATAGGAACCCAGTACTATTACATCGCTGCCCAGGACCTTATAGACCTTGGTGAGGGTATCGTTAGCGAGGCTGTCGCTCTCCGGCAGTGCCAGGTCAGCCTTCATGCGGGAAACGGTCTCCCCGGGGATGGTTCGCAGTTGTCCACCGGCACCCAATTCGGTGGTGAGCATTTCTGAGAGTGCGGTTGAGACCCACGCTTCTTCCGGTTTACCGCTCAAGTTCTTAAACCCTAGCACCGCCACGGAGCGGCGTGGCCCGGCAGATCCCCCACTCTTTCTGAGGAACAGAAATCCCGCGAGCGCCGTCAGAGCCAGCAGAGTTCCAACAGCGATCCAGACTAAGATGTTGGGTTTCTTATGAGGCTGTCCCAGCGGTGCCGTCCCAGACTGGAGGCGCTCAAGATCAATACCCAGCTCCCGCGCACTCTGGTAACGATGGGCGGGATTCTTGTCGAGCGCCTTGAGAATAACGTTCTCGAGGCCCTGAGAAACTTGAGAGTTCAGGCTGTGAGGGGACTTTGGCTGGGTATTTAGAATGGCGTTAAGCAGCGCCGCAGGCTGCTTCTCTTGAAAGGGGCGCACTCCTGTCGACATTTCGTACAACACCGCGCCAAACGCCCAAATGTCGGTTCTTGCGTCGACGGGCTCGGCGCGAACCTGTTCAGGCGCCATGTAAGGCAGGGTGCCGATGGTTCCCTGAGAGTGGGACTGGGTCAGAGTCTCCGCGTCGGGGCTGGTGTCTACAAACTGGGCTAAACCGAAGTCCAGAATCTTAAGCAGGCCGTCTGGAGTAAGACGCAAATTACCTGGCTTGAGGTCGCGATGGACGATTCCTTTCTCGTGAGCGGCGGTCAGTCCTTTGGCGATCTGAACCCCTAGCGCAAGCACCTCTTCCGGCGACAGGGCGTGGTTAGCCAGCTTGGCATCGAGTGTCAGTCCTGGGATGTAGGCCGCAACCAGAAAATCGACACTGTCCTGGCTGCCAAATTCAAAGATGGTGGCGATGTTGGGATGGTCAAGCTTGGCCAAGGCCAGGGCTTCTTTGCGGAAGCGTGATCGGGCCACTTCATCGGCAATCGTGCCAGGCGGCAGGATTTTGAGCGCTACGTCGCGCTCGAGCTGCTCATCATGGGCGCGGTAAACGATGCCCATTCCGCCGGCACCAATTTGCTCCACCACCCGATAATGAGACAACGTCTGGCCAATCATGGAGTTACGCCCGGATGGCGGCAATGTTAGGGTTAGACGGAGCGGGAGTCAACGGCTAGCCGGGCTCGTGGTTCGCCACTCGACAACAGCTTCACAATGTTTCGTTACATAAGGGGTAGGCACTCATTTGATTCTGCCATCGCTAACGTACTAAACTTCGCTCCGTCAAAACTCCCATTTCCTGTTGTGTGTTGTTACCTTTCAGGACCGTTAAAGTTTGAACGACGGTGCATCCACGCTCGTATTTCAATGGACATACAGACTATCGCCTCGGCCACACAATCGAAAACAGATAGGACACAACTCATGAGATATGGCTTAACAATATTGTTCGCCGCAACTTTGGCGGCGATGCCGGTGGCGGCGCAACAGTGGAAAGCGCCCACTACCATGAAAAAGCTTTCTAATGGCTTGACGGTGGTGGTTTCAGAAGACCACTCCGCGCCGACCTTCGGGGTGTGCGTGAGCTACGGCATTGGTTTCCGCCTCGAACCTGAAGGCCGCACCGGCTTTGCCCATCTGTTCGAGCACATGATGTTCGAGGGCACGCCTGACGCGCCCAAAGGCGTGTTAGAGCGAGTGATCGAAGGCGGCGGAGGCAACAATAACGGCGACACTCGGTACGACTACACCGAATACATCGAGACCGCACCGATTTCCGCGCTTGACCCCATCCTTTGGATTGAAGCCGACCGCATGAAGACGCTCGATTTTTCCGCCAAGAACCTGGAGAACCAGCGCAAAGTCGTAGAAGAGGAAGTTCGCGTCAACGTTTTGAATCAGCCGTACGGGCTGTTCTTCGCCATCGACCTACCAGGCAAGGCGTTTGACACCTACCCCAACGCGCACAATTTTTATGGTGACTTCAAAGATCTGGACGCAGCAAAGATTGAGGATGTGCAGACTTTCTACGAGCAATACTACGCGCCCAACAACGCAGTCATGGCGATCGTAGGAGATGTAAACCCCGACGAAATTTTCACCAAGGTCGATAAATACTTTGCTCCCTTAACTTCCCGGCCCACGCCTCCGAAACCTAAAGTCGAAGAACCGCCGCTAAAAGCGGAACGAAGATCGCAGCAAACCGACAAGCTGGCGAAAGTTCCGGCAATCGCCATCGGATACCGCATGCCCGAGAGGCATTCGCCGGATGCGCTGGTGGGCGCGGTTCTCGGTGAGCTGCTGCACAATGGCCAGGCATCGCGTTTTTACCAATCCTTGGTGAAAGGTAAGCAGGTCGCCCTTTCGGTGAGCGGGGGGGTGAATTGGCCGCTGGGTGCGCCCTTTGAATACAACGGTCCTACGCTGATGACCTCGTTCGTGGTCTATCCCGCCACGGCAACCGAAGACCAGCTGCTGGGCGCTTACGATGCGACTATTAAAGAGTTGGTGCAGAAGGGGCCGACTCAGCAAGATCTGGATCGCGTCGTAACCAAAATGCGCTCGGACTGGTATGGACAGCTGGAAATCCCCATCGACCGAGCCTCGGCGCTATCGCATGCCGTCCTGTTCGACGGCACCTTCGATCGGGTCTACCAGATACCCGAAGATCTGGCGAAAGTTACCCCGGCACAGGTTCGCGCCTTTGCCGCCAAGTATCTGGTCAGCACCAACCGTACCATCATCAACCGAATTCCCGAAGCCCCCGCCAAAGGTGCAGAGAAGCAAGGAGAAAACTAGTGAAGACATTCAAAGTAATAGCCACCGTGCTTCTGCTGGCGTCCGGCGTTTTCGCGGAGAAAGCCGCTTTGCCCAAAGACCTGCCGGCCTATGGACCGGAAAAACCCCTCCAGACACCCTCGGTGAAGGTTTCGAAACTCGATAACGGACTTACCGTCTGGCTAGTTTCTCAGCCGGGATTCCCCAAGTTGGCGTTCACCCTCGCCGTTCATGGAGGATTGGCGTCCGATCCCGCCGATCGTCCCGGAATCTCCGAACTGCTCTCCAACACCATCGACCAGGGAACAAAGACGCGCACCGCAAAGCAGATTGCAGAAGAGATCCAGGCGACGGGCGGCGATCTCATCGCGGGGTCGGGAAAAGATGCCACGACCCTTTTGACCGAGGTGCTGTCATCCAAGGCCGACGCCGCCATCACTCTACTCGCGGATTTGGCGCAGAATGCTACTTTTCCTGAAAACGAGGTCGCGTTGGCGAAACGCAATCTGGCGGACTCACTGCGGCAGCAGGAGGCCGATCCTTCTTTCCTGGCCGACCGTCAGATGGCAAGAGTGTTGTTCGGTGAAAATCCGTACCATGTAACTTCGCCGACCCAGGAGTCGATCACTGCCGCCACCTCGGCTGAGCTGCAGAAAATTTACGCACAACGCTTTCGTCCAGATCAGGCCCTGCTGGTCGCTGTCGGCGACTTCGACAACGATAAGCTACTGGCCCAAGTGAAGACGAAGTTTGGCACCTGGAAGGCGGGGAACGAGGCGCCGATATCAACTCCGTCACGTTTCTCTAGCACTATGAAGCCCACGGTACATCTCATCCCCCGGCCTGATTCGGTGCAGACCACGCTCGAGTTGGGGACCTTAGGCCCAGTTCGTAGCGATCCTGACTACCCTGCTTCTCAGGTTGCGAACGCCATTTTTGGCGGCACTTTCGGTTCGCGCCTGACCTTAAATATCAGGGAAGACAAGGGCTATACCTACTCTCCTTATGCGAGTCTGCAAACCTATGTCGCTACTGGAGTCTTGACCGCCCAAGCGGATGTTCGCAACGAGGTCACGGCTGCCAGCTTCAATGAAATGGTGTACGAGCTAAATCGCATGGCGACCACCAGCCCGACCGAAGAAGAACTGGCCACCGCCAAGCGATATCTGGTTGGGCTCGAGGCGATCCGTTTGCAGATTCGCAGTTCAGTGGCGCGAGAATTGTCGCGCCTTTGGATTTACGGCCTGCCTCCGGAAGAGATTGGAGAAAATGGGAAGAAGATCGCATCCATCACTGGGACAGATGTAGATGCCGTCGCCAAGAAGTATTTTCCTGCACGCAACCTGGCGATTGTGGCGGTCGGCGAGGAGAAGGTTGTACGCGATGCCTTTGAGCCATTTGGTTTGACAGTTGAGGCGGGACACTAAGCCGATCCTGTGATTCAAAACGCAGGGCCGGGTCCAAGACCCGGCCCCCCTGTGTTTGTACTTTAGTACCTGCTGCGTCACTTCCGAGTTGCATACGCTTCAGCGACAATCTAAAGAGGTGTTCCCGCCTCGGCCGGGTATTTTTATTTTTTGAGGTTTCTGGCATGGAAAGACATTCCGTCCTAATTTGCATGATTCTTGTCGCTGCTGGCTTAGCTGCTCAGGAAACTCCTCCTCCCAACACAGAACCCATGGATGAAACGCCGGTGTTCCGTGTCCATGTGGTAGGACGCAGCACCAAGGCGGTGAACTATCGGCATCGCGGGGGCTCAACCACGGTCGATCTGAAGGGCACCAGTCTTATGCCCGAGGCCACCGGCCGGGCCAAGGTAAATGGCAAAGAGGGACGGTTAGACGTAAGCGTTGAGGTATCCAAGTTGCAGCCCGCCACCCAGATCGGCGGTCAGTTTCTCACTTATGTCTTGTGGGCGATTACCACGGAAGGCCGGGCGGTGAACCTGGGCGAGATTGTCCCCGGCGGCTCGGGTAAGAGCGGGCTTGACGTGACCACTGACCTTCAGGCGTTCGGACTTATCGTGACTGCGGAACCATATTTTTCGGTCACTCGCCCCAGTGACAAAGTGGTGATGGAAAACATCATTCGTCAGGAGACGAAGGGCTTCGAAGAGCCAATCGATGCCAGGTTCGATATGCTCGAAGGTGGACAGTACACCATCGACGTGCCAGCCTCGCAACTGCCATCTGCGACCGCCGATCCCACGGTTCCTCTTGATCTTTTAGAGGCGAGAAACGCAGTGGCCATCGCCAAGGCCGCCGGGGCGGAAAGCTACGCTGCCGATAGCCTGAAGAAAGCCCAGGAGTTCCTCGATCGCGCCGAAGACTATTTGCGCCGAAAGCAGGGAAGAACGCCGATCGGCACGGCCGCTCGTGGCGCTACCCAGATGGCGGAAGACGCGCGCGTGCTTACGTTGCGGCGCAAAGAAGACGAACGTATCGCAGCCGAAAAACAGAGGATGAGGGACAAACAGGCCAAAGCTGAGGCAGAAGCCAAGGCGTCGGCGGAAGCAGAAGCCCAGGCTAGAGCGCAGTCAGAAGAAGATGCTCGTCGACGGGCGCAGGCCGAAGCTGACCGCAAGGCTGCAGAGGCCGCGCAAGCCGAAGCCGAGCGCACTCAGGCCGCCGCCGAAGCAGCAAGAGCCGCTGCCTTGGCCGATCAGCAAAAGGCACAAGCCGAGGCCGAGAAACAGCGCCTAGCTGCGGAAGAGGCGATTCGCCAGAAAGAGGCGATGCGCACCCGCCTGCTCAATCAACTGAATCAGGTGTTGGAAACCAAAGATACCGACCGAGGGCTTGTTGTCAGCATGCCCGACGTCCTATTCGACAGTGGTCAATACACCTTGAAGCCAGCCGCGCGCGAACGCCTGGCGAGAATTTCGGGCATTGTGCTGGCCTATCCGGATCTCAAGCTGGCGATTGAAGGACACACCGACAGCATCGGGAGCGATGAGATGAATCAGCGGCTATCGGAGAAACGCGCCGCTACTGTACGCGACTACCTAGTCAACGCCAATGTTCCAATCAACAACGTCATTGCCACCGGCTTCGGCAAGACGCGGCCCATCGCCGATAACAAGACCGCAGCGGGACGAAAGTTGAATCGCCGTGTGGAAATGGTAGTTTCTGGCGACGTGATCGGTGACGTAGTAGCCCCGGGCGGAACCGCTCCCGCAAGCACTCCGCCCCCGGAGAACCCGCAGCCCTAGCGCCCGATTAGGCTTCTGCCTGGACGCGTGATAGTTCCTGGGCCTGGGTAGAGTTCACTGGCTTGTTTAAAGGAAAGCTCGCTTCCACAATGGTTCCAGGATTTCCCTGGCGAATCTGCATTTCGCCACCAAGATCGCGCATGCGTTCGCGCATACCGCGAATTCCCACACCCATCGTCTTTCGTGCGCCTGGCTCAGAAGAGTCCTGTTCAGGAATTCCGCTGCCGGTGTCGGAAACGGTGAGGCAAAGTTCACTAACGTTACGCTTGAGCTGAATCTTCGCTGTGGAACTTCCTGAATGCCGGTGAATATTTGTGAGGCACTCCTGTACCACGCGGAAAATCGCAATCTCCTGATCCGGCGACAAGCGGCCCAAGTCTGAGGGAATTTCTAAATCAATCTTCAAGTTGCTGCGTTGGGTGAGGCCGTCCACATACCAGGAAAGTGCCGAATAAGTCCAGCTTCGTCCAGTAGCGGAGGGTGCAGCAGGTAGGACAGAGTACGAATCTCCTGCACCACCTGCGAGGCCATAGCGGTAACGTCCTCCAGTAGCCTCAGGGTTTCTTCATCCCATCCCTTGGCCCGCTGTTCGATTACCGTCAGAGTCATTTGCAAAGCCGCTAGTCCTGCCCGGTGCTGTCGTGCAGTTCACGCGCCAGACGGCGCCGTTCATCATCCTGCCAGTGGAAAGGCGTCCGGAAAGTTGCGTAGAGCGTACTCTGCATCCTTCCTTTGCGAGACGTTGCTATTAATTTGCAGCCATCCCCGTGGCGTACCGTCTTCGTCGCGCCACAAAGTCCAGTTGCTGGCGACCGTGATTTGGGTGCCGTCACGTCTGGTTTCGACCAGCTCCCCTTCCCAACTGCCCGCATCCAGAAGCGCTTGCTTGATCTCTTCCATGGTCTTGGGGAAGTCGGTCTTGAGTAGTTCGTCCATCTGCTTGGTCACTCCTCTTGTTTTTTCCATCCGTAAAGACGCTCCGCACCTTCATTCCAGTACGACACAGCGCCGTCAAATGTGCGGATCACGATTGCATCATTGGCCAGGTCGAGAAGGCGGGATTGTTCGCGCAACCTTCTCTGAAACTCGAGAAGCTCCTGTGCCTGGGTACGGTCTTTGATTTCGGCCGTGAGCGCCCGGTTAGAGGCAGCCAATTCGTTGGTGCGGGCCTGCACCCGCAACTCCAATTGATCATGCGCGTGTCGCAAGGCGTCCTGGGCCTGCTTTAGTTCGCTGATGTCGACGCAAATTCCCGTCATTCGGATCGGTTTCCCGTAGACGTCATGAAAAACCTTGCCCCGTCCCGCCAGCCAGCGGGTCTTACCGTCGGAGGAGATAGTACGGAACTCGAGGTCATGCTCCCGCGTTCCATCCAGGGCGGATTTGATCGAAGTCTTGAGCCTCCCGGTCTTCGGGGTGTATGTAGTTCAACCAGTCCTCGTAAACAATCTGCACACTTTGCTGGGTAACCCCATAAAGCGCAGGCGCGCCCATGGACCAGATGACTTCGTTGGCGGATATGTCCCACTCCCAGACTCCCATGCGGGCGGCCCGCTGGGCCAAGGTCAGACGGGTCTGGTTCTCCGTGAGAGATTTCTGGGTTTTTTCCAACTCATGCAAAAGCTTTTGGTTGGTTTGAAAAGCCTCGCTGATGTTTTCGCGCTCGCTAAGCAGAGCGGCCAGCATAAGCCCGGTCACCGAAGTTACTGAAATAAAGAGCTGCAGCACGATGATGTCGTAGAGCGGCGGATGGGCAACGAAAGGACCGTGCCCGCGGAGCAGTTCCCCAGGCAGCGATCCCGGTGATCACGACGCTGGCCATTGCGGCTCCGGCGATGCGGAAGCGATTCTGCTCGTTATAACACAAATGGGAATAGCAAGAATGCCAGCACATCGTCACGGACGCCTTGGGCCGCGAGGGTAGTGAAAATCGTAAGGCAAAGAGCAGAGAGGGACGTCAGGAGTAGTAGAAACTCGAAACGTCGGCTTCGCCAAAATGGCAAGATTAGTTCGCGTCCCGGAAGAAAGAAGAACGGCGCTGCAATCAAGACCCCCATGGCATCGCCGCACCACCAGACCCGCCATGCCGAGAGAAAATGGTTCCAAGGTTGAATATGCGCGAAATAGAGCGCCGAGGTGCCAATAGAAGCCGCAAGAATTGGACTAATAAGCGCGCCCAGAGTTACCAGTCCTATGACGTCCTTCAACCGAACCAGGGGCGGTTCGAAGCGGACGACAACTTCGCTCGGCCCAGCCTCAACATGGCACGGTTATTCCCATAGCCATGATGAAGCCGACTCCTAACTGGCAGCGGGCTGAGCAAGTTAACCAGGAATGCGGCCAACAAAATTCCTGGCCACAAGCCATAGCCCCAGACCACCACCGCGCCCAGTGCCAGTCCTGAGGCCGGCCAAATCGGGGAAATGTTATTGACTGTAAACGGGATCGACAGGCCAAGCCGGCCAAAGGCGAAGTACAGAAGGAAAATTGCCAAAACTCGCAGGAGGTATCGGAGCCATGTTCCGTAGCCCGCCAGAACGCCGGATTCACGTCCTCGGTCAACAAAGATCGCATTGCCGGGTGTCATGCTCCATAGAAGCAGGCAACGCTGTTCTGCGTTCTT
>CAWGQZ010000060.1:0-13243 GCA_963824805.1 uncultured Acidobacteriaceae bacterium | reverse complement strand
ATTGGCCCAACAGCGATCAGTGGCTGCCGTTCGAGGCCGAGTTGCGATTGGTCCGCGAATACTTCAACGCCCAGGGACGGGCCGTAGCAGAGAAATATTTCTGGAAGAATTCGCTGGCTGCTTACAAGTGGGTTAAACGGGATCGATCACAGCCCGGCTAGGCAGGTCGGATGCCAAATCTGGTGCGCGTGGCGCTTTGCGCCGTATTGCTCGTTGCTTGCACGGTGACCGCGTTGTCAGGCTGGTCGCAAGCCCCCAGCCATGTTCCTGCGCAAGCAGAGGCAGGAACGAATTCCGCTGCGAAACTATTTAACGTTCACACCGCCGTGGAAGCCTACCTCGCCAAGATGCCGCCCGCGCAACGGGTGCGCTCCAATGCTTATTTTGAAGGCGGCTATTGGTTGTTTCTCTGGGATTTCGTGGTCCTGGTCCTTGCCATGTGGATACTCTTGCGCTTTCGATTGTCGGTGCGCATGCGCAACTGGGCCGAACGCGTCACCCGGTTCCGCTGGCTCCAGGCGATTCTGTATTGGGTTCAGTTCATGGTCGTGGCTTCGGGGCTCACATTTCCCATGACGGTTTATGAAAGTTATTTTCGTGAGCATAAGTACGGGTTGCTGAACCAGACACTCGGCCCGTGGTTTCGCGAACAAGCCATCGGGTTGGCTGTCAATCTGGTGCTGGGAGCCATTCTCATCGTGCCGCTATTCGCACTGGTGCGCCGGGTCGGCAAGAACTGGTGGATCTGGGGCGCGATGGTGAGCATTTTCTTTCTGGCCTTCGTGGCGTTGATTGCACCCGTCTACCTGGCCCCGCTATTCAATGACTACAAGATTTTGCAGGACGCGCACACCAAAGGTCCCATTCTCAGCATGGCGCGCGCCAACGGCATTCCGGCGACCGACGTGTATGAGTTCGACGCCTCCCGTCAGTCGGACCGCGTCAGCGCCAATGTCAGCGGCCTGGGAAAGACGATGCGGATTTCGCTGAACGACAACCTGCTGAAGCGCTGCACCCTTCCCGAAATCGAAACCACCATGGGGCATGAGATGGGCCACTATGTTCTGAATCACATTTACAAGGGTCTGGTGCTGACCGGTGTGGTGCTGGTGATCGGATTCGCTTTCTTGAACTGGGGGATTCATCGAGGCCTGCAGAAATGGGGCGAGAACTGGGGCATTCGTGGCCTGACCGACGTCGCGATTTTGCCGCTGGCCGTCGTCGTAATGTCATTCTATTTCTTTATCACCACTCCGGTTGGCAATACCATTACCAGAACCATGGAGTTCGAGGCCGACATGTATGGCCTCAACGCGGCACGGCAGCCCGACGGCGAAGCCAATGTCGATCTGCTCCTGGGTGAATACCGGAAAATGGAACCCGGTCCCATAGAAGAATTCCTTTTCTTCGATCATCCGAGCGGCCTTACGCGAATTACCGCTGCGATGCAGTGGAAGGCCGAGCATCCCGAGACTGCATCCCCGGAAGAGATGGACCGACCAATGTTTGACGGGAAACACTGACCCAACCTAAGTAGCTGCTCTTCCCTGTGAAATCGAACCACAGATTTCACAGAGGTATCTCGCTCAGGGACCTACCCCGCCCTCTGGGTACTTTGGTCCCATATCCGTTGTGGCCGCTAGGTACCTCGTAGCCGCCGCTTCCAACCCATAGACTAGGGGTTGGAGAACTCTGCTTGGCCATCGATGAAGAGCTGTCTCAACTCGATTCCCTCCTCCGCCGGTTGAAGATCGACTACGAGATCTACTTCAGCAATCCGACCAAAAAGCCTCCCACCGACCTGGAGTGGAAGGTGTTGAACCTGCTGCGCAAATTCAGCGATGGCAGCCGGATGAGCTTCATGCAGCGCTACCGCTACAACGAGATGGCTCAACGATACGCGGTCTACAGCGATCTGTGGCGCAAGAAGGGCCGTATTCGCGAGGAAGGCTACCGGCGTCCGCAGGATGCATTGCTATCCGTGGCCGGTGTGCGGGCAGAGGAGCACGAAGCCCATCACAAAGTTTATGGCGTAAGCGCCGCTGCCGCCCTTGGAGTTGCTGCCGCCAAGGCTGGCGACACCGTCTCTGTCGAGTGTTCCGATGCCCGGGCCGAACGTGGCCAGGTTGAAAAGCTTTTTTACGCCTTGGCGGAGGCCAAAAAGAAAGCCGGCAAAGACGTTAGCGGAAGCATCGACAGCTTCGCGACATTTGTGGAGAAGAAAACCGAGCAAATCCGCAAACAATATGGCTGCCACGCCGTGGAGTTTACGGTCGAAATGCAAGACGGCGACGTGAAGCTTAAGGCCAAGGCAAAAATCTAAATTCGAACCCTCTATGTAGTCTGTGCAGCCTGCGGCAAAAGCATTTTCGGATGAAAGCTCCAAGCGGGAGGAAATCCTTCCCCGCCCCGATCCAAAGACGCGCATCAACCTCTGCTGATAAAATTTTCTAGCTGCACCATCCCACTCCATAAGGCTCCCCCATGCCACAGAAGATTCAACGAGCTATCCTCAGTGTCACCGACAAATCCGGACTGGTAGAGTTCGCCCGCAAACTCGCCGGTATGGGGGTGGAATTGGTCTCGACGGGTGGGACCGCCAAATTGCTGCGGGAATCCGGAATTTCCGTCAAAGACATCTCCGATCTCACTGGCTTTCCAGAGATGCTGGACGGCCGGGTAAAAACCCTCCATCCCAGAGTGCACGGCGGGATTCTCCACCGCCGCTCCGATAAATCCCACCGTGACGCCGTAGCCGTTCACGGCATTCTCCCAATCGACATGGTAGTGGTGAATTTGTATGCCTTTGAGAAAACCGCTTCCAAACCCGGAGTGCAGTTTGAAGAAGTAATTGAAAACATTGATATAGGCGGCCCATCGATGATCCGCTCCGCCGCCAAGAATTTTCAGGATGTCGCCGTCGTCACTTCCACCGCCGACTACCCGGGGATCGCCGATGAAATGTCAAAATCCGGCGGCTCACTGTCACTAGCTACCAAATGGCGGCTGGCCCAGCAGGCTTTCGCGACTACCGCTGCCTACGACTCGGCGATTGCCTCCACTCTGGAAACAATAGGTGATGACCAGCAGGTGAAGCCGGCCGGAGGCTTCCCGCAGAATCTCAGGCTTTCATTCCAGAAAATCGCCGACCTTCGCTATGGAGAGAACCCCCACCAGAAGGCCGCCATGTATTCCGACGGATCGGCTAAAGGAGTAGCCAACGCACGGCAAATCCAGGGTAAAGAACTTTCTTTCAACAACATCGTGGACCTGCAAGCCGCCTGGGACCTGGCACAGGAGTTCGACGAAACCGTCTGCGCCATCATCAAACACACCAACCCCTGCGGCACCGCGACCGCAAGAACTCTGGTCGAAGCCTACAAGAAAGCGCTTGAGGTCGATCCCGTATCTGCTTTCGGCGGCGTTATCGGAGTAAACCGCCCCGTAGATGGTGCAACCGCAGAAGAAATGGCCAAGCTGTTTCTTGAAGTCATCGCCGCCCCCAGTTTCGATGAAGAAGCCAGGACCAAGTTCGCCGCCAAAAAGAACCTGCGTCTAGTCGAAATCACACCCACCCCGGAAAAGTGGGTGCTGAAAAATGTTTCCGGCGGAATTCTGTTGCAAGACGCCGACACCCGTCAGCTGACCGAGGCCGACTTGAAGGTGGTCACCAAGCGCCAACCTACCGCCGAAGAAAAGCGCGCGCTGCTGTTCGCGTGGAAGGTTTGCAAGCATGTGAAATCGAATGCCATCCTGTACGCGCGAGACGGACAAACCGTAGGCGTCGGCGCGGGACAGATGAGCCGCGTCGACTCGGCTAAAATCGGCGCTATGAAAGCGGTTCTTCCACTCAAAGGCACAGTCGCCGCCTCCGATGCGTTCTTTCCCTTTCCCGATGGAGTGGAGCAAATTGCCAAGGTAGGATCGACGGCCGTCATTCAACCCGGCGGATCAGTCCGCGATCAGGAAGTAATCGAGGCCGCTGATCGGTTGGGCCTTGCCATGATCTTCACCGGCGTCCGTCATTTTCGCCACTAAGATTGTGCAATTGCAACATTGCGCGCGCTTTTTCCTGCAGTTTCCACAAGGAAATTCTGTCGTCCACAGTTTTCGCACAAAGCACCGGCAGTTTTCTATTGCGGCAAAATGGCAGTTGCCGCAGAGTGCTTCCAGAGCATGCGTGAAATGTCTGGCATGCCTGTTTAACAGTTACAACGGTGCCGGTTGCCAGCAAATTCTCGAGGGTGAATTGCTGGAGGGTTTTTCTGAGCGGTAAAACGCGAATGCGAAACTCGGGCGTTGCGGCCTCCTCTTAAGTCCTCCTCATTGAGTGGGACTAAGCCGTCAACCGAAGTAACTCAGCGGATCTCTGATTCGCGCCAGGTACACGGAGAAAACGAGCATCTCTCCGGAGACGACTTGATTCCCGTAGGCCGATTCGCAGCTTCGGCGGCGAGAACAGGCAAACGACGTCGAGCGCAAGCGATACGGCTCGGGTGGCTGGCCCGGGCCGTATTTATTTTTGCGCCCTGAGTCTTGAGATTCGCAATTTGTTCGCCTATACTCTTCCATATTTGAGCGGGTTCAACGCGATCCCTGTGCTCTCGTTGGCGAAGATTTTCCCATGCAACTTTCGACCCAAACGTTTTTGATTTCCATCTGGTTTTCCAACGCTGTTCCTCTCATCCACAAGACCCTTGCCGCTAACATGAATTCACACTTTCCGGGCTGACGATCCCCTTGGCAACCACCGATTACAGTCTCGCGCACAGCATGCCGGCCAATGTCGAGGCGGAGCGCTCTATCCTCGGCGCCATCCTGCTCGACAACTTTTCCTACAATCAGGCAGCCGAGCATCTCCACCCCGAAGATTTCTCACTCGACTCACACCGCAAGATATATGCCCGTATGGTGGAGCTGGCCGAATCCTCCCGGCCCATTGACTTAATAACGTTGTCAGAGGAGTTGGATCGCGCCAAGGAATTGGAGTCGATCGGCGACGTGGCCTACGTTTCCAGCCTGCTCGACGGCGTCCCGGACCGGCCGAGTATCGAGCACTACGTCAAGATCGTCCGCGATAAGGCCATGCTGCGTGGCCTGATCCACGCTGCTAACGCCGCTATTTCGCGTGCTGCTGACCAGAGTGACCCCGCCGAAGACATTCTCAGCGATACCGAAGCCGCTATCTTCCAGCTCTCCGAACAACGCATCGGACGCGGCTTCATGGGCGTGCAGGAGATCATTAAGGAGAAGTTCGGCTCGATCGACGCCCTCCTGCAACGCGGGCAACGCATCACCGGCATCGCCACCCACTACGCCGACCTGGACGAGATGACCAGCGGTCTGCAGCGTTCTGACCTGATCATCATCGCTGCCCGCCCATCCATGGGCAAGACCGCCTTTGCCATGAATATCGCCGAGAACGCCGCCATCAACGATCAGAAGATCGTGGCTGTCTTCTCCCTGGAAATGTCGAGCGAAGCGCTGCTGCAACGTATGTTGTGCTCGGCGGCGCGAGTCGACTCCCACAAATTTCGTACCGGCTCCCTCTGGCAGGACGACACCCGCAAAATCGCTCAGGCCTTGGAGAAGCTGACCCACGCACCTATTTTCATCGATGACACTCCCGGTATCTCGCTCAGCGAAATGCGTGCCAAATCCCGCCGCCTGCAGCAGTCGCAAAGCGGCCTGGACATGATCATCGTTGACTACCTGCAGCTAATGTCAGCCGGCGGCCGCCGTTATGAGAACCGCACTCAGGAGGTCTCGGCAATTTCTCGTGGGCTCAAGTCTCTGGCTAAGGAATTGAGGGTTCCGGTCATCGCTCTGTCCCAGCTAAGCCGCGCTCCAGAAAGCCGGGGGTCAGGCGACCACCGGCCACAACTCGCCGATCTGCGCGAATCGGGATCGATTGAGCAGGACGCCGACTTGGTCGCTTTTATCTTTCGTGAAGAGGTCTACAAGCCGGACGAACCTGAGCTCGACGGCATCGCCGAACTGATCATCCGCAAGCAACGCAACGGCCCTACCGGCACCGTAAAGCTCGCTTTCCTGAAGAGTTCCACACGCTTCGAATCGATGCAGGGGGGCGGAATTGTGCCCGAGTAATCCCGCGAACTTTAACCGTCAAATAGCCGCAGGATTTCTGTGGAAAATACTGTGGAAGCACAGATTTTGTTGCAATTGTCCATGCGCTCGCTATCTCTAGTGACGATTTTAGAGCACCGGGGATGCGAGCTATCCTCGTGTGAGCAGGCAGGTTAAGTCGAGTAAAGAGCGTGTAAATTCGACCGTTACGAAAGCGTAAATTCGTGCAACCAAATGAGATTTGCACATACAGGAAACTACCATCCGCACGAAATCGCTCGAAAAATCTCCGAAAGGCCGCCATTCCAGGCCAATAAATAGCTGAGTTGGCAGCCCTTCAGATTTGCTTCCGACTACTTACTCACCATGAAACGCACCCGGGTCAGAAAGTCGCGATGTCCATCCCGTTCCAACAGCCCTCGGACGGCATCGCCCAGAGCAGGATTGCTGTCGAAAACGTCCTCCAGAGCCTTGTTGGCTTTGTCTAGAGACGCGTAATCGGGGACCGTGAAGTACTCGAAAACGGCTCCCATCTTCTGGGTGTGATAGTCCTCCACCAGCTGGCCGTAGGAGGTGATGGAGCCCTCGGCTAGTAGTTTCTCAAGCACCGGTACCAAAACCTTCTTCGTAAGTTCGTTGTAGCTTCTCATGTCGCCGGGTTTGACGTCCCAACGCGACCAAGTGAGATACCCACCGGTAGATGTCCCGGGCTTGGCATTGTAGATACTGGACCTGAAAATCTGGTCCCAATGTTTGGAGGCAGCCTGCACGGGTGCGTTGACCAACCCAGGTTGGGCGTAGATCATTTCAAGCGCCTTGAGTAAGTTGCCTTCCGACCCGGCAGTAAACCAGGTTCCGTGCGTGGGTTCGCCCTCCTGGTGAATCAGGTTGGTATAGGCGCCGTAGCCCATAAGTGTGCCGTCAGCGACCAGTTTGTCGAGCACCGGCCGATCCAGTTCGTCAGCCTTCGTCATGTCCGGCCATTGCGCACGAGGAACCGCCCATTGGGCGACGTAAGTGTAGACCGGCGATTTCTCCCGGGCAGCGCTTTGTGCCAGTGAAGGTACCGCTGCAGCAAGAATGCAGATCAGAGAAAAAAAGGTCCCCTTGATGTTGAACATAACCCCCCCTTTAACTTCGTTTCGGTATGCCTAAGCGCACCGTTAAAATGCCTGCATTGGTAATGAAGACTCCGAGGACGCATTTGACCGACTGACTATCGTGCTGGCTGGTCCCATTGAGAGTATTCAAGAATGATTTTTAGGAAACCGATTTAATTGACTGGACTTTCGAGGTCGGATCATACTCGACCACATAACAATTTGGAAGTGTTGAGAAAATTTGGCCGGGTTCTTTTAGCTATCTTCGCCGACCTTAAGCACCGCCAGAAATGCTTCTTGCGGAATGTCGACCCGGCCAATCCGTTTCATGCGCTTCTTGCCTTCCTTCTGCTTCTCCAGCAGTTTGCGCTTGCGGCTGATGTCGCCGCCGTAACATTTGGCGATGACATTCTTGCGGATTGCCGATACTGTTTCGCGGGCGATGATCTTGGCTCCAATCGAAGCCTGGATTGCCACCTCAAACATCTGCCGCGGAATCAGCTGCCGCATCTTCGAAACCAGCGCTTTACCGCGTTCATAGGCGAAGTCACGATGGACGATGATGGAAAGCGCATCTACCGGCTCGCCCGCCACCAGAATATCGAGCTTTACCATGGGTGAATCCCAATAACCGGCGAGGTGATAGTCGAGCGAAGCGTAGCCGCGGGAAACTGATTTCAAGCGGTCGTAGAAATCAAGCACGATTTCATTCAGCGGCAATTCGTAGTGCAGCATGACGCGCGAGGAGCTGACATATTCGAAGGTCTTCTGGCGACCGCGCTTGTCTTCTACCAGCTTCAAAATCCCACCGACATATTCTTCGTTAGTGAGAATAGTCGCGAGAATCACCGGCTCCTCGATCTTCGCGATCTCGCTCTGCGCCAGCCACCGTGAAGGATTGTCGACCTCGACCCTTTCGCCATCGGTCTTGGTGATTTTGTAACGCACGCTCGGCGCTGTGGTGATCAGGTCCAGTCCAAACTCACGTTCCAGGCGCTCCTGAATGATTTCCATGTGCAACAGACCAAGAAAACCGCAGCGGAAGCCAAACCCCAAGGCCACCGAGCTTTCCGGATCAAAGAAGAACGACGAATCATTCAGTCGCAGCTTTTCCAGCGCCTCTCGCAACTGAGTATGTTCATGGGCATCGACGGTATAAATCCCCGCAAAAACCATCGGCTTGATCTCTTCAAAGCCCGGCAGCGGCTCCGAAGCAGGATCGTTGTCGTCGGTGATGGTGTCGCCGATTTTTGTATCGGCCACGACTTTTATATTCGCGACCAGAAATCCCACTTCGCCAGCTGCCAGCTCATTCACTTCTACTGGCTTGGGAGTCAACGCGCCCAGAGTCTCGACGTCCAGCACTCGGCCATTCCACCACAGCCGGATCTTCTGCCCCTTCCGCATTCGTCCTTCAAACACGCGGGTAAGAATGATCACGCCGCGGTAGGCATCAAACCAGGAATCGAAAATCAGGGCCTTTAGCCGGGCCTCCGGATCTCCCTTTGGTGGGGGAATACGCTTCACCACCGCCTCCAGTACATCGGCCACGCCCACACCGGTCTTGGCGCTAATAAGCAGGGCGTCGGAAGCATCCAGTCCGACCGCGCTTTCAATCATCTCCTTGGCCCGCGGGATGTCGGCGCTGGGCAGATCAATCTTGTTGATAACGGGAATAATTTCGAGGCCATGGTTAATCGCGAGGTACGAGTTCGCCAGTGTCTGCGCCTCGACACCCTGGGATGCATCGACAATCAGCAGCGCACCCTCGCACGAGGCCAAGGAGCGGGAAACTTCATAGGAAAAGTCTACGTGACCCGGCGTGTCGATCAGGTTGAGCTGATAGATTTCTCCGTCGGCAGCGGTATACAGCATGCGAACAGCGTGGGCTTTGATCGTAATACCCCGCTCCCGCTCCAGATCCATGGAATCAAGCACCTGCGCCTGCATTTCGCGGGCGGTCAGCGAGCCAGTTAGCTCCAAAAGCCGGTCAGCCAGCGTGGATTTGCCATGATCGATGTGGGCAATAATCGCGAAATTTCGGATGTGGGCGGAGTCCATGAATGATGCGGCAGTATTGATTTTAACAGTGCAAACCGCTCTGGACACACTGCGAGCCCAAAATCACGCGGGACTTGCTTTCTCTACGCTTCGCGAATTGATGAAGCATTTTCCAGCAGGGACGAACTAAGATACGTCATGGCTGAGACGGTTTTCACTGCTATCGATCACGTTCAACTGGCGATGCCACCGGGGGAAGAAGATAAAGCGCGTGGCTTCTATTGCAATCAACTCGGAATGAGCGAAATTCCCAAGCCGGCTGCACTTGCCGATCGCGGCGGGTGCTGGTTCGTCAGCGGTACGGTCCAGATTCACCTGGGAGTGGAGGGCAACTTTCGCGCTGCCAGGAAGGCACACCCTGCCTTGCGCTGCGGCGACTACGGCTCACTGATCACCGGCCTCCGGCAAGCCGGCGTATTAGTTCAAGACGTGGACGATATCCCCGGCGTTCGCCGTTGCCACATCCAGGATCCGTTTGGAAACCGCATTGAATTGATTGACTCGACTAGCAAGGAGAAGGTGTGAGAAGACTGATCTTGGTTTTGCTTTGCGGTCTCAGCGCGGCATCAGCTGCTCAAAAGTTCTCGCCTGACGTTCAGGCCTTTGTGAAAGTTGATGCGGCCCGCGTCGCGCTCACCCACGTCCGTGTCATCGACGGGACGGGAGCAGCCGCGATTGAAGATCAGACGATCGTTCTCTCTGGCGGAAAGATCGAAGCGATCATCGGCACAGCCTTGGCCAAGATTCCACCCGATACAAAGACTCTCGACCTGACCGGATACACCATCATTCCCGGCATAGTCGGCATGCATGAACATATGTTCTATCCGGTTGGCCCTTCCACCTATGGCGAGATGCCTTATAGCTTTCCCCGGCTTTATCTCGCCGCGGGAGTTACGACGGCTCGAACCACAGGATCCATAGAGCCTTATACCGACCTCGAAATCAAACGCTACATCGACTCCGGCAAGATGCCGGGGCCGAAAATTCATCCGACAGGTCCCTATCTGGAAGGAGCCGGAACCTTTGCACCGCAGCTCTACGAACTCAGCGGCCCGGATGAGGCCACCCGATTGGTCAACTACTGGCTGGATGCCGGCGTCGATAACTTCAAAGCTTACAACTTCATCACGCCGGCGGAGCTAAGCGCTGCGATTGCCGCGGCACATAAACGCGGCGCGAAGGTCACCGGCCATCTTTGCTCCATCGGCTTTCGCCAGGCGGCTGCCCTCGGAATTGACGACCTCGAACACGGACTCCTGGTCGATACCGAATTCTTCCCCTGGAAGAAACCTGACCAGTGCGACTCCAATCCCAAGGAAATCGAATTCATTTCCGAACTGGATTTGCAATCCGCGCCCGCGCGCGAAATGATCGCCGATCTGGTGCAGCATCACGTAGCGGTCACCTCCACCCTGGCGGTGTTCGAGATGTTCGTGCCCGGACGACCCACCATCCAGAAGCGCGTGCTGGACGCGCTGTCTCCTGACGCCCGCAGCGCCTTTCTGGCAAACAAAGTTCGGGCGAGCGATACCGGCTCCTTGAGCCAGCGCTACTCGGCAGAAAGTTCTCCCTGGCTGGCAGCACTCAAAAAAGAAATGGAATTCGAACGCGCCTTTGTGAAGGCGGGGGGATTGTTACTGGCGGGTGTCGATCCAACCGGAATGGGTGGGGTCATCGCCGGATTCGGCGATCAGCGTGAGATCGAGTTGCTGGTCGAGGCTGGATTCACCCCGATCCAGGCGATTCATATTGCCACCGAGAACGGCGCCAAGTTCCTGGGCGACGACGCCAAGGTCGGCACCATCGCACCCGAAAAGCAGGCTGACTTGGTTGTCATCAAGGGCGACCCTTCTCAGAAAATCGAGGACATCGAGAATGTCGAGATTGTGTTCAAGGACGGTATCGGCTTCGATTCCGCCAGGCTGATCGACTCCGTCCACCAAGCCGTGGGGAGCCACTGAGCCGTGCTGGTCCTCGCCTCGGCTTCTCCCCGTCGTCGCGAACTCTTGCAGAACGCAGGTATCACGTTCACGGTGCAACCGTCCGATATTCCCGAGGTGCCACTCGCCGGAGAATCTGCCAAGGGATTTGCCGAGCGACTGGCGCAAGAAAAAGCGCTGGCGGTATTTCGCTTGAATTCAAAGGATCCGGTCCTGGGGGCTGACACCGTGGTTGTCGTCGAACACGAGATTCTGGGCAAGCCACGCGACCGCGAAGATGCAGCGCGAATGCTGTGCTCACTCTCTGCAAGACAGCACCGGGTCGTGACCGGGGTCTGCCTGGTGGGAGACGGGATACCACCCGATGTTCGGTCCGCGACTACCGTGGTTACGATGAGCAAAATCGAGGAACGAGAAATTCAGGATTACATCGCGACCGGGGAACCGATGGATAAGGCCGGAGCGTACGCAATCCAGGGAATTGCTTCCCGCTGGATCACTGGAATCGAAGGCGACTATTCCAACGTGGTTGGATTGCCGGTACCGCTGGTGTGGGAGATGCTACGGCAGTACGGAGTAGTTTAGGACTTCTTCTGGTCGGTTGGCTGATCGCCGTCTTTGACCGAACTCTTAAAATTCCGGATCCCTTCGCCCAAGCCCTTGCCGAGGTCGGCAAGCTTGCTCGGGCCAAAAATCAGCAGAGCGATGGCCAGCAGAATCAATATTTCTGGGAGACCCAATTTGCCAGGCATGAAATACCTCGAGCCGATTCTAGGCTAGTGCCGCATAAGAGTCAAAGTATTGTATCTACTAGCCCTGCCAGCAACGCTGCTCGCCTGGGAAGCTCATCGATCACGATGAACTCATGCTTGGCATGGGCTCCGTCGCCCACTCCCCCAAGGCCGTCCAATGTAGGTATCCCCATTGCTGCCGTGAAGTTGCCGTCGGAGCCTCCGCCTACCGCGGCTTCCTTGAGCTTCCAACCAAGTTCGGCCGCAATCTCGGCCGCTCTCTTGTAAAGCCTTGCTACGTCGGAAGTTCGCTCCATAGGAGGCCGGTTTAGGCCGCCCGTCAGTTCCAGGCTGCACTTCCTGTTGAAAGGGCGCAGGCCGCGAAGCCTGCGGTCGATTCCCGGAGCATCTTTGAGCCGTTCAACTCGCAAGTCGATGAGCGCGGTAGCCTCCGCGGCCACCACGTTGGAGCGGGTCCCTCCTTCAATGACTCCGACGTTCACTGTGAGGCCACGCTTCAGGTCCACCATTTTAGATATTTTACCAATTTGCCGGGCCAGTTCGACGACAGCGCTCTGACCCTTTTCGAAGTCCAGGCCCGCATGGGAAGCTTTGCCGGTAACTTTCAGGCTATATTCCCCCACGCCTTTTCTGGCCGTCTTTACCGCGCCGTCCAGTCCGTACGACGGTTCGCAGACGAAAACCGCAGATGACTTCTTGGCCAGCGATTCAGTGATGGTGCGCGATGAATCGCTGCCGACTTCCTCGTCCGAAACCAGCAGCACCGTGACCGGCTGCCTGAGTTCTCCATATTCTGCCAGCAGTCCTTGCAGAGCCACCAGCATGAGCCCGATACCGGACTTCATATCGAGAACTCCCGGTCCCCACAAACGTCCGTCAGCGATGCGGCAGTGCATGGTAGAGAGTGTTCCCAACGGATAAACGGTATCGTAGTGTCCCAACAGCAAGACCGGCTTACCTTGCCGCTTGCCTGCAAAGTCAACCTGAAGGTGATTGCCAAAAGTCTTACTTTTGTGGAAGCGCAACGTCCCGCCCAAAGCCCGGAATCTCTCAGCGATCACACTTGCAATTCCGTCTGTAGCGGCCTTGATGTCGCTCGGAGATTCAATCTCGACCAGCTCGCGAATGGTGCTGACGATCGAGTCTTTCTGCTGCTCGAAGTAGGCTAGAGCGGTTCGATAACGGCGAAGCTGTGCGCTTTTTCATTTTCGATTGCAACCGGGACGGGCCGCAGCGGTACAGTATAATCGTCGCTTCAAGAGACCCGAATGGCCGAGACTGCTCCCACCGTCCCAGAGAC
>CAWGQZ010000059.1:0-77349 GCA_963824805.1 uncultured Acidobacteriaceae bacterium | reverse complement strand
CGTACCGTGAAGTTGGTTTGTACCGCTTTTACTGACGATGCTGATCTGGTTAGCACTGGAAGCCGTACTCAGCGGAGTAGGTTTCGTCAACACTTTGAATTCCTGGATCGCACATCTTGCGAGAGAATTACCGCGGGAGTATTCAACGCGGTGTCCGGATTGGCCAGCTCCGTCCAGCGTGTAGTTGTTGGCATTTTGCACGGCCGCCGTCGACCGATGGCGTTTTCCGCGCCCGCCCGCCGTATGCCGCCTTGTTCGCCGGTTGTTTCGACGGCCCCTGTGCTGATAAGAGCAAGCTGAGGAAGTTGTGGCCATTCAGCGGCAACTGTTCCACCCGCTCTTCCACTTGCACCAATGGCAAAATGCAGAGGTGTCGGTATCGAGCGCCACCGCACTTCCCTCTACCTCCACGACTTCGTTGGTGCCCGGCTTCATGGTAACGTTCACACGCGCCGTGCGCGACCACCAGATTTACATTATCGACAACCGACTTCTGACAGGCCCGCCGACGGCCACGCTAACCCGGTACTTTTCAGGTGAGATAAGGGACCGTGAAATTACTGTACCCGCGGTATGTGCCTTTTGAGTTACGCTCGTGGCAAGGTTGGTTACATCCACTTTAGCGCTCGGCGACAACTGCGCCTTGACCGTCAACTGCAGCTGCCGAGGATTGTACCGACCGCAACATTTCACCCTGGCCGTGAAGGATGCTAGCGCAAAGCCATTACCGTTGAGGCACAGCAAAAGACTGTAAAACTTCAGAGACAGTCTCCTCTCGCGTCTCGCTGAAAATGCGCTCCTTCGAAACATTCCTTTTGAATTCTCTTCCTACGGCGGTCGAAAATGCAACTGCCGGGTCGTGCTGATGACTACAAGATTGGCGGATAGTGCCGTGGCGCACTTTGAGATTTGTATTGTCAAAGCTTGTCAAGAAAAAAGTTGGGTCCATTTCTCTATTGGAATACAATAGCTAAATCGTTTTTTTTAGAGCGAGACTTGTATGTTTGCCCCTATTCACGCCCCCGGCATTTAGTCTCGCATCGCTCACGGGTCTGGAATGTCTGGAGATTGGGCATGCCCAACCCTTCCCGTTCATTCCAGCTAATATTTTGAATGCCACATTCACTTCGCACGGTACGGCAAGACGCAATCGACTCGATCGACACCCAACCGGCCGTTCCCCCCCGGTGCTCTCCAAGGCACTCGACATTCTGGTAATTGCTGCAGTTCTCAACGCGGATCGCTCACGCTCGAGGCCATGTCCAACCAGCGCACCAGCATTTCCAAGATGACCGTTTACCGCATCCCGCAAAACCCTGGTGCATCGCGGATACCTGGCGCAATCACAGGGACGGCCTTTACCGCCTGGTTTGCCCGGCCGAAACCGGCTCGCTTCGGGTTTGCCAGCCAGCTCAGCCCCGAGATGCCATTTTCCGAGTCTGTAACCGAAGCCCGCGCCTGCGGCTTCGGCGGCCGGCGTGGACCCGACGGTGCTCGACAACCGCGACGACGCAGCCACGGCGCTAAAAAATGCGGGACGAGTTTGTGCAGAACCGGCCCGATCTGGTGATCGAGTTTCAGGTCGAGCCAGCAGGTCGCTCCGGTGATCGCCGACAAGATCGAGACCGCCGGAGTCCCCACGATTGCGGTGGATATCCCGCATCCTCACGCCACTCTCTTCGGTGTCGACAATTATCGGGTGGCTTTTGAGGCAGGGGCGCATTCCTCGCCCACAGATGCGGTCAAGCACTGCGTGGGGTGGAAAGGTGGGCGCCGAGCCTGGGGCTTGATCTGTAGGAAGTGGTCCGCTGGTACGCAGGAGAATCTCACGGGCGCGTTCGAAGGCATTCGCGCCGAGCTTCCCGACTGGACCCATGCCTCGTTCGTGCGCGTCCGAATCGCTCGAGGCATGCGCGACAAAAATTATCGTTTGGTTTCCGATTTTCTGCAGCTCGGGATCCGCAAAGACCGCGGCATCCTGATCGCTGCCGCGACTGACACTCAGTGCCCTGGGTGCAGTGCAGGCGGTTCGCGAACTCAAGCGCGAGAAACATGCCGCCATCGTCGCGGGCAGGATTCGTATTCGCGGAAGCTCTCGAGGAGATGCGCGAAACCGCATTTCCCCTCGATCGCCTCAGTGTCGCACAAGAGTTCATGCTATGGTCCGAAACTTATCCGCTCGGTCTGGCGATTTTGGAGCCGCCAGCGCGTAGCTCCCTACAACTACGTGAGCACAAAGTGGGCAGCGGCAAGTCGATTTTGGAACGGCGGTTAATGTTTCCTGTAGGGTTGTGCAGGAAACATTAACCGCCGTTCCAATCGACTCTGCAGTTACCAGCTTGTGCTCCACGTAGTTGTAGGGAGCTACGCGCTGGCCGCCCAAAATCGCCAGACCGAGCAAGATAAGTTTCGGACCATAGCTTGAGGCTTCGTGCGACACTGAGGCGATCAAGGGGCTATCGGGTTCGCGCATCTCCTCGAGAGCTTCGGCAATACAATCCTGCCCCACAATGGCGGCATGTTTCTCGCGCTTGAGTTCGCG
The DNA here is from genome assembly GCA_963824805.1 of uncultured Acidobacteriaceae bacterium. Classification (GTDB taxonomy): domain Bacteria; phylum Acidobacteriota; class Terriglobia; order Terriglobales; family Acidobacteriaceae; genus DATBAT01. The sequence continues at coordinate 74,807 of CAWGQZ010000059.1, read as the reverse complement.
AACCGCCTGCACTGCACCCAGGGCACTGGTGTCAGTCGCGGCAGCGATCAGGATGCCGCGGTCTTTCGGATGCCGCTGCAGAAAATCGGAAACCAAACGATAGCTTTTGTCGCGCATGCCTCGACCGTCGACGCGCACGAACGAGGCATCGGTCGAGTCGGGAAGCTCGGCGCGAATGCCTTCGAACGCGCCCGTGATTCTGCTCCGTACCAGCGGACCAGCTTCCTCCAGATCAAGCCCCAGGCTCCAGCGCACCTTTCCACCCCACGCAGTCTTGGCATACTGGGCGAGGAATGCGCCTGCCTCAAATCCCACCCGATAATTGTCGACACCGAAGAAAGTGGCGTGAGGATGCGGGATATCCACCGCAATCATGGGGATTCCGGCGCTCTCGATCTTGTCGGCGATCACCGGAGCGACCTGCTGCTCGACCTGAAACTCGATCACCAGATCGGGCCGGTTCTGCACAAACTCGTCCGCATTTTTTAGCGCCGTGGCTGCGTCATAGCGGTTGTCGAGCACCATCAGGTCCACACCGGCCGCCGAAGCCGCAGCACGCAGGCTTTCGGTTACAGACTCGGAAAATGGCATCTCGGCTGACTGGCTGGCAAACCCGAAGCGAGCCTTTTTCGGCCGGGCAACCAGGCGGTAAAGGCCGTCCTGTGATTGCGCCAGGTATCCGCGATGCACCAGGGTTTTCAGGATGCGGTAAACGGTAGTCTTGGAAATGCTGGTGCGCTGGTAGATGGCCTCGAGCGTGAGCGATCCGCGTTCATTTTGCAGCAATTCCAGAATGTCGAGTGCCTTGGAGAGCACCGGGATCAGGTACAGCCGGTTGGGTGTCGATCGAGTCAATTCGTCTTGCCTCTTACCGTGCGAAGTGAATGTGGCATTCAATATAGCTTGAACGGGAAGGGATGGGCATGCCCAATCTCAGGCGATTTCCAGACCGTGAGCGATGCGACTGATGGCTGTGACCCACAGTTGGCATCGGGGCAAACATACAAGTCTCGCTCTAAAAAAAACGATTTAGCTATTGTATTCCAATAGAGAAATGAATTCACTTTTTTCTTGACAAGCTTTGACGATCGAATCTAAAGTGCGCCACGGCACTATCCGCCAATCTTGTAGTCGTCGCACGACCCGCGGGTGCCGTTTCGACCGCCGTAGGGAGACCAAAACGGAATGAATGTTTCGAAGGGGCGCATTTTCAGCGAGACGCGAGGGAGAGTATCTATGAAGTTTTACAGTCTTTTGCTGTGCCTGACGGTAATGGCTTTGGCTGGCATCCTTCACGGCCAGGGTGGTGCGGTCGGTACGATCCTCGGCACCGTCACTGACAGTCAAGGCGCAGTTGTCGCCAACGCTGAAGTGGATGTAACCAACCTTGCCACCAGCGTAACTCAAAAGGTACATACCACAGATACGGGTGACTTCACGGTCCCTTATCTCACCCCTGGAAATTACCGGGTTAGCGTGCAGTCGGCGGGCTTTCAGAAGTCGGTTGTCGATAATGTAAATCTGGTGGTCGCGCAACAGGCGCGTGTGAACGTTACCATGAAGCCGGGCACCCAGACCGAAGTCGTGGAGGTGCAGGGAAGTGCGGTGGCGCTCGATACCGACACCTCTGCCGTTTCCCAGCTGGTCAGTGAAAAGCAGGTGGAACAGTTGCCGCTGAATGGCCGCAACTTCCTCAGCTTGCTCTTCATCGGCGCGGGGGCAGTCGAAACAACCGGCGAACAAGGCGGCATGCGGCAGGGCGCCGGAAACGCCATCAGCATCAACGGCGGCCGTCCGGAATCCAACAACTACACGCTGGACGGACTGGCCAATACAGACACGGCGTTGAATACTCCCGCGGTAATTCTCTCGCAAGATGCGATCCAGGAATTCAAAGTGTTGAGCGAAACCTACTCCGCTGAGTACGGCTTCAGTGCTAACCAGATCAGCATCGTCAGTAAAAGCGGTACAAACCAACTTCACGGTACGGCCTTTGATTTCTTCCGTAACGATGCGTTGGATGCCAGGGCGCCGTTCCAAAGCACGATCCCAGAGTTGCGGCAAAACCAGTTTGGCTTTGTGGTCGGCGGTCCGGTTTACATCCCTAAAGTCTACGATGGCCGCAACAAAACGTTCTTCATGGCCAACTACGAAGGCTGGAGAATAAGAAAGGGCGTATCGGGATTCACCAATGTGCCCACGACAGCGATGATCAACGGAGACTTCTCGGCCTCCGGACTTCCTGCTTTTGACTTAACTCCGGGTTCAGACTGCCAGGCTGCGCTGGCGAACAACAATCCGTGTATGCCGGGTGATCCGCTTACCGGTCTGCCTTTCCCCGGGAACATAGTTCCCAGCTCACGCTTTTCCCGGTTGGCGAACGTGGAACTCGCCGCTGGGTTACTTGGCACCGGCCCTAACTGCCTAACCGCCGATTGCTTGGGGAACTTCCGCTATAGCATCGGGTTGCCGCTAACCACCAACCAACAAACCTACAAGGTTGACCAGCAATTGGGCCGTCTGGGTTCAGTATTTTTCCGTTACACGAATTCGACCTATACCAGTTCAACCCTTGACCGACCAGCGTCGGGACCGGCCGGATTTGCAACCTTCAATCAGAAGGCCAAGAGTTGGGAAGTATCCCACACCATCTCCTTGAGCAAGAGTATTGTAAATAATTTCCGGTTCGGGCACCTCGACCCGGTGGCCAATCAAGGCGGCTTTGCGGAACCGGAGGCCGATGTCAGCGCTCAGAACATAACCGGGGTCTTTAGTCCTACGGACTTTTACCGGGAGTATCCAAGTATGAATCCCTCCGGCTTTACCGGCTTCGGCAGCCCGGGCAACGATGCTTCGACCAGCGATGTTCCGGTCTGGCAGTTCGGTGACTCGGTGACTTGGGTAAAAGGAAAGCACACTTTGGGACTCGGATTCGAATATCGTAACTGGGTGCAGAAGCGCAACCTTTCCGCGGATTTCCTGGGAGACTTTGGCTTCGGCAGTAACCTGGTGCTCCAGAATGGAAGCTCCACAGGTCTGGGAGGACAGTTAGCAAATGGCTGCCCAACCCCACTCTGCGGTTCCGGTAACTCCGTGGCCGACATGATGATGGGCTACTACAGCGGCGCCAGCACCTTCCAGCCCGGTCCTTTCAGTCCGTCGGACGTAGCTGGAAACCTGAATCAATATCACTTCATGTATTTTGCCCCTTACGTCCAGGACGATTGGAAGGTGACTCCGCGATTGACCTTGAACCTTGGGTTGCGCTGGGATTACCGCGCGATCCCTTATGAACAGGATAACAAGATGTTCTGGTTTGATCTGGCCAACCCCGGCGGAGGTCTCTGCTATGCCGACAAAGCGTTGGGCACCGACGCGGTCGACACGCTGGGAGGACCGATCGCGCCTGACGGCAACGGTTTTTACCGGTACTGCGGGCGTCGGAATCCGGATGACGGTTCCAAAATGCCATTTGCTCCACGCATCGGGTTTGCGTATCGTCCATTTGACAAAATGGTGGTTCGTGGTGGCTACGGTATCTTCTGGGATTCTTCTCTGACCCGCGAAATCGACGACTCGGGCGATATTTATCCGTTTGTAGTCCGCGTCAATGACAACCCTGTTACCACGCCGAGTCTGCCCAAAACCACCGACAACATGTTCCCGCCAGTGCCACTTCATCAGGTGACCCCGGCACTGGATGGCAGCCAATTCTTCGCCGTGATTATTTCCGAACGTCCGAGAAATCCCTACGTTCAGCAGTGGTCACTGTCAGTTCAGCGTGAGCTCACGCATAACACGACCCTAGAAGTGAACTACGTAGGCAACAAGGGGACGCATCTATTAAATCGCACCAATATCGGTGCTCCCTTACCCCCGTCCAATCCGGCGGCTTGCGATGCTGATCCCACCGTGGGAGATTGCCCCAACAACTTCCGTTTACCCTACTCCAATATCACGTCGTTTGGGTTCCTGGATAGCCGTTGGGATGGCTATTCCAACTATAACGCCGGCAACGTAAAACTGGAGCACCGCAGCTCCTCTATTGCTTTCACCTCTGTCTTCACCTGGGCGAAAAGCCTGGATGACAAATCGGCCCCGGCTGGTCTCGGCGCTGCGGGCGGAGGATTTGCTGGTCACCTTGACGACCGCCATCCCGAATTGGACTACGGTCCGTCAGACTTCAACGTCGATCATCGCTTCGTTAACAGCTTCGTTTATCAGCTGCCCATTGGAAAGGGAAAGCGCTTTGGTGGTGGGATGGGAAGGGCTGCTGATCTGGCAATTGGCGGCTGGCAAATTACTGGCATTGTCACAATGCAAACCGGATTCCCATTCTCCGTCACGGCGAACGACAAGTTCGGCTTGCTCGATGCCTTCAGCCAAAGAGCCAATCTGGTCGATGGGTGCAATCCTTTCGGCGGATTCCACAAGAGCCTGAACCAGTGGTTTAACACGGCTTGCTTCACTCAACCGCTTGCTGGAACTTATGGCAACACCGGCCGCAACATCATGCGGGACCCGGGACTCAACAACTGGGATCTGGGAGTAGCAAAAACCTTTAACTTCACCGAGCGTATAGGCTTCCAATTGCGGCTCGAAACCTTTAACACCTTCAACCACCCGCAGTACGCAGTTGATACAGGCTCTACCATTAACGGAACCGCTTCTGTGGATAGCAACGTCAATGATGTCGCCCCCAGCCCTAATACCAATTATGGCAGGGTGACCTTGGCAAGACCTGGCCGTATCGTTCAACTAGGGGGAAAGATTATCTTCTAGTCAGAAATGTTCACATGTTTCTCATCCGCCAAGGCATTGGTAGGCCTTGGCGGATTTTTTTTGCGGTAAACTCGCTGCAATGCGTTCACGGTTGAAATCTTTCATTCCAATTCTGTTGTTCTTCTGTTTTCTCTCGGTCCAGCTTGGGGGCAATCCACGCGTGCCGTGGAGCAGTATTCCCAGCAAGGCCAACAGGCACTCGCACCAGGGCAACTATGCGGCGGCACAGGCTGGCTTTCGAAAAGCTCCGCGAGCTGGAGCCCAGCATCGCCGAGGTGCACGCTAACCTCGGGCTTATTTACTTCCAGGAAAAGAAGTTCGATCAGGCAGTTTTAGCGCTGCGCCAAGCCTTGAAGCTGAAACCGAATCTACCCCGGACAGGCACCCTGCTTGCCATCTCGCTTGTCGGAGCTTGGACGCTATGATGATGCCCTGCCGGGGTTGGAGAAGGGCTTCCACGGCGCCCGGGGATGCCGCTATCAAGCGCATGTGCGGCCTTCAGTTCTGCGCGCCTACAGCGGAAAAAGGCGTGATGCTCAAGGCGGTCAGAGGTGGCGTTGGCGCTCAAGAAGGTCTATCCGGACGATCCCGAGGTTCTGTATCACACGGGCAAAATCTTTGGAAACTATGCCTTTCTGACGATGCAATCGCTCTGGCACGTAGGGCCAGATTCGATCTGGCGACATCAAGCGGCGGCGGAGGCTTATGAGAGCCAGCAATCATTCGATCTTGCCCTGAACGAGTATCGGGCCGTGCTGGCCCTGGATCCTCGCCGGCCCGGCATCCATTACCGGATGGGTAGGACACTGTTGGCTAGCAAGCGTGAGCAAAATGCGAATCAACCCAGCGGGAAGCGGCGCGCGAGTTTGAGCAAGAGTTGGAGGTAGAACCCGGCAATGCGAATGCCGCCTACGAACTGGCAGAGATAAATCGTAAAGCGGGCCACTTGGATCGTGCCCAGGCGCTGTTCGCGAAGGCACTAAAGGACTATCCTGACTTCGAGGAAGCCCACCTGGGAGCAGCCGCGGTATTGATCTCTCAAAATAAGCCGGACCAGGCCTTGGTCACATCTGCAGCAATCAGTCGCCCTTGATCCCGCAAAACGAAGTCGCATGGTACCGCCTCGCATGGTGAAAGATCATTGGGAAACGCTGCAGAACAGCAAGAGCTATGGCTGAGTTCAAGCGATTACATGAGAATGCGAACCAGCCAATTCTATCCCGCGACATCATGTCGCCCACAGAAGTTACGAAGCAAGAGATTGATCCTGTTCCAGCTCCCTAGTCGTGCAGAGGTATAGCTTCCCTGAATTTCTACAAATCAATCTAAGGTAGCGTTATCAGCTTTACCGAGGATCCATTCAATGTCAGCGTGGCGCTCGAGAGTTTCGCCGTAGCCGGGGGGCCGAGACCCATGCAGTCAGGCATCCTTGTCAAAGCGATCGAATATCAGCGAACTCGGGGACATCTACCCGCACTTCAGGTCAGCTCAATGAAGCTAAGGATGTCTTTGAGCTTGCCCTGAAGTCTCATCCCGGCGACCGCGACCGACGAGGTGACCAGGCAACAGATCGACTCGAATACAGCACAGTAGGTTCCTCGTATAGAGACGTAGAGGAGCTACGTCTCGGTACGGAATTCTAGGGTAGCGTTATTGCCGCGACAGAGTATCCAGTCAATGTCAGGGTGTCGCTGGACACCTTCGCGGTAGCTGGAGGACCGAAGCCCGAGATCTGATCGACGTAGACCAGCTGTCCTCCACTGATGCCGGAAATCGTGACCTGGAATGGCCGGTCGCGCTTGTTCACCAGCAATATTCGCTTCTTGCCATCTTTGGTGACCACGGGAAGCGAGTAAATAAACGGGCTGGCGGTAAACAAGGTTGTGTCGGTGTCGACCACCTTGTCGCCCGGTCCGAAGTTTTCGTGCAGCAACTGCAGCACGCGCAGGCGCGGATTGGGCGAGCCGTCCTTCCAGTCGACCTCAGAAACGGAAGGGAACTGCGTAGGATATCCAACCAGCTGTGACTCGCCAGCCACATCGATACCCATCTTGGTAAATTCCCCGAAGATGTAGGCGTACATGGCGCCAGTGAGGCTCCAGTAGGAGTTGGGAATGGGCTGCGTCACGTGCCCCGGCTCTCCCTGGGTCAGATCGTCCGCAGAGATGGCGCCGATTTCGTTCACCATGGTTTTGGTTTCCGGCGAGAGCCGCTTGCGGATGGTTTCGATGTAGCGGACCGTATTCAGAAAACCGTCGGCCTGGGCAAAGAAAGTGAATTGCTGCACTTCCGGTGACTGGTCGACTGTCGGGACGGCGTAGAAGTGGTAAGAAATGTAGTCCAAAGGCACGCCGGGCGCGTGATTCGCGTGGTTAAGGAAGTATTCGAAATGATTGGGATTGAGCGACGGCATGGCCATGGAGAGGCCTACGAATTTGGTCTCGGGAGAAACCTTGTGCATCTCCGTCACCACCGCGTCGTAGTACTTGGTGTACATCTCGGGTGAGAAATTGTGCTCGAAATCAATCTCGTTCAGCACTTCCCAGAAGGCGACGGGATAGTGGTACCCGGATTCGTGCTTCTTGCCTAACTCGTCGGTAAAACCGCCCTTGGTGTACCAGGAGAGCAGGCGTGCGTAATAATCGGCCATGGGTTTGAATGTGGGATCTCGCGGCTCGGTGCCCCGGGTGTAGTCCCAAGTCACCTGATTGGGATCGGCAGGATAATCCCATTTGTCCGACTTCCACATCCACTGCGGAATCGTGCTGAAGTTCAGCACCACGGAATGCCCCTTCTGCGCCTCCAGGAAATCGATGGTCATGGGATCAATCAGCGAGAAGTCCCAGGAGGTTTTTCCGTTCGCTGGCGGCTCTAGCTCTGCTACCGCCAGCTTAGGATAGGGCAGCCATGGCACGTAGCGAACGTAGTCGAGATTCAGGTCGTCGAGAGACTTGAAGGCGCCGTCGTGGACTGGATTGCCGCGGCGCAGCGGCGGATTTACCACGACTTGCAGCGTCGGAGTGGTCTTCGACGTGGTGAGCACCTTGTCCCAATTTACTTTGAGGGTGATCGGTTTGTCTTCACCCCAGCCGCGAGGAACCGCGGCCAGGCTTAGTAGAGAGAGCGCAACCATGCGCACAATATTCAAAGTTTTCATTTCAGTCTCCTGGGAACGCCCTAGAAATTCGTCGAAACTTTTACAAGAATGATTCTTTAAGAGAGCTACGGCAAAGTTACGGCTGTCACGGAGTATCCATTTAGAGTTAAGCTGTCGCTGTCTAAGCTGGCCGAAGCTACCGGCCCGTAACCAGTAATCTGATCTACATAGGCTTGCTGCCCGCCCCGCGCTCCCGGAATCGTCACTTGGAATGGCCGGTCACGTTTATTCACCAGAAGCACACGTTTCTTATCATTCCTGGTGATTACCGGTAGCGAGTAGACAAATGGACTTTCTTCGCCTTCCCGGTCGACAACTCGATCGCCCGGACCGAAGTTATCGTGCAGCAGTTGCAATATACGCAGCCGCGGGTTGGGCGTGCCGGTATTCCAATTGACCATGGCCACGGAAGGGAATTGCGTGGGATAGGCCACCAGTTGCGATTCTCCGGCTACATCGATCCCCATGCGGACGAACTCGCCAAACACGTAGGCGTAAGTTGCGCCCGCGAGATTCCAATAAGACTCGGGAATGGGCGGCAAGGGCGTGCCCGGCTCGCGCCTGCCCCATATCGTAGGCTGATGCCGCGCCCATCTCATTCACCATGGTACCGGTCCTCGGAGAAAGGCGTTTGCGTATGGATTCGATGTAACGCACCGCATTCAGGAACCCGTCTGCCTGCGCGAAGAAGACGAATTGTTGTACTTCAGGGGTCTGGTCTATCTCAGGGAAGGCGTAAAAATGGTACGAAATGTAGTCTAAAGGCACGCCCGGCGCGTGGTTGGCTGGGTTAAGGAAATATTCAAAAAAGCTTGGCCTGAGCCAGGTTGACGCGATTCCGAGGCCCACAAACTTGGTTTCAGGAGAGACTTTGCGCATCTCAGTGACGGCCGCATCGTAGATCCTGGTGTATAGCTCGGGCGTGAGGCTATGCTCGTAATCAATTTCGTTCAGCACTTCCCAGTAGGGCACGGAGTAGTGATGCCCTGACTGGTGCCACTTGCCGAACTCGTCGGTGAATCCACCCTTGGTATACCACGACAGGATGCGCGCGAAGTATTCAGCGGGTTCTTTGAAAGTCGGATCGCGTAGTTCTGTGCCTTTCTCGTATGCCCAAGTCACCTCATTTGGATCGGCAGGATAGTCCCATTTGTCCGACTTCCACATCCACTGTGGAATCGTGCTGAAATTCAGCACGATGGAGTGGCCCTTTTGCGCTTCCATGAAGTCGCTGGTCATGGGATCGATAAGTGAGAAATCCCACGATGTTTTTCCGTCGGCGGGGGGCTCCAGTTCAGCTACGCCCAGCTTCGGGTATGGGAGCCACGGAACGTAGCGGACATAGTCAGCGCCCAGGTCTTTCAAAGAATGGAATGCTGCGTCGTGAATCGGGCTGCCGCGGCGCAACATGGGGTTTACGACCACTTGCAGGGTCGGAGTGGTCTTCGATGTGCCGACGATCTTGTTCCAATTGATTTTGAGCTCGACCGGCTTATCCCGGGCCCAGGCGGGGCACGACCACCACCACGGTCGCAGCCCAAAAAAGAACGTTACGAAATACGCCGGTCGCGGTCGTTCTCGTCGTCATTGTGCTCAAGGGAAGGCCCGAAGCATTGTGCCTGCCGAAACGTTTAAATTCAATAGGAAAATAAACTCGCTATTGACAATTGAGGTTGTCGACGGCTACAGTTCAGTCCCGCGACTCGTGTAGGCTTACCACTCGTGATGATCCATTCCCGGTCTGTCCCTGAATTGAAAATCGGACTCTTTGGCATCGGCCTGGATGCTTACTGGGCGCAGTTCGCGGGCCTGGAGGAACGGCTCAAGGGATACACGCAACTGGTTGCGGGAAAGCTGGCCAAATCGGGAGTGCAGGTGGTCAATCTCGGCCTGATAGATACCCCAGAAAAGGCCGTCCATGCCGGACACGAATTTCGGCGCGCCGATGTTGATCTCATCTTCTTGTATGTGAGCACCTATGCACTGTCTTCCACGGTGCTTCCGGTGGTCCGTCGTGCCAAGGTTCCGGTCATCATTTTGAATCTGGCTCCGTCGGCGGCGATTGATTATTCCTCATTCAATCGTTTGGGAGATCGCACCCGCATGACCGGCGAATGGCTTGCTTACTGCCAGGCTTGTCCGGTGCCGGAGATTGCGAATGTATTCAATCGCTGCGGCATCCCCTTCTACCAGGTCACCGGAACGCTTGAAGACGATCCATTGGCGTGGAATGAAATCAGCGACTGGGTCGATGCGGCGCGGGTCGCCAATATCATGGAGCACAATCGCCTCGGTGTGATGGGCCATTACTACGGTGGCATGCTCGACATATATTCCGACCTCACCCAACAGTGCGCGTATTTCGGCGGGCACATCGAGATGTTAGAGGTTGATGAACTGGCCGCTTTACGGCGTAGTGTCAGCGACGCCGACATCGCCGAGAAGGTAGTACAGCTGAAAATGAAGTTTGAAGTCCAGCCGGATTGCTCGACTGAAGAGCTCAATCGCGCGGCTCGGACCTCGGTAGCGCTGGATCGGCTGGTTGAAAGCCGCAAACTTGGCTCGATCGCCTACTATTACCAGGGCACCGGTAATCCCGAGAATGAAGACGCCATCAGTTCCATCATCCTGGGAACCAGCCTGCTGACTGCAAATGGGGTGCCGGTGGCTGGTGAATACGAGATCAAAAACGTACAGGCCATGAAGATCATGGACAGTTTTGGTGCAGGCGGCTCGTTCACCGAATATTACGGAGTCGACTTCAATGACGACATCGTGCTGATGGGGCATGATGGTCCGGGCCATATCGCCATCGCAGAGGGCAAGACAAAAGTCCGTCCGCTGGGGGTTTATCACGGCAAGGTAGGTCGCGGGCTATCGGTTGAGATGTCGGTGAAGCATGGCCCGGTAACGCTGCTCTCGGTTGTACAGACGGTCGATGGAAAGCTCAAGCTGCTTGCCGCGGAGGGGGAATCCGTCGCCGGCCCAATTCTTGAAATCGGCAATACCAACAGCCGCTATCGCTTTTCTATCGCCGCGAGGCGTTTCATAAATGATTGGAATGCCCAGGGGCCGGCACATCACTGTGCGGTTGGTATAGGGCACATCGCGGACAAGCTCAAAAAGCTGGCGGGCCTACTGGCTATGGAGTGCGTGCAAGTCTGCTAGAGTCGTTCGACGTAATCTTCGAGGGATTATGAATCCAAATCCGGCAGTTGGCGTTCTGTACCACTGGTTGGGCGGTCTTGCCTCCGGCAGTTTCTATGTGCCCTATCGCGGCGTCAAAGGCTGGGCATGGGAAACCTTCTGGCTTGCCGGCGGATTCTTCAGCTGGATCATCGCCCCATGGTTTCTGGCCGGATTGCTCACCAAGGATTTGTTCGCCGTCCTGCATGAAGCGCCTGCCAGCAGCCTGATGTGGGCCGTTTTCTTCGGATTGCTCTGGGGCGTTGGCGGATTGACCTTCGGCCTCACCATGCGCTTCCTCGGACTTTCCCTGGGCATGGCGATGGTGCTCGGATTGTGCGCCGCCTTCGGAACCCTGATGCCACCGATTTTCAGCGGCATCTTCATGAGCCAGGTGGTAGGGACGGCTTCCGGGCGGGTGATCCTGCTGGGAATTCTGGTCTGTCTGCTGGGGATTGCTGTTGCAGGCTTGGCCGGCATTTCCAAAGAACGCAACATGTCGACCGAGCAGAAACAAGCCGTAATCAAGGAATTTGATCTCAAGAAGGGAACTGGTGTTGCTATTTTGTCGGGCGTGATGAGTGCTTGCTTCGCTTACGGCCTGGCGGCGGGCGACCCCATCAAGGCGATTACGGTGAAGCACGGCACCGATCCGCTGTGGCAGGGCTTGCCGGTTTTGATCGTGGTTCTTGTCGGCGGATTCACTACCAATTTCGTCTGGTGCGTATGGCTGAACATGCGCAATCACACCGGCCGCCAGTATTTTACCTCCGTGCCCAGCCACGTTGGTGAAGGAGGCACGGCGCTGGAGACCGCACTGGATGCGCCCAGCCGTGAAATGGCTGAGCACATGCCCTCGAGCGTGGCGGTGTTACAGGCGCCTGCTATTAAGAAAGTCCCCATGCTGCGGAATTATTTGCTTTGCGCGCTGGCGGGCACGACCTGGTATTTCCAGTTCTTCTTCTACAGTATGGGCGAGACCCAGATGGGACAGTACAAGTTTTCCAGTTGGACTCTGCACATGGCGAGCATCATCATCTTCAGCAGCCTGTGGGGCATTGGACTCAAAGAATGGAAAGGCGCGGGTACCCGGGCAGGAGGACTGCTGGCCCTCGCGCTACTGCTGCTGGTTGGATCAACAGTCATTGTTGGCTACGGAAACTATCTCGGCCTTAATCATTAAAATGTGGCGCGGACTTTGGTCCGCGCGGACAGTGACAGAGGTTTAGAAGTTCAAACAAAGCGGGAAGGCCGGTGAGCATCTCCGCGCGTGCAATGGCGCCCATCCTGCGTTACTTCTTGAATAGCGCGTCCAGCGCGGCTTGAGCGACGGCTTCATCGATTTCCGATTTTGCCCCGCTGGCCGATATCCCTCCAATGGTTTTGCCGTCTACCTGGATCGGGAGCCCTCCCTGATTGGGAAAGAAATTCGGGAAAGCCAACACCTCTGTTTTACCGCTTTGCATCGCGTCCTGGCCATTCTTGGAAGGAGCTCCATAAGCGGCCGCGTGACGCGCCTTCCTTTGCGCGAAATCGATGGTGTTTAGCGACGCCGCGTCTCCCTTCTGGAAAAACAGCAGGTTGCCACTCTCGTCCACAATGCAGATGGTCACGTCGACTTTGAGTTCCTTTGCCTTGGCCTCGGCTGCGGCTACCAGGGTCTTTATCGCGGCAAGGTCCAGATATTTTTTGCTGGGCAGATCGGCGGCTGAGGCAAACGCCGCCACCGCCATGGTTAGGCAGAGAAGTCTTAGCATGGGACGGAATGCTACCAACAGAGCGCCAACTTTTCTACCTCATAATGCGGTCTAGAGCAGCCATACAATGGCGAGCCGCTCCACCTGGACACGAATTGAAAGCTGTCTCCAACACCGGGAGCCATTACGGCGAGGGCGGGCACCTTCCCTCAGCTAAAGTACTGGAACCTTGGCCAATTGCGCGTTAGACTAGCGCGGTCAGGAGACTGGCGTGGAAAAGGTCCTAAACAGCATTGACCGCGAGTTTTTAAGGCTGGTTAGTGAAGGCAAAGAGGAAGAGGCGAGGCAATTCGCCATCGAGCACATAGCCTCATTCTCGCCGGAGGTCAGTGACGATGTAATCGCCTCTCTCAGTGACGAAAAAATTGACCTTGATGTCCTGAAAAAAGAGGAAGAACTGGTCAGACGGCGCAAAGCCGGCTAGCGTCTCAGCGTTGTTGCCATTTTTCGGTGTGATGTTTGTCAGCAAGGCTACTGGAAAGTCCTGCAATGCGTCCGCTATCAACAGGCGGCCGGAAATCTTGCTCGCCTCTCCAGTGAGCAGATTTACAAAGTTGCTCGACTTAAGATTTTCGGGAAGAACGACAGAGGTTTCCCCCCAGACCTCCGCCCCCGTCGGAGACTCGCCCTCCTCGCTGAGGATGCTTGCCACCAGTCGCGGGGCTACAACAATCGCTACGCCATCTTTGTTTCTTCGAGCGAAGGCACAAAGATGTTCGGACTCTCCGCCTTCGACGACGAGGGGCATGTACTCGCCCTGTTCGAACAACGATGGATTCTGCCGTCTAAAGTTAAGTGACCGGAAGATCAGGTACAGCTTGACGCGGCCGTCTTCGGGAGTTTCAAGCAGCTCCCGTACTAATTCCGCAGAGGGCGGTCTGGCATTCAGTTCGTCGAGTGTTTTCCGGCGCAAATCATAGTTCACCGGCGAGCGATTGTCAGGATCCACCATCCGAAGATCCCAGAGTTCGCTTCCCTGATAGATGTCGGGAACGCCGGGCGCAGTCAGCTTCAGCAGGGTCTGGGAGAGGCTGTTCCATATCGCAGTGCCAGCAACATATTTTTGGAACGGAAGGAAGTCTTCGAGAAAACCGATTCTTGCGGCCGGGCGTCAGCACGGATTTTACGAAAGAAGCAACCGCTTCTTCATATTCTTTATTCGGATTCACCCAACTGGTATTTTCCTTGGCTTCTCGCAGCGCCTTAAGCATGAATAGTTCAACACGTTTACGCAGCGCTTGCCATTGTTCCTTTTGCGGATTTTCCTCCGGCCACGCGCCCAGCAACGTCTGGTAAAACATATATTCCTCATTGAGCGAAGGCACGTCTTTGCCGCCAAGCATTTTCTTCTTGGCCTGGTTCATCCGCTTCCAATGCCGGAGGCGCAGGCGCCAGCGACTAGGCACTTCAGACAGCACATCAATTCGGGCCCGGGCATCTTCGGACCGCTTAGTATCGTGTGTAGTAGTCGCGAGCATGGTTTGCGGCCAATGCTCAAGCCGGTCCTGATTGGCGCGGTGAAACTCGGCCACGTTAGTGCCGAATTTATGCGGATCGCCACCGACTTCATTTAGCGAGATCAAACGGTTGTAGCGATAGAACGCCGTATCCTCGAGGCCCTTGGCCATCACGGGACTGCTGAACTGCTGGAACTTCATGGCAAACGCAATCACCGCGTCGCGGTAGGAAGGATTCTGACCCTCGGCGATGCGAGTGGTTAGAACGTCCTGCACGAAGTTGAAAATGCTGGCATCCATGGCGGGATTTCTCCACTTCGCCAGCGCGACGGCGGCCTCGATCACCTGGCGATCTTCTGGGGAGGAACCTTCTGCCGTGACGTAGGTCCGATAAATGGAAAAACTGGCTACCACTTCGCCGAGAGCATCCCGCAATCCATTGAGGGTGAAGTCGCAGGTGTGACGACGCGCCAGCGCGATGCGAGTGAGCTGGTTGGCGAGCACGTTGTATTCGCTGGCCAGCCTGTAGCGGATAATCGCTCGCTTGGAATTGTAGACCACGGTGTCAAAGTCCAGCTGTTCGCCGATGAAGGCCCGATAACCAGCTTCCATCTTGGTGGAGGCTGTGGCGTCGACGAAAAGTCCGTTCACAAGATTCGTGAAGTCGTAGCCGCTGGTGCCGCTGATTGGCCAGTCAGGCAGATGCTCTCCTCCGGTAAGAATCTTTTCAATCGCAAGAAAGCGGCATGTCTTGGAGCCGATTGCTTCTGTGCACGGAGTTAAAGCGGAAAAGCTGGATTGCAGCCGCTGGAAGTATTGTGCCGGATCGTAGAGGCCGTCAGGATGGTCAACGCGCACTCCATCCACTTTGTCCTGGTTCATCCATTCGAGCACCAGCCGATGAGTGGCGTCGTAGACTGCTTGGTCCTGCATGCGCAGAGCAGCCAGGTCGTTGATGTCGAAAAATCGGCGGTAGTTAATGTCGTCGATGGCGACTCGCCAGTGCGCCAGGCGGAATGCCTGCGCCTTGATAAGCTGATGCAGTTCCTCAAAGCTGGCGGCGTTCCCCACAGTCCCGTTCAGAGTTTTCAGCCTCTCCTCAATACATTTGGAAATTTCGGCAGACCGGGAGACCAGGTCGGCCAGGCGCTTTTTGTGAATCTCCTTGTCGCGATTGCGCTCGACGATCTTTTCCGGGGCCACGTCCAACTGCCCGGGCAAGTGTCCGAACGAGGAGACCAGACTTTGGAATTCCAATAGTTCCGGTTGATCGGTTCCGAGCTGACTGAATTTGTCGGAGCACTTTTGCAGGATTCGCGGATATTCCTTGGGATCGATCGGGAAACGATGATTGAAATAGAAAATATTGAATTCGCCCTTGACGTTGTCAAAGGTAAGCTTCAGGTCGGCATGTTCGAGAACGGCGCCGTAGGTGTCGCCCAGAACAGGGACCAATACCTTGTGGCGGAGCTCATCCTTGACCGGTTCCCAGTCGATGTCAAAATAGCCGGAATAGGAGGAGGCTTCACCGTTTTCCAGCACGTCAAGCCACCACGCGTTGTCGCTGCCCATGATCCCCATGTGATTGGGCACGATGTCGAGGATCAGCCCCATGCCATGCTGATGAAGAGTATCGACGAAGCGGTCGAACGCTTCCGGGGTGCCGATTTCTGGATTCAGCAAGTTATGGTCGACGATGTCGTACCCATGGGTGCTGCCCGGCCGCGCCTTCAGGAGAGGCGATGCATAGCAATGGCTAATTCCCAAAGCGGCCAGATAGGGAACGAGTTCGGTAGCCTGCTCCAAAGTGAAGTGCTGATGAAATTGGAGCCGGTAAGTCGAGAGCGGAATGCGCCGTCGCGACTTCATGATTGGATCGACCAGACCAGCGACCAGGGCGCTAGCGAATCATTCTCGTGATTCGAATAAAACGCCTCCCCTGGTTGCGTCGGTAGTGTTGCAGCCTTATCCGAAAGATTCACCGCCAGATGGAGGCTTTGTCCAACCGTGGACTTCCAATGCGCCAAAAGGACTTGATCGCACACCTCATAGCTCGAGTCAAATGTGGGGGAAGCTTTTAGTAACGGCACAACCCGTTCCCGCCTCAAGCGAAGGAGGCGCCGATATAGGTCAAGCCACTCACGGTAGAACGGATCTTCGATGCTAGCCCAATCAAGCGTCGACCGCTCGAATGTGATCACACTGTTGGGATCGGGAATAACACAACGCGATGCTGGGTCTTTGAACCGCTCGAAACCAGAGAACTCATTGCGACGGCCTTCGGTCACGGCCTTGGCCAGTTCCTTTCCAAAGTCACAAAAAAATAAAAACGGAGTGCTGGCAGCATACTCCTCTCCCATAAAAATCATGGGCGGCTGGGGTGCAAGCAGGTAAATGGCTGCCATGGTCTGTACTGCCTTTGCAGGTGCAATGGCAGTGATGCGGTCGCCGACCGCCCGATTGCCGATCTGATCGTGGTTCTGCAGAAACGATACAAAACAGCTGGCCGGCAGATCTTTGGAAACTTCACCGCGGAACGCGCCACGGCGATAGTTCGAAGGATCGTGCTGGTAGGCGAAACCTTCGGTCAAACATCGTCCCAATCGCTGCCCCGGCCTGTCGGCATAGTCGCTGTAATAGCCATCCGTCTCGTGCGTTATTGTCGCGTGCATGGCGTGATGAATATCGTCATTCCATTGGGCGTTGTAATGCTCAGGCTGGTCCCCCGCCCGCGGGCGCAGGTACGATGCCTGGTTTGCTTCGTTCTCCAAAACGAGGTGGATGTGCCGCTCTGCCCCAATCCTCTTGCGCACGGCCTCGCTCAACTCCACCAGTATGTCGGGGTTGGAGTCGTCTACGATCGCATGCACAGCGTCGAGACGCAGTCCATCGAAGTGATATTCGGTCAGCCAGTAGAGTGCGTTATGAATGAAGAAGTCGCGCACCACCCGGCTTTGGTTGCCGTCGAAATTGATGCCGTCTCCCCACGGAGTCTTGTGCCGATCGGTAAAAAATTGCGGGGCATAAGCGCGAAGATAGTTCCCTTCCGGCCCGAAGTGGTTGTAGACAACGTCCAGCAGCACCATCAACCCCTTGCCGTGGGCTGTATCGATTAGTCTTTTCAAGTCTTGCGGACGTCCATAGCTACTGTCCGGTGCGTAGGGAAGAACTCCGTCGTAACCCCAGTTGCGCCGGCCGGGGAAGTCTGAGACCGGCATCAACTCAATCGCGGTCACGCCAAGGTCGACCAGATAGTCGAGACGTTCCTGCACACCAGAAAAAAGGCCGGAGGCAGAGAAAGCCCCAACATGCAATTCATAGATCGCGGCCTCTTCCCAGGGCCTGCCTTTCCAATCGGCTTGCGACCACGAAAACCCCCGCGGATCGATGACCTCACTGACGCCGTGAACGTCCTGCGGCTGGTAGCGCGAAGCAGGATCCGGAACTCTGATGCCGCCATCGATCTGAAATTTGTAGCGGCTGCCAGCCATGGCTTCTGTGGTGACCAGCTCAAACCAACCATCGCCGGAGGATTCCATGGGCATGGTCTCCAATCGGCGGCCAAAAACCATCACATCGACGCTCCTGGCGGCGGGTGCCCAAAGGCGAAAGCGCACGCTTCTGTCCGCGCCCACCTCAGCCCCAAACGGCATGCTATGCGCGTGCTTCGTCGTCATTCGAATCGTCGTACTTTCTGATGTTGACTCTGCGGTCCTGGCCTTCCATCAGTACGACCATTGAGCGGCCACGCAGCAGGTAGGGTTTCCCGCTGGGATGGACTTCGTCGGGCGCCTTGCCCGATTCGTAGCTGGTATCCATCTGAATCAACCAGCGGGATTTGCCGCCCAAGGGCGGCAGGGTAAAGGTGATGTCTTCATGGTTTGAATTGAGCAACACCACGAAGTTGTCGTCCCGCAGCTTCTTTCCCTTGCCGTCAAGTTCTTCGAGCCCATCACCGGAGAGAAACATCCCCAGGCAGTTAGAAGGATGGGTCCACTCATCCTCACTCATTTCTTTGCCCTGAGGATTGAGCCAGAGAATATCCTTCACGCCCTTGATGGGGCGGCCCTGGAAGAAGTGACGACGGTGAAAGACCGGGTGTTTCTTGCGCAGCTTAGTGACGCGACGCACGAAATCCAGGAAGACCCGGCGTTCATCATCCAGATCCCATTTCAGCCAACTGATCTCACTATCCTGACAGTAGGCATTGTTGTTGCCGTTTTGCGTGTGCCCAAGAGTGTCAGCAGCCAACAACATGGGCACGCCTTGAGACAGCAACATGGTGGCCACAAAATTGCGTCGTTGACGGCGGCGCATCGCATTGATGACCGGGTCGTCGGTGGCACCCTCCACGCCCATGTTCCAACTCAGGTTGTTGTTGTTTCCGTCTTGATTACCTTCATCGTTGGCTTCGTTGTGCTTTTCGTTGTAGCTGACCAGGTCCTGCATCGTGAACCCGTCATGCGCGGTGACGAAATTGATGCTGGCGTAGGGACGGCGTCCGCTGTGCGCATAGAGATCGCTTGACCCGGTAAGACGATAGGCGAGTTCGCCCATCACCCCACCGTCGCCTTTCCAGTAGCGGCGGACGGTATCGCGGTATTTGTCGTTCCACTCCGCCCAACCCACGGGGAAGTTCCCCACTTGGTAGCCGCCTTCACCGAGATCCCAGGGCTCGGCGATCAGTTTGACCTGGGAGAGAATCGGGTCTTGGTGGATGATGTCCAAAAACGGCCCTAGTCGGTCAACGTCATGCAGTTCGCGGGCAAGAGTCGCTGCCAGATCAAAGCGGAAGCCGTCGACATGCATCTCCAACACCCAGTAACGCAAGCTGTCCGTGATTAGTTGCTGCACGCGGGGATGCATCATGTTCAGGCTGTTGCCGGTTCCGGTGTAGTCTACGTAGAAGCGGGGGTTGTCGCGATCAGACGGTAATAGGCCTGATTGTCGATTCCGCGGAATGAAAGCGTCGGACCTAGCTGGTTGCCCTCCGCCGTATGGTTGTAGACCACGTCGAGGATGACCTCGATGCCGGCTGAGTGCATGGTTTTCACCAATGTCTTGAATCCGCTCACCGAATCCGTCGAGAGGTAGCGTGGCTCGGGGGCAAAAAAGCCGATGGAGTTATAGCCCCAGTAGTTGCGCTTGCCTTGCTGGACCAAGCGGCGATCGTCGATGAAGGCGTGCACCGGCATTAGCTCTATCGCGGTTGCTCCCAGCCTTTTGAGGAATTCCACCACCGGCGCCGTAGCCAGCCCTGCATATGTGCCACGTAGCGAAGGCGGAACATCGGGATGACACATGGTGAATCCCTTGACGTGGGTTTCATAGATCACCGTGTCGTTCCATGCGGTTCGCGGCGCCCGGTCGTCACCCCAGGTGAAAGCGGAATCGATGACTTTGTTCTTCGGCATGCCCAAGGCGCTATCGCGCCGGTCAAATGACAAGTCTTCCTGCTTATGGCCGAGGCGATACCCAAAATGCGAATCGCTCCAGCGTAAATTCCCCTGGATATCTTTTCCGTATGGATCCAGCAAGAGCTTGTGGTGATTAAAACGCAGGCCGCGATGAGGATCGTAAGGGCCGTATACGCGGTACCCGTATAACAATCCGGGCCGCGCCTCAGGCAGGTAGCCATGGAACACCATGTCGGTTTGCTCGGGGAGCTGAATGCGGTGCGTCTCCCGCATCGTGCGCGAATCGAACAGGCACAACTCAACCTTTTCGGCATGCTCGGAAAAGAGCGCAAAGTTCACGCCTTCTCCATCCCAGGTCGCGCCCAGCGGATAAGGTTTACCCGGCCAGACGATACTGAGTTGCTCACCTGCCATTTAGCAAATTCCTCCCTCGTGGTATCACTTTGTAATCTTCAAAAAGAATGGGGATACAGCACCCGCTCCGTGGAAACTCTTGGCGGGACGATGGTAGTGCTAGTTCTTGGGCATTTAGAATGTCCCCATTCCAAGTTACTGAGAACACGGTGCTTCCGTATATACAGCGAACCCTGTATCGATTATGCCATCTTTTCCCCAAAACACGTCGCCTCGCTCCCTAGCAAGTTTACAGTTCGGCGTAAGCGATGAATACATACAACTCTGGATTGTTCCATTGGCCTGTGGCGACTACCTTATGGACGCGCTAGACGCCAAGGAGAAACTCAATGTCAACAATCCTGATCGTGATCCTTATTCTGTTGCTGGTAGGGGCTTTACCCAGTTGGCCCTATAGCTCAGGATGGGGGTATTACCCGAGCGGTGGCCTGGGATTGGTGTTGCTCATCGTGCTGGTTCTGGCACTTTCTGGCCGTCTTTGAGTTGAGCCGAAGAACAGGGTCCGGCCGAGGCTGGGCCCTCATCTTGTTCGAACTGACTGTTGCTTTGAGCCTTTCATCGTAGGCATACAGCATCTCATCCTCCCCATCTAGGCTAATTACCGGATATTCCATGTCCCAGCCTTCCCCTAGGCTTATCTACGCAGTTACCGAATTTTGAATTGGCGGAAGAGGGGTGCCCATGGCGCAGCCCGCCTTTGAAAAACGAGCGCTAAGAGAGCTCAAACCAAGGGAGGCACTCAATGCCGCTAAGAATTATCGTTGCTGACGATCATGAAGTAGTCCGCCAGGGCATTCGCGCCGTCCTGCAGAGTCAACCCGATTGGGAAGTTTGCGCCGAAGCCGGAAACGGCCGGGAAGCGGTCGAGAAAACGGAAGCCTTTAAGCCTGACGTGGTTGTCCTCGACGTCGCGATGCCGGGGGGCGGTGGCCTCACCGCGGTGCGTGAAATCCTGCACAGCCTGCCGAATACCAAAATTCTCATGCTCACTATGCACGAATCGGAGCAGGTGATTCGCGAGGTTCTGGAAGCCGGCGCGCACGGGTACCTGCTCAAATCGGATGCCGGGCGCGACCTGGTTAACGCGGTTACAGCGCTGCATCGTAATAAGCGATTCTTTACCTCCAAAGTAGCCGAAATGGTCTTGGAGAATGTGACCAGGAACAAGCTTCGTCCCGAAGTAGCGGTGAAAGACGTATTAACTGCCCGCGAAAGAGAAGTAGTACATCTTCTGGCGGAAGGGAAAAGCACGCGTGAGGTTGCCGAGGTTCTGGGGTTGAGTGTGAAGACTGCGGAAACCCACCGCTCCAACGTAATGCGGAAGCTTGATTTGCATTCCGTAAGCGAACTCGTCCTCTATGCCGTTCGGAACAACCTGGTCCAACTTAAGCAAGTAGCGGATCCCTCACAGTTCAACTAGTGGCCAACGGAAACGCAAACATGCCTGAGAAGACAGTCGTCCTCTCAGGCATGAGGATTCAATCTTTACTCAAACAGCGCGTCGGCCGGTCACCAAATTCACAATCAGCACGATCACTGCAACGACAAGCAAGAGATGAATATAACCGCCCAGAGTGTAGGAACTCACCAGACCCAACAACCACATTACCAGGAGAATTACAAAAATCGTCCAGAGCATAGGCCTCCTCGGCTTGCCGAATTACAACCAAGGCAGATTAGCGGTTTACTGCAGGCGGGTCGATAGGCTTAAACATGTAGAGGGCCGAGAAATGCCATGTAACTTTGGAAAGGCAATACCGTGTTCACCTTACCTGGACCGGGCTATTGCTTCCGAGATAGGGTAAATTTCACCCGTCTATTACACCCACTACCGGAGAGTATTGAATTATCCGAGCCGGTAGACTTAGGAGTGTGCTTGATCTGTCCAAATCCTCGATGGCGACGTGTCCCAACCCGAATTTGAGCCGAGACCAGAGCCCTCCTTCTCGGGTTCTGATCGTGGATGATCACGACAGTGCCCGTCGAGCCATGCGCCTGCTGCTCGAGCGAGACAAGAGCCTGGTCGTTTGCGGCGAGGCAGCGGATGGCTCGGAAGCTGTCGACCGGGCCGTGGCACTGCGGCCCGACGTAATCGTTATGGATGTCGCCATGCCCAGAATGAATGGCCTGCAGGCGGCCGAGAAAATTGGCGACGCCCTTCCCGAGTCGCGCGTCCTGCTGATAAGCCTGAACGCATCGGAGCACATGCTTCCCAAAAAGAGGGGAACCATCTTCGGCTTGGTCAGCAAACAGCAGGCTGCAGCGGAACTTCCACGCGCGGTGCACGCGGTTCTGGATGGAGACACTTACTTCAAGAGAGAATCCAGGATTTTTTACGGATCGAACTAACTCTTAGGCGATGGTGGGTGGAAATTTGGACGGGAAAGAATGGTATGTGCCGACTGACAGTTTCGACCGCAGAAATCAGGTATCTGGCATCGGATTTTGACAAATATCCTCTGGCTCCAGCCTCTTTGGCTGCACGAGCTGCCTGTTCGGAATCATGCTGGGTGAGGATCAACACTTCAGTATCAGGGAGTGCTTTTAGAATTTGCCGCGTCGCTTCCAGTCCATCCAGACGAGGCATGCTGACATCCATTAATACAACCTGGGGTTTGAGTTCACGGGCCTTATCGACGGCTTCCATTCCATCCTGAGCTTCTCCGCAAAGCTCAAAACTGGGCTGAGTCCTGAGCAGCCCGCGCAGCGCCCGGCGCACGGGTTCCTGATCGTCAACGATCATGATCCTGAGAGTGTCAGCAGCCATAGCAATCGAAGACATAATAGGCGCCTTTGCCCCTGTAAACGTTTGCGGAAACCCCGGCGAGTCAGTGTCCGGTCTGCCGCGGGCCCTCAATTCCTAGGCGCTTGCATAACGCCAGTCATAATACCCCAACGAGGTATGAAATCGACATGGCGAAACCAGAGGCCCGAATCACCTCGGTACACGGCCAAAGGATTCTCTTTCAATATATCGAGCGTTGATCAGCAGGGAACTACAGTATTTACGGTAATTGCGACGAGAGAGTCACTGTAGCTTTGCGGATTGGCCGGCGCGCCCTAAAGGGTAGTCGAGGCTGGAATTGAGGATATCCCCGATAGCCCCGGCAGCTCGGATCCGTTAGATTGTCGCTGACGTTGCGCTCAAGGCGCACTTCCATAAGCGGGGGCGGTACAGGTTTTTACCGTTTCCTCTGTTTTAGGTCTTCCCGAAGCGGAACGGTGACAGGAAAGACCACGCCCCGCGCATTCCTGAATTAAGAGGCAACCCGGACTTCCTGTTCGGCTTCGATTCGTTCCTGACAAGCCAGGCAATGTGCGGCCCAAGGGACAGCCTGCAAACGTTTGGACCCGATCGATTCGCCACAGGAAATGCACTGTCCGAAATCGCCCTCGTCAATCCGGTGAAGGGCGGATTCCACCATGCGAAGCAGCCTGCGGTCGTTTTCACTCAGACTGAAAAGAAATTCCTTCAAATAGTTTTCATCGGCTCGGTCGGCGGAATCGGATGAGCCGCCTGCGTCCACATTGCGGCCTTCTACTTCCGTGCGGGAAGCCGAATTCGACAGGGATTGCTTGCGAAGTTCCAGTTGCTTGCGAAAATTCTTAAGTTGTTTCAGATCCATTAGGGCACCTTAAAATCAATTGTTCACATGTAGATGCGGATGTACGGGGAATAGCCGCACGCCAGGTCCACAACCGCGCTATTACGAAGGAAATACCCTTATGCATGTATTGCTTCGTAAAGAAATGTCTTCTCGCGCGCCTAAATCACCGAACTGTATTGGATGTCGCTCGCCTCCGGCGGGATTCATGTTGACCGATCTTCAGTTCCATCCGCGATTCCATCAGGCACCGTCAGCACGCATCGCTTTCCCCCCACAAGACTCCTTGTGGATTTCCTGGCCTCCGAATTAACCGCACCTTAATCTCCCATTCATATTGACCAAGTACACAGAAAATGCGCGGAACAATTCAGGTTCGATGCACAGGTTCCGTGACTTCTCTCTGAGGTTTTGGTATGAAGCTTTCGCTCGCTCTATGCAAGGCGGTTCTGCCGCGCATCCACCAGGGACTGGCGGTGGCCATGATCCTCCAGATGTCGTTGGCCGCGCCCCTCGCAGCTTTTGCCAACGATCACTACGACCGACATCGCCGCACACTCACTCCCATCAAGCACTTGATTGTGATTATTGGAGAGAACCGAACCTTCGATCACGTCTACGCAACCTATAAACCAAGACATCATCAGGAGATTTCAAACTTGCTTTCAAAGGGAATCGTCCATGAAGACGGAACTCCGGGACCAAACTACCTCAAGTCTGCGCAGTACAGCGCCGTCGATAACGACCAGTACGACCTGTCTCCAGATAACAAGACCATCTATGATCCGCTGCCGCCGCCCAGTACCAGTTACGTAGCCACCGCAGGAAGCGACACTGCCGGGTCCCCGTTTGCGACCGCCGCCGTGGCCAACGCATTCGAGACTGATTTGCCGAAGTCCTTCAATCCTTTTCTGCTTACCGGAGCCAGCGGATTGCCGCCCTTCACAGTCGATACCCGCATTGCCAATGCCAATAGCCTCAAGCCAGGGGCATACCAGATCACCCACAACGTTGCCTATGACGCCTTCACCGGAGATCCGGTCCACCGCTTCTACCAGATGTGGCAACAATACGACTGCCGCAGCAGCAATATCACCCAGTGGAACCCCAGCGGATGTTCGCAGGATCTTTTTCCCTGGGTAGAAGTCACCATCGGCACCGGTAGCAACGGAAATCCTCAACCCGCAGGATTTAACAACCTCAGTACCGGCGAAGGCGCACTTTCCATGGGCTTCTACAACGTTCAGCAGGGTGATGCACCGTATATGAAGTGGCTGGCAGACCACTACAACATGTCAGACAACATGCACCAGTCGGTCATGGGCGGCACCGGAGCGAACCATATCATGTTCGGCTTTGCCGACGCGCTTGCCTACAGCGACGGCAAAGGCACGATCACCACGCCTCCCGCCAACCAGATTGAAAATCCCAATCCGCAGCCCGGCACAAACAACTGGTATGACCAGGACGGCTACTCCGGCGGTACTTATAGCAACTGCGCTGACATCGGGCAGCCCGGCGTTGCCGTGATCACTAATTACTTGCAGTCGCTCAAGAACCCCGTGGAACCGCGTTGCGAGGACGGCCATTACTACCTGCTGAACAACTACAATCCCGGCTATAAAGAGGACGGGACCCTGAATACGACCCCGTTCACCCTGCCGCCGGTAAACGTTCGCCACATCGGCGATGCGTTGCGGGAGAAGCACATCTCCTTCGGATACTACGGCGGACATTGGGACCGAGCGGTCGCTAACCTGCCGAATGGCTATTGCAATATTTGCAATCCCTTCCAGTACGCGACCGACATCATGACCAACCCAGCGCTGCGTGCGGCTCACATTCACGACACCACCCAACTTCACGAGGACATCAAGAGCGGGCATCTGCCCTCGGTCGTCATCGCCAAGCCAGATGGCACCGTGGATGGTCACCCCGGCTATTCCAAGCTCGATCTGTTCGAAGGATTTACCAAGAGGATCATCGACGAAGTCAAGGCCAACCATGAGCTGTGGGAGGACACTGCGATCATCGTCACCTTCGACGAAGGCGGCGGCTACTATGACTCCGGCTACACCCAGGCCGTCGACTTCTTCGGGGATGGCACTCGCATTCCGCTAATTGTTGTGTCGCCTTATTCGAAAGGCGGCAAGATCGTCCACACCTACTATGATCACGTTTCCATCACCAAGTTCATCGAGAAAAACTGGAGGCTGCAGCCGCTGACCGCTCGCAGCCGCGACAACTTTCCCAACCCGATCGCCTCGCATAAGAACCCTTACGTGCCCATCAACGGCCCGGCCATAGGGGATTTGTTCGAAATGTTCGATTTCGACCATCCCGACGGGTCGCGGTAGACCGTCGACCATTTCGTTGGTGCCATCCGGCCGGGTCGCAAGCCCCGGCCGGAGACCCTGTTTTGAGAAGTCTTTTCATCGCAGGAATATCCAGGAGGAGCTTTTGCAGTTCTCTCGTCGTGAATGGTTAAAGACAGCAGCGCTAGCGGGTGGCGGTATTTTGTCACCCAAGTTTTCGCGGGCGCTAGCCGCCGATACTGTTCCCCATGCTGCCGGCGCGGTGCGGACCTTGCCCAGCTTTGTTGACGTCCTGCCGACGCCCGCAGTGATCCATCCCAGCCAGAGTTTGATCGAAGTCGCCATGCGGGAATTTCTTCACAAAGTTCATCGCGATCTCCCTCCCACGAAAATGTGGGGATACGGGGGCTCGTGGCCTGGCCCAACGTTCCAGGTGCGGCGCGGACAGCCTCTCGCGGTCAAATGGATCAACAAACTTCCCAGCAAACATTTCCTGCCTATCGACCACACCATTCACGGTGCCGATGAGTCATTGCCTGAGGTTCGCACGGTCGTACACGTCCATGGATTGAAAGTCCTGCCTGAACATGACGGCTATCCCGAAGCGTGGTCGACTCTTGACGGGAAGACAGGGCCGACATGGAGTCCCAATCCTAGCCAGTATCCCAATGATCAGCCGGCCGCTACCTTCTGGTATCACGACCACGCTCTCGGCATCACCCGCCTGAATGTCTATGCCGGACTCGCGGGCATGTATCTTATTCGCGACGAAGAAGAAGGTGCCCTTCATTTGCCAAGCGGGAGATTCGAAATTCCCCTGCTGATTCAGGACCGGTCGTTCGCCGCCGATGGTTCGCTACTCTATCCGCCCGCTCCCCAAGGCACCCATCCCATGTGGATGCAGGAATTCTTTGGCGAGACCATTTGCGTGAACGGCAAAGCCACGCCTTATCTGGAGATCGAGCCCAGAAAATATCGCTTCCGCCTGATCAACGGATCCAATGCGCGCTTCTACAACATAACGCTGTTGCCGGCCGATGCAATCGGCAAGCCAATTGGCCGGCCAGCAGAAGCTCCGCCATTTGTACAGATCGGGAGCGACGCTGGCCTGTTGCCCGCACCGCAGGCCACGCACTATTTGATCTTGTCTCCCGGAGAGCGATTCGATCTCGTTATTGACTTCAGCCGCTATGCCGGCAAGAATTTCGTCGTGACCAACAATGCGCCAGCGCCCTACGCCCGCGGAGGTGAAGTTGTGGCGACCGATGTGATGCTCTTCAAAGTATCCAAGCCTCTATCCGCAAAAGACACCAGCGCATTGCCGGATACGTTGGTTCCATTTACCCCTCTGAATGTCTCTGACGCAGTGCAGGAGCGGGTCTTGGATCTAACCGAAATGGACCGTCCCTCCGATGGCTACACCATGATCGGATTGTTGGGAAGGAAGCATTGGTGCGATCCCGTGACCGAAAACCCTAAGGCCGGAACGACCGAGATCTGGTCATTCGCCAACACTACCGGTGATGTGCATCCGATTCACACACACCTGGTGCGCTTTCAGGTGTTGAACCGGCAGCCCTTCGACGTGAACCAGTATCTCCAGAACAACAAACTGGTGTTCACTGGCAATCCCATGCCACCGGAGAGAAACGAGCGTCCGGCGTGGAAGGACACCGTAAAAACCTATCCGGGTTATCTCACACGAGTAATTCAACGCTTTGACCTTCCTGCAGGAACCCAAGTCGCTCCCGGACAGGAATTCCGCTACGTGTGGCACTGCCACGTGCTCGAGCACGAAGATAACGAGATGATGCGGCCCTACAACGTGATCGGATGATTCTCACTAAATCCCGTTAGAATCGTCAGATGCCGGAAACCGCCAGTACTAGACTCGACCGCGTCCTCGGCCAACTACGACTGTACGAGCACCCGCTGCTCGACTTCGGTGCGCGCACCAAAGGCGACGCCGTCGAAGTAGTCATCAACTTCAAAGATCCGGCGATTCCGGTTCATACCTACTATTTCGAACTTCATCCTCGCGACCTCGACCACCCTCAGTTTGAGTGGACCTTCCAGCGCCAGCTCTTCGACTGCCTGCACGACTATCTGATCGAAATGTTCACCCGCACGCCGCAAAACCGCGCCGAACGTCAACGGGAAGGCCTGTGACCCTGCGCCGGAAGATTGAGCAGGAGATTGCGGCCCAGGGACCGATTCCGTTTTCCCGGTACATGGAGTTGTGCCTCTACGATCCCGAATTTGGATATTACTCGCGCAATGCTGAGCAGTTCGGCAAAGCTGGAGACTTCTACACTTCAAGCGACGTGCACGCCGTCTTCGGACGGCTCATGGCCCGCCAGTTTGAGGAAATGTGGAGGATCTTGGGGAAACCCAATGAGATTGAAGTTCTGGAACTGGGCCCTGGTCGCGGCCTCTTTGCGCAAGACGTATTGGATTGGTCGTCCAAGAAGTTCCCTGAATTCTTCAACGCGCTTCATTACTCTCTGATGGAGCAGTCCCCAGTGCTGCGCGACCGCCTGAAGACAACACTGTCTATCCATCTGGAAAAAGAGAAGGTTTCGATATTAGATTCCCCAGCGCCTGAGGGAACCGCCGCGAGGCGGCGAAACAATGCAGGCCCAGGCCGCAAGACCCGGGTTGAAGGTCGAAAGCGGCAAAACCCCGAAGGAGGGAAGGAAAATCCCGCGGACAAAATCCGGCGCCACCCCTCTAATCATCTTCGCCAATGAATTCTTCGATGCCTTGCCGGTCGAAATTCTAAGCTCCCAAGGTTCTCTCCATCTGGCTGAAGACTTGTCGGAAACCTGGGCCCCACCATCCGGGGAAGCACTGGAATTTCTCGACCGCTACGGCGTCCACCCCGATCCCGGCGAGCGCCTTGAGGTCCCACTCATTGCGCAAACCTACGCTTCGGAAATCGCCTCCATCGTCCAACGCGGATTCCTCATCGCCATCGACTACGGCTATACCCGCGAAGAGCAACTCGCGGGCCGCCATCGCGGCACCTTGATGACCTATCGGCAACATTCGGCCGGAATGAATCCATACCAGGCGCCAGGCGAGCAAGACATTACCGCGCACGTAAATTTCACCGGATTGGCCGCCGCACTGAAAAGCGGAGGCCTATCACCCCATCCGCTGATGACCCAATCGCAATTTCTGCTCGGCATCGGCGAGTCCAATCAATTTGCCGAGGCCTTCGAGGAGTGCCGCCTGCCGCAGGAACGGGCCAAAGTCGCCCTCCAACTGAAACATCTAATTACTCCCGAAGGCATGGGAGAATCATTCCGCGTCCTGGTCGCTAGTAAGGCTGTCGAAGCCGCGGACGTTTCCACCCTGGCAGGCCTCAGCTTCGGCCGGGCAAGACGCGATTAATTAACTTCTTGTAGGCGATGAGTACTTTTCATCCAAAGGGATAGTTCGCGGTCTCCTCGACAGCTATCTATATATTTAGCTTAGCAACGGAGGAACCGTGACTAGCGCCGCCAGACCCGCAAAATGGAAGATCGTTCTCGCCTTCTCCATCATTTATTTGGTGTGGGGTTCGACCTTCCTGGCGATTCGCATTGGCGTCAACGAAGTTCCGCCATTCCTGCTGGCGGCCTTGCGTTTCTTTGTCGCAGGCATCGCGATGTATGCCTGGCTGCGGGCCACGGGCACGCCCTCGCCCTCGCGGCGCCAATGGTTCGGTTCTGCGCTGCTTGGTGGAATGATCTTTGTTGTCGATTACGGCTGCCTCTTCTGGTCGGAACAGCGCGTGCCATCCGGGATCGCCGCCGTCGTGCTGGCCACCATTCCAGTCTTCATCACCGTGCTTGAGATCATTTTGCTTCGGACCATGCGCCTATCTCTGGGACTTGGCGATCTCGCTGTTGCTGGGAATCGCAGGCGTGGCAATCCTGATGAGCAATTCGCTCTCATTAGGGCAGGCCCCGATTGATCACGCCGGAGCCGCCGCCCTGCTACTAGCGTCGTTTACCTGGTCGGTAGCAACCGTGATCACACGAAGGACGCCGCTTCCAGAATCGAAGGCCATGAGTTCCGCAACCCAGATGCTGTGCGGGGGAGCGCAATTGGTCGTGGTCTCGGCGCTCGCGGGCGAATTCTCCCGCTTTCATCCGCGTACCGTCTCGTGGAGTGCATGGGCGGCGCTTTTGTACTTGATCGTCGCTGGATCAATCATCGGCTTTACCGCCTATGTGTGGTTGCTGCACTACGAATCTCCCACCAAAGTGGGGACTTATGCGTACGTGAATCCCGTGATCGCGGTATTGTTAGGCTACTTCTTCGCCGGGGAAGCGCTAGGGGCAAGAACAGTCCTGGGGACCTTGTTGGTACTGGTGAGCGTAATTGCGATCACGCTGAAGCCCAAACCGGCAAGCAACCGCAATGTTCCTACTGAACGCAAATTTAAGGAAGAGTCAGTACCGGAGGAAATAAATACCTAGATCCGTGAAATCAGCGCAGCCCCCGCGGCGAAAAAGGTTTTGCGTTACTTCGCCTTAATTTCATCCCGCTTGGCCGCCGAATCAAGCGGACGCACTGGCTCTGTCATCCGCACGGGATCGAGAATGTCATTGATCTCTTTCTCGCTTAGCAGCTTTTTCTCGCGGGCAATTTCGATAATCGAGCGTCCGCTGGCCACTGCTTCCTTCGCAATCTCCGCCGCTTTCGCATATCCAATATAAGGGTTTAACGCCGTCGCCAGCGAGACCGTGGCCTGCACATAGAAGTTGCAGCGCTTTGCATTGGCAGTAATTCCGCTAATGCACTTGTCGTTAAATTGCCGCAGCATATTGGTCAGAATGGTGATCGATTGCATCACGCTGTAGGCCATGGTCGGCATCATGACGTTCAGTTCCAGCTGACCGGCTTGCACGGCCATCGCGACTGCCACGTCGTTGCCCACCACCTGAAACGCCACCATGGCCGCCAGTTCCGGGATCACTGGATTGATCTTACCCGGCATGATCGAAGATCCCGGCTGCAAGGCAGGCAGATTAATCTCCGCAAACCCCGTGTTGGGGCCCGATGCCAGAAGCCGCAAATCGTTGGAAATACGGATCACCTCCAGTGCCAGGTTCCGCAGCGCGGAAGAAACACTGGCCATGGCAAAATTCGATTGCATGGCATAGCGCATGTCGTCAGCAGGCGAAAGTTTCTGTCCCGAAATGCGTGAGAGATTGCGCACCGCTTTCGCGCGATAGTCGGGATGAGTGTTGATGCCGGTTCCGACTGCGGATCCGCCCAATCCTAATTCGCGCAACGACTCAGAGGCCGCGCGGATCGCGTCTTTGGCGCGTCGAATCGCGCCGGCGTAAGCCGTGAACTCCTGCCCCAAGCGCATCGGGACCGCATCTTGCATGTGGGTACGGCCCGACTTAAGAATGTCGTGAAATTCTTTTCCCTTCGCGTCGAGTGCCGACGTCAGGTTGTCCAGGACCGGATACAACTTCTCCAGTTCCAACAAGGTCGCCAGTCGCATGCCGGTGGGAAAAACGTCATTCGTCGACTGGCCGTAATTCACGTGATCATTAGGATGGACGATCGAGTAGTCGCCCAGGGTTCCTCCGAGAAGCTCGACAGCCCGGTTGGCGATCACCTCATTGGAATTCATGTGAAAGCTGACCCCGGCGCCAGCCTGAAATACGTCAACTACAAATTCCTGGTTCCACTTTCCGTCCTGTACTTCTTTGGCCGCACGGATAATGGCATCGGCGCGCTTGTCGTCAACCAATCCCAACTCCTTGTTTGCCTCCGCGGCTGCCGCTTTGACCATGCCAAAAGCCGCAACCAGAGTAGGATGCGCCCGCATCCCGGAGATGGGATAGTTTTCAATCGCGCGCGCGGTCTGAATCCCATAGTAAACATTCGCCGGAATTTCCTTGGGTCCGATTGAGTCCTTCTCCAGCCGGGTAGCCTGCTGCGTTGCGGTCGCCATGGGTGCTCCTGAGAAAGAATTCTCGATAATGAAGTGGTGAAATTAAGGCAAGAAAAGTATAGCAAGTTGGACGATGCACCTGGCCCGGACGGACCCGTCGTTCATAGCATGTCACCAATCTGACAGGGACAGCGAATGAGGACGCTATCAGTCGCACGAACCTTCAGCGCCACACGATGACAGTGAAGCGCGCGGGTGCTTTGCCGGTGTTTGTTAGTTGGTGGGTGATACCGGCTGGTATGAACTCGACTTCGCCGCTTTGGTGGGTGCGGACAATCGTACCCTTCCCCTCCACCTGGTCAGTGAGCTGATAATCCGACACTGCGACAAGCATATGGTCCGTGGTATGACTGTGCCGGGATGTGATGGCGGCGGGCGCAATGCTCACATCCTCCACGCAGACTCTAGCCGTGCAGAAGAGGGTTTTCTCATCGACGCATGCCGTCGTACTGCCAGGGTTACAGTAGTGCGTCGTGGTTCCAACCGGTTCCATCTTGCCTTGCGGGTCGGCGAACTCGACGATTACCACGCGAAACAGCCCCCCGCCTTCATTCTGGGTAGCGTGGGCATAACCCGCATTGCGAAAGCGTACCTCGCCCGCTACCATCTTGTCGGTGCTCGGCTTGTGCCCAAACACTGTGTTTCGGGTGTTGCCGCCATTTACGAATACCGCCAGCATGTCGTGGGCGTGCTGGTGCATCGGCGTGGCCTCGTGCGGCGCAAGCTCCAGCACGCTCGCGGTCACGCGATGGTTGCGCAGAATCTCTTTTCGCTGCGGTACTTCGCTGTCCGGGACCGGCGCGGGCTCTTGCGCGGCGCACGCGGCGCATAACAACAATAGAGCGACAGAGAGTCCTCGCATAAGCCGCCATTCTAACCGAAGCGGCTGCAGTCGATTAGAGTAGATTTGCTATCCGTCTTCGTCCCGGTTTCCCGCATGCTAGAATCGCTACTTATCCAGGCCCCATGCCCCGTCCGCGAAGCACCTCCGTTTTACCCAAAGAGAAAGAGATCGTGGAAACCAGGCAGATTCCCGATGTCTTAACCCGCGCCGAGTTGCAGCCCGCATCCAACCGCCAGGCGGATGTGATGGTGATTGGCGCCGGACCGACGGGCCTTGCCTGTGGCATCGAGGCCCAGCGCGCGGGCTTCAAAGTCGTAGTTATTGACAAGGGATGCCTGGTCAATTCGCTCTACAACTACCCGGCCGGGATGACGTTCTTCACCACACCCGAACTGCTTGAGATCGGCGACATTCCCTTTACCACCGCCCACCAAAAGCCCACTCGCGAAGAGGCGCTTGAGTACTATCGCAAAGTGGCCGAACACTACCGCCTGCATGTCGTGCAATATCAGCGAGTCGAGACTGTTACCGGCAAGGACGGAGATTTCCGCATCACCACATCTGACCGACTGGGACGAATCTTCGACTACCAGGCGCGCAAGCTGATTGTCTCCACCGGCTACTATGACTTGGCGAACCAGTTGCAGATACCCGGAGAAGACTTGCCAAAGGTGTTTCACTACTACCGCGAACCCCATCCCTACTTCGATATGGATGTGGTGGTGATTGGGGGAAAGAATTCTGCCGCCATTTCCGCGCTGGATTTATGGCGGCACGGAGCGCGCGTGACCCTTGTGCATCGCGGCTCCAGGATGCACACCCACGTGAAGTACTGGATTCTTCCCGACATCGAAAATCGCATCAAGGCCGGCGAAGTGAAGGCATACTTCAATAGTTCCGTACAGTCGATCGAAGCCGATGCCGTGATCCTCGACACTCCTGAGGGAACGGTCCGCCTGAAAAATGATTTCGTCTTTGCCCTGGTTGGGTACCACCCCGACTACGATTTTCTTCGGGCCATGGGTATCGAACTCTCGGCGGAGCAATGCCGACCAGTTTGTGATCCAGAGACCCTGGAGTCCAACATCCCCGGAATTTACGTGGCCGGAGTCATCGTTGCGGGGTCGCGCACCAACGAAATCTTCATCGAGAACGGCCGCTTTCACGGCCGCCAAATCGCTGCCGACCTGAAGAAGAAACTAAACAACCAGGCGTAACCGTTCCAAGACTAAGAACTGTCGTCCCCAAACCAAGCCGAGGGACCTTGCGTTTTCGCAGAGCTGTAAAGGAAGCCTCAGGGTAATATCGCTTTTTCCTCTCTTATGGGAACAGAGCAGACAAACGTGTCAGTTTCGTTTTCCGCATACTGGCGACTGGTACGCGAGAACGCAAACTTCCGCTACCTATGGATGGCGCAAATCGTCAGCGAAATTGGCGACTGGTTCTATACCCTCGCACTGTTGAGCCTGGTCTTACAGCTTACGGGGCAGGCGGCATCAGTCGGCCTGGCTCTTATGGTGCAAGTGCTGCCGCAAACTTTCTTTGGGCCGCTGGCCGGCATTATCAACGATCGCCTTCGCCGCAAGTCGGTCATGATCGCGGCCGATCTCATTCGTTTTGTTATTGTCCTGTCGATGCTGCTGGTGCGCTCCCGCAGCACAGTCTGGATGGTTTATCCCTTATTGTTGTTGGAAACTGCCACGGCAACATTCTTTGGACCAGCCCGCAGCGCAGTCGTTCCGAACATTGTCAATAAAGAAGACGTGATCCTTGCCAACACCCTCTCTTCTTCGACTTGGTCGCTGAACCTCATGATCGGTGCCGCTTTGGGAGGGATTGTGGCGGCTCTGTTTGGGCGTGACGCGGTGTTCATTTTGAATGCCCTGTCGTTTCTGCTGTCGGCTGTCCTGATTAGCCGCATGCACTTTGCCGAGCCCCATGCGGACGATTCGCCTCGCGCTTCGGTCCAAGAGATCTGGTTGACTACTCGCCGGTGATCGAAGGCATCCGCTACGTAGGGCGGGACCGCAGCTTGCTGGCAACTGTATTTGCCAAGGCTGGCGAGTTAATGGTGGGTCCGGGATGGGTTTTGTTTACTGTGATGGGGCAGCGCTACTTCCCGGTGCACTGGAGGGGAGCTGATCCAGAGCGGGCCACCATGTTGGGCATGAGCTTCCTCATTGGAGCTCGAGGAATCGGGACATTGTTCGGACCACTGCTCTCGGCCCGTTGGGCTGGACATTCGGATCGGCGCCTGCGGCAGGGGATTCTGATCGGGTACATCGTCATTGCGATCGGCTATGCAGCGTTGGGTGGCGCATACAACGTCTGGATCGCGTGCCTGTACATTGCTTTTGCCCACTGTGGAGGTTCCACTGTCTGGGTCTTCTCAACCACCATGCTTCAACTCAACACCGACGACCGATTCCGCGGCCGCGTCTTCGCAGCTGACAACGCGCTTTGCATGTTAAGCATCGCGGTGGGCGCCTACCTCTGTGGGCATTTCATGGATTGGGGAGCCTCGCCGCGCGTACTGACAGTGGGGGTAGGGGTCTCGATGGTATTTCCAATCGTGCTGTGGGGATGGGCCATGCGTCCGTGGCGCGCGCCCGCAGAGCTTCAGCCCGTACAGCAGTAACTATGCTTGAAGTGCGCGGTCGATCCTGGCGGCTATGATGAAATCGCTCTCAGTGAGGCCGTCGATCTTGTGCGTCCACAAAGTGATGTCCACTTTGCCCCACGTCAGATAGATGTCGGGATGGTGGCCCTGGTCTTCCGCGATGTCGCCGACGCGATTCACGAAAGCTAACGCCTGTTTGAAGTCAGGGAAGATGAAGGTGCGGTTGATGTGGTGCTCGTCAACAGCCTTCCATTCAGGCACCCGTTGCAGGATGCGTTCGAGTTCGTGTCCTTTCAGTGGCGGCACGCCGCCCTTGCAGGGCACGCATTTCTTGTCTGCGAGGTCTGTCTCGGTCATGGCAGCTTCAGTGTGCCCCTATCGGGTCTGGGTTTGCAACTTGACAAAACGTTTCGTGCGGAACACTTTGTAAAGTTGCGGGAAACAAATAGGTTGCTCATGCCGCCTGACAGAGCAACTTGAGATTGGCAATTGAGTTGCGTGATGCCCACTCTTTGAGCGGGGTTCAGGCCGATGTCTCAGTGGATGACGGTCCTCGTAGGCTTTAGTGTACAGAGCGAATTCTTGGTTACGTTCTCCCAGCGCGCCCTAGACAATTCCGATGTAGATGGGTGAGACGTAGCTGCGCTCGGATAAACTCTCCATTTCTTAGGGTCCATTACTACGCAAACCTGGTGGATACGAAGCCTGCTGCCCATGCCTGCTGCCAATTCATTGCATTGCTGGGCGGAGCGGTACCCTGGGGCTGGACGGTGAGAGGCAGCGGATATGGTGGCGGCCCAGGCACCGAACAGTCTGAGTTGATATAGCTATGATGGCCGAACTTCCATAGTTCGGGAAGGTTCGGGGTCTTGCACAGATTCGCCGGTTGATCCGCGGGATAGGGGCCGTAGCGGCCAAGCGCTCCGTGCCAGTACGGGTCTCCGCGAGATACGATGCCGGAGGCAAAGTTCCCGGCGGGAAAGGCCAACTTCAAGACCTCATCCTCACTCGATGCCAGTACGGAAATTTTTTCCAAACGCTGCGCGGCGTCACGGTATTCGTTCACCAGGCAAGTATCGTCGATGGCGGCAGCCATCACGGTGAGAGTTTTTAATTTGAAGGACTGGTCCAGGTTCCGGATAGTTTCCAGCATGGTCCGCGCACCCAGACTGTGAGACACAAAGGAGAGACTGTTAACGCCGGCAAAGCGACGGGCGAGATAGGAGGCCAGCAGGCGGCCGCTCTTGATCGCCTCGTCGCCTTCGAGCG
Source organism: uncultured Acidobacteriaceae bacterium (assembly GCA_963824805.1). Lineage (GTDB taxonomy): Bacteria > Acidobacteriota > Terriglobia > Terriglobales > Acidobacteriaceae > DATBAT01. Next base: position 38,022 of record CAWGQZ010000059.1, on the reverse strand, counting down.
GATAGTCGACGAAGGGCAGCCAGCGGGAATCTCCCGGCCAGAGCACGGCTACAAAAATGCCGTTGCCGCCGAGCTGAAGCCACTGGTTCCAGCAGGCTAGATTGCTGATGCCGTCCCGGCGGTTTACGTGAAAGCCGTGAGTGCCCAGAAGTACGTCACGGCCCTGAACTGCCTGGGCCAGTTCGCCATCCATTGGCCGGGAAGGATTCGGGTCAGGCTGCGCGTCCGTACGAACCACTACACCATTTACATCCGCCGCGGGATTTCCTCCAGCAGAGTCAGCGCGGAGATCGATGAAATAAGTCACTTCTTCCAGGCCTGCGCTAGCTTGGAACCTTGCTGAATCGCGCTCGCGACATCTTTTGCCACCGGGGCCAGGGGGGTGGCAAGAATTCCGCCGACTATGGCCCTCCAGGTGTCGAGTGGTTGGAGTGGGCCTGGGGAAATGGCCCAGGCTCCGAGCACAGCCAGACCGACCGCCACGGGCACCGCCAGCAATTTGGAGCTGTTCCGGTAACGTTGGTCGGCGCGTTGGTAGCCCTGATCGAGGACTGCGCTGAGCAAGAGATCAAAACGGCCGTAGGAGTCGGTTTCTTCCGGCGTCAACGCTTGGCCAGTGGAAAGCTTCGTCGCGATCGAAGCGAGAACCTTATCGTCGACGCCAGTCGCCGCTGCCATCCTCGCTGCGGTATCGGCATTCAAGTTTAGTTTTATCAGTGCCTTCGCCACGGACTTCTGGTCCGACAACGCCATTCCATTGAGCCAGTTCGATCTCAAAGTGGCCAGAACCGAATCCAGAGAGAGGGCTGAAGCGCTTGTTTGAGGGGAAGATGCGGGAATGAAGGGCGATACGACTTTCTTGATATCGCCAAACCCGCGATTGGAAATTCCGCCACCAAAACCTTTGGAGACATCCACCAGGCCGTAGGCAGCCGTTCCGAGGGCGCCGATGGCTAAAACGATCTTGGTTAAGTCGAGTGGTGGGAGCCCAGTTGCAGCAGTATCCAGCAACATTTCTTGCCTCCAGCATTTGATCCTGGGAAGGGCCCGATTTGCGGGCATTTTGCGTTACGGAACTAAGGACGTCAAGGAAATTTTCCTGATGCGTCGCTTTGCCGCGATCGAAAAAGGCAACGTGAGGCTCGCTTCCCACCCGAAAAGGGGTTTGGACGCACTGCATCGTGCTGTGGCGGTGCGCGGGCGCCGGCGCCCGCGCCACACCTGCTGCGTTGCTAGAACGGGATATCGTCGTCGCTGATTGGGCCTGCGCCGGCATTTGCCGGTTCGGGGACACTCTGATCGAAGTTGTTGTTTCCGGCGGATGCGCCTCGAGAGTAGCCTCCAGTTTCGCCGCCCTCACCACGTCCGCTCAAGAGGATCAAGTCGCTGGCCACGACTTCGGTCATGTACTTCTTCTGATTGGTCTGCTTGTCATCCCAAGAGCGGGTTTGGAGACGGCCTTCGACGTAGACTTTGCCGCCCTTTTTCAAGTATTCGCCTGCGATCTCCGCAAGGCGTTGCCAGAGGACGACGTTGTGCCACTCCGTGCGGTCCTGCCATTGCCCGTCTTTGTCCTTAAAGCGCTCGTTGGTGGCTAGGGTGATTTTGGCAACAGCGGTGCCGCTGGGAGTGTATTTGACTTCCGGGTCCTTGCCGAGATTGCCGATGAGTTGAACTTTATTAAGACTTTTGCCTGCCATAAATGATGCTCCTTTTGCCCCTCGCTTGAAATCCTTTAAAGGGCCGGAAAATCGCTGGGAATATCCTGGGAAATTAGGGGCTGGAAGCTCAATATATCAGAAGCAGGAGGTATTGGCAGGCTGGAGAGGATTTTTAGTTCCTGGTCTACGGTTTCGAGTTCCTAGTTGGGCTATGTGGAACGCTGAGATATAATGCCCGCCATGTCCGAGACCATGAATCCGGGTATGGTTCCCGATGAGATGAAGTTTGAGCCCAAGTCGAAGGGCTTGACCACTCCTCGGAAGAAGAAGCCCAAAGAGCTGGCGGTGATTACGGAGTGCTGCACCGGTTGTGCGGGCTCACCGGCGTGTGTCGAATATTGCCCGGTACAGGACTGCATGTTCTGGGTGCCGGACGAAGACCATCCGCCGTTCGGACGAATTCAGGTGGATCCGATCTTGTGCATTGGGTGCAAGAAATGTCTCAGCAAAGGGCCGGACGGCTGCTTTCTGGATGGGTGTCCGTGGGATGCGATCGTCATGGTAGACACGCCAGAGGTAGAAATGGAAGTGGGGGTAATGCCGTTCTAGCGGCGAACTACCCCAGCCTTGCCAGCGGACGAGCTTGTTGGCGCCACAAGAGATCCTCTCCCGCCTTCTTACGTTCATGAATATCAAGCAGGTTGCCAAGCGAGCCAAGGTATCTACGGCCACGGTATCGCGGACTATTAACGGCTCGGACAAGGTGAGTCCGGAGACGGCGGAACGAGTTCGTCAGGTGATCCATGACATGAACTTTTTCCCCAATAGTCATGCGCGCACACTGGTTTCTGGGCGAAGTCGCATGGTGGGGCTGATCATCTCAGACATTACCAATCCATTTTTTCCCGAGCTGGTGAAAAATTTTGAGGACCTGGCAGTGGATCGCGGCCTGGAAATCATTATTGGAAACACCGACTACAAACCGAAGCGCATGGTTTCGTGTATTCGCCGCATGCTGGAGCGCAAGGTCGATGGCGTTGCCATTATGACTTCGGAGACAGATATGGCGCTGCTGGCGGAGCTTACGCGCCGGAATACGCCCATGGTTCTGCTGGACGCTGGAACGACCGGAGATCACAGCGCCAGCGTCAAGATTGAGTACGCGCAGGGAATTCGCGAGGCAGCCGAGCACCTGTTTTCCTTGAACCACCAGCGCGTAGCTTTTATTGCCGGTCCTCAGGAGTTGGAGTCAGCCCGCATACGCCGTGAGGCGTTCGTGGCGGCGATGAAGGCGCGAGGTTATCCGGTGGAAGAAGGAATGATTCAGGAAGGGAACCATCGCATCGATGGCGGAGGTATTGCCATGAGAAACTTGCTGATGCTTGAGAACCCACCCACCGCGGTTATGACCTCGAATGATATGACCGCAATTGGGGCACTGGGGACAATTCACGAAGCGGGAATGCGGGTGCCGCAGGATATTTCCGTGGTGGGCTTCGACGGAATTTCATTTTCGAACCTCACCCAGCCGCCCTTGACCACCGTGCTGATTTCACGAACTCAGCTTGCTCTGACCGCTTTTGCCGCGCTGGAGCGCCTAATCAAGCGCGAAGATGGGCAGAAGTCTGACTATGTCATTCCCGCCCACTTAATTCTGCGCGGATCCACCCGCGCCATCTAGATACTCTCAATCCTTTAACCACGAAGGGCTCGAAGTATCCGAACGAAAGCTCCTCCTTTATACTGGCGGACATGCGAGCCTTGGTTTATACCGCACCGGAGAAGTTAGAGATGGAGGAACGTCCGCGTCCCAATGCGGGTTCTGGCGAGGTCGAGGTCGGAATCGATGTTGCGGGCATTTGTGGGTCCGATATCTCCGGATTTTTAGGGCATAGCGCTCTGCGGAAGCCCCCGCTGGTGATGGGCCATGAATTGGTCGGGCGTCTGAAGGACGGAAGGCGGGTGGTGGCGAATCCTTTGATCAGTTGCGGACGCTGCGAGGCTTGCGTGGCCGGCACTCAGAACCTGTGCGGTACCTGGCGTTTGCTGGGCGCGGGGCAGACGCCGGGGTCTTTTGCGGAGTTTGTTACGTTGCCGACCGGTCAACTTTATGAGATCCCCGAGTCGCTGCCGTCCTCGCGGGCGATTCTGGTTGAGCCCCTGGCAAATATTGTTCATATGCTTCGCATCGTGTCGCCTGCGCCCTTTTTTCGTTTTGCCATCGTTGGGGCCGGAACTATGGGGGCGCTGGCAGTTGCCGGAGCATTGCGAGTGGGTGCGCGAGACATGTTAGTTGTGGATGTGAACGACGAGCGCTTGGCCATTATGAAAAAGCTGGGCGCGACTGCGGCAATCAATACCGGTAGTCCGGAAGGAATCGGGGAGGCACAACGTCTGGCAGGACGCGGATTCGATGTTGTACTCGACGCCAGCGGCAGCGCCCCAGCGCGGCAATTCTCGTTTGATCTTTGCCGCCCGGGAGGTCAGGTGGTGCTTCTTGGGATGGGCGCCCAGAAAAGCGAAGTCAATTTCGTGGCCAGCATTCGCAAGGAGCATCGCGTCGTGATGTCGTTTGCCTACACGCCAGCGGATTTTCAGCGGGCACTCCATTTGTTGGTAGCCGGCGAAATCGATCTCACGCCCTGGACGGTGCAGCTCCCCCTGGAGGAAGGCCAAAAGGCCTTCGAGCGGATGACACGAGCTCCGGGCGGTGCGCTCAAGATGATGCTTGCGGTGTCGAACTGAAAAGTTACTTTTTGTGTTGTGCGGCAAAGTGAAGGGTTACGGTTTGCCGCCGGTAAGAATTGGAATCCGCACCGGCAAAAGAGATTTTCAGCTTCTCGTTCCCCTTGTCCGAAAATAGAGTTCCACCATCCACTGACGAGACTTGGGTGGGATTCCAAAGATTTAGCTCGTAGTCGTTACCCGGAACCCCCTCGGTATCGAGCACAAGACTGCTTTGATCGGCGGACCAGGATTCAGAGATGATCCGAAGGCCTTGACTGGTGCTCGCCAGCGCCGGCAGTTGGGAATCCAGAGAAAAGCCGAAATCGTTGCGCGTCCTAAGTTGCAGCGTACTGGTTTCGCGGTCGACGGAGAAATGAACCGCAGCGTGCTGGTCTACGCCGTCGTTTTCCATGTGACTTGCAACCGGACGCCCGTTGAGGGTAACGCCAGCGAGCCGGGCCCGCGGGCTGACAGCCGGAGCAAAGTCGAGCTTGCAATCGCCCGCGCCGCTGCGATGAATCTCTAGGGTGATTCCATCCGCAGTTTTACGGTATGTAAGGTCGAGAACGACCTCGCCGATGTGCACGTTTTGCACCCGGAAGAAGGTCCAGTGTGCGGGGACGTGCGGGGTAAACGAAATGTAGTGGTTGATGGCATTAACTTCAAGGCCAAGCATGCCGCGAAGAATCGGGCTGACCACCATAGCTGCTGACCAAATCTGATGCGGCGAACTGGTAGCAAGCGGCTGGTAATAGTCACCGGAGAGTACTTCGGTGACATGGCCCAAGGAGCCATCGAGCGCCAGCAAGGCATTCGCGCGAAGATTGGCGTAGGCGGGCTGAACCCGGTGGTATTTGTATTCCCCGACCGACGCCCATCCGGTAAACAGGGGCCAGACCGAACCGAAGTGATAGCCGCCGGGGTTGTATAGGGGGTTGCGATTGGAGATGATCCGCATCCCCCAATCGGTTTGGTGGTCGCCGGCCGCCAACGCGTCGATCATCTTTCCGGCCTTGTCGGTGTCCACTAGACCAAACCACATCGGGACTGTGGCTAGAACACTGGGAATGTCAACCCGCTGTGAGTTGGTGTCCAGCCCGAAGGCAAGAATATTCTTCTCCGGTGACCAGAAGGCTTGATTCAGCTGCGCTTTGTGGTCGGCAAATTCCTGTTCCAGTGGGGAACTAACGTCAGTCTTGCCTGCGAGCTTTGCCAGATTGCCCAGTGCGCGAAGCGATTCCGCCGCTACCCCTGACTGATACAACTCGCCCTTGACCGGGACCAGCGGCCCGCCCTCCACCCATCCGTGGCCGAATCCGAAATTCTGGGGAATACCTTGTGCGTCGTAGGTCGAGCGCAGGAATTGGTACGCCCGCCACAGGTTGTCCCACTTGGCATTGATGAACGCGAGGTCGCCGCTTTCGATGACGTAGTCATTGGTGGCGATGATGAACAGTGGAGTTGCGTCGGCAGAGGCATATCCGTAGGGAAAGTTTTCAAACCACGGCACCAGGTTGGCTGCCTGGGAAATTTCGTGGGGAATTTTGCCATCCGCGCGCTGATACTTGGCGACAAATTCTAGCGCAGCGCGCGTGGTAGCAAAATCGCCGCTGGCATCAAGGGCAAGCGATGTCCACAGCGAATCACGGCCAAAGAACCAGGCAAAGCCGGGACGCTGGGAATCGCCGGATGTGCGATACCCGGCAATCAATCCCGTCCCTAGGTCGGGATTAGCCACCAACCCTTGCAGCATGCTGACGCGAGACCAGTCGTAGGCCTGCTGTAGTTGAGAGTCGGGAAGACCCAGCTGAACCGTTCGCTGAAGATAGTTCGCGTAGTATTCGGCTGAGTCGTGCAGTGAATTCTCGTAGTTGTTTTCCAGGTGGCGGTAGGTCTTTTCCGCATCCGCCTGCCCCTGGGTCGAAGCTGCGATCACGATGGTCCTGGTGCTCGCACCTTTGTTGATGAGCCCAAGCCTGAATGAATTGTTTCGGGACGAGGAATAGTTAGTGGAATATTCGACCCGGCTTTCTCCGGCCGAAGGCGAACCTAACAGGGCGACGTATTTCTTCTGCTCTTCGCCGAGGTGAAAGGCGTGGAGGTTCTGGTCCCAGTAGAGAAAAGTTCCGCCGAGAGCGGCAGGCCACTCCAACTGAAAATCCCGCTCGAAGACAGCTTCGATTTCCAGAGGTTCGGCGGTCGTAACTTCCAGACGTATGATTGCGCCCTGCTCATGAACCGGAACGAAAAGCGTCTCGCGGACGCTGAAGGTGTTGTTGGCATACACAATCGTGTTGGATTCCGGGCGGGTCACCAGGCTGCGGGCCAGACTCTCAGCCGGCAGGACCTGTCCATCCACGATGAAATTCAAGTGAAAGTTCCGCATGATTTTCAGCGGATAAACCCAGGCTTCGAGATTGCCGGCTTCGTTTCCGAACAGTCCGGCGCGAGTGCCGGTGGCGGAGAGAAATTCCCACGAGCGAATGGGACGGGAAAGCTCCAGCGATGGTTGGTCTGCAGCCGAAACGGGATGAGGAAGCGCGAAGGCTAGGAGACAAAAAGACGCGAATACGAAACGGAGAAAGCTTTTCAGGTCCGACAAGGCGATTCCTTTAGCGGGACTTCAGGGATGCAGAGCGATACTATTATCCAACGCTGCCCGCCGCAACCTCGGGACTCAGTATCCTAACTGCTTGTTGACAACGTTTTTTAGACTCTGGGCCTTTTCAAACCGGGCATACTGTTCCAGGAAAAAACGCATGGCATCATTCTTCCATTCAGCAGTGTGGTCGGCGCAATGTGGAGAGAGAAGAACATTCTCCAACCTATAGAAAGAGTGCCCTGGGGGGAGCGGTTCGTGTTCGAAGACATCGAGACCCGCGCCCCGTATTCGTTTGGTTGAAAGCGCCCGCAGCATCGCGGCTTCGTCAATGACTGGGCCGCGGCCGACATTAATTACTACCGCAGAAGATTTCATCGCCGAGAATTCGGCATCGCTGATCATGTGACGGGTTTCTTCGGTCAAGGGAGCCGTCGCCACCACGTAGTCACATAGTGCCAACATCTCACGTCTTGCTTCCGGCTTGAAATAGCGCTCCACCATCGGATCGGGAGTTTCTGGAATATGACGCTTGGTGGCCATGACCCGCATTCCCATGGCGCGCACTCGCGTGGCAACTGCGCGTCCAATGTCGCCATAGCCGACGATGCCTACCGTTTGTCCCGCGATCTCATCGACGTCAAACTGTTCCCAGATTTCGGCTGACTGGTTGCGAATCATCCGCCGGAAATCCTTGGCAAAAAACAGGATCGCTCCCAGCACAAACTCTCCCAGGGAGGCGCTGAACACCCCGCTGCCGTTGGTGAGTACCACGTCGCTATCGATGAGTTCGGGAAACAGCAGGTCTTCCAGGCCGGCAGAGCGCGAATGTATCCAACGCACATTCGGGGCCATCTCGAAGACGGGCCGCAGAAGGTCCGAATTTGCCGACCAGCTAAAAATCACACTCGCGGTTGCGGCCTGTTTCGCACAGCCGGATGGCTCCCTGCAAACCAGATGCGGGAGGCATTTAAGCATCTCAAATTGCGGGTCGTTATCCCGGCTTAGCACGAGGACCGTGTTCTTCGTCTCCATGACGTTACTATAATGGGTGGGCGGCGGAAATCGGCCGCTACCAGCATTTTGGTTGAGGTCAGAGCTACATGTGCAGGAATATCAAGACGCTATTCAATTTTGATCCTCCAGTAACGAGCGAGGAGGTTCAAGCAGCTTCGCTGCAGTTCGTACGAAAGATCAGCGGATTTACCAAACCTTCGAAAGCCAATGAGGCTGCGTTTCTGGAGGCGGTCGAGGAAATAGCCGGTGTCTCGGCTCGACTCTTGCGTTCTCTGGAGACCACCGCTCCGCCTAAAAATCGGGAAGAAGAGGCCGCGAAGGCTAAGGCACGCGCTGCAGAGAGGTTTGGAGATTGAGTCGACCGCGCTCAAAATCCTGGAATGAGTTTTAATTCACGGGTCTTCGTACCTGGCTCTCCGTTGCTGGAAGAGGTGGATAGTGTCAAACCATATGCCCGATTCGCCGGAATGCTGGCCGCCTCTGCCTCTGGCGGATTGGCGGGATACTTATGCGACGCTTCATATGTGGACTCAAATCGTAGGCAAGGTGCGATTGGCATTGAGTCCGCCGGTCAATCATTGGTGGCATTCGGCGCTGTACGTGACGCCTAGAGGGCTGACTACCTCCGCGATCCCCTACCGTGACCGGAGTTTTGAAATCGAATTTGATTTCGTAGGTCATCGGCTGCTTTTGGAAACGAGCGATGGATCGACCAAATCGCTGCCACTGCTGGCGCGTTCAGTTGCGGAGTTTTACCGGGAGTTCATGGCGCTCTTGCGTTCGAATGGAATTGAAGTTTCGGTATGGAAGATGCCAGTGGAGATCCCTGATCCAATCGCCTTCGACAAGGATACGGTTCACACTTCCTACGACCGGGATGCAGTGACCCGCTTCTTCCGGGTGTTGTCCTCGACCAACACTGTCTTTCAGGAGTTCCGCTCCGGTTATTTGGGGAAGTGCAGTCCGGTGCATTTCTTTTGGGGGAGTTTTGACTTGGCGGTGACGCGATTTTCGGGACGTCGTGCCCCGGAGCGCCCGGGCGCCGATCCGGTAACAAAAGAGGCTTATTCGCACGAGGTGATCAGCGCAGGTTTCTGGCCCGGCAGCGGCGACATCAAGGGTCGCGGCTTTTTATTCGTATGCGGCGCCACCTCCCGAGGGCTATGCCGAATGCAAAGTAAGCCCTGCGAAGGCTTATTTTGATACCAAGTTGCAGGAATATGTTTTGATGTACGACGATCTCCGCGGCGAGAGCTCGCCCCGCAAAGCGCTTTTAAGTTTTCTTCTTACCACCTATGAAGCCGGAGCCATCCCCGGAAAATGGGACCGGGAGGCTTTGGAACGTCCACCCCAATCCGCCGCAGACGCGGCCTGAAGGAGATCGAATGGCTGACACTTGCACGCATCTGGATCAGATAAAGGTAACCAGCACAAAGAAACATGTTTGCGAGGAGTGCGTAAAGATGGGCGATACCTGGGTCCATTTGCGCCTGTGCATGACTTGCGGCAACGTGGGGTGCTGCGATTCCTCGAAGAATAAGCACGCCACGAAACACTTCCAGCAGACCACTCACCCCATCGTTCGCTCAGCGGAGCGTGGTGAGGATTGGAGTTGGTGCTATGTGGACGAGGTTTACCTGGAAGATTCTGCCGCTTGAAAGGTGATAACCCACCGGTGGTCTGCTTGGGGCGTTGCTCGGGTCGATCACCGGTGGGTTTCTTTGCTCCTTACTCACCCTGTTGTTTTCAGGAGTAATTAGTCTGCTAAACCCCACGCCCAGAGAAAGTTTCGGGGCAAGAATGTAAAGTTTTGTATCGTTTTTGGCCCGAGATAAGCTCTGCTGATTTTGGGGGCTGCCTTGTTTTGGTTCGGAGATTTTATTGGCTAGGAGTTGTTCTTGGCGGCCTGGGCTTGTTTCTTTTGGCGAACCCAGCCTTCTTTCACAATCTGGCGGCCTCTGGCTACGGCTAGCGATTCTTCCGGGACGTCATCAGTGATGCACGACGCTGCGCCGATATAGGCGCCTTTACCTAACTTTACAGGCGCAACCAGGGTTGAATCGCTGCCCACGAAAACTCCGTCCTCGATTGTCGTCTTGTGCTTGTGGACGCCATCGTAGTTGCAGGTGATGGTTCCGGCCCCGATGTTTACGCCCGCGCCAATTTCGGCGTCTCCGAGATAAGTCAGGTGGTTGGCCTTCGAGCCCTTGCCGAGGCGGACTTTTTTGGTTTCGACGAAATTGCCTACATGTGCGCCTTCGCCGATTTCGCTGCCCGGGCGCAGATGCGAATACGGACCCAGGATTGCGCCCTGTGAGACTTTTGCGTCGTCGAGGATGCATCCCGGTCTAACGGTGACGTTATCGGCGATTTCAGAATTCTGAATCACCGAATACGATCGGATGCGGCACTCGCTTCCAATTTTGCTTTTACCGAGAATTTGCACGTAGGGTTCAATGGTTGTGTCGGGACCGATTTCGACTTCGTTATCGATCACACAAGTTTTCGGGTACAGAATGGTGACCCCATCCAGCATCAACTGGCGGCACTTAGCCGTTCGCATCTGCTCGTCGATCTCGGCCATATCCACGCGAGTGTTCCCACCGAGCACCTCAAATGCGTTGTTGGCTTCAACCGCGACAACACGTTGCTTGGCTTTACCCAGCAGGGAAGCCATGTCGGTAAGATAAAACTCGCCGTGAGCGTTGTTGGTACTCAACTTGTCGATGAACGCGAAAAGCGACTTGACAGCGAAGGCATAGAAGCCGGCATTGATTTCAGGAATTTTCTTCTGCGAAGCCGAAAGCGCTTTCTGCTCGATGATGGCTTTCACGTCGTCACTTTTGGGGCCCTTGCGAATCACCCGTCCGTAGCCGGATGGGTCCTCTAACTTGGCGGTCAGGAGCGTCATGGCCGCTTTCTTGGAAAGATGGAAATCCTGCAGCTTCCGGATGGTTGCCGTCGAAATCAGCGGCGCATCCCCTGACAGCACAATCACCAGGTCATATGGGGCGAGCGCTTCACGCGCAACCATTAAAGCGTGGCCGGTTCCACGCTGTTCACTCTGCAACACAAACTTAACCCCGGTATCGTTCACCGCTTCGCGGACGCGATCGGCTTCGTGCCCGATGATGGCGAAAATGTCATGCGCGGGAACAACCTGGCTCGCAGCGGCGATTACATGCCCCAACAGCGGCTTGCCACCTACCTGGTGCAGCACTTTCGGATGTTTCGACTTGAGACGTGTGCCCTTGCCCGCAGCCATAATAGCGATGGCAGTCCGCGGGGCAGACTGCAATTTTTGTGTGGTTTTCGGCATTTGGGATAAATATACCGCGAGAGTTATCGCGCGGGATGGTTCGGGCCCCTGGTCGACATAACTAAAGTGTTCTTGCGGCTGATCGATGGGGCTTGCGACATTAAATCCACGAGGTCGCGCGCCACCCTTTCAGTTGCGTGACGCGCCACTCCGGTCTGGTCCAGGTAATCCCCGAGCACGGGGCAGACTCCCATGGCTTCTATCGCGTCGAGATCGGAGACAATCTGGTTCGAGCCGGTGAGCGCATACTTCGCCTTCATCTCTGCCGGAACCGGCGTCCGGTTAATCAGAGCAAAATCAAACAGCTGTGCCCCAGCGTGAGCATTCAATGCTCGAATGTGATCGGCTGCGGTTAATCCCAGGCTTTCGTTCGCCTGCGTCATCAGATTGCAGACGTAAACCTTTATTGCAGCAGAATTCACAATCGCTTGCACAATCCCGCGAACCAGCACATTAGGAATCAGGCTGGTGAAAAGCGAACCGGGTCCAATGGTGATCAGATCAGCGCGTGCGATTGCTTCCAGGGTCTGAGGAAGGGGCTCGACGTCAGGCGGAATGATCAGCAGCTTTTCAATCTTGCCGTCGCTGGCGGTGATGCGAGTTTCGCCGCGGACGCGCTTGCCCCCTTTCATAATGGCTTCGAGTTCGATGTTGGAGGTGGTGCTGGGATAAATATGGCCGCGGGTGAGGAGAATCTCCGAAGACAGGCGGACGGCTTCGCTGAAGTCGCTGGTGATGGCAGTCAGGGCGGCGAGGAAAAGATTGCCGAAGCTGTGGCCCTCGAGCCCCGATCCTTTCACAAAGCGGTGGCGAAACAGGCGCGACAGGGTAGCCTCGTCTTCCGACAGCGCGACGATGCAGTTGCGGATATCGCCTGGCGGCAGCATATTCAGCTCTTTGCGGAGGCGTCCGACTGGAGCCGCCGTCGTCGCTGACCGTGACGATTGCTGAAAGCTCGCTGATCAGACCTTCTTCAGGGCGGGAGGGAACTCCGGAAAATGGGTGGGCAACATAACGCTTCAAGCCTTTCAGCAGGGTAGAAAGGCCGGTGCCGCCGCCGATGGCGACTACACGAAGATTGGTTCCCGCAGCCGAACTTGCCCGGCTTGGGGAGTCCGGGCGCTGCTGCGAATTGGTCATGAATGCTGCCTAGTAATCCTCGTCGGGGTCGGCGGATGCAGGCGGCAATTCACCGCCAGGATCGGGATAGAGCAATTCCGTGAAGCGAGGATCTTCTACAAGGTTCTGGAAGTCAGAGTCGTTGCGTGCCTGAAAACGCAGGGCCGGGTTTGCGTGAACGGCTTCGCCGAGATGGCGCAGCGCATCCTCTACATGCCCGGTAAGACAATCGAGCGCAGCCAACCCGTAAGAAACGTAGTCTGTCTTCGAGTTTTTCGCCAGGTTGTCGAGGTGCTCACGGGCGGTGACATAGTCGCCGACGTTCATCAGCGAAACCGCATAGTCGAAGTGCTCCTCGGTCGTCTTGAAGTGGGTAGCGGTCTTCTCCAGATGTTGGTTGCAAATATTGAGGTGGACGTTAGCCCGATCGGCTAGTTCGCGGTTGGGGCCAGCCACGACCTTCTGGAGGTGAGTCCGAGCCTTCTCATACTTGTGTTCCTGAATTGAGCGCAAGCCCGCTTCGTAGTTTTGCACAGCCTGTGCAAAAACCGGGTCCTCGCCAGTGGATTTCTTGGGCGTCGTCTTCGGAGCCATCTGGAGTACTCTTCCTGAGTTCTTCGTAAATAGTCCTTTTTCCGATACTTAGGAGGTGCCAACCGGAAATCTCGGGCGGCTCTCTCCGGATTGCTGGGCACCATCGGAACCAGGGTGCCGGTTTTGTTGGGTCACGGCCTGTGGAAAATCCGCTCAGCCTGTGACCGAACCCAAGGTTACGCAAAGGCTACGTACACGTCAAATCCGGGGTCAATGGATGGCCGCGGTAGTTTCGAGGTCAACCTGTTTCCATTCGCCCGCCATGATGCCCTGGCGAATCTGCTTGGCAGTCTTGCCCTTCTGGTTCATGGAATACGAGTAGTAGAGCTCTTTAAGACAAGTGGCGCACTGGGCACCGTGTGTATTTTCGAAGCAGCTGTGCAAACTGTTATGCCCCATACGGTCGCAATAGCAGTAGCAAGGTTGTTGGTGGAGGACCACGGGGATCTTGGAAGCGAGAACATAGGCATGGGTCTGGAACGGAGACTGAGCGTTTGGTCCCCACAACTGGTCTGGTCCGATGATGGGAGGCAGTTTCTTGCCCTTTGCTGGAGGACCGGCGTTAAAAGCAGGTATCTGCTCGCCCTCCTGAGACGTGGCCCAAGGTACCGAAAGGGCAAAGGTCACAAGAATCAGGGCAAGGGCGCTGAGTCCTCTTTTGAGCATAGATCAGGATAGCTCCTATAGCTATTGTAACCGAATTTAGCGTAGCCTTCATGGAGGGCGGGCGCCAACTGTCCACCGGTATGGGTACGCTGTTCTCGATATAAAATAAAAGCGCATGCCAGAGCCTGAAAGTCCGGCGGCCAGTGAAGCCGCGCTGGTTCCACCCCTTGCCCGGGCCGGTTTCGCAGGCCGCACCATCCCCCTAATTTCGATCTGGTTGCGCGACCTTGTCATCTCGCTGGCAATCTCTTCTTTCATCATCATTTTTCTGTATCAGCCGGTAAAAGTGGAAGGCACCAGCATGATGCCTTCCCTCGACGATCAGGAACGCATCTTCGTCAACAAATTTGTGTACCGGTTGGAGCCGATCGAGCGGGGAGACGTGGTCGTTTTTCGCTATCCTCGCGATACCACCAAGAGTTTCATCAAGCGCGTGATTGGTGTTGCGGGAGACCACATTCGCATCGACGATGGCCAGGTTTATGTAAACGACAAACCACTTCAGGAAGACTACGTCACCAACATGTTTTCGGACGAGAGGTCGCTGCCGGAACTGGTGGTGCCCCAGCACAGCTATTTCGTGCTGGGAGATCATCGCAGTATGTCGAACGACAGCCGCGATTTTGGCCCGGTGAATTCGAAGTTCATTTACGGCAAGGCGGTTTTTGGATACTGGCCCATGGAGAAGATGGGTCGGGTACGTTAGATTCTGCTCATCTCAATTTCTTCTTACAAATCCACAGCCGAGAGGCTTCTCTGAACTCTGCTTCCTTGTTACAATCTATAAAATCCACTCCCTGGAGCATGAATGCAGGCCATTCTTGCGCTGGAAGATGGCAAAATCTTCCGCGGCAAAGGCTACGGCGCTAAAGGCGAATGCTACGGCGAAGTCGTTTTTAATACTTCCATAACCGGCTACCAGGAAATTTTCACCGACCCTTCCTATTGTGGCCAGATTGTTGTTCTAACCAACCCCGAAATCGGCAATTACGGCACTAATAGCGAAGACAATGAGGCGACCAAGCCTTATATCGAGGGCTTGGTTGTCCGCGAGTTCTCGAAAGTCAGCTCCAACTGGCGCTCGCAGCAGGTGGCGGAAGAGTACCTCGAACAGTTCAAGGTTCCGGTGCTAGCGGATATTGATACCCGGTCTCTGGTGCGGCATCTGCGGGACAACGGGGTAATGCGCGGAGTAGTGTCGACCCTGGAAAGCGACGGGGCAAAGCTCGTCGCTAAAGCGCGCGCGATTCCCAAGATGGACGGAACCGACCTGGCCAAAGTTGTTAGCACCAAACGCTCCTACGTCTGGGAGGTGGGCGAGCGGTCGCACGAGCCGGTGGAGGTGGTCGGCGTCAAAGACGCTCCGCCGCGCTTTCATGTAGTCGCTTACGATTACGGGATCAAGCACAACATTTTGCGCAAGTTACGCGGCGAGGGCTGCAAGGTCACGGTGGTGCCGGCGCAGACTCCGGCGGAGGATGTGCTGGCTCTGAAGCCGGACGGAGTTTTTCTGTCGAATGGCCCGGGAGATCCAGAACCGTGCGACTATGCGGTGGACAACATCCGCCGGCTTATGGGCCGCCAGCCCATCTTCGGCATCTGCCTGGGACATCAACTCACCGGCTTGGCGCTTGGCGGAAAAACCTTCAAGCTTAAATTCGGCCACCACGGTGGGAATCATCCGGTAAAGCAGTTGCAGAGCGGCAAGATTGAGATCACCGCCCACAACCATAACTTTGCCGTTGATCCGGACTCGTTGCCGCAGAGCGAGGTGGAACTGACGCACATCGACTTGAACGACAACACGCTGGAAGGCCTGCGCCATCGCAACATGCCACTGTTCAGCGTGCAGTATCACCCCGAGGCTTCGCCGGGACCGCATGATTCGCATTATCTGTTTAAGGATTTCGTAAAGATGATGGAAGAATTCAAATCTTGACCCACTCAAAGCTGTCATCCCGAGGGGAGAGGGACCTCGTGTTCCGCGGCCACCGCGGTGGAATTGAGCAAATGCAAAACGCAAGATCCCTCGACTTCGCTCGGGATGACAGGTCTTAAGAGAATTAAGCATGCCAAAACGTACTGACATCTCGAAAATTCTCATCATCGGATCCGGGCCCATCATCATTGGGCAGTCGGCTGAGTTTGACTACTCCGGTACGCAGGCTTGCAAGGCTCTCAAGTCCGAGGGGTTTGAAGTGGTGCTGGCGAACTCGAATCCGGCGACCATTATGACCGATCCCGAGATCGCCGACCGTACTTACATCGAGCCGCTCAATTGCGAATATCTGGAAGAGATTATTCGTGTCGAGCGTGAAATGTCCCCCGGCGCGGGTTTTGCGATTCTGCCGACGGTCGGGGGACAGACAGCGTTGAATCTGGCAATTGAACTTTCCGACAGCGGCATTCTCGATAAGTACAACGTCAAGTTGATTGGCGCCAATGTCGAAGCGATCAAGAAGGCCGAAGACCGGCTCTTTTTCAAAGACGCGATGCAGAAAATCGGTCTCGACGTGCCGAAATCGCTACTGGTTAATAACATCAAAGATGGACTGGAGTTTGCCGGCAAGATCGGTTTTCCGGTCATCGTGCGGCCTTCGTTTACCCTCGGCGGAAGCGGCGGAGGCATGGCCTACAACCGGGAAGAATTGCTGGAAGTCCTGGCCCGCGGGCTCGATTTCTCTCCTGTACACGAGGCCTTGATCGAAGAGTCGGTTCTGGGATGGAAAGAATATGAACTGGAGGTGATGCGTGACACAAAAGACAACGTCATCATCATCTGCTCGATTGAAAACTTCGATCCCATGGGCGTACACACCGGGGATTCGATTACCGTCGCTCCGGCCCAAACCCTGACGGACCGCGAGTATCAGGCGATGCGTGATGCCTCGATCGCCGTGATCCGAGAGATTGGCGTCGACACCGGCGGATCAAATATTCAGTTTGGTGTGCATCCTACGACTGGGCGCATGGTCGTAATCGAAATGAACCCTCGCGTCTCGCGGTCATCGGCGCTGGCCTCAAAGGCTACAGGCTTCCCGATCGCGAAGATTGCGGCCAAGCTGGCAGTCGGCTACACCCTTGATGAAATTCCTAATGACATCACGCGCAAGACTCCTTCTTGCTTTGAGCCCACGCTGGATTATGTCGTGGTAAAGATTCCCAAGTGGCAATTCGAGAAATTCCCTGGGGCTGACGAA
This sequence comes from uncultured Acidobacteriaceae bacterium, assembly GCA_963824805.1. GTDB lineage: Bacteria > Acidobacteriota > Terriglobia > Terriglobales > Acidobacteriaceae > DATBAT01. The sequence goes on along the minus strand of CAWGQZ010000059.1, from coordinate 21,120 downwards.
AGCCTCGGCCCGCAGATGAAATCGGTCGGCGAAGTCATGGCCATCGGCCGGACTTTCAAAGAAGCGATGATGAAAGCGGTGCGCGCGCTCGATACCGGCAAGCGCATCGGCGGCGATAAGATCGAGCCAAAGATTCTCACTCAGCGGATGGTGACTCCTCATCCCGAGCGGCTTTCCTACCTGTTCTACGCATTGCGACAGGGGCACACTGTCAAGCATCTGGCCAAGATGACTTCGATCGACCCTTGGTTCCTCTACCAGCTCAAAGAAATTAACGACATGCAGCTTGAGCTGGAGAAGCATCCCATGGAATCGGTTCCCGCCGAAGTGGTGCGCGATGTAAAGCGCATGGGATTCTCCGATGGACGCCTCGCCGGGGCCTGGCGGCTGCAAGGCAAAGGCGCGCAGGAAAAAGTTCGCCACCTCCGCAAAAAACACGGAGTGAAGCCCGTATACAAGCGGGTCGATACCTGCGCCGCCGAATTTGAAAGCTTCACCCCTTATCTCTACTCGACTTACGAGGACGAAGACGAAGCCGCACCCACGCCCAAAAAGAAGGTCATTATTTTGGGCAGCGGGCCTAACCGCATCGGGCAGGGAATTGAGTTCGACTACTGCTGTTGCCATGCGGCATTCGCGTTGCGTGATGATGGTTTCGAAACCATCATGATCAACTGCAATCCGGAGACGGTTTCGACCGACTACGATACCAGCGACCGACTCTACTTCGAGCCGCTGACTCTGGAAGACGTCTTTGCCATCTGCGAACATGAAGCATCCGGCGGAGCGTCCGTGGGCGTCATCGTGCAGTTCGGCGGACAGACGCCGCTCAATCTTTCGCTTCCGCTGAAATCTGCCGGGGTGAGGATCATTGGCACCTCGCCGGAATCCATCGATCTCGCCGAGGATCGCAAGCGATTTGGCAAGCTTCTCGATGAATTGCAAATCCCACAAGCTCCGGGCGCAATGGCGGCTTCGATTGAGGAAGCGGTTGCGGGCGCCAATCGTGTCGGATATCCGGTCCTGGTCCGTCCTTCCTACGTATTGGGCGGCCGCGCCATGGTCATCGCTTACGACGAAGAGACCGTGGTCCGCTACATGAAAGAAGCGGTCGAGTACTCGCAAGACCGTCCTGTGCTGATCGATCACTTTCTGGAAGACGCCATTGAAGTGGATGTAGACGCGCTTTCCGATGGAGAAGATGTTGTTATCGGCGCGATTATGCAGCACATAGAGGAAGCGGGGATCCATTCCGGGGATTCATCGTGTGTATTGCCGACGGTAGATATTCCTGAGCACTTGCTGGATCGCATGCGCGAGTACACCTTTAAGCTGGCGCGGGCTTTGAAGGTGGTGGGATTGATGAACATTCAGTTCGCGATTCCGCGCAGTTCCGCCACCAGAAAGCAGGAAGAGAACGACAAGGTTTTTGTGCTGGAAGTGAATCCGCGGGCCTCGCGCACGGTGCCTTACGTTTCGAAGGCCACCGGTGTGCCTATGGCGAAGATCGCAGCGCGCCTAATGACCGGTCGCAAGCTGCGCGAGTTTCTGCCGGATAATATTGCGCGCAAAATGGACCTCGATACCGGCAATTGCTACTACGTGAAGTCCCCTGTATTTCCTTGGAACAAGTTTCCTGGCGTCGATACCGTGCTGGGCCCGGAGATGAAATCGACCGGCGAAGTCATGGGTGTGGCCGACAATTTCGGTGAAGCCTTTGCCAAAGCCCAGATGGCGGCAGGACAAAAGCTGCCGACACAAGGGAAAGTATTCATCAGCGTAGCCGATCACGACAAGCCTCAGGTCGCCGAAGTAGCGCGTAAATTTGTCGACATGGGATTCAAGCTGGTTGCGACTGCGGGGACTGCCGATCTGATTGAAGCCGCTGGTATGAGCGTCGACCGCGTCTATAAAGTCAAAGAGGGTCGTCCTAACGTCGTGGATCTGATCAAGGGGGACAATATCCAGTTGATCGTCAACACGCCCAGCGGGCCCGAACCCTGGTTTGACGAGAAGGCGATTCGACGGGCTGCGGTAACAGCGCGCATTCCTACGATTACCACTCTGTCGGCGGCGCGCGCCGCGGCGGAGGGCATCTCTGCCTTACAGCGAGGAGAAGTGCGGGTGCAGGCTTTGCAGCATTTGCATGCGGGTCGGATCACGGCCAGTCAATAGACACGCTTCATCCCACGTGCCCTGGTTGTCTATCTTTTTTGATGAAAGATCGAGAAGAACCGCCGGCGCATCTTGAAGTCATTTCCGCCACGGCAGAGCAACAACCGGTCTTGGCTAATCTGCTGGAGTTGTATGCCCACGATTTCAGCGAATTTCACCAAGTCGCGCTGAACGCCGATGGCCGCTTCGGCTATGCCGATCTGCCGCGTTATTGGAGTGATCCTGGTCGATATCCGTTTCTTGTTAAAGTGGATGGTCAGTTAGAGGGCTTCGTCCTGGTGAAGAGCGGATCGGAACTCTCAGGCAGCCCGACGGTCTGGGATATGGCCGAGTTTTTTGTGGTTCGAGGACATCGCCGGCGCGGGGTTGGAACGAAAGTCGCCCATGACATATGGAGGCGTTTTCCGGGACGTTGGGAAGTTCGCGTAATGGAATCAAATCGTGCTGCGCATCATTTTTGGGATCGTGCGATTGCTGAATTCGCCGGAAAAGAGATCCTTTCGCATCGCGTCGAAAAAGAGGGAAAGGGTTGGTTTCTGTTCTCTTTCGAAGTTGCGCACACTCCAGCTGTGGCCAACAATCAGAACCGATAGACGACCAGCCGCTAGCCCGACACGAGTATGCGGGTCCTAAACTAGAACGTCTTCATTCTTCGCCGATCGGTTGACCCGGCGGAGCCTGAGGCCTCGGCACAGGGCTAAATCTATCCGGATCTTTTTCGAAGGCGTCGACCCGAGCTATCGCGGCGGAACGAACCGCCTTTTCTTCCTGAGTGTCTCCAGGGTTTGAGCTTAGCCATGAGCGCAGGGATAGAATCTGGCCTCGGCCGATAGCGGCGGCTTGGGATGAAGTGGATTTGTCCGCCGCCAGGTTCAACAGATTTTCCAGCGTGGCGGTTTCGATTACGGATTGAGTGATGGCCTGCAGTCCGGTAGTGCGCGGAGCCTGCCATGTGGTTCGAATGACAGCCTTGATCACGTCATTCAGGCTCAGGTTTGAGGCGTCGCGGGCAGCGTACTCGACTAACCTCGAGGCACGGTCAGGATCGAAGAGCAGCTTGAGTGTGAGGTCGGCGGCCGATTCTGCGGCGGCCAGCGGGTCGAAGGTCAGTCCGGTGTGGGCAGGGAAGGATTCCCTGGTTCGCTGGTAGGCGGGCGGGCGGGGCGGCAGAATTCTCAGCAAAGGTTCCGGCAAAGTCAGCGCTTCCGGCGAGAGCGTCTTCAGAACCATATCCAGAGCTTTCTTCTGATCGGCGGAGGAAACAATCTGCGTAACCACCTGGCCATCTCCGCGGAGCGCATAACGGTATTCGAGACCACCGATCTGTTTCGCCGCCGCTTCGGTCTGGTAGCGATGCAGCAGGAAAAGCGGAACCAGAGTGTCTTCGAGTTGCGCCATGGGTGTGCCGCGCGGAATGGCGTTCTCGCCGAACCGGGCGAGAGCGGTTGCTCGCACTTTCAAAATACGGTCGAGCTCGTCAGTCGGGTTAGAGCCGTTGTCCCAGAGGTGCGCATGAGGGTGGGCGCCGCCCAGGGGACGCGCGTCATCATCGGTAATGAAGTACAGGCCATTGTTTTGCGCCTTGGTAAGAATGTTATCCAGAGCTGTATGCTCGTCGGTTCCAGACTTGAATTGTGAATACCCGTACTGGATTGCGACTCTGTCCCACGCACCGAGGCCAGTCGCGTAGGCGTGCGACAGATCAAGCTTGCCGCTGGCATCGAGAGCGATCCACGGGTGGGGATAGTCCATCACCGAAGTTCCGGGCGCAATCGCGCTGGCGGCGAAATTGTGTTCCAGCCCGAGGGTGTGGCCAACCTCGTGCGCAGCCAATTGGCGAATTCGGGCGAGCACCATCTGTTCCATCTGTGGGTCCACGCGCTCCAAATTTCCATACGGGGAGAGCAACGCCTCGCCAATCATGTAATCCTGCCGGGAGCGCAGCGATCCCAGGGTGACCAAGCCCTTGATGATCTCGCCGGTCCGGGGATCGACGATGCCGCTCCCGTATGACCACCCTCGCGTCGAGCGGTGAACCCACTGGATCATGTTGTAGCGAACGTCCATAGGGTCGGCGCCTTCGGGCAGAACCTCGACGTGGAATCCGTTCTTGAATCCGGCGGCTTCGAATGCCTGATTCCACCAGCTTGCGCCTTCGACGAGTGCGCTGCGAATCGGCTCGGGAGCGCCGCGATCAACGTAATAGACGATTGGTTTTACGGGGTCGCTCAATGCGGCTTGCGGGTTCTTCTTCTCCAGACGGTGGCGAGCAATCAGGCGAATATCGAGGGGCGAACCCAGCGGAGCAGAATAGTCGCGATAGGTAACGACGCTGAAACCAGCGCGGGGGTCATAGGAACGAGGTTTGTACCCGGGCTCAGGTAACTGAACGAAGGAATAATGCTCGCGAACGGTTACCGAATGTGCATCTGGAGTCACGGTTGCGACCAGCGATTGCTCAGCCGGGTTATCAGTAGAGAAAGTCAGGACCGACTCTACTTCGGTGTTGAGTGGGAAGTTCTTGGTATTCTCCAGGGTGATGGCGCTGCGGTCGGGGTCGAGCTTGTAGTCTCCCTGTTTGTTTCCCTTGAGCTGCTCGGCAACGCGAAAAATATCCTCCTGGAAGAAGCTGGTCGCGTCGATCAGCACCACACCGTTCTCTTCGGCTTCGATTCTGAACCCAGCGAGAACCGATTCAGCGAAGGATTGCCGCACCGCCAGCTGCTCGGCAGGATCGGAGGAGGAAGAGCGGTAATCGAGATTAGGAGCGATTAAAAGAACCCGGCCGCCAATGCGCGAGAAATGGACGATGCGGGAGTCGCCAAACTTGCCACGGTCGAGCCCAATGTCGTTTGAGCCCAGCCCGTAAGGCAAGAAGTTCAGGAAGAGGAAGTCTTGATCGAAATTGCGGATTTCCAGGAAGAGCTTGCCGTTGTGATCGTCCCAGGAAAGAGGGAAGAGCCCATCCATATGTTTCATGCCGGCGATTCGGTCAGGAAGACTAATCGTCGATTCAGCCGAGAAGGCCGAAGTGGAAAACAGCAGTGCTGCGATCAGTAATGGCAGACAAAATCGTTGCATGAAGAACCTGGCCTCGGGGAGGGTTACTGGAGTCTACCAAGGCGAACGGCAGGTGACACGATTTTCGCGCGCGCCGGTTGATGGTTCTCCTATCGTCGAGCTTTCGGGTCAGCCGAGATCTTGCCGCGCAATACTGTGATAGATGACTTTGGCAGTGTGAAGTTGGTAGCATTGCCGGCCGTAATTTGAGATTTTGCCGCCGGACCATCCGGATTGGCGTTTCCAATCGGGGCATTCGGGTAGTCGCCTCCGGTCGAAGCGGGATTCCAGTGGTATTGTTCGCTGCCGAAAGTTACTACGTCCACCGGGCCGGTGAACGAGCTATCGACTTTGCTTGCGCTGTCGTTGAATGCAATCCGCACCGGGTACGCATTCTCCTGATCTTTGTTGACCAACATCAGCGACCATTGACCGTCGGGTCGTTGTACTGCATAGGCGGTCACCAGAGAGTGTCCGGCAGGGTCGTCGATATCGACGGTCGCCGGGAATACCGCGTGCCTGCCGCTTCCTGGCTGCACCCATTCCAGGTTAATGAGTTGGCTGGCGAAGTATTGCGAAGTGGGCTGCAGAATCTGATATTGGCGGTCAACTGCAAACATCGCAAACGTGCCCAGTGATCCGCCGCAGCCGTGATAAAGCCCGACCGGCAGGTAGTGGAAGTAGTAAAGTCGATCTCCCCCCGAGCTAAGAAATGCTCCCGTGAAATCAGCCAGCCATAACGCACCAAAGGTGTCGACAAAAGATTCGCCGGTATTCCAGGCGATGTTGCCTTCGGTCATGAAAAGAGGAACCTCCGCCGGAACTCCGTCATCCCGCCAGACCTGCATGATGTGGCTGATGTGGCCCGGTTCGTCGTAAAGGTCGCTCCACTGGATTTTGCAGGGCTCATAGGGATAGTGCTCAAACGACATGAACGACAGATCTTGCAATCGGTTGTGAGCCTTCAGGAAGACAATGAAACGTCCCAGCCAGGAGGTACGTCCCTGTTCATCGGGCCACACCTGAATGTCTTCGTTCACTCCTTCGAAAACCGGGCCACCCAGTTTCAAGCTTGGGTCAAGCTTGTGAAGGGCGGTTGCCCATTGCAGATAAAGGGCGCCGTAGTCTTCCGGAAGCATGAACTGGCCATCGGGTTCTTCCCCCATTTCGATGTGCGAGATGGGGTAGCCGCGGGATTTCAGGTATGCGATCTGGTTAACCGAGTCCTCTGGCGTGCTGTAGATCATCGCCACCGGAATCATGGCTGGTAAGCCGCGGGTGTAGCCGCTGGTGTAGAACAGATCCAAACCCACTTGTTCGCGGCGGTTATCGAGGCCGCTCGGTTCATGCCAGGGATCAACCGAAGAGCAGAAAGTCGTCGTCTGATCAGGATCGGCGGTGTGGCGCACGACATCGTAGAACTTTCCCTTGGCCGCCGTGCCGACCGATATTTCGCGAATTGCATAGCCTGCGCAATTTCGAGGGTCGGATGAGCCCTCAGCATCGCAGGTGTTGGAAGATTCCGACATCAGGATGCGAAGGTAGCGAACCGGGATGGGAGAAGAACTGAGTTGCAGAATCGGGGTGCCGCCCGATCCCTGGGTGACGGTGCCACCCTGGAAAATAATCCATGTGCCTTTGGTTGGCTGCTTGATGGGGTCTTCCCCCGTCCAATACTGGATAAGGTAACGGCGGGCAAAGGGTTCTGCCCAGGCAATGCGGATCGCATTGATGGGATGGAGATTTGCCAGGTCAACAACCACCCATTGAGGATGGGCGGAATCCGGCTCTCCGGTGAAAGTTTTGGTGAGGTAAGGATTGCTCTTCCAGAATGATTTCTCGTCGCCATCGGTCATGCGCGAAAAGCTACTGCCCTCGGCTCCGTCGTTGCGGGTGAAGCCCCGCCGGGGAAGGTCGTAACCGTAGGAGTGACGAATCGGCTCCCCTGGCGTCACATCGCCAACGAAATAGCCTTTGCCCGATGGGTCACTCCATGTCCCTTGCGGATTCCAGTGCCACGCCTGGATGGCCAGTTCAGTGTTTTGGCGGTAGCTGACCGTCTGCCATCCGGCTGAAAGTACCTGCTTCATCACGGGCTCGGCGAACAACTTGTCGGTGGCGGCGGAGTTGAGACGATCAATGCCGGCTCCCAACGCCTCGGTGGGAATGAAGGAATTGGCGACGTGGCCCGGTGTGATATCGACGCGGACCGTTTGACCAAGGGAAGCTGGTGCGGCAAAGACGATGGCTGGAAACAGTAAATAGGCGAGCCTGGATAAACGTTGCATGTTTGCTCCGGCGAAGTCTTATTTTGTGACGTCTAATTTTCCGCGCAGCACGGTTAGCGATGCCTTTGGCAACTCAATCAAGCCGCCTTGCACAGTTTTCCGGACCGGCGGCGCATTCGGGTCAGGATGACTGTTGACTCCCTCCGAACGCCAAACGTATTGCTCGCTGCCGAAGCTCACCATAGAAACGGATCCGGAAAATGATTTGGAACTTGCACCATCGTCAAACACCAGATGCACGGTATGCGGATTGCTCTGGTCTTTGTTGATGACCATAACCGACCATTCTCCATCGGGAAGTTGTACCGGATAGGCAGTGATCAGCGTGTGTCCGGCGCCGTCTTTCAGGTCGCTGGCAGCGGCAAAAAGTTGATGACTGCCGCCGTGGTGGGTCACCCAGTCCAGATTGATCATCTGGCTGGCATAGTACTGGGAAGTGTGGGCGCGGATATTCAGGTTCTCGTCAGCGACAAAGTTCCCATAGGTGCTGAAGCCGTGGCAGCCAGAGCGGATGGGCTCGGGCTGAATGGGCGAGTGGTAATAGATATCACCGCCGAGGGTGAGGAATGATCCCACGCTGTCTCCAAGCCAGAGACCGGCAAAGATGTCGGCCATGGGCTGGGTCAATCCCCATGAAACGTTGCTTTCGGTGTTGATCAACGGGACGTTTTGAGGAACTCCGTCGGCCCGCCAAATCTTTAGAATTCCTTCGGTGAGTTCTGGCTCGCGATAGAGGTCCGACCAGGTGATCTCGCACGGTGGATAGGGATAGTGCTCAAAGGACACGAAGGCGAGATCGCCGAGGCGATTGTGTTCCGTCAGGTATTCGATGAAGCGTCCCAGCCATGAAATTCGGCCCTTCGAATCAGGCCAGACGCGAATGTCTTCGGTTACTCCCTCGAATACAGGGCCTCCCAATTTCAGCTTGGCATCAACTTTGTGCAGGGCAGTCGCGAACTGGATGTACAGGGCGCCGTAGTCTTCCGGCAGCATCTTTTGCCCGTCGGGCTCCTCACCCATCTCGATGTAGGAGATCGGATAGCCCCGCTTCTCCACGTAAGTGATCTGCGCGGCGGCATCTTCCGGCGTTCCATAAAGCATCGAGATCGGAATCATAGCTGGAAGATTGTTAGTGATTCCGCTGGTGTAGAACAGGTCCATGCCCGTCTGGTCCCCGGTTTGCGGATCGAGGTCGGTCGCCGCATGCCAGGGGTCTACCGAAGACGCGAAAGTTGCAGTCTGGCCGCCATCGGGGCGGTGAGTGATCAGGTCGACGAAATCGCCGTTCTGAGTAAGGGTTCCGGCATAGAGTTCGCGGATCGCATAACCCGCCGCGCCTCTCGGGTCCTTGCCATCGTTTGCTTGTGACGGGTTGGAAGATTGCGTCATCCAGATGCGCAGGAATCGCATGGGCCCGATTGACTGAGTGAAATGCAAGGTCTCAGTGCCGCCGTTGGCGGCGGTGTTAACCGCAAGGGCGATCCAGACTCCGGTGGTTGGATTAGCCAGAGGGTCACGGTCGGAGCTCCAGTATTGAACCTGATATTGCCGGGCGTAGGGTGATCCCCAATCAATTCGAAGGAAGTCGAATTTTTCCGCCGCTCCCAAATCCAGGATCACCCACTGCGGGTGGAGAGAATCATCTTCACCGGTGAATTTGCTGCTCAGATAGGGATTGCTCTTCCAGTAAGTGCTGGGATCACCGTCTGTCATTCGCGAATATTTGGCGCGAGAGCGGCCGTCGCCGGAAGTATTTCCGCGATGCGGCAGAGGATAGCCCGCCGAATGGCGGATCAATTCGCCGGCCTCGGTGCTGCCAACGAAATATCCCTGTTGATGGACCGGGTCGCTCCACTTGCCGTTTGGATTCCAGTGCCAGGCTGCGCCTGAAAGCTCGGTGTTTTGCCGATACGTGATCGGCCCCCATCCCGCGGAGAGTGATTCCTTCAGAATCGCCGGGGTGTAAACCTTGTCGACGATTCCCTGAGGCAGAATGTCGATGGAAGTTCCGAGAGCGATATCGGGATCGAAGCTCTTGACCGGATGCTTGATGTCAATCCGAATCATGCCGGTCTTGGCGTCCTGTGCACTCAGCAGCACGGAAAGCAGAAACAGAGCAGCCAAGCCAGGCACGCAGCGAAAAGCGGATTTTTGCAGGCGTTTCATTTTTGAAGTGGACTCCCGGACTAGTGAGAGTTGTAAGGTACAAACCCACGAGCCTTTGTCCGCAGCCGGTAAACCGAATGCGTCGCTGTAATGTAAAGCGTCTTGGAATCTTTATCTCCCCAGGTCAGGTTCGCCGGTTGTTCAGGCATCTCGATGGTCCCCAGATGATGCCCTTGCGGGTCCCATACCCAGATGCCTTTGGGGCCCGTGACATACAGGTTTCCCTTGGTGTCCACCTTGATTCCGTCGGGAACGCCTTCATGGGGACCGCCAGGTTCTTCACCAAATATCTTCCCACTGCCCAGGCTTCCGTCCCGGGCGACGTCATAGACATGAATGTTTCTGGTTTCGTCGTCGTCCACGTAGAAGCGCTTGCCATCGGGAGAGAAGGCGAGACCGTTCGGTTGAATCAGGTCCTTGGTTAGCAGTTTGAGTTGCCCATTTGCATCGAGACGGAATACACCTTGAAAGGGCAGTTCCTGTTTTTCGCCCTTCACCAGGTCGAGAGTTGGGTCCGTAAAGTAGATGGCGCCGTCCGGCCCGATGACCACATCGTTGGGGCTGTTCAGCTTTTTGCCTTCGTATTTGTCGGCCAGAATTGTGTACTTTCCATCCGAAGTTACAGCGATGATGGCGCGCAGCACGCTGGCGCAGTCGATGAGGCGATGCTGGCGGTCGTAGGTGTTTCCGTCAGGATCCCCAAGAGCGATGACCTCTTCTTTGCGTCCATCGAGAAATACCCGATAGATCTTGTTAATCTCTTCGTCGCTGACATAGAGAAAACCGGAGTCGTCCCAGACCGGCCCTTCGGTGAAGCCAAAATCGCCAGCGACTTTGGTGAGCTTTGAGTTGCGATCGACGAGCTTCCAAAAGGCTGGAGATTTAGCCGTCAGCTTGAAGGATCTGGGTGAGTCCTCAGCTAGGGCGAATCCTGTAAGCAAAACAAAGACAGCCAAAACAGTTTTGACGGAAAACACGCTCATTCTTTCCCTTCCTCGGATGTGTCTTTCTCGCTGGGTTTCTGTGCAATGCTCATGAGGTAACTCACCAACTGATCAATTTCCTGACGGCTGAGCTTGGACCCGTAGTCGGCAGGCATCCACGATCTAGGTTGACGATCAATACTCTGGACCTGCGACTTGTCGAAAAAGTGGAAAGAACCATCTGGAGTTTGCAGCTGCAGGGAAAAGTTGTCTTCGTTGCGGGCAATGCCGGTGAGGGCCGTGCCGTCCGATGTCTTTACCACTACGACTTGTCTTCTTGGATCGAGATTTTTGTTGGGTTCGGTGATCGCGCTGTAAATATCGGCTGCGGGCTTGCCGGAGGCAAAACCTGTAAGATCGGAGCCCATGAAGCCGCCCTGCCCACGCGCGAGGTGGCACTCTGCGCATTCTCCCTTGCCAAAAAACAGAAGTTTGCCAGCCTTGGGATTCCCGGGAAACGCGACCGTCGAGCCATGTCCCTGCAGTTCTCTGAGGTAGTCGACGACCGCCTGAATTCGCCCCTCACCCAGTGCACGAAACGGTGGCATCCCAGTTCCCGGCTTGCCATCGCGCACAATGGTCAACAACGAGGCATCGGAAAGCTGTTGTACCCCCCTACGCCTGGCGATATCAGGCCCGCGCTCCGCGCCCTTGCCATCGAGTCCGTGGCATGCGGCGCAGGTCGAAGAGAAGGTGCGTTTGCCTTCTTCGGTTGACTGGCTGAATGCCTGATTGGCTAAGGCAGTTGCCAGAAACAGAATCACAAAAGTGGCGGTTCGGATAAATTGTTGAAGCATCTTGGCTAGCGCTCATATATAAACCACTTCAAGCGAATGCACAAAGCTGGTCACAGTCCCATTCGGATTTTCCATTTCCTCATTGCAACTCACAAAGTTTCAGCGGATAATTTGCAATTCTATTAAAACGATTCAGTAGATTATGCCACGTTCTGTCCAAATTTGGTTGGCAGTGTTCGCGGTTTGTTTTGCGGGAGGGTGGGGGAAGGCTCAGGCCGAATCGGTTTCGGGTCTGGACGTCTCTCCCGCCGACTTGAAGTCAACTCCAGTCGGAGCCAACTGGCTTTCCTACAATGGCGACTTTACCGGACGCCGTTACAGCAGCCTCTCGCAAATCAAGGTCAGCAACGTAGGTCAACTGCGTACGCAGTGGGTGTTTCATGTCGAGGTCTCCGATCGTCTGGAGAACACGCCGCAAGTGGCGGATGGAGTAATGTTCGTGACTTCCGCGAACGATACTTTCGCTCTAGATGCGAAAACGGGACGAACGATTTGGCACAACGAGCGGCCCATCACGGAGGGCTTGATCGACGACGCCTCGCGGCACATCAGCCGCGGTGTCGCGCTATGGCATTCGAGCCTCTACCGTCTCACCGACAACGCACATCTGCTGCGGATGGATGCCCGTTCCGGCCATTTATTGTGGGACGTCCCCTACGCAGATTGGAACAAGAATTACGGAGCAACCGGTGCGCCGCTGGTGGTCAACGACAAAGTCATTGTTGGGACATCGGGTGGGGATGATGGCGTCCGCGGGTTTCTGGCGGCCTACGACCCCATGAGTGGCAAACTTCTGTGGCGTTTCTGGACGATTCCCGGCCCTGGGGAGTTCGGTTCGGACAGTTGGCCCGGTGACTTGTATCTGCGCGGCGGCGGTACAACATGGATGCCTGGCAGCTACGATCCCGAAACCAATACATTGTTCTGGGGCACAAGCAATCCGGGGCCTGATTTTGACGGAGACGTTCGGCCCGGAGACGATCTCTATACTGCTTGCGTGCTTGCGCTCGATCCCGATACCGGAAAGCTGAAGTGGCACTTCCAGTTCACCCCGCATGATCTGTTTGATTTCGATGCCCCAGAGACGATGATGTTGATTGATGCCATATACCATGGGGAGGCCAGAAAGCTTCTTGTGCAGGCGAATCGTAATGGATTTATTTACGTGCTGGATCGCACCAACGGAAAGTTCCTTTCGGCGAAGCCATTTGTGGAAAAACTAACATGGGCCAAGGGCATTGATGACAAAGGCAGGCCGATCCTGACCGATCTCAAGCCCAGCCAGGAGGGGACTGAAATTTGTCCGGGATTTGCCGGCGCGACCAACTGGTATGCGCAGTCCTACAATGAGTCGACGCATCTTGTTTACTTTCTAGCGCTGGAAGGATGCGAAAGGTTTTTTCGGAAGCCGCAAAAATTTGAGGAAGGCAAGACTTTCTACTCCACCGGAGTAAAACGAATTCCCGGCCGCACTCCACGCCGGGTTCTGGTCGCCTACAATCTCGACGACGATTCTTTCGCATGGCGATATCCGCAGGTCGGGAATGGTCATTCCCAGGGCGGGACCATGACTACCGCTGGGGGGGTGCTGTTTTTCGGCGATGACGCCGAATCTTTCGAGGCTGTCGATGCCAGGAGCGGAAAACCTCTGTGGCACTTTACAACCGGCCAACATTTCGGCGCTTCGCCGATGACCTACGCGGTAGATGGAAAACAATATGTGGCAATTGCAGCCGGGAATGATATTTTCACCTTTGCATTGCCGTAGTGATTCTTATTCATCTCAAGGAGACGATCATGAATTCGACTTTCTTCAATCGCAGAAAACTGATGGGTTCTTTAGCAGCGGTAGCCTCCGCCGTGGGCGCCGGTGCCTTGATTGCAACGCGCGCGGAAGCCAAGAGCCATGACTCCGGCGTTCACAAACTGAACCGTGACGCCAAGCCTGCGGACGGCAAGCAGATGATTACGCCGCTCATCATTCACAACGGGCTGATTTACATATCAGGGCAGGGTGCAAACTCGAATGGCCCGGTAGGTAAGGATGACATCGATAGCCATGTCACAAAGGTCCTCGACAATGTAAAGGAACTGGTTGTAAATGGCGGCGGCAGCATGGACTCAGTTCTCCAGTTGACCGTCTATCTGACTGACATCGCCAATTTTGAGGCCATGAATAAGATTTTTAAGACCTACTTCCCCAATGGCGGCCCGGCTCGAACCACCGTGGCAGTCGCCGCTTTGCCCGGCAACTCCCTGGTGGAGATCACCTGTGTTGCTGCCATCACCAAAAAATAGACGCAAGCGTTCTGGAGACCAGTCATGAAGTGGAATCGTCGCAGTTTCCTGGGAACGATCGGAGCGGTTGCTGGTTCACTGGCCGCCCCGCACAAACTTTTTTCCGCGAAGGCCGAGGCGAAAGTTAGTGGTTTTGGCCATACCGGCAATCCCTTCGAGGAGCTGGGTGTGGCCACTGTCATCAACTGTGAAGGAACCATGACCGTACTGGGTGGATCGGTAATCCGCCCTGAGCTCGAAGCGGTCATGGCCCAGGCGGGCAAGCACTTTGTCCGGATCCTGGAGTTGGAAGTTGCGGCCGGCAAGCGAATTGCTGAAATGCTGAAGCTTCCCGATGACTATACCGCGCTGGTTACCTCCGGCGCGGCTGCGGCCATGGAATCCGGACTGGCGGGCATTCTCACCGGCAGCAATCCGGAATTTATCAAGCAGATTCCGGACCTCACCGGAATGAAGTCGGAGGTCATTATCCAGAAATCCCACCGTAATCCCTTTGATCATCAATTGAGGAATACCGGCATAAAGCTGGTGGTCATTGAGACGCGGGAAGAATTGCGTGCCGCGGTGAACGAAAAGACGGCGATGATGCATTTTTCCAACTTTGCCAACGCATCCGGCCAGATCAAAGTGGACGAATGGGTCAAGCTGGGCAAGGAATTAAAAATTCCATGCATGAATGACGCTGCAGCCGACACGCCTCCGGTCTCTCATCTGTCGGATTACGCCAACATGGGTTACGACCTCATCACCTTCAGCGGGGGCAAAGCTATACGTGGACCGCAGTGTGCGGGCATGCTGATCGGCAAGAAGGAGTTGGTGGCTAACGCGCTGCTAAACAACAGCCCGCATGAAGACACTATCGGACGAAGCCAGAAAGTGGGTAAAGAAGAAATCGTGGGGATGGTGAAGGCTCTGGAACTATTTCTTAACGAAGACCACGAGGCATTGTGGAAGGATTGGCAGAACCAACTGGACTACATTTCCAAGCAGGTGACCCGAGTCCCGGGGGTTAGCAACCAGCTCCTTCCTGCCAATCAACATGCCGGCGCATTGCGGTCCACGAATCGCCTTGCCCCCGCTGAAGGTAATCAGGTCATAACCCATGTTGGCGTAATCCGACAGATGGGAAACCGGAGGCGTGTCGGCGGCGGCGTCATTCATGCAGGGAATTTTTAATTCCTTGCCCAGCTTGACCCATTCGTCCACTTTGATCTGGCCGGCTGCGTTGGCAAAGTTGGAAAAATGCATCATCGCCGTCTTTTCGTTCACCGCGGCACGCAATTCTTCCCGCGTCTCAATCACCACCAGCTTTATACCGGTATTCCTCAATTGATGATCAAAGGGATTGCGGTGGGATTTCTGGATGATGACCTCCGACTTCATTCCGGTGAGGTCCGGAATCTGCTTGATGAATTCTGGATTGCTGCCGGTGAGAATGCCCGCCAGTCCCGATTCCATGGCCGCAGCCGCGCCGGAGGTAACCAGCGCGGTATAGTCTTCGGGAAGCTTCAGCATTTCAGCAATTCGCTTGCCGGCGGCAACTTCCAGCTCCAGGATCCTGACAAAGTGCCTGCCCGCCTGTGCCATGACCGCTTCAAGCTCAGGGCGGATCACCGATCCACCCAGCACGGTCATGGTTCCTTCGCAGTTGATGACAGTGGTCACACCCAGCTCCTCGTAGGGATTGCCGGTGTGGCCAAAACCACTGACTTTCATCTCGGTCTTCGCGGAAAAAAGTTTGCGCGGCGCGGCCAGTGAACCAGTAACCGCTCCGATCGTTCCCAGGAAACTGCGACGATTCCACTTCATGATTGGTCTCCAGAACGCTTGCGTCTATTTTTTGGTGATGGCGGCAATACAGTTGATCTCCACCAGGGAGTTGCCGGGCAAAGCGGCGACTGCCATGGTGGTTCGAGCCGGGCCGCCATTGGGGAAATAGGTCTTAAAAATCTTGTTCATGGCCTCAAAATTGGCGATGTCGGTCAGATAGACGGTCAACTGGAGAACTGAGTCCATGCTGCCGCCGCCATTTACAACCAGTTCCTTTACGTTGTCGAGGACCTTTGTGACATGGCTATCGATGTCATCCTTACCTACCGGGCCATTGGAGTTTGCGCCCTGCCCTGAGATGTAAATCAGCCCGTTGTGAATGATGAGCGGCGTAATCATCTGCTTGCCGTCCGCAGGCTTTGCGTCACGGTTCAGCTTGTGAACGCCGGAGTCGTGGCTCTTTGCTTCCGCCCGCGTTGCAATCAAGGCACCGGCGCCCAGGGCGGAGGCTACCGCTGCTAAAGAACCCATCAGTTTTCTGCGATTGAAGAAAGTCGAATTCATGATCGTCTCCTTGAGATGAATAAGAATTACTACGGCAATGCAAACGTGAAAATATCATTCCCGGCTGCAATTGCCACATATTGTTTTCCATCTACCGCGTAGGTCATCGGCGAAGCGCCGAAATGTTGGCCGGTTGTAAAGTGCCACAGAGGTTTTCCGCTCCTGGCATCGACAGCCTCGAAAGATTCGGCGTCATCGCCGAAAAACAGCACCCCCCCAGCGGTAGTCATGGTCCCGCCCTGGGAATGACCATTCCCGACCTGCGGATATCGCCATGCGAAAGAATCGTCGTCGAGATTGTAGGCGACCAGAACCCGGCGTGGAGTGCGGCCGGGAATTCGTTTTACTCCGGTGGAGTAGAAAGTCTTGCCTTCCTCAAATTTTTGCGGCTTCCGAAAAAACCTTTCGCATCCTTCCAGCGCTAGAAAGTAAACAAGGTGCGTCGACTCGTTGTAGGACTGCGCATACCAGTTGGTCGCGCCGGCAAATCCCGGACAAATTTCAGTCCCCTCCTGGCTGGGCTTGAGATCGGTCAGGATCGGCCTACCTTTGTCATCAATGCCCTTGGCCCATGTTAGTTTTTCCACAAATGGCTTTGCCGAAAGAAACTTTCCGTTGGTGCGGTCCAGCACGTAAATAAATCCATTACGATTCGCCTGCACAAGAAGCTTTCTGGGCTCCCCATGGTATATAGCATCAATCAACATCATCGTCTCGGGCGCATCGAAATCAAACAGATCATGCGGGGTGAACTGGAAATGCCACTTCAGCTTTCCGGTATCGGGATCGAGCGCAAGCACGCAAGCAGTATAGAGATCGTCTCCAGGCCGAACGTCTCCGTCAAAGTCAGGCCCCGGATTGCTTGTGCCCCAGAACAATGTATTGGTGTCGGGATCGTAGCTGCCAGGCATCCATGTTGTACCGCCGCCGCGCAGATACAAGTCACCGGGCCAACTGTCCGAACCGAACTCCCCAGGGCCGGGAATCGTCCAGAAACGCCACAGAAGTTTGCCACTTATGGGGTCGTAGGCCGCCAGAAATCCGCGGACGCCATCGTCCCCACCCGATGTCCCAACAATTACTTTGTCGTTGACCACCAGCGGTGCACCCGTTGCTCCGTAATTCTTGTTCCAATCTGCGTAGGGGATGTCCCACAGTAAATGGCCGGAACGGGCATCAATCCGCAGCAGATGTGCGTTGTCGGTGAGACGGTAGAGGCTCGAATGCCATAGGGCGACTCCGCGGCTGATGTGCCGCGAGGCATCGTCGATCAAGCCCTCCGTGATGGGCCGGTCGTTGTGCCAAATCGTTCGTCCCGTTTTCGCATCCAGAGCGAAAGTGTCGTTCGCGGAAGTCACGAACATTACTCCATCCGCCACTTGCGGCGTGTTCTCCAGACGATCGGAGACGTCGACATGAAACACCCACTGGGTACGCAGTTGACTTACGTTGCTGACCTTGATTTGCGAGAGGCTGCTGTAACGGCGTCCAGTAAAGTCGCCATTGTACGAAAGCCAGTTGGCTCCGACTGGAGTTGACTTCAAGTCGGCGGGAGAAATTTCCAGACCCGAACCCGATTCGGCCTGAGCCTTCCCCCACCCTCCCGCAAAACAAACCGCGAACACTGCCAACCAAATTTGGACAGAACGTGGCATAATCTACTGAATCGTTTTAATATAACGCAGATTATCCGCTGAAACTTTGTGAGTTGCAATGAGGAAATGGAAACTCCGAATGGGACTGTGACTAGCTTTGTGCATTCGCCTGAAGTGGTTTATATATGAGCGCTAGCCAAGATGCCTCAACAATTTATCCGAACGGCCACTTTTGTGATTCTGTTTCTGGCAACTGCCTTTGCCAATCAGGCATTCAGCCAGTCAACCGAAGAAGGCAAACGCACCTTCTCTTCGACCTGCGCCGCATGTCACGGACTCGATGGCAAGGGCGCGGAGCGCGGGCCTGATATCGCCAGGCGTAGAGCGGTACAACAGCTTTCCGATGCCTCATTGTTAACCATTGTGCGCGATGGCAAGCCGGGAACTGGGATGCCGCCGTTTCGTGCACTGGGTGATGGGCGAATTCAGGCGGTCGTCCACTACCTCAGAGAACTGCAGGGACAGGGCTCGACGGTCGCGTTGCCCGGGAATCCCAAGGCTGGCAAACTCCTGTTTTTTGGCAAGGGAGAATGCGCAGAGTGCCACCTCGCGCGTGGGCAGGGCGGCTTCATGGGCTCCGATCTTACAAGTTTTGCCTCCGGCAAGCCCGCAGCCGATATTTACAGCGCGATCACCGAACCCAACAAGAATCTCGATCCAAGAAGACAAGTCGTAGTGGTAAAGACATCCGACGGCACGGCCCTCACCGGCATTGCCCGCAACGAAGACAACTTTTCGCTGCAGCTGCAAACTCCAGATGGTTCTTTCCACTTTTTCGACAAGTCGCAGGTCCAAAGCATTGATCGTCAACCTAGATCGTGGATGCCTGCCGACTACGGGTCCAAGCTCAGCCGTCAGGAAATTGATCAGTTGGTGAGTTACCTCATGAGCATTGCACAGAAACCCAGCGAAAAAGACACATCCGAGGAAGGGAAAGAATGAGAGTGTTTTCCGTCAAAACTGTTGTGGCTGTCTTTGTTTTGCTTACAGGATTCGCCATAGCTGAGGACTCACCCAGATCCTTCAAGCTGACGGCTAAATCTCCCGCCTTTTGGAAGCTCGTCGATCGCAACTCAAAGCTCACCAAAGTCGCTGGCGATTTTGGCTTCACCGAAGGGCCGGTCTGGGACGACTCCGGTTTTCTCTATGTCAGCGACGAAGAGATTAACAAGATCTATCGGGTATTTCTCGATGGACGCAAAGAAGAGGTCATCTCTCTCGGTGATCCTGACGGAAACACCTATGACCGCCAGCATCGCCTCATCGACTGCGCCAGCGTGCTGCGCGCCATCATCGCTGTAACTTCGGATGGAAAGTACACAATTCTGGCCGACAAATACGAAGGCAAAAAGCTGAACAGCCCCAACGATGTGGTCATCGGGCCGGACGGCGCCATCTACTTTACGGACCCAACCCTCGACCTGGTGAAGGGCGAAAAACAGGAACTGCCCTTTCAAGGTGTATTCCGTCTCGATGCAAATGGGCAACTCAAACTGCTAACCAAGGACCTGATTCAACCGAACGGTCTCGCCTTCTCTCCCGATGGCAAGCGCTTTTACGTGGACGACGACGAAACCAGAAACATTCATGTCTATGACGTCGCCCGGGACGGAAGCCTGGGCAGTGGAAAGATATTCGGTGAAGAACCTGGCGGTCCCCATGAAGGCGTTCCCGACGGAATCAAGGTGGACACCAAGGGAAACCTGTATGTCACGGGCCCCAAAGGCATCTGGGTATGGGACCCGCAAGGCCATCATCTGGGGACCATCGAGATGCCTGAACAACCGGCGAACCTGACCTGGGGAGATAAAGATTCCAAGACGCTTTACATTACAGCGACGCATTCGGTTTACCGGCTGCGGACAAAGGCTCGTGGGTTTGTACCTTACAACTCTCACTAGTCCGGGAGTCCACTTCAAAAATGAAACGCCTGCAAAAATCCGCTTTTCGCTGCGTGCCTGGCTTGGCTGCTCTGTTTCTGCTTTCCGTGCTGCTGAGTGCACAGGACGCCAAGACCGGCATGATTCGGATTGACATCAAGCATCCGGTCAAGAGCTTCGATCCCGATATCGCTCTCGGAACTTCCATCACATTCTGCCTCAGGGAATCGTCGACAAGGTTTACACCCCGGCGATTCTGAAGGAATCCCTCTCCGCGGGATGGGGGCCGATCACGTATCGGCAAAACACCGAGCTTTCAGGCGCAGCCTGGCACTGGAATCCAAACGGCAAGTGGAGCGACCCGGTCCATCAACAGGGATATTTCGTTGGCAGCACCGAGGCCGGCGAATTGATCCGCCATTCGGCGGGCTATCCTCTGCCGCATCGCGGAAATACTTCCGGCGACGGCCGCTCGCGCGCCAAATATTCGCGAATGACAGACGGTGATCCCAGCACTTACTGGAAGAGCAATCCCTATCTGAGCAGCAAATTCACCGGTGAAGATGATTCTCTCCACCCGCAGTGGGTGATCCTGGATTTGGGAGCGGCGGAAAAATTCGACTTCCTTCGAATTGATTGGGGATCACCCTACGCCCGGCAATATCAGGTTCAATACTGGAGCTCCGACCGTGACCCTTTGGCTAATCCAACCACCGGAGTCTGGATCGCCCTTGCGGTTAACACCGCCGCCAACGGCGGCACTGAGACCTTGCATTTCACTCAGTCAATCGGGCCCATGTGATTCCTGCGCATCTGGATGACACCACTTCCAACCCGTCACAAGCAAACGATGGCAAGGACCCGAGAGGCGCGGCGGGTTATGCGATCCGCGAACTCTATGCCGGAACCCTTACTCAGAACGGCGATTTCGTCGACCTGATCACTCACCGCCCCGATGGCGGCCAGACTGCAACTTTCGCGTCTTCGGTAGACCCCTGGCATGCGGCGACCGACCTCGATCCGCAAACCGGGGACCAGACGGGCATGGACCTGTTCTACACCAGCGGAATCACTAACAATCTTCCAGCTATGATTCCGATCTCGATGCTTTATGGAACGCCGGAAGATGCCGCCGCGCAGATCACTTACGTGGAGAAGCGGGGCTATCCGATCTCCTACATCGAGATGGGTGAGGAGCCCGACGGGCAAAAGATGCTGCCCGAAGACTACGGCGCCCTGTACATCCAGTTCGCGACTGCCCTGCACAAAGTTGATGCCAAGCTGAAATTGGGAGGCCCTGTATTCGAGGGAGTAACCGAAGACATTCGCGTCTGGCCTGATTCGAAGGGCCGAATTTCATGGCTGGGACGCTTCCTCGAATACCTGACGGAACACAATCGCCTCGGCGATCTTAAAGCCCGCGTGTCCTTTGAGCACTATCCCTATCCACCGTGCCCGATCACCTGGTCGGACCTCTATCGCGA
>CAWGQZ010000058.1:0-58809 GCA_963824805.1 uncultured Acidobacteriaceae bacterium | reverse complement strand
TAGGAAATCTGGACGGACGTGCCCAGACTCGTGTCAGGCTCGTTGAAATCGGGCGTACAGGTCGAGGAAACCCACGACGATTGCACCAACCCCTAGCGCAAGCCAAGCAACTCTTTCAGCAGTGCTGATGCTATTCGAATCAGTGTCGCTGATCCCAATAGTCCCTTTGCCGGGCACCCGTTCTCCCCTGAGCCCATAGACGACCGAACTAATTCCCAATCCCATCCAAAAAAAGCCCACGGACGTTTAGCCCTCCATGTTTCCTCAACCTGAGATAGTTTACGGGAAGCGGATTTCCCGACAGTAATCCAGCTACCCTCGATTGATTACGATATGGCGATTTCTCAATAGTAAGCCGGACTCAGATTGAACCTAGTGACGTGCCGTTCGACGTGCGCGATCAGACCATCTACAGTCGAAATCTGCTCCAGCGTGTCGGCGGTAATGTTTCCGAAAGGTCGTTTACCTTCTCCAAAACTGAAACCGGGCGACAGGCGAGTAAATGCGCCATTGACCTCTTCGAGGAAATACTCTGCGTCTTCACTCCCCACAAAATCGAGCCAACGAAAGCCATCCGTCAATGCTCGCTCCTCAACCTTCAATTCAACCGCTAGCATTCTCCGAATCTTTGCATCTACTGTGTTCATTCTCGGACCTTAGTGCGCTCCCGCTGTTCTGGATTACTTGTGATAAGCGGATTTATCAACAGTAATCCAGCAACTCCTCGAGTATCACTGTGTTCTGTTCATTATGCGATAGAGAGTCGTAACGCGATTTTCAGGCCAGTAATCCGCCTAGCCCTTTACCGACTGCGGGAATGCATGACCAAAAGGACCACTCCGCTCACGACAAGGAAGGCGATGACGAACACGGTGAAACTATTGGGCCCTGAGACCGCTCCCAATCCGGTAGTTTTTGAAACTTGAATGCTTCTATATGCGTTGACAACAACGATGGAGAGCACCAACAGAATCCACGCAGACCCTAGACCTTTGACGAGCTTGGACTTTTCCATAGTTGACCCTCTCAGTTGTGCCGCAGATGCTACGTCGCTGTGCGCCACAAGGCAACGCCTATCGTCACTCCCGAGTGTGATTGTTGGCGATAACTGAGCTTATCACTCAGTAATCAAACTAATGGAAAATTACAAACTGCATTAGACCCGCTCTGGATTACTTGTGATAAGCGGATTTCTCGACGAGTTATCGAGTTGATTTGAAGTCTGAATCTGCCAGTACTTTGCCAGACGATAACAGTCGGTAGCCGTAGTTCATGCTTTCTAGTGCTGTCTGCAAGTCATCCACTAACCCCACCAATTGTGCGGGTTCGGCGCTCTCGGGAAGTTCGATTGCCAATCGGTACCTGTCTATCCAAACTGCATTCATGTTGAGCATCACGTCTCCTCTAGTGTGCACGACAGATAGGTTCTCTCGATGAATGGGTTCGATGAGGACAGTGAAACCCTGACCCCTGTATCTACGGTCACGATAGCCGAGAAATCTGAGGAAGCGATTCACTCTATCTCGCTTTGCTGCCTTGATGAGGATAGTCTCTGGATTACTTGTGGTTAGCGGATCCAGTTACTCTTTCGCTTGCGGTGCCTCCAGCGATTTCATTGCAAACAATCCGAGGCCGACTGCGATAGCAAATGCAATGGTCTCAGCTAAGAATGTCTGCCATAGCGGTATCAGAGGGTTAGAGAACGCTCGCAGTCCTTGAATCGCAAACGCCACTACCGCTAAGGCGGCAAGCCCCGCGATAGCAGCGACGACAACTGAACCACTCTTCTGTACCCGTTTGCCCTTGCTTCGCCAAGCCGCTAGATATGCCACCACCACGACTACAAATATCCCGAATAGGATTGCCAGAGGCTCTCGTTGCTCATTCATTTTGCACCTAGTGAGGTCATGCTACGCAGGATTCAAAGCGGAAACCAGATTACTGTCGGGAACAGAACTTCACGCAAGGTATCTCAGATTGAGATAGTTTACGAGAAGCAGATTTCCCAACACTAATCCCGAAGGCAACTGTGACTGAAAGCATCGGCGTGCCAAGCCAGAATGACATTGCGAGCCATTGGCCACTTGGGAGCTGTGTGTTCACAACTCTTGCGAATAGCGAAATAATGGTTTCTGCGACCTGTAAGGTGTCCCATAATCTAAACGCAAGGATTCGCGATGCCCAAGTATGTCGTCCGACCTCTTTTTACTGCTGGTGTTGTGCCTTACCGTTACAGATTCGCTTTGCGCACTCCCGAATGACGCTCGCGTGAAGGCGTTGCTGCAAAATGGCATTCATCGCGGTTATCCTGGTGTCGCCTTTCTAGCTCAGTCTGCTGACGGCAGGATTCGTTCAGCCGCCGTGGGATATTCCGATCTCGAAAAGCACATACGGTTGCGGGTTGACGATGCGTTCCACATGGCTAGTATCAACAAGACTTTTACGGCCGTTGCCTTACTACGCCTTGTTGATGAGCAAAAGCTCTCCCTTAATGCCACGCTAAAGGAGTGCCTTGGGGATGCAGTTGCACGTATCCCGAACGCCGAACGCATCACCGTTTCCCAGCTCTCGACCACTCAAGCGGTATCTACCCTACAAACAATGACATGGATTACTTGACGACCGTTATTGGCCCGAAGGCCGATCCTGCTCGCGCCTGGTCACCTTCGGAGTTGATTGCGCTGGCCGACAGAGATCGAAGTAAGCCCTCCAGCGAACCCGGCCAAGGCCATCACTACGCCGACACGAACTACATTCTTCTTGGCATGATTGTCGAACGATTTTCGGGACATCCTTTCAAGGAGCATGTGACGCGAACGCTTCTCGCTCCCCTGGGCATGAGTTCCACCTATTTCTATTCTTCGCCGCTGCGATCGAAACTTGAGGTGCGATGCGACTCGTAATCGCGCAACTGGGAAAGATCGGCGACAGAATATTGCGGGTAAAGCGGAACGGTACAAAGCAGCGAGAGCAGCAGGCAAGCAGCAGATTGCCATCCGCTCATACTGCGTCCGCCGGTACCATGGGCGGTGTTCTCTTTTCATCGCGTCCCGCGAAGAACCCAGCGGCGGCCATGGCCTGCTCAATTTCGCGGGCGGCGTCGCCGGTAGGAAACTTGAAAGGACGGCGGGGTACGCCGATGTCCCTCCCGGTCAAAGTAACGGCATATTTTGTACGCCCAGGGAAATCGGGGTAATCGATTGCACGCCAGACGGGAGCCACTCTCTCGTGGATCGCCAGTGCGCGGTCATAGTCCCTGTTCTCGACTGCAGTGAGCATCTCGAAAGTCTCGCGCGGGAAAACCGCGGAGGTGCCTGAAATTGTGCCATCCACTCCGAGCATGAATGAGGGGTACACCATGTCATCAATCGCGGAAAATATTTTTACCTTGCCGCGCAGGCTGGCCAGCAGCACTGCCAGGGTGTGCATGTTTCGCGCGCTCTGCTTGACGCCTACGACCGCCGGATTTGCCATCATTATCTCCTGCAAGGATTCGACGGCCGCTTCCGCGGTTGGCATGACGTTGTAGATGATCAGCGGTAACCCGGCACCGTCGGTAATCGAACGGTAGTATTCCGCGAGGATGGGAGTGTCTGCCGTTGGACGAAAATGAGGCGGGGGGACCTGCAATCCGCAAGCACCGGCTTGGCTGGCAGCTTTGGCTAACCGAACGGCTTCTGCCGAGGAGTCTGCAATCAGTCCGGCCAACACAGGAAGCGTGCCGTCGACGGCTTCCACGACGACGCGAACGGCTTCTGCAATTTCCAGCTCTGAAAGTCCTGCGCCTTCTCCCATGCTGCCGCCGACCACCATGCCGCTAACGCCACTCTGTTTGAGAAAACGGGCCTCCTGAGCGAGCAAGCGAAAATCAATGCGATCGTCATCGCCAAACGGCGTCAACATGGGCGGTACTACTCCAGCCAGGCCTGACAGTGCGTTCGTAAATCCTCCTTGCGGCGCAGGATGACGCCCAAAATAAGTGCCACGTTATCATGCAGACGGAGGAGTGTCAACATAATCGGAACGCATTCCGATGTTTTAAGAAAACATTTACTTTGGGTGGGAAATTTTCGCTTGCAGGCTGATAATCCGCGGCTTTGACACGGATTTTTTGCGGGCAAAACGCAGGAATAAAAAAGCGGCGTCATCCGCGGAAGTGCGAGACGTAGCGGAGCTACGTCTCTACACGTCCTTCGCATATCTACAACTTTACGGTTACCGTCTTGACCTCGGTGTACTGTTGCAGGCCGTACTCGCCCATTTCGCGGCCCATTCCGGATTGCTTGAACCCTCCGAATGGCGCTCCTGGATCAAATACGTCGTAGCAATTTACCCAGACTGTGCCAGCGCGAACGCCATTGGCGACGGCGAGTGCCTTGCTAACGTCACGGGTCCAGACGGCAGCAGCCAGCCCATACATGGTCGCGGTTTGCACGTTCGATGACTTCGTCGAGATCGTTGAACTTGATGATGCTCATCACCGGGCCAAAAATTTCTTCCCTGGCAATGGTCATCTCGTCGTGAACGTCCGCAAAGACCGTGGGCTCGATAAAGTAGCCGCGCTTTCCGACTTGGCTGCCTCCGTGAAGTAGCGCTGCGCCTTCTTTCTTGCCGGTGTTGATGTATCCCATGACCTTTTCGAACTGAATATCGTCAACTTGCGGGCCCTGCTCGGTTTGCGGATCAAATGGATCGCCTACCTTGCGGGTTTTAGCGCGAGCCACGCTCTTTTCCACGAACTCGTCGTAGCACTTGGCATCGACCATAACCCGCGAACCGGCGCAGCAGCATTGTCCCTGGTTATAAAAGAGCGCAAAATGCGAGCCTTCCACCGCTTCATCCATATTTGCATCGGCAAAGACAATGTTCGGGCTCTTGCCGCCGAGCTCGAGGGTGACACGCTTCAAGTTGCTCTTGGCCGCGGCTTCCATGATCAAATGGCCGACCTCGGTTGAGCCAGTGAAGGCGATCTTGTCGACATCCATGTGGCGGGCGAGCGCGGCTCCAGCCGTCGGACCATCGCCGGGCAATATGTTGACGACTCCTTCAGGAAATCCTGCCTCAATGATCAGCTCGCCAATCCGAAGCGCGGTCAGAGGAGTTTGCTCGGCGGGCTTCATTACGATGGTGTTGCCGGTAGCGAGGGCAGGCGCCAGTTTCCAGCATTGCATCAGGATAGGAAAGTTCCAAGGAATGATCTGTCCGACGACGCCCACAGGTTCGTGCCGGGTATAGGAAAAATACGGGCCAGCTATGGGAATTGTCTTACCCTGGACCTTGTCGGCCCATCCAGCGTAATAGCGGTAAGTGGCGATCGTCAGTGCCAGGTCTCCGGCCTTTGCGACGTGGTAGGGCTTGCCATTGTCAAGTGCTTCCAGGCGCGCCAATTCGTCGGCGTGCTGCTCGATGAGATCCGCCAGTTTGTTAAGCAGGCGTCCGCGTTCGGCAGCTGACATCTTGCGCCACGGACCCTTTTCGAATGCGTGGCGGGCAGCTTTGACGGCTTCATCTACGTCCGACTCGTCGGCGGCCGCGACCTGGCAGATTTCTTCTCCGGTGGCCGGGTTGATGGTTGCGAATGTCTTTCCTGACCGGCTGTTTCTGAATTTGTTGTTAATGAGAAGGGTGGTGGGGCCTAGGGCAACGGGAAGTTCCAGAGCTGTCGCCATGATTTTAACCTTTCCGCGAACGGAGTTTTCTGAGCCGTCGATTGCAGAATATTGGCGGATGAGTTGGGGCTTTCAGCGAGAGACGATACCGCCTGCCCACTCAAAGCGGTGCTGAGATTAGCAGAGCCCGACACCGCTTGTCAATAAAATCGGAATCTATTCCGATAAAATAAACCCAGCGCAGAAAAGGGGCGAATCGGCCCTAATGGGATCGAGACTAGCGACCCTCTTTCGGCCAATTTTCGACAACGAGATGCGGGCCGGTATTGTTTTCTAGTCTTTTGCCTTTGCTGGATTTTGAATGGTTGCCCGCCGACCGAGTACCGCGCCGCCCTGAATAGGCTGGACCACCTCGGAGTAGATTGCCAGCCACCCCGGCTTAAGGTTTCGCTTTGCCGGCTTCCAGTTTCTGACCCGCTCAGAAACGTCATCTGCCTCGAGATCAATGCGACGGGCGTTGAGGTCGATGTGAATGATCTCTCCCTCGCGGACAACGGCCAAGGGGCCCCCAGCAGCGGCCTCTGGCATCACCTGGCCC
The DNA here is from genome assembly GCA_963824805.1 of uncultured Acidobacteriaceae bacterium. Classification (GTDB taxonomy): domain Bacteria; phylum Acidobacteriota; class Terriglobia; order Terriglobales; family Acidobacteriaceae; genus DATBAT01. The sequence continues at coordinate 52,602 of CAWGQZ010000058.1, read as the reverse complement.
ACGGTAATTCCCCGGTTCAATCCCGACAGCTCACCGTCGGTTACAACTGCAACCAGCTCTCCCAACCCAGCGCCGACCAGAGCCGCCATGAAGCTGCAGGCAAATACAGTCCCGGGTCCGCCGACCGGACCCATCATGCGCAGAACTGCAACATCGCCACGGCGAATCTTCCCAGCCGCCAATTCGGATATGGCGGCGTCTTCATCTTCAAAAACTCTGGCGGGGCCGGAAAATTTCCGCATGCTTTCGGGGACTGCAGAGATCTTCATGATGGCGCCATCGGGCGCTAGGTTACCGCGCAGGATGACCAGACCCGGCTCGTTACGAAACGGGCGATCCAGCGGACGGATCACTTCCGGGTTGACCTTTACCGGCTCCGAAAGCACCTCCCCGAGGGTGCGATTGGAAACTGTCAACACATCGGTTTCCAGCACGGGGCGGAGTTGCCAGAGTACGGCCAGAGTACCGCCGGCGGCATCCAGATCTTCAATCCGATCCGGGCCGTTGGGCTTAATTTGGGCGATCTGGTGAATTTCTTTACCCATACCCTCGAAGAGCGCAACGACGTCAAGATCGAGTTCCGCTTCGCTGGCAACGGCCGATAGATGGCGAACGACATTGACAGACACGCCCAAGGCGACCGCAACGCGAACTGCATTGCGAATCGCTGCCGGGGTCAGGATTGCACGCGGGAGGATATTGGCTGTGATCAAGTCCATGATCGTGTTGCCGGACCTTCCCGCTATCTCGAACAGCCTGTCGCTAGCGGCCCGGATAGGAGTAGTGCCCGGCAACGCCATGCCCAGGGCCTCTGCCATCACATGCATGGAATTCGCTGTGGCCAATCCCGCGCAAACCCCCGGACCCTTGATTGCAACTCGTGTCCAATCCTCGAGGTCGTTCAGACTCATCTTGCCGGTAGCGGCTGTGCCGACGCCTTTGTATACCTCTTCAATATCCACATCACGGCCGCCACAATTTCCGCCGAGCTGGTAGCCACACGGAATCACCAGAGATGGAAGATTCAGCCGCGCTGCGGCCATCAAATGCGCGGGAGTAGTTTTGTCGCAGGACGAGAGAAAAACCATACCGTCGAGCACCGCGCCTTCCACCATCACTTCCACGTCGTTCACCACGAGGTCGCGCGTGGGCATGAGGTAGCGGGCTTTGCGTCCGGCGGAGGTGATGAAGTCAGAGGGTGCGGCGGTATGAATCTCAAACGGCAATCCGCCAGCTTCGCGAATCGACTTCTGTACTGCCCTGGAAACGTCGTCAAGATGGATGTAGCAAACCGATAGAGAGGAAGAAGAATTCACCACCGCGATCTTGGGCTTAAGGAAGTCCTCTTCGGGAATTCCCATGGCGCACCATTGCGCCCGACGAACCGCCCAGCGCGTACTGCCCCGTTCGAAATTACTTCTTAACATCTAGGCCTCTCTCGCGGTCTTGAGGCCGCGGTCGTGCATCCAGTATTCAACCTCGATCCCAGTCAACTGTTGCGTGGTAATCTTTTCGCGCAGCGCCAATGCCGTGCCAGCTCCCGCGGCGTACCCCATTCCCAGGCATTGGGCAGTAACACGCGCCGAGGCCATTGCCTCGTGTTCGGCAGAAAGACAACGCCCCGCAACCAGCAAGTTGGTTCCAATCAGCGGCATCAACGTTTCGAAGGCAATGTCGTAAGTATCATTTTCGAGGTAGGAGATCTTCAGGTCTCCCGCGCCGTGGTACTCGATCGGCCAGGCCGAAAAGGTAGCGGCCCCCGGAACTTTCCGGGCACCTAGCACGTCGGCATTGGTCAGCCGCTTCTGACAAACCACCGAACGTGTCTGCCGGATGCCGACCTGGGCGCCGGTATCGACGATGTAGGAGTCTTGAAATCCGGCAACCTTGGCTTTTAAAAACTGGGCGTAAGAGCGCGCCTGCTTCCGGCCTTCCATCTCCGCAAAGGTGAGGTCCGCGCTACGGACGCCGAGGGGGACCGAACCGTCCGGAAAGGTGATGCGCGTCATGTTGCACAGGACTTCGCTTCCGTTGGGCATGGGAAAAATGTAAACGTGGTGGCGCGGGAGGTGATATTCACCTGACTTGTCGGCCTCCGCGACTAACGCCTCGATCTTTCGCGGATCGAGTTTTAGAAACGTCTTCATGTCGACGCTGCCCACGCGGAATATCATGGTCGGCGTCTGGACGGCCCCGTCTTTGCCCATGGTGGTTGAACCACCAATGGTGTGGACGACCTCAGCATCGCCGGAAGCGTCGATTACCATCTTCGGCCGAATCGCACGCACCCCCTCCGCGCAGCGCACGACCAGAGTATCTACGCGCCCGTCGCGCTCGTAAGCCGAGATCAGATTCGCGTGAAAAAGAACTTCAACGCCTTCGGTATGCAGGTAGGCATCGGCAGTTTCTTTCCAGATGAAGCTGTCGTGCGGAACCAGCATGGTGCGGCCGAAGGGGACAGCGCCGCAGACCCCACCACTGTTTTTCATGCGGGCATGGAACTCTCCGGCAAAACCGAAGACGATCTGCCGGGGATTGTCTCCGCTGCTGTGCAAGCCGCAGATGGTTCCGCTCAAGCCCGCGACCGTGGCGCCGCCGCAGAATCCGTATTTTTCGATGAGCAAGGCATCCAAGCCGCAGCGCGCTGCTCCGACGGCCGCGCCAAGTCCCGCGGCTCCGCCTCCCACCACACACACGTCAGGCGTGGCAATTACCGGAATAGATATCGAGGGGAGCTGAAAATGTTCACTCATACTAGAGCGTACTCGACTGGTAATTTCGATGAACGTACTATGCCTAGCTGTTCTAGACGTACCATGTGGCCATAAAGCGCGAACTGCAGAAAGTCGGCTGCATCGCTGGGCCAAGAGCCTAACTTCGGACTCAGCGAATAGAGAATTTCCTTCAGGGTGGCACCGCGAGCGCGGTTCGACAGGTAGCTCTTGATCAATTCGTCCGCGGTCTCGACGAACTCGCGAGACGAACTCAGGAAGCGCTTGGACTCAGTTCCGTGGCAGGCCGGCCAGTGACCGGAGAAGATGTGGTCGATAGGTTGGTTTTCCAGAAATTGAATGGTCGCAAGGTAGGCGTCCACAGCATAGTAGGTGGGACCAAAGGCTTGCCTGCCGTCAATCGTCGGGTAACTGCCCGCCTGTACGGCGTCACTGGTAAATGCTGCACGGTTCTTTTTGTCGTAAATAGCCAGGTGGCCGTCGGAGTGGCCCGGCACATGCCAGACCTGCAAATTCCAGCCCTGCGAAATCTCTATGATCTGCCCGGCCGAGAGGAGTTCATCGATTTTGCACTCGCGGGGACAGTTCACCATGCCGTCGCGATTGAATCCGAGACCGTGATCATGCGATAGAAAGTTGTAGCGGTCCTGGTAGAGGCGTTCCGGGTCCTCAATCAGCTTTTTGTCCCCCTCATGGCAGGCCAGCAGAGTGGAACGCGAAGCATCCTTAATTGCCGGCAATCCGCCGTGGTGATCGGCATCCGCGTGCATGGCCACCACCATCGACAATTTTTCGGGAGCAATCCCGATCTTCTCGAGATATGGGAAGATGGCCGCCTCCGGGGTAGCAAACACGCCCGCATCGAGCAGAACGATTCTTTCGCCTACAAATAGATATTGCTGAATGTAGCGATCACCAAACACCGACCGGATTTCGTGAACGTTGGGAAATATCTCCATGAGATTTTTATGAGGCGACAGTTTCATGCTCACGCAGGTAGGCGCCACGAAGATGATGCCGCTGAACCTTGCCTACGGAGGTACGCGGAAATTCCTTGCGCACATGAAATTCTTCCGGCACCTTGAAGGCTGAAAGCCGCTCGCGACACCAGTCGCGCAGGGATTCCAATTTTGTTTCCCTGGCGGGACGCAAGATGACGAATGCAATCACCCGCTCGTCACGAACCGGATCGGGCACTCCGACCACGGCGGCGTCCTCAACATCAGGATGCGTTTTCAAAGTCTCTTCGATTTCCAGCGGCGAGATGTTCTCCCCGGAACGCTTGATCATCTCTTTGAAGCGTCCCAGGAAATGAAAGTGACCGTTCTCGTCTTGCATGGCCCGGTCTCCGCTCCACAGCCAGCCATCGTGGATTAGGTCTGCCGTTGCCGTTGGATTCTTATAGTACCCCGGGGTCGCCGACCACCCGGGATCGACGCGGACCACGAGTTCACCTGATTGTCCGGGAGTGACCGGGTTGCCCTTCGCGTCTACAATGCTCACTTCATAGCCCGCTACCGGCAATCCCATGCACATCACATTGCGGGGACCATGCAAGGGCGTCATCAGCGGAAGGGAGGCGGTTTCCGTCATTCCCCACACCTGGATCAGCGGAATGCCAAATCTGGTTTCCCATGCCGACATTTCATCGCCCGTCAGATTCTGGGCGAAAGGTAATCAATTGAAGCGATGTTTTCGGCACAGCCGTATCGGAATGGTTGGCCAGCAACATACGCAGCGGCGCGGCAAACAGAGCGGCCCGCGTGGCCTGGTGGCTGAACGGCGCTCTCCATAAACTTGCTGGGACGGAATCTCTCGAGAATAACGATGCTGGCACCGGTAACCAGAGATGGCACCATGGCGTGACATTGTGCGGCGGCATGATGCAGCGGCAGAGCTATCAGGTGACGATCGTTCCTGGTCAACCCCGTGCCACGAGCCAGAACCTCCGCTCCATGAAGATAGACGGCGTGCGTCAACATCACGCCCTTGGGTTTTCCAGTCGTGCCCGAAGTGTAGAGCATTCCGGCAATATCGAGCGGAGTTGCCTGGTTGTCGGGTGGTGAAGCTGGTTGAGCCAGGATTTCAGCTCCAAGTTCGGACTCGGCGAACATCTTGCTTAGCGATGTTGTGATCACGCGGCGGACGCGCTCACATCCCTGCGATGCCGCCCTTGGCGATATCTTGTGACGAATCGACAGTGACAACCAAACGTGCATCGGAGTGATCGATGATGTAATTGAGTTCAGAATGCGTCGATCGGGGATCGACCGGAACAGTCACCGCGCCAGCAAGGCACGCACCCAGCCAAAGCAAATAGAAATCGAGACTGTTGGGAATGTGCAGAACGATTGAATCGCCCTTGCGCAGGCCTTGCGACAGCATCCAATTCGCAGTTTGACGAGCCAGTGCCTGCAACTGTGACCACGTCAAGGATTGCGTGATGCCCGCACCGCTTTCCGCCACCACCGCCGGCACGTTCGGGACGCTCGGAAGCGTGAAAATCCAGAAACGTGGGGATTGTTCGCTGTCCGGTAAAGTTACTCATCGCTCAGGGCTTTCGTCTGGCTTCTGCCTTGGAGAGAACCAGGCATTTGCGGTAAAGCCGCGCCTCGCGGGCATCACAGCGAATCATCTTCGGACCCGAGGCTCCCCAAATGGCTTGCTTGATTGCAGACAGTCCGCCCGAAGGAAGTTGCAGAAGCTTTTCAGCGAGTAGTTTTGCAGGCGGCGAGCACGTCATCACTACGCTCCACCACTTGCGTGACGCAGCCTTTCATCTGCGGCTTCGGCAGCCGTGAACTCTGTCCCTTGCATCATCCATTGGCTGGCGGCGCCTACTCCCACCAACTGACACAAACGATGAATACCGAAGGTCGGGTTCCATCCCAGCTTCACTTCCGGCAGTCCAAGACGGGCCTCCGCATTGACGACCTGAAAATCGTGATGAGTTGCCAGAAACAGTCCGCCGCCCAAAGCGTAACCGTGAACCCCGGCAATGGTTGGTTGCGGAAGGCGGAGAAACTCACGGCATACTTTGGCTTCGAGCAGTTGTGATTTTTCGGCTTGAGCGGGTGTGAATCTCGCTTGTTCGCGCAAGTCAGAACCAGCACAAAAACCTTTGCCCTCGCCCACGGTGATGAGTACGCGCACACTCCGGTCGCGCTGCAACTGGCGCTGCACACGGGAAATCTGGTTCAGCATCTCGGCATTGAGCGCGTTGGCGCTCTCCGGCCTGCGCAAATGCAGAATTCCGACGCCGTTCGCTATTTCCAACTCAACCGGCATGACCGATCTTTTCCTTTTTCGCAGCGATACGGGGAGCAAACTTTGCCAAGAGTCACCGACCCGCGTTTGTGAAAGCCCTCGCCGATCTTGTCGACCTCATCAAAGGCTTCGACTTCGAAGGAGTAGACTCGGCCTTCGACTTTGGTCAGCTTGGAAACCACGCGAACTTTCATTCCTACCGGGGTGGCAGCCAGGTGTTTTATGTCGACGCTCATGCCCACGGTGTCATCGCCCGGATTGAGCAACGGTCCGGCGTTGTCTCGCGAAGTGAGTTCCATCCACAGGATCATGGAAGGGGTCGAAAGCACGGGAGTCACCTCGGGCCCCATGAAGTGGACCGCTTCGGCATCGGTTACAAGATAGTGCTTCTCCAAAACCTTAACTTCCTCGGACATTGCTCTCCTCTCGGGAACCGCTTGGTACCGCCAGACAGGCTCCCTGTCGAATTAATTGGGCTCGAAGCTGGTTCACATCCAGCGCCGCAGGGGCAATTCCCTGCTGGACGGCCAGCGCGCCGGCAGCCCCGGCGGCTTCTCCAGTGACGAAGCAGGCGGGAATTTCTTTGGTGGAATGATGCACCGCATGATTGACCGAGATGCATCTTCCCGCAGCCAGCAGGTTGTCGAATTCTGAAACCAGCAGGCACGAATAAGGAATTTCGTAGAACTCGCGATACTTGCTCCAGTTTCCGGTGACGCCGATCGCGTCGGAGAAATGCGTGTTGGCGTCATCCGGGGTCAGCACCCGGCGGCCAATCAGGCGGCGGCTTTCCGTGATATCCAACTGGGGTGCAATCTGAGAGATGAATGCCTTCTCCAACCCGGGATGGGTCTTGCAGTGCTCCCGCATAACTTCGTGGATTTTTTCCCGGCAAGCAATTTCCGCCCAGGTGAGGTCTTCCACGTTGGTGGGATCGATGTTTTTCGTGAGCGCCAAGGCGCCGCCCCACGGAACGACCAGGGCTTCGCGATCTCGAACCGTTCGATAGATGCGAAGGGGACCGGAGGTGGTAATAGCGTCATCCTCGACGTTGCCCATGCGGAACCAGAGCCATGGCACGACCCTCTGTAGTTCGTGGGCTGCGCCTGCCAGGGTAAAAACATCGCCGTCGCCGGTGGTGTCGATGACGACGTCGGCCATGATCGCGCCGCGGCGCGAGCGGCCTTGCACTACCACGCCCTTCACGCTGCGATCTTCGACAATGCTATCGACCGCTTGGGTATGAAAGAGGAGGCGAATCTTCGAACTGACCACCAGTTCGTTCGCCAGAACGATCAACTCTTCCGGATCGAAGGCAACCGAATAGCGAACATGGTGGGGGCCCTTGCCCCAGCACAAGCCTTTTTCAGCCCAGCGATCCACCAGTTCGGGCTCTTCGCGGAATCTTTCATTCTCGGGAGGAGCCTGTGCCGCCCCGCGTGCCGTCAGCCGTTCTACTACTTCCTGGCAAAGGCCGCCAATCACGGTGTTGCCATTCCCGTCGTCCATGGTAAGCAACAGAATCACCAGGCCGCCGGTGGCTAGTCCGCCTAAGTATCCATTGCGTTCGAGCAGGGTGACGTCCGCGCCTAGGCGGGCTGCAGATACTGCCGCCGCCAAGCCGGATGCGCCGCCGCCTACGACCAATACCTGAGTCCGATACCATACCGGCACGTTCTGTGCCGGGAGTTTCACCGTTTGGTCGGTGCCTCCGAAAGATTTCTCTAAGGTTACGGCCATGTCTTCGCTTGTCTCATCCAATTACATGTCAGAAGAATTTGATGTTCAAGAAGAGGAACATCGCGATCACCACCACGCCATAAAACTCCGGCGTGCGGTACCACGCACCGCTTCTCTCCACACTGGCGGCGTACGAGTATGTAAGGCCTTTCAGGTCTTTGGGATCAGGCGCCTTCGTGGCATAAGTGGTAAGCACCATCACTGATAGGCCAGCCACGAATCCCCAGACCGCCATCCATACGTTGGAGGCCATGGGAGTGCGGAAGTGAATCATGCCGAAGCGATACAACAAGTACTCCACCAGGCAGCCCAGAGTTCCCGCCATCATGCCGTAAAAGCCGGCCGTCGCCGAGGCTCGCTTCCAAAACATTCCCAGCAAAAAAACGATGAAGAAGGGCGCAATGAACAGAATGCCGATCAGCTGCATATAGTCCATCAGGTTGTCGAAGTTCAGCGCTATGTAGGCGGAAAGGCAGCTGAGCAGAGTTCCCCACACCGTTGCCCATTTGCCCACTTTCAAGTAGTGGGAGTCTGGACGGTCCTTCACCAGATAGGTTTGATAAAGGTCGTAGGTGAAAACGGTATTGAAAGCCGTAATGTTGCCCGCCATGCCTGACATGAAGCTCGCGAGTAACGCGGTCAACCCTAGTCCCAACATGCCACTGGTGTAGTAGCGGCCGAGCAGCATTGGCAATGCCAGGTTGTAGTCGCCCTTGATAATTTGCGGTCCCACAGCGAGGGCAACCATTCCCAGCAAAGTGACGATGGCGGGAAAGAACATCTTTGGGACTGCTGCTACCAACGGAGTCTTGCGGGCGGAATCGAGATTCTTCGCGGCCAATGCCCGTTGGATAAGAAGGAAGTCAGTACACCAGTACGAAGGCCCGGCGGTAAGACCCAAGCCGATCACTACGACCCACCAGTCAACGCCCAGCGGATCGCCGGCGGCGCCCATTCCCTTCCAGGTATGCAGATATTGGTCCGGCAGGCGCGCCATCAAGCCGTGCCAGCCTCCGACTTCCCGCAGACCGAAATAGACCAGGGGAAGAAACCCGATAATGATCAATCCAAACTGAACCACTTCGTTGTAGATCGACGAAGCCAGACCACCCCAAAAGGTGTAGAGAAGCACCACGCCGCCAGACAACAGGACACTGGCGGTGAACGACCATCCCAGCATGCTATGAAAAACTACCGCGAAGGCGAACATGTTGATGCCCGACATGAGCACCGTGACAAAAGCAAAACTGATCGAATTAAACACGTGCGCGCGATGGTCAAAGCGCATGCGTAAATATTCTGGAACGCTGCGGATGCCGTTCGCATAGTAAAAGCGAATCATGAACAATCCGCAGAACACCATGGCGGGAATTGCGCCTACCCAATACCAGTGGTTGGTGCGCATTCCATATTTCGCGCCGTTGCCGATGTGCCCCATGATTTCGAGCGAACCGAGGTTCGCCGACATGAAGGCGATGCCGGTAATCCAATGGGAGAGAGAGCGATCGGTGAGAAGAAAGTCCGACGAGGTGTGGATCTTGCCTTTGAGGTAATAGCCTATTCCCAGAACAATGGCGAAATAGGAAATGATGATAGAGAGATCCAGCGCGCTAAGCTTCATTAACACGGTTCGAGGGCCTCTTTAGGACGTCCTGGTCCTGATCTTCGCTCTTTAGCTTGCGCCTTGCTCACTGGTGACGGCGAAAATTGCCAATGGTGCCTGCTCGCTATTCAACCTGCATCGCATGCTGACCAGTTTGCCGCCCTGTGTGGGGATCGACCAAAGCAGCAATTGATACTGTTCACGAACAACGTCCTTTATATACTCGACCGCCGGTTGGGCCGAGGCCGCGATCGGATCGATGCGGGTCGCCGAATGAATCCGGTTCGATTGGGCGACTTCAAAACCGTTGCGCACCGGCAGGTCTTGGGTTTTCCCGCTGGCGTACTGCAAGGTGTAAACCGCAACCACCTCCCCGCGCTTGCCATTAAGAGGATACCCGACCGGCAACGTCACTTGTCCGAGTACGTGCAACCGGTTGCAAGTCTGGTTTATTGGGATCGATACCTCAGGCGTCTCGGCGCTGAGCAGCACGGGACGAGCACGATTCTCAACCGCCGCGGTCCGGAATGTGGCTCCGGCAATCTTTATATCCTGGGCCGGCCAGAGCAGAAATTTCGAACCCGTTCGTTTCCACTGGTCGTCGGCGACACTTCCTGCCCAGAACTTCTCTAAGGCCGCTTCCAATACGGTCCAAGCCTTTTGACTGCTCTCCGCATTGACCAACGGTTGGAGATCGATGGACTGGAACGCAGCCCCAGGCGAAAACGGAACGCTACGAAGTGGTAACACGGTGGCACGCGCTTGCCCCGTGTTCGGTACTTCCCTTCTACCGTTGAACAAAGCCGCCAGGCGGGAATAAATGGGCTCTCGAAGTTCACGGCTCTCGGTCACCGCTCCCGACATCAAAACGCCGTTGTAGGCGGCCCAGTCCTTACGGGTGAACTGATTTACGTCATTCCAGCTCCAAAACATGTGTCCGGAAACGATTCCCGCCTCTACCAGTTCCAGCAAGTCGTCGAAATCACGTTCGTAGAAAACTGCCTCGCGGCTGGCCACCTCCCATCCCCACTCGCTGAATGTCAATGGCTTGTCGGGACCAAAAGAATCGGCAAACTTGTGAAACTTTTGCTCATCGTATTCATAGGCATGCCAGTCATAGAAGTCGAGACCGGCAGCGTCGAAGGTATTCTTTACGTCAGGAAACTTTCCATAAGTATGGGCCACTGAGACCAGCCGGTGAATCGGGTCAAGCTTGTCGCAGATCGCTTTCCCTCGTTTGAGATAGCTCACCGGGAATGTGCATTCATTTCCCAGGAACCACACACAAACCGCAGGTGAATTCCAGTCGCGCTGAATCGTCTGTTCGAGGATCTTGCAACCCAGATCGACTTGCGCACCTGGCATCTTGTCGAAGTCCATGTTCCAGAAGCCAGGCTCCTCGCTGACGATAAGTCCAATTTCGTCGGCCAACTCCACAATGCGGCGGTCATGCGGATAATGCACCAGCCGCACAAAATTGCAGCCCATCGCCTTGATCATCCGCATGTCCTGTTCCTGCTGGCGGCGGGACAAGGTGAACCCCTGGCCTTTCCAGGTATCGTGACGGCAGACTCCGTTCATGACCAGGCGCTCGCCGTTGAGCAGAAACAACCGGCCCTTGGTCTTGATTTCGCGGAAGCCCGTGCGGCTCTTCCAGTGGTCCTCGGCCGAAGGCGTTTTGACCCGCGCTCTCAGCTCGTAAAGATTGGGCTCATCCGGCGACCATAAGACCAGCGACTTGGCATCAAACTTGACTTCTGCCTCGGTGATGCCCGCTCTCAGGGGTACGACGGCGGTTCCGCTCGCGACTTGAGTGCCGCGCCACCATAACGAAAGCTCACACTCGGCAGACTGGGTGTCAGTAGAGGAAACGAAAATCTGCGAGGTGCATGAGGCGTTCTCCAGATCACCGCTCAGCTGATAACCGAAACGTACATTGTCGATGAATGCCCCCGGACGGACATCTGCATAAACATCGCGAATGATTCCGCCGTAGGGCTCCCAACCACCCGGAGAGGTGAATTCAATCGCGTCCTTGCCGGTGCCGTCAGGTTCAGGAAGCGCGTCCGCGATCTGCACCTCCACCGTATTTCGCCCTTCTACCGCCGCACTGGTGAACTCGAATTCATGGGGGAGGAAAGGAATAGTAGTGCCCAGTTCCTTGCCATTGACAAAAACCCTGCCATGATAATTGATGGCGTTAAAGTGAAGAATGGCTCGATTGCCATTGGTCAATTTGGGAAGCAGGAAGCTGCGGCGCAACCGGTATAAGCCGGAGGGATGCAACGAACAAGGCACCGTGATTACGTCAACCACCTTGCCATGGACCCATTTCTCCCAGTCACCATTCAAATCCACCGCGGTTCGGGATGGTTGCAACTCGGTCTCGGCCATCATTCTCCTCTGGGATGCTTTCAATGTGACCTGGTCAGGCCCGCTTCCGCCGTGATTGCAAAGATCGCCAGGGGAGGTTGCTCGCCCTTCAGCTTGCAGCGAAGCCTGACCAGTCCCGCCCCCTCAACGGGAATTGAATAAAGCAATATCTGATATTGCTCGCGGGCTATGTCTTTTACGTACACCAAGGCGCGCTGAGTTTCGGTTGCATTGGGGTCGAGCCGCCCGGCGTCCTTCACAAAATTGGCCTGCGCCACTTCGTAGCCGTTGCGCAATGGAATCTCTTTGTTCTTGCCTTTAGAAAATTCAAGGATATAGATCGCTACCTGCTCACCGTCCTTGCCCGCCAGGGGAAAACCTTCGCCGAAGGTGACGTGACCAAGGATGTGCAGGCGCGAGCACGGCCCCTTGAGCGGAATTACGATCTCGGGAGCCTCGGGCGTCAAAATCAAGGGCCGTACCCTGTCATTCACAACCGGAAAGTGAAACTCCACCCCAGCGATCTCCGTCTTGCTTCCCTTCCACAGCAGGAGGTCCTCGCCGGTTTGCTTCCATTGGGTTTTGGCAGCATTTTCCCAATATTTGGACATGTAGGCTTTGAGGCTGCCCCATGCGCGCCCACCGTCCGCGCCTTCCACCAGCGGCTGGAGGTCTATCGCCTCAAAGCTGCTCTTCTTTGACCAAGGAGCCCACTTTAACGGCACGACTTCGGGCGCTGTATCTGGTTGGTCGATGACATGCCGACGTAGCTCAAATAGCCGGGTCAACTCCATGGCGACCACGTCCCGGGGCTCCCGCCACTCCGTAACCACCCCCGACTCCAGGATTCCGTCACGCATCTCGCCATCGATACGGCTGTACTGACGCATGTCCTGCCACGACCAGAACATGTGCCCGGCAAGTTGTCCGCCTTCTACCAGGTCGACCAGTTTGTCTACCTGGTTGCGCATGACAATCTCCACCTGGCCCAGCGCCTTCCCGCCCCATTCGGTAAAGGTCAAGGGCTTGGAGGGACCGTCAAACTCTGCTTCTTTGGCAAACACTTCGACGTCGTAGGTATAGGGATGCTGATCGAAGAAGTCCATGCCGGCGTCCACGAAGATTTGCTTCACCTTCTTGGGGTCCCGGTCGTTGGCCGCCGAAACCAGCCGCTTAATGGGATCAAGCCGATTGCAGCGTTCTTTACCTTCCTTAAGAAAAGGAACCGTGAGCGTGCATTCATTGGAGAGCAGCCAGGCCATCACCGACGGAGAATTCCAGTCCCGGCGGATGATGGTTTCCATAATGACGTAGCCGAGCTCAATACGAGGCCGCTCCATGGTATTAAAGTCCATACCCCAGTAGCCAGGCTCTTCGCTTACCAGCATGCCCAACTCGTCTGCCAGTTCGACAATGCGGCGATCATGCGGATAGTGCACCAGGCGGATGAAGTTACAGCCCTGCTTCTTGATCATCCGCATATCCTGATCCTGCTGGTCACGAGTTAGCGTAAAGCCTTGCTCGCGCCACATGTCATGTCGGCAGACTCCATTGAGCACCAGCTTTTTTCCATTAAGGCGAAATTCGTTGCCTTCGGTATGGATCTCCCGGAAACCGGTCTTGCAGGACCACGCGTCTTCGGCGGATGAGGTCTTTACGATTGCCGTGAGCACATAAAGGTTAGGGGCTTCAGGTGACCAGAGTGCAGGATCTTCAACTTTGAAAGTAAGCTCTACTTCATTCGAACCCGGCTTCAGTTGCACTGTCGTACTGGCTCGCGTGACCTCTCTCCCAAACTGCTTCAGAACGATTTCGACCGTGGCGCTTGCTGCTTCCGTACTCGATACGATCACGCGCGGGCTACCGGCGCATGAACTAAAGTCGTCGCTTAACTTGTAAGCGAGCCGGACATTGTCGACAAACGACGTGGGCCGCAGCTCCGCGAAAACATCGCGAATGAGACCGCCATATCCTTCCCAGCCGCGGTGAATTCCCAGCTTCACCTCGGCAGTACCGCTACCGTCGGGCAGGGGCGCCAAATCGGCGATCTCGACTTGAAGGTCGTTCTTGCCTTCCTTTGCGACGTCGGTGAACTCAAATTCGTAAGGAACGTAGGGTCCCATCGTTCCCAGAACCTTCCCGTTGACAGTGACCCGCCCCCAGTAACAAACGGCTTCAAAGCGCACGAAGGAACGCTGACCAGGACCAAGCTTGGGAATAACCAAGTTTCGGTTGAGGCTGTAGTAACCGCTGGGGCGGCGCGAGGAAGGAACGGTGACGGTGTCATAGGGCACGCCATCCAGGCGCATTTCCCACTCGCCGTTCAATGGAATGCGGGTTCTCGAACCCTGAATGATGGGATCAGACTGACTTGCTAGGGCGGCGGGCACTCCAACCAGAACCGCAGAGGCGCCCAGACGGCTGAGAAAACTGCGGCGATCGATCATTCAGCTAATCCCGTGGCAGAGAGGAGTTTTAAATTCAGGAGTTTACTCTTTTTGCTTATTGCAACCGAACAACTGCGAAGAAATTCCTTGTCGAGCCGTGAGAGTTAGAAATTGAATGGGCAGCCGTGGCTGCCCATTCATTTGGTTTTGCAGCTTAGAAGGTGATCTTCAAGGCCGCCTGCATGACACGCGGAGGATAAGCACCACTGGTTCCGGTGAACTTACCGAAGGTAGTGCTGGTCACGGTTTTGTCGAGCGAGTCGATATCCAGGGTCTTGCGGTTGAATGCATTGAACATCTCCCACCGGAACTGGATTCCAAAACGCTCACGAATCTTGAAGCTCTTACTCAGCCCAAGATCCCAGGTGTTGACCCCAGGCCCGTAAGCACCCGCCGGGTTCCTGCCCACGTTGCCCTTGGTGCCTGGAGCTGCAGAGGCAAACTGCGAAGCATCGAGGTAGTGGTCGAGAGACCCGGGATTGACCTTGACGGCATGGTCGTCGCCGGCCCAGTCAGGATAGTCCCGGCCGCGATTGTCGAAGGACGTAGTCTGACCTGACAGAATCGTGAATGGTTGTCCCGATTGTGCGCGGTAAATACCACTCAGCTGCCAGCCGCCCAGCGCAGCCTTGGTTGCGCCATTCCATCCCGCCAAACTTGGTGTCTGGTAGATGAAGTTGGCAATAAAGACTTGCGGGATACTCAGGAACGAGTTTGCGCGGTTGCAGGGAACGCAGACCGGATCGTTCACGCCGCTGGTGAATGCTGTCGTGCCGAACGCTGCGTAGTCGAAGGTGTGCGACCAGGTGTAATTCGCCTGAAGTTGCAACCCGTGGGTGAAGCGCTTTTCCAGCGTGAACTGGCCGGATTGGTAATTTGCAGTGCCAATGGATTCATTTGTGAGAATTTCGGTGAAGTTGGGATCGATCCGGGCGCCGTTGAGAGTGTTCCCAACGCCAAAGAACTGGCCAGGGTTTCGATCCACAGCGAGAGCTTGATGATCGGATTCGCTGGCTACGTAGGCGGCACGCGCCACCCAGTCCTGACCAAATTGATGTTCGATGCTCAGGTTCCAGGTGTAGGTGCGGCCGGAGGTAAAGTTCCGACTGAATGTATCGCCTATGTCGATCGGAGTGGTGAACGTCGCGCCGGAGTCCGGAGCCGAACCTGGGTTGGCAAATGGCGGGAACGGGCTCGCGTTACCAGTTGGAGCGAACACCGACCAGGGACTGGAGAACGGAATAATGGGAACCAGATTTCCGTTCACCGTATCGCCAGCTCCGAAGCTGAATGTCGGGCTGAACGGTTGGGTATCCGATGCGTGGTTAAACGAAGAGTAGTCGATCGGGGTGGCATAGATTCCGAACGCCGCCCGGATGGAAGTGTTGGGCAGAGCATGCGGCTGCCACGCGATTCCCACCCGAGGATCCCAGAACTTCTTGTAGTCGCTCGGCGCTCCTGCCTCAGGAATCCCTTGGTCGCCAGGGAAAACCATCCCCGACGGAGCGTTCGGATACCGCGTGCTCTGTTGTCCGGGCTTGTACATGGCGATGCGACCCGATGAGGTGTAGGGAGCGATCCAGGGTTCGTAGCGGAGACCCACGGAGAGAGTGAGGTTCGGCTTCAACTTGATCTGGTCGGAAATGTAGGGCGCAACCATCCAGGCATTGATCTCGTTGGATTCGCCGCCCCCTTGCAGATAGTGACCGACGTCGCCAAGCAGGAAGTCCGCAAAACCCGAACCGGTGAAGTGACCTTGCCGCCCGCCCGTGAAGTCGATGATGGGAAGAGCCAGCCAGTCAGTATTTTCATACCAGTACTGCTTCAATACATCGACTCCCGCGACGATCAGGTGCTTCCCTTTCGAAATACTGATCGAGTCGGAGAAGCCGTAGGTGTAGCGGTTGATGCCGTTGAAGTTTTGCGCGGGAATACTGATATCCGAACTGCCATATCCGCCTTGGATGGTCAGACCCTCAATCGAACATGGAGTGTTGCTTGGATCGGCGACATTGATGATTTGCGAATAGCAGATCGGCTGGCCATTCACCTTCAAGCCGCTGTTGCTATGGTCGTAGAGGCTTGAATAGCTAAAGGTTGCATTGTTCACGATCGAGTTGT
Source organism: uncultured Acidobacteriaceae bacterium (assembly GCA_963824805.1). Taxonomy (GTDB): domain Bacteria; phylum Acidobacteriota; class Terriglobia; order Terriglobales; family Acidobacteriaceae; genus DATBAT01. Next base: position 36,319 of record CAWGQZ010000058.1, on the reverse strand, counting down.
TGATAGTCCAAGTCCAGGTTCCGGAATAGTTCTTCCAGTCCGAGATCCACGAACGGTCGGAACTCAGGAAAGTGTTGCTGAACGCCGGCTGATTAAAGCTGTTCAGGAATACACGGCCGTTAAACCGATGGCGATCGGAAAGGTTGTAGTCACCGCGGAAGGTGGTCTCCCAGAAGTTCCGAATGTTGCCGTAACCGAGGGATTGGATTCGGCCAAATGCATCCGAGGTCTCTGTCGGCATCAGGTTGACGAGTGTCACAGAAGCGGGGTTGAAGGTCGAGGGATCAACAAAATTGTTGGGATAGAAAAGGGCCGAGTTGCCCAGCGCTTGCGACACGGTATGTGTGGTGTTGTTGACACCGTTGGGATCTGCAATCCAGATCTGGTGGTCCACAAATGGATCGTTGGGATTGTCCGGATTGGGATTTGTATCCTGACAGAGCCCAGATCCATTGAAACCGGATAGACAGTAGGCGGAGAAATCTCCGTTCCGCATGGCGACCGTCGGCACCGAGGTCGTGCTGCTGTTTACCGTCCGCACCTGCCGCGTGCCTTGATAGTTTCCGAAGACAAACAGTTTGTTCTTGATGATCGGACCACCCAGCGATCCACCAAACTGGTTCCGTTTGACGCTGTCGGTTGTTCCAGTGAAGTATTCGCTGGCGTTCAGCGCCCCGTTGCGCAGGAACTCAAACACGTCGCCGTGCCAGTTATTGGATCCGGACTTGGTCACGATACTAACCACGCCGCCGGGGGTGAATCCGTAGCGCGGGTCGAAGTTATTTCCGATGACGGTGAATTCCTGGGTCGCGTCCGGATTCGGAAAGGGCGCAGCCAACAGGTGGTAGTTGTCCATGTTGTAAGCGCCGTCAAGCAGGTACAGCGTGCTGCCCTGACGGCCACCATTTGAGGAGGCGCCGGTTTCGGTCGGAAAGGTGGTGTAGTCCTGGCGATTGCCGGCGCCTGACACGTTGAGGACGTTTACGGTTCCAGGAGCCAGCAGGACGAGCTCCGCAGGATTGCGGCCGTTCAACGGCAATTCGACGATGGCGTGCTCGTTGATGGTCTGGCTGATTTCAGCGCTTTCGGTATGAATCAACTCCGAATTGGCTTCGACATTGATTCTTTCACTCACCTGCCCGGGTCGCAGTGCAAAATTGACGCCAGCACTTTGCTCAGCCACCAAAACGAAATTCTCCTGCAATTGCGAGCTAAAGCCTACCTTTTCTACCCTGAGCGAATATGAGCCAGCGGGCAGTTGAAGCAAAGAGTAGGCGCCCGACTGGTTAGTCTTGGCGGAGGTGGCCACACCGGTTGCATCATTGGTGGCGGTCACATTCACGTCTTGTACCACGGCTCCGGAAGAATCGGTCACTACGCCGGTGATAGATGCTCGGCCCGACTGGGCGGACAAGTACTGGCCTGTAAAAGCAAAGGCAACCACGGCCAATGCCAGAACGGCCCCTCTGAGAGATACAACCCACGACGGTTTCATGCTCATATGTTTGTTGTCTCGGCATCCATAGATTTTCTACAACCCACGACTTTCGCTGTTGCGATTGCCATTCCAGACCGTTACTGCGCCAGAAGCCCCCCTCGGCGCTACAGCTTTGCGTCCTAATTTGTTGGTCGCATTTACCGCGACATTAGGTGTCTGGGCTGGTGCCGGAGCGTTAGCCGCCCGCATCAGTGCCCGCTATTAAACTGGCGAAGACTAGCAACATCGTGGAAAGCTTGTCAAGATATTTCGGAATTGATTCCGAGAATACCGCACATGACATTCTGTCCAAGCGTAAAAATACCTCGATTACGGCCATTCCCTCATAAAAACCCGCACTCGCCTCGAATTCGGAATCTGACGAATTTTGCGCCACTGGATTCGGTTTACTCACCGAAATTCTATATACTGGCTGACATTCCTGGCTGGGGAGGCGGCCCCCGCTCCTAAATGCACGACCGCGGGCAGATTTTCGCGGGTTTTGAGGGAAATTGGTCAGCGTTTTGGACGCGATGAAGATCCAGAGAAATCAGAAGTATGATGCCAGATCTTGGGTGTTCCGATCCCATCCGGGTCTCTACGGCATCCCCTTGCTATGGTTCCTGTTCCTGAACCCTGGGATTTCCGCACAAGTCCCCAAGCCCAAAACTCGAGGGTCGACTACGGCCCGGAAGTTGATGGAAAAGGAGGCGCGCCAACGATCGGCAATCACTGCCAATCCGCAGGCGCCAGAACTCCATGGAGAACTTGGACGGACCTTAGTTCAGGAAGGAAAATACGAAGCCGCGACCGAGGAATTGGGCATAGCAGTTAATCAAATTCCCACCTCGCGACTCTACAACATGGCATTAACCGAGGCATTATTGGGATGGGGGCACTTCGGTGTGGCGGTAGATTTTCTGAATGCGGTCTCCGAGCGCTTTCGCCAATTTCCCGAGTTCCACTATTACCTGGGCCTTGCCAACTTTAAACTCAATAAGAGCACTGTGGCATTGCCAGAATTCGAAGAAGCTCTTCGTCTGGATCCGAATCTCCATCTCGCGAAATTTGGATTAGCCGCATGCCGGGCCACCAATGGTGACCTACAAGGCGCAGCCGATCTCTCGCGGGCGCTGGTCCGTGAGCACCCAAACAATCCCCGCTATTGGCTGGCGTTGGCTCAAGTACTGAATGCGATAGGGCAAAGCGCGTGGCCAGAGGGGCTTCAGGCCAGCCGTCGCGCTCTCGCGCTTAAGCCGGGCGACCCTGTGATCGAACTTCAAACGGCAGTCATTCTTGTGCACCTGGAAAAATACGCCGGGGCTCGGCCCTTGTTGGAGCACGTAATCAAGTCAGATCCGAACAATTTGCAGGCGCACGTTGCGTTAGCCAGTGTGTATTCGCGTCTGGGAGAACGCGCGCTGGTTGGCAAGGAAAGAGAAATTGTAGTTCAACTGGAGAAGTCAAAAGCAGAAGCGGCGCCGGACAATTCGTTTCCTCCCACTGCGCCCCCAGATTGAGAACGTTTCTAACGGCTCGCCATCACAGAATTCCTGCCACCACCAAGTTTTCCCCCGGGTGCGTCCCCATCACCATAGGACGCCGTGCTTCCCAACAAGGTGGAGATAGTTTGCACTGCTTCTTTCACCGCTTCCTTGATTGCAGGCAGGTTCTGTGACATGCGGACGGTTGGCCCGGAGACGCTTAGAGCCGCTATGGGCTTGGCCGCGCTGGAGAATATGGGACCACCGCAGCAAATGATTCCAGGGGTATTTTCTTCATTGTCTGCCGCGACTCCCTCGCTTCGAACGCGCGCGAGTTCCTGCTCAAATTGATCGAAGGTCGTGATCGTCGTCGAAGTCATGGGCGGCATCCCGTGGCGCGTCAGATGCTGCTGAAGTTCTTCAGCAGAAAGATAGGCGGCTATCGACTTTCCTACTGATGTGCAGTGCAAATGTGAATAACTTCCGACAGTGGCGGCAACACGGTGGGCCTTGGGACTCTCGAGCACCAGAATATAAATCAGAGCCCCTGATTGAGGTACTGCCAGGTTCACCGATTCCCCAAAAGTCAACAGCAATCGCTGCATGAGCGGCTTGGCAACGACTGTAAGACGCTGGTAAGGCAATGCGTTGGTACCCAACTCGAAGAATTTTCCCGAGAGAGCATACAAATTGGTAACGGGATCCTGCTCGACATAGCCCAGTTTATTCATCGAATACAATAGCCGATGAACTGTAGTCTTGGGCAGACCGCTGAGTTCGGTCAATTCGTCTAAGGGCACACCAGCCTTGGGCTGCTGGCTCAGCGCCTCGAGCAACGCAAACATTTTTTGTGTAACTCCAACGAAGTTCTTGTCATAACTTGATTTTCGACTCTTACGCGCCTTCTTCATCGCCACTCAACCTTTCACCGCCAACAAAAATGGGATGTATTTTGAAGTATTTGGCCCCGGCTGGCAAGAAGCGTTTTCGACGTGAACTAGATAGATAGATTTAAGACGCTTACCCAACTTGTCAACAGCCTTTATTATAAGGAAACGGACGGCATTCCGAGTCTTGACTTGGTAAAGAAATTCCTTAGTGGCCTTTGTGTTATGGGGCATGTTTCTTTTCACTGAAATAGCTCCCTCGGAAAATCATTTGGCCGCGCTTTCCAGATAGTCGCCCTGCTCCACAGATCCGGCGAGGGCTGAGATCCGGTCCAGATCGAATTCCTTGTAGAGATCAAGGCAGAAGGTCTCGGGCGCATCATAGAAAGTCACGGGATGATCTAGAACGTAGCGAAGGCTTTTAACGCCGTGGTGGACAGCCACCTTTGAAAACAATTGAGGCTCGATCGCGGCGGCGATCAGGGCGTCCAACTGGCTTCGTATGCCATCGGCCTCGACACGCACTTGCGGGAGCGCGGTACGTTGCGCGGCCCAGTGCGCTATTCTCACTAATTGCGCCGTCTGTAGACCGATCGGGCGCTCGCCGACTCCATCTATCATCTCGGCCAGCATATAGGGATTTTGGTCCTTCCACGAAGACCCTATTAATGTCGGATCAAGCGACAGAACCTGTTCGCCCCGGTTCACAACCTCCGAGACTGCGTCAGCCGAGCTATCTTTGCCCCTATCGTTAAGCACGATCGTGACCGGTGCGTCCTCCCGAGCGTCAATCGCACGCAGCCAGATACCGTTCGCCGTAAGGCCGTTACTCATTTCAAACAGCAGCGACTCCGACGCCACGCCATGGTTCTTGGTGATGCCGACAGTCCATAGCTGCTTGATTTCGACGGGTGCATAACGGACGACCTCTTGAAGTTTCGCCCTGTCTGAGGCAGTTGGGGCTGGCCGCTGGATGTCTCCGCCGAGTTTCTGCGCAAGGCTGAGCAACGTCAGATTGTCTTTAGGTAAGCCAACAGCGAGTTCGTCGTAACTCTTTAGTTCCGATGCCACTCCATCTTCATTCGTAATCAGCGGTAACCCAAACTGCTGGGTGAAAAATCGATAGCTCGCCAATCGATTGTCGAGTTGATAGTTATGCGTTCCCGGATCACGGTTTTCGTGCCACTGAAGGGCATCCTGCTTACCGTAGAGCTTAAAGAAAGGCAGTGTGCCATCGAAAATCAGAGGCTTGACTATCGGCGCACGGAAGCAACAATCGTCTTCCGCATTGTAGGAAAGAAGAGTCGGCCGGGGCGCCATGAGGGCAGTCAGGTGAGTGAAGTCAACACCTTTAAGAAAGTCGGTTGCCGATTGCTCAGGATCACCCATGTCCCCGTAATCCTTGACCTCCACTCGTGAGCGCAGAGAGGAGAAGCCCGCCACCGGAATGCTCACCTTGATTCGCTGGTCCAGAGAACTGAGCAGGATGGTTTGCCATCCCCCACCGGAGAGGCCGGTCATACCAAGGCGATTTCGATCGACGCTTGAAAGATTGTAGAGGTAGTCCAGACCGCGGCGCATCTCGAGATAGAACAACCCCACTTCATTCACGCCGACCAGATCCAGATGCGCAGAGAAAAAGTGGTCCCCTCCTTCGCCCGAGAGTTCTCCAAACCCCAACCAATCCAGTCGGAGGGTGATAATGCCGTGTTTGGCGAGGGTGATGTCTCGCTTCTGTTCGAACTCTACCGCCTTGCCTTCCTTCCCTACATGGCCATAAACATTAAGCACTGCGGGAGCTTTACCGGATATCGCCTGCGGCTCATACAACAACGCTGCCGATTGCAATCCGGGGACAACTTCATAGCGCAGTTTATGAATTCGGTATCCAGTACCTTGGAGTACACCAACTTCTTCAAATTTGGGGGGGGCGTCTACCCAAGCCTTGGGCCAGCCGTGGTAAACCACGTCGTTCAAGAGATGTTGCCTAATGCGTTCGGCTTCTGCAGTCCATGCGGTGGCGTCGCGGGGCACAACCGGAGGAGGCGCAGTATGGTCAACGATGTATTGCCGGACCTGAAAGTCGGCGACCGGCGGCGACTGCACCACCTCTTTCAGAATTTCCTGGATCTGATGGGCGTCGCTCTGGGCAACGGCGCCGCTCGCAGCCAGGATCAATACCAGCAGCACCCCAAGAAGTTGGATCGCGCGAAATCGCATAATGTTCTCTTTCCATCAATACAAACGAGATGATCCGTTAGAAAGCTACACCGAAACATTGTTAATTGCTTTATCTTTATGCGCCCGGACTTGTAGCGGAAAGTTCGCACCAGATTCTACTCAGCGCACTTCTAGAGTATGGACTTGGGCACCAGGGCTAAATGAGATTGCGGTCCATTCGTCCTGTGCAACCGAAGTCTTCTTCCCATCGACCCATATCCCTTTACCTTTCACCTTCGCCCGTAACCAGTCTGAGAGATGAAAATCCCAGGTCGACGGCTTCGCAACTAAGGCGCGGCAGTAATGTGGGTCATAGTCAACGGTTAGTTTCATTCCGTCGCCGGATGGCAAGCTTTTCAACGTGGCGTGTTGATAGCCGATGTACTCATCGAGGCCAATGAACTGGGAATCGGGATACTTTTCGAACACCTTGGCGAATCCCGCCGGGTCGTGCGTGATCCCACGATCGTGGCCATCTGGAGGAGCCGGCAACAATAACGGTACATCGTCGGTGCCGCCAAAGTCGGCGTTAGAGTCCGCACGCCCCTCGACTGCCAGGTCCTTCCCCAAATAGCCTCCGTAGTAGCCATAACCGGCCTCGGCAGCCAGCCTCCATGTGTTGTTGTCCGGGCTTCGCGAAACCCCATTCCCTCCGGTGGAGAATTCCAACGGCACAATATCGAACTCTTGCTGCAACCACTCCGCCGATTTTTCCATGTGAAACTTCTGTTCGGCAGCAGGGATCTCGCGGTTTCGCCGAACATCATAGAACTCGCGGTACCAGCCCATCTCGGCCCGTTCCCCGTCCAACGGAGTTCCCCACCACGGTCCCGGCTCCGAGCTTAAATCCGGTTGCATGTGTGTCCAACCATGGCTTTCGATTTCGAAGACCCCGGCGGCGATACCCTCGTCTAAGCCTTTTTTGGTCGAAACATAATCTTGCCGGGTGCCAAAACCATCCGTAAATTGCTGCTGCCAGGTGGGCACAATGCGCCGCTTCTCGTCATCGACGAATCCCGGGACGGTATTGATCGACAACACGGCATGATGGGCCTTGAGCGGCTCAATCAGATATCGCCGTATTTGATCCTGGCTCAGCGCTGGATAGTGCCAGTGTTCCAACCACGAATTTTGCGCATTCCCCAAATCGTCCATGGTCAGGACGATATCGTGCGTCCAGGTCTTCACCAGTGAGTACCCAATGGCTTCTGTGATTGCCCGCCGCAATGCGGTGCGGATGGGCTGATACAAAAGCATCTGGTCGACGTCGCCACCAATCCAGATAGCCCGAGTGTCGTCTGCAAGTTCCCTGGTTGTGATTTGCGGCATTCCCGCCGCCGTTGCCAGTGCATGTGCCTCTGACCAAATCGACTTGTACCCGGCGCATAGCAACTGCGGAGGGCCCTCGCTCGTGCAAGTCAGCGGGAAGTCCACGCAGAATAAATGACTGCCCATCGGCCGTTGGGTGAGAGCTGTGCATATGCTCAGCCTTGTATCGAATGCCCAGCAGCCGCTGGATTTCCGGTTGTTGCACCCGATTGGCGACTGCAACAAGGGAAATGTGAAGTCTCTCGACGGCGTCACGTATCAGGGTTCCATCGTATCGGAAATTTCACCAAACGCGTCCCAGATAATCGCGCCGTAACGAGGCTTTCCGCCGAAGTCCGCGAAATGACTAGGATCCATGATGGTCTGGTCGAGTCGCAGAATATCGAAGGGGATTCCCCAAGACTTGAACAACGTGACCATGGTTTGAAATTCACCGCCACCGCTAACCAGAAAGCTTCGTGGATCCTTCCATTGGTCCGAGATGACTAGCAATACTCGATATGGCTTAACCTCAGCCAAGCCGTAAAGGGACATAGAGACTAGAAAAAACGAGATCAGCAAGAAAGGTCGAATTCTTCTCGGGAACACGAAGGGGCGCACCTCGCGACCTATACCACCAGGGCTTGTCAGAGCTGGTGTAAGGGGGCTTCATTATGGAGTAGTGTATTTGGGGTGTCAATGTTTCGGAACGCATTCCACCACAACGGTCTGCGGCTTGCAGAGTGCGGGCCTTCCATCTCGGGAAATTCGGCCTGCACCCGGCAACAGAGTTTAGGATCCGGCTGACAAGACATGACACCTGCGCCGGACTTTGTGCTACTTATTATTGTGGGTATGACCAACGGCCTCATATTCCGTCGTCGACAGCGGTTCACGGCAATCGTTGCAGTTGCTGGGATTGCCGGCGGACTGGCAGCGTGCCAGGTTCTTAGCTCACTGGTTCGGCGCTCTAACGATAAGGTGAGTTTCAGCCGGGATATCCGCCCCATCTTGAATCAAAACTGTGTACCTTGTCACGGTGGGGTGCGTCAAAAGAATGGCGTGTCGTTCATATTCCGCGAGGAAGCGCTCGGGGTAGGCAAATCGGGGCGTCGCACGATCGTTCCTGGCAAGCCGGAAGCTTCTGAATTGATCGCGCGACTGACTTCGACAGATGCGGACACGCGCATGCCGTACCATGGGCCGCCGCTTCCGCCACAACAAATCGCTCTACTTCGCCGCTGGATTAAGGAAGGCGCGAATTGGGAGGACCACTGGTCATTTGTGGCGCCCAAACCTCAAGCGTTGCCGGCGGTGAAGCAGGCAGGGTGGATTCGGCAGCCACTCGATCGATTCATACTGGCTCGACTGGAAAAAGAACAGTTGAATCCCTCTCCTGAAGCGGACCAGGAATCTCTGCTCCGGCGGGCATCGCTGGATCTCACTGGACTTCCCCCCACACTGGAGGAACAGGCGGCCTATCGTGCGGATACTTCTCCCAACGCATATGAGAAACAAGTTGATCGTCTATTGGCGTCGCCGAAATATGGCGAGCGTTGGGCGGCTCTATGGCTCGACCTGGCCCGTTATGCCGACAGCAAAGGCTATGAAGCCGATCGCGAACGGCCCGGAGTCTGGCCATACCGCGATTGGGTGATTGACGCATTCAATCGCAACCTGCCTTACGATCAGTTCGTGATCAAGCAATTGGCTGGGGATCTCCTTCCTAATGCCACGTTTGAAGATCGGATCGCTACCTCATTTCACCGCCAGACCCCCAACAATGATGAGGGAGGTACAGACGATGAGGAGTTCCGGCTGGTAGAGGTGATGGACCGCTCGGCCACGACATGGTCCGTGCTCAACGGCTTGACCATGAATTGCGTGCAATGCCACTCGCATCCTTATGATCCAATCCGTCACGCCGAATACTACAAGTCTCTAGCATTCTTCAACACTTCTCGGGACGCTGATATTCCTGAGGACACGCCGGTGCTTCTTGTTCCCAAGGACAAGAGCAAATATGCGGATGCCTCACGGCTCCAGCAGGAAATCTCCAAGCTGATGCGCTCCATCGTGGATTCCGGTCGACAGTTGGAGGCGCAGACACCGTGGATACAGCTGCCCATTTCCGCGGCTTCAGCAAGTGAAGCGCTCGCCCTGCAATATGAGGCGGGTGAACTGCGACGTGAGCTCGCCCATCTGCCGAACCAAAAGTTGCCGGCTAAGAAGGAAGAGAAGCTGCGCAAGGATTTGCTTAAAGCCATTGCCGAAACCAGAAAAACAGCGGACTCCAAGGCGGCACGGACTCCGGTGCCCTTCCAGATTCGTGATGGGGAAATGCTGGCGGCAGCCAACACTCCCGGCAAGTCCGTTTATGAGCTGACTGGCAACACCAACGCGCAAGTATTGACAGCCCTGCGCATTGAGGTACTGCCTCTCAAAGGCGAGGCCGCCCGTCATACTCCTGAAGACGGCTTCATAGTGGACAAAATTGAGGCCTGGAAAATACTGCCTGATGGACGCCAGGAGAAGATCGCGTTTCGATCATTTATTTCCGATTCCGAAGAGAATCTGCAGGCCTCTGTGGAGCGTGGCATCAAGTCCGCAGATGACGAGAGAGAACGCACGGAGATCTGGAGTTTTGCGGCGAATCCTAATTTGTTCCAGCCTCGCTGGACGATCGGAATCCCCGCTTCGCCTCTAAGACTGCCTGCTGGCAGCCGCATCAAGTTGCAACTCACGCAAACCCAGAACGCCAGCGATAAGCCTGCCATCATCAGGCGAGCGCGCCTGGCAGCAAGCGAAGACTCGCGATGGTCTTCGCTCGTAGAAGATCGCGAACTTCAGCGGCAGCGTAGCCGAACTGATCAAATCGACCCGCGAGTTGGCTAAGATTCCAACGGTTGAGTTGCCGGTGGCTGAAGAACAGCCCAGCTACGAAAGCCGTCAGACGCTGGAGTTCGAGCGTGGAAATTTTCTGACCAAGACCGGGCCAGCCCTGACTCCAGATGTTCCGGGGTTGTTTCCGAAACTCCCGGATGGTGCTCCGCGCAACCGGCTGACGCTGGCGAAGTGGTTCTTTTCACCGGGTCAACCTTTAACGGCGCGTACCGAGGTGAACCGGTATTGGGAGCAGTTATTCGGCACCGGGATTGTAGAGACTTTAGAGAATTTTGGCAGCGTCGGTGAAGAACCGAGTCATCCTGAACTGCTCGACTGGCTGGCGCTCCATTTTCAGAATGATCTTCACTGGGACATGAAGGCGCTCTTGCGCGAACTGGTCACCAGCGCTACTTATCGTCAGAGCGCGAAGTCGACTCCGGCATTGACAGAGAAGGATCCGCGTAACCGATTGCTGGCGCGCGGCCCTCAGCAACGGTTGACGGCAGAGATGGTCCGGGATCAGGCTTTGGTGGCCAGCGGACTGTTAACCAGCACCATGGGCGGTCCTCCTGTGATGCCGCCGCAACCTCAGGGGGTATGGAACTCGGTCTATAACGACAGCAAGTGGGTAGATGCCAAAGGGCCCGACCGTTACCGGCGCGCGATCTACACTTATATAAAACGGACCAGCGGTTATCCCAGCTTCTTGACGTTTGATGCTTCCGATCACGATACAAGTTTGGCGCGGCGCATCCCAACCAACACACCGCTGCAAGCGCTGGTAACTCTAAACGACCCGGTGTATGAAGAGGCTTCCGAGAACCTCGCCAAACGCATGCTCAAGGCAACCGATGATATTGACGGGCGGATTAAATACGGCGCACGCTTGGTGCTGTCGCGGGAACCGACCCAAGGTGAACTGGCTACTCTGCACAATTTATTTGAAAAAGCTGAAGCTGCTCCCGGAAGCATGAAGGGGAAATCGAACAAAGACCTGGCAGCGTTGACCGCCGTGGCCAGCGTTCTCTTCAACCTTGATGCAGCTTTAACCAGGTGACGATGATGCCAAATTCCGAATTGCAGCTGGCGTTGTTGCGAGCCCAAACTCGCCGCCATTTTCTGCGCACAATGGGCAGCGGGTTGGGCACGCTGTTTGTGGGAACGTCGCTCGCGAAGTATGCGGGCGCGGTGGAAACCTCAAAGCTCGACTTCACTCGCGACCCAACCTCTCCGCTTTCTGCATTGCCGCCGCAGTTCGCCGCCAAAGTTAAGCGGGTGATCTACCTGCATATGGCAGGTGCGCCAAGCCAATTGGAACTTTTCGAACACAAGCCGGACCTGACGCGGCTCGATGGCCAGGATTGCCCGGCATCATTCTTAGCAGGAAAGCGTTTCGCATTTATCAGCGGCGTCCCGAAACTTTTGGGATCGCAGTATCCCTTTCAGCAGGCGGGGAAAAGCGGCCAATGGATTTCGGACCGACTGCCACACGTGGCGGAGCATGTCGACGACATTTGCTTCATCAAGTCCATGCACACGGACCAGTTCAACCATGCGCCGGCGCAACTGTTGGTCCACACGGGGAACGCGCGGCTGGGCTATCCGTCATTCGGTTCTTGGGTGCTCTATGGTCTAGGTACGGAAAACCAGAATCTGCCTGGATTCATCGTCTTGCTTTCCGGAGGAAAATCCCCGGATGGCGGAAAGCAACTATGGAGTTCCGGCTTCCTGCCGAGCGTTTACCAAGGCGTGCAATGCCGTTCGCACGGCGAACCCGTCCTCTATCTCGACAACCCGCCGGAAGTAGACCGCCCGTTGCGACGCATCATGCTCGATGCCATTGACGATATTGATAAGCAGACCTATGCCGCATTCGGCAACCCTGAGACGGTAACCCGCATCGCTCAATACGAAATGGCGTTCCGCATGCAAATGGATGCGACCGATGCCATGGACATTCGCAAGGAGCCCGACTCAGTGCGCGCGCTGTATGGATCAAAGCCGGGTGAAGCCAGTTTCGCGAACAACTGCCTGGTTGCGCGTCGTCTTGCGGAGCGAGGTGTGCGGTTCATTCAGCTCTATCACTGGGGCTGGGATTCGCACGGGGCCGACGCGAAGGAGGCCTTGAACCTGGGCTTCAACGATCGCTGCCGTGAAGTAGACCAGCCGACCGGAGCTCTTCTCGCTGATTTGAAAGAGCGTGGCATGCTCGACGACACTCTGGTTGTCTGGGGTGGAGAGTTCGGACGTACTCCCATGCGGGAAAATCGCAACGGTCAAGCCATGAAGTACGTTGGCCGTGATCACAACCCGGGGGCTTTTACGATCTGGATGGCTGGCGCGGGAATCAAGCACGGAATCACGCACGGCCAGACCGACGAGATGGGATACGAGATCGTGAAAGATCCGGTTGAGATACGCGATCTGCACGCCACCATGCTCTACCTATTGGGCTTCGACCATCACAAGCTCAATTATTCTTTTCAGGGACTTGAGCAGAAATTGACCAGCGTGAAACCGGCGCGCGTCGTCGCCGAGATTTTGGCATGAGGCATTTCGCCAGCGTCTGGCTGGGCGGTCTTACCTCATGAGGAATCCGCAGCTGCGCCTCGGGCTCCTCTCGCTGGCACCCATTCTGGTCATTCTGGGTCTGATAGTTTTTCTTCCTCCCGACGGCGCCCAGCGCGCGCCGTGGATGCAGTTCGTGGGACGCTTTCATCTGCTTACCATTCATTTCCCGATTGCCCTCATCCTGCTGGTGCCAATTTTGGAATTGGCGGGATTCAGTTACCGCTTCGACTACCTGCGCCTCTCTGCTGGTTTTGTGCTCGGCTTTGCGACGCTGGGTGCAACGGTGGCGGCGATGTTGGGATGGTTTCTCGCCCGCAGCGGCGGTTATTCCGGGCCCTTAGTAACTCAGCACATGTGGGGTGGGGTGTCGGTAGCGGCAGTTTGCTGGTTGTGCTGGATATTGCGTGCGCGGTCCGGCCACCCGGGCATGGGGTTCCTCTACGCTGTAGTGCTTGCGGGGTGCGTTGGTCTGGTGAGTTGGACAGGCTATCGTGGAGGGCAACTGTCGCAGGGTGAAAACCACCTCATTGAATTCATGCCAGACGCTTTGCGCGAGGGACTGGGAATATCAAAGAGCGGGCCGATACAGCCGGCTGCTGCTCCAAACAGTTTTTATGCAATACGTGTGGAGCCCATCATCACTACCCGCTGTATCACCTGCCATGGGCCGGATAAACAGAAGGGTAACCTGCGCCTCGATAGCTACGGCGGACTGATGAAAGGCGGCAAGAATGGCGCGGTGGTGAAAGCAGGCGATGCCAGGAACAGCGACATCCTGCGCCGCATTACCCTGCCTCCCGACAACGATGATTTCATGCCCAAGGGGGAACCCAAACGCCCATTGTCCGCGGAAGAAATCAAGTTGATAGAGGCGTGGGTCGCGGCCGGGGCATCGCGCACTTTGACCCCAGATGCGATCAAGGAAGCGCCTCCGGCGTCCACTTCGCCGCCGCCGCCGAGCGAAGTCATCTTCGAAGAAATCGACCCCGCGGCAGTCGCAAAACAGCGGACAGAGGTCGAACCTTCTTTACGCGAAATTCAAAAGCGTTTTCCCAACATTTTGGAATACGAGTCTCGGAGCTCCGCCAATCTGGTTTTGAACGCGTCGATTCTCGGGCCGAAGTTTGGAGATAGCGACCTGGCGGCGTTGGCCCCGCTGGCAGGACACATTACGGTAGCCGATCTCTCCCGCACGGCGATTACCGATCACTCCGCGCCCGCGATTGCCGGCATGAAACAACTACAGGTATTGCGGCTGACGAGTACGAGGATCACCGACACGACTGTGCAAGCATTGAGCAGCCTCGATCAGCTCGAATCGCTGAATGTCTTCGCTACGCCGATTACTTCCGCCGCGTTGCAAGCGGTAGCGAAGCTCCCCAAGCTGGAACATTTGTACGTCGGCCAAACTGCGGTTAAACCAGGTAGTTCCATTCCGCAGATTCTGAACGGTAAAGTGGTATTTTGAGCAATGGGCTTTGTGCGACTGAGAAGGGCACAAGTTCCACCGGTGCCACAAATTCTCTGAACTTTGGTGAAAGCTCTGAGCCGTTGCTCTATTCGTGACGCAATGCCTCGATAGGATCCAGTCGCGAGGCGCGCAACGCCGGAATCATTCCGCTGATTAGTCCGACTGCGGAGAGAATCAGCGTGGAGGCGATCAGCGTTCCCGGCGCGATGACTAAGCGGATGTCGCCAGCTTCCCCATTCTTGGCAAAGGCGCTGTACAGGGTAAGTCTTCCTACGGAAAGTGCGACCGCGTAAGCCAATATCACTCCGAAGACACCACCGATGAAGGTGATGGTCAGCGCTTCGGCGAGAAACTGCAGCAGGATATACCGCCGCTGCGCACCCAGCGCCTTTTGCACTCCAATTTCACGGGTACGCTGCGTGACCGAAACCAGCATGATATTCATCAGCCCCACACCACCGATGCCGAGCGTAAGCGTTCCAATAAATCCCATCAAGATCTTCAACCCTAGAGTAATGATTTCGAACTGATGCACCTGCATCATCAGGTTGAAGACGCGAATCGCCTGGCGGTCGGACTGGTTAAATTTGTGTGGAGTCGCAAGAATGGCTCGAACGGCTGATTCCAGACGCTCGTACTCAGGGGTCTGGTAGGTAAACCAGATAGAGTCGAGATAATGCGTGTCCTTCAGGTCTCCCATGGTGCTGAAGGGGACATAGAGCACCCGGTTGATGTCATCATTCCCTTCCTGCATCTTAGCGGCAAGAACGCCAATTACTTCGAAACTCAGGCCATTCACGCGAACGCGTTCCCCTAGCGCGTTCCGTCCAGAAAACAATTTTTCCTTGGCTTCCGAACCGATTACCGCTACGCGGGACCGTTGCACCTGGTCTTCGAGGCCATAGAAGCGGCCTTGCTGCAACTTGAGAGCGCGGATGGAAAGCACGTTGGGATAATTCCCGGTGACTGAGAAAGTAAAGACCCGGGTGTCGTACTGGATGCTCGCCTGCTTACTCACCTCCGGCGTGATATGGGTGATCTGAGGAAGATTGGTGGTAAGAGTTTCCACATCCTCCTGGGTGAAGCGGATTTCCATTCCCGACTTTTGTCCGCCCGCCTGCATCGTAGTGCGCCCGGGCACTACGATCACAAGCTTGGTGCCAAAGTTGGCAAAGATATTGGCGCAGGCCTGGCCGAACCCGTCTCCATAAGCGAGCAGCATGACCACCGTGGCGATGCCCCACCCCATACCCAGCATGGTGAGCGCAGTGCGACGCCGATTGTGTTGCATGGCGCCGTACGCTTCCCGCCACAGATCACGGAACATATCGCCTCACCCTTGCCCCTACTCCTGCCGGAGCGCTTCCACTGGCTGCATCATGGCTGCCTTGCGCGCAGGATAAAGGCCCGCAACCACTCCGGCCAGGGTCAAGCTGCCAATGGCAAGCATGGCCGACATCGGGACTAATTTTGGCGGATCAAATCCACCCGGCCCCTGCACCGAACCCAGCATCGCCATAAGGCCGCCTGCGAAGCCCATGCCTATGAGGCCGCTACCCAACGTCAGAAGCAGCCCTTCCAGGAAGAATTGAAACAGGATACTGCGATTTGTGGCGCCAAGCGCCTTGCGCAACCCGATTTCATGGGTGCGCTCACTGACAGCCACAAGCATGATATTGATCACGCCGATTGCTCCCAGAGCCAGCGTAACCATGCCCACCGCACCTAGAAACATGTTCATGACATCGAAGATGGTTCCCACCATTTTTGATTCCTGAATCATGTCCCAGCCGTCGAAAGAACTTTCGTCGCTGGCATCGAGGCCATGATTACGGGCGATGATTTTGTGAACATCATCCTGCGCCAACAGGTGATCAGCGGTCACGGTCGGCTGGTATTCAATAAACGAAATGCCGTTCTGGTGATTTTCGCCCTTCAGCGGAAAGTACATGGCCGCAACCTCGAAGGGAATGTAGCCGCGCATATTGAGCCAGTTGTTGTCGCCACGGCCTACGTGCGGCATGCTTCCAACCACCTCGAACCGGATGCCATTCAATAGAACAAAGGCGCCAACCGCGGGACGGCCGGGAAAGAGAGCTTTTAGTAGCTCGTTGCCGAGGACGATCACGTTCCTCTTCTGGGAGCCGTCCATTTCGTTCAGCCACCGTCCTTCCTTTAGGGGGAGGTAACTGATTTGGTTAAGCTGGGGCTCGACTCCAAGTATCTCGCCTCCCGCGCTAGCAAATTCGCTGACTTCGTGCAGGTCGGTGCGGGAGATTATCGGGCAGGCATTGCGAACGTGGGGAGCCTGGGTACGAATCTCTTTGTAGTCCTGATAGGTGAGCAGATAAGACCGGGCAGAGTTCATGCTGCCCTTCACGGCGGGGGCGCGCCCGGGAAAGATGAAAATAATGTCCTTGCCGAACTCGGCCAGCTCGCGCTTGTTGCCGGAGCGGAAGCCCTCGCCCACGCCTACCAGCAGGAGCAAAGATCCCACGCCCCAAGCGATACCGAACATGGTGAGGAAAGAGCGCAGCTTGTGAGCCCACAGGTTGCGGAAGATCTGAACGAAAATGTCTAGAACCGTTCTCATAGCACGGTGTCCACGAGGCCTGGGACGTATGCTCTCGCCAGCTACCGCTACAAAGTCCCCCAGTATCTTATACGCCCAAAGGGTGTTGGCGCTTATTTGCCTGGGCCTTGAGGTATTAGACGAGAGCCGGAGAATTCCGGCTATTTGGATGCGGACACTCAGGAATGGCGGGTCAGGAAGCGTCTATTATGGGGATGTTACTGAAAACTTATTGGGGCGTCAGTTTGATGTAGTCGACTACAACCGTAAGCCTTTGCTGTCTGGGTTATGGCTAGTCGTGGTGGAATTGAACGTGTACTCTCCTGGCTGGCTATCGTTAAATTGCCTAAGTCGAACTTCTTAAGCGCGCCGGCACCCGTGGGTTCAACCAGCGAAACAGCAGCCACAACGCGCAGCATAAGTCGGTCAGAGCCTGCACGTTCGGGATACAAGATTATTGATCTTGTTAGAGCGCCTACGTCTGATGCATCGAGATCGCAGCAGTAATATTAGATTTTTCGTTACTGTGTCGGTACGGGTTGTGATCTCAGCGTGAGAAATCGGTGCCCATATTTCGGTAGTGCTGACGTTGCAGCGTCAGTGGCCATCGAACAAGTAGATCCGCTTCAAGCTAGGCTTACTTCGCAACTCGGCGACTCCCTCTTGTGTCACTTTCGTCTCGGTCAAATTAAGTGACTCGAGTTTCTCGAGCTTTATGAGGTTTTTCACTCCGGCGGAGGTAACGGCAGTGTGAGAGAGATCCAAATATCGCAGATTTGAAAAGGCTGCAATCGATGGAAGGCCCTTGTCGCTGACCTCTGTGCGGGCAAGTTCAGCGTCTACGATCAGATCGGCAACCGGAGCGAGTTGTTGCAAGGTGGCGTCGTCGCAGCTGGTTGGTGCACTCGCTGTACGCAGGATCAGGCCATCCGTCGGATTCTGCGAGCGCGGCACCAGGCGAATCCCCAGTGAAGTTTCGAGCGCCGCAATCGTCTTCAACTGTGGATGGTAATCGGCGGTCAGCGGAGCAGAAGCCGGATGCTTACCGGGGAGTGGCAATCCCGCGAGCGCTGTCTCTGGAATGTTTGGTGTGGCACCGGCAGCAATCCAGACTTCTATGACTTTGATCTCGCCCGCAGTCAGAGCCGGCTTTCCCTCGGCGGGCATGGCGTCCTTGCTTCCTGGTGGTAGCGTAATCCGCCGGAAGAGTTCGCTCTTGCCTGTTTCGCCGGGGTGAATCACCAGACCGTCCTTGCCGCCATGCATCAGGCCTGAGTAACTATCCAGGCGCAGGCTGCCCTTGAACTTGTCAGCATTGTGGCAGAGGACGCATTTCTCGATAAAAATTGGCTGCACCCTCACGGCGTAGAAACTGGTTGGGTCGACATCCAACTTGGCTTTCGCACCAAGCCACTGACCGAGTGGTCCTGGCATGCGTTCGGTGAGGAAGGCCGCACCGTGAGTCAATTTGCCACCCTGATCGCTGGTCCAAATCAACAAACTAAGAGTCGCGAGCAAAACCATTGCATAGATGCGCCGATTCCAACCATAGAAGCCCCAGCACAAGAGGCTGGCTCCAGCCAGAGACACGCCGCCCCACATATGCCTCGTTACTAGCGAGCCCTGGTAACCGCCGCTCCAGGCCAGCAGCCATCCGAGCAGGGCGGAAGTGATCGCGGCAATCGCCGCGAGTCCGAGAACAAATGCTACCGATTGCTCCAACTCGCGCCGTTTTCGAAACAGTACGGCAGCTTCAAGAACAGGTACGAGTAGTAACAGAGCGATAGGAAGATGTATGGCAAGGGGATGGAAGCGGCCAACAAACTGGGCAAGTTGCGCACGTTGATTCCCGTCAGGCGGGGAGAAAACAAGCAGAGTAAACAGCAGTAAGACTGGGACAGCGCCGAAGCCTAGTATCCGCGCGCGGAATCGAAGTGGCATGCAGATTGAGTCAGGTGTTGCGAACAATTGCTAACAGCAGCCGGGATGTGGCCAGAGCGGTAACGCCACATCCCGCAAAGAACGCCTGGCGAGTTCGGTTTTTCATTTGCGGAAGAAATACTAACTCAAAAGATCAGTTACAACCTTGGCCGGAACCACGCCGGTAAGTTTCTGGTCCAGACCCTGGAATTTAAATGTGAGTTTCTCATGGTCGATACCGAGCAGGTGAAGCACGGTAGCGTTGAAGTTCCGCACATGTACTGGATCGCGGACGATGTTGTAACAGTATTCGTCGGTTTCTCCATAGGCAATGCCCCGCTTCACTCCGCCGCCCGTCATCCAGATGGTGAAGCATCGCGGATGATGGTCTCGTCCATAGTTGGTTTTTGAGAGACCACCCTGGCTGTAAACTGTGCGTCCGAACTCCCCGCCCCAGACTACCAGTGTTTCGTCGAGCATTCCCCGGCGCTTCAGGTCGGTAACCAGCGCGTACGAGCCACGATCTGTGGCCGCGCATAACTTGGGCAACATGCCGACGCAGTTACTGTGCACATCCCAGCCACGCTGGTAAATCTGGGTCAGACGCACGCCGCGCTCCGCCATTCGCCGCGCCAGCAGGCAATTGTAGGCAAAGGTTCCGGGCTGTTTGGCTTCTTCGCCGTAAAGCGCCCAGGTGCTGGCCGGTTCGTCGCGCAGGTCGGTTAGCTCGGGCACTGAGGTCTGCATTCGGAACGCCATCTCGTATTCCTGGATGCGGGTGTGCGTCTCCGGATCGCCAAGCTCTTCGTAGGTGAGCTGGTTGATGGCGTTGACGCCGTCCACCAGCGCGCGCCGGGTTTCGCTGCTCATGCCCTGAGGATTGTCCAGGTAAAGCACTGGCGCGCCTTGCGACCGGAAGGTCACGCCCGAGTATTCATTGGAGAGGAAACCGCTGCTCCACAGCTTGGGTGAAATCGGCTGCTGATCGGAGTGAGGAATTAGCCTGGAGTTAAGCACCACGAACGTGGGCAAATTTTCGTTCATGCTGCCCAATCCATACGCCAGCCATGCGCCCAGCGACGGCTTGCCCGGCACCATGTTGCCGGTGTTCATCAGCAGGATGGCAGGCTCGTGATTGATGGCGTCGGTTTGGAGCGTGTGGACAAGCGCCAGATCGTCGACCATCTTTCCCGTCCAGGGGAGAAGGTCTCCCACCCAACGTCCGGATTGACCCTGCTGCGAGAAGCCCCAATGCGAGGGAGCTACCGGAAAGCGTGCCTGACCGGCCGTCATCCCGGTAAGTGGCTGATTGCCGCGGACCGAATCGGGCAGATCTTTATCGTATAGGGCAGCAAGACCTGGCTTGTAATCCCACATATCCATCTGGGGCGGAGCGCCTGACATGAAGAGATAGATGGCGCGCTTTGCGGAAGGCGGGAAATTCGGCAGGCGCAAAGACGCGGGCGATGGCAACTCCGGCTGCGAAGCTCCTTCGGCAATCATGCCCTTTCCCATCAGAACTGCCAAGCCAGCCCATCCCAATGTCTTTCCCATGCGGCCAAGAAAATGCCGCCGGGTGGCGAGACGACGCCACTCTTCCCGCAACGCCTGCGGTACCGGCAGATCGTAGACGGTAGGACCTTCGCCGTGACCGTCGCAGCAAACTTGTTCAGGCAATGGTTTCTTCGCAATCATTTGTTCACCACCGCATCGAGATTCATGGCGGCGCTTGAGACCAGCATCCAGGCGGCAAGCTCGGGAGCCGGAATGGACTTGTCCACTTTGCTCTCTCCCACATTCAGCAGCCGCGCCGCATCTGCCGGATTCTTGCTGTAAGTGGTGCGAAACTTCGTAAGCGCCGTTTCTAAAATTCTTCTTTCCTTCGGTGTCCAAGGGCGCGCGAGCAGCAGTTTCCCAAGATAGTTCAATCGCGCATCGCCATCGCCTAATTCATGAATCAGGCGCTCCGCCAGCTTGCGGGAGGTCTCGAGGCGCAAAGGTTCATTCATCTCGGTTAGCGCCTGAAGCGGAGTATTGGTCCGCTGGCGGCGCGTGCAAGCTGAGTCGCGCACTGGGGAATCAAAGACGTCCATGTCGGGCATGGGCGCCATGCGCTTCCAGAACGTATAAAGACTTCTTCGATACAAAGCGTCGCCGTGGTCCTGTACATACTTACGGGTGTCGCTGCCCTGATGGCCGCCATCCCAGATACCGGGCGGCTGGTATGGCTTTACACTTGGGCCGCCGATTTTTTCGACCAGCAAGCCGCTGGCGGCGAGGACGGTATCGCGCAACATCTCGCTATCCATACGGAATCGCGGCCCCCGAGCAAGCAGACGATTCTTGGGGTCCTTCTCGGCGAGTTGAGGGGTACCGCGTGCGGACTGGCGATAGGTTGCTGACAACACCAGTTGCCTATAAAAGCGTTTTACATCCCAGCCGCTGTCGCGAAAATCGACGGCCAGCCAGTCGAGTAACTCGGGATGGCTCGGCCGCGCACCCATGACGCCGAAATCCTCTGTGGTTTCCACGATTCCGGTGCCGAAAATCTCCTGCCACATACGGTTGACGGTCACCCGCGCGGTCAGAGGATTGTTGGAGCTGACCGTCCAGTCCGCCAAGCCACGGCGATCCAAGGGTGCACCTGCCGGCATCGCAGGCAGAAAATGGGGTACGCCCGGCCGGACCGTGCCAGCACGTGCGTTGTAAACACCGCGGGTTAGCATGTCGGCGTATGCCAGGCTGGGGGCCTCTTCGCTGACCAGGGTTATGTCGCCGTCTTTCGACAGCTTGTCGAGTTCGTCATTCAGGACAGGCAATTTCGCAGTCAGTGAGCGTGCCGGCTCGTCCCGATCCGCAAAATAGAAATCACTCACAACTTTGAATTCGTCCTCGTTCCAGGTTTCAGGTGATTTCTTGACGAGCTCTGAAACGTAGTCCTCGTAGGGAAGCCGCGCCGCTTCGTCCGCAGCCAGTGCGCGAGCATAAAAACGAAAATCCTCAAATGCGGATTGCCGCAATGGATCGGCATCGGGAGAGATCCGCCCGAGGGTCATGGGCGCCGACGTGCGCACCGTCCCAGCCAGCTTGTCCTGCACCACTTTTACTTCCGGCTGCTTCCCATCGAGATAGAGCTTGATGCCGTCAGCCTTGCCCGAGCCTGAATACGAGGCGACGATGTGATTCCACCGTCCTTCGATCAGGACCTTATCTTTTGTCTCGACGGTGATAGCGTTCTTCGGCGCCTGGTGGGCAAGCGTGAATACCAACTTGCCTTCCTTGATGCGAAGCTGCCAGCCACGCGAACCTTCCTTGGCGTCGGCCCGAGCAATAATTACTCCGTCAGGCTTCTTCTTATCTTTGGACTCCAGTGGCCGCAAATCCGGACGTAGCCAGAATGCAACGCTGAATGGCTGATTCGCTTCGACATCGCCGGCATTGGGTAAATCGAGGCGCGTACCGGTGTCCATTCTCATGTAAGGCCACAGCCATACTCCCTCACCCCAGATGACCGGACTCTCGGCCGCGGAAACACTCGCTGGTTGTCCGTTCGGCACCGAGTTACGGAATGTGTCGCCCTTCTGTTCGTCAAAGCGGAACCTCACCTGCAAACCGGCAGTGCTAACCGGCTGTGGCGGGGTCTTGGACTGCTCCACCCAAGCTGGCACAAGTTGGTGTGATTGCGCGCGGCGCTGGTCAATCTGATTTTCTATCGAGGAGCGCTCTGCAAGGACCTTCTCATACGCCGCCCGGTTCGGTTCTTTCGGCACCCGAATGAAAGGTGGCCAGTCATTGCGGTCATCGTTCGAAGGATTTTCCGTGAGGTTATTGAAGAACGCCGTCAGCTGGTAGAAGTCCTTCTGCGTGATCGGATCAAACTTGTGATCGTGGCAAACTGCGCAGCCAGTGGTTAGACCTAGAAAGGCCGCACCGAAGGCTTCCGCGCGTTCCCGCTTGTTGTTTACCCGCAGTTCTTCGATCAGCGTTCCGCCTTCGCCTGAACTGATGCCGGCACGCAAAAACGCTGACGCCACCAGCGTGTCAAGATTCTTCCCCGGCAACATATCGCCCGCTAGTTGCTCTTTCACGAACTGGTCAAACGGCTTGTTCCGGTTGTAGGCCTTGATAACGTAGTCGCGAAAGGGCCAGATCCTGCGGAAGTTGTCGAGATGAACACCGTGAGTATCTCCGTAGCGCGCGACATCCAGCCAATAGTGGGCCCGATGTTCGCCGTAGCGCGGACTGGCCAACAAGCGGTCTACAACTTTTTCGTACGCGTTTGGCGAGTTGTCTGCCAGGAACGCCTCTACCTCGTTCGGCGTGGGGGGCAAGCCCGTAAGATCATAGGTCACCCGGCGAATCAGCGTAGAGCGGTCCGCCTCTTCCGAGGGGGCCAAACCTTCCTTGTCTAAGCGGCTGAGGATGAAATCGTCGATGGGAGTCTTGGCCCAGTGCTGATTTTTCGGCTGCGGAGCCGGTGGCCGCTTCGGAGGAATAAACGACCAGTGCTCCTCGTAAACAGCACCTTCTTTTACCCATTGTCGTAATAGAGCAACCTGCTCCGGCTTCAGGGTGTGGCGGGCTTCCGGAGGCGGCATCCGTTCCTTGGGATCATCGGACTCGATTCGCCGGACCAAGGGACTCTTGTCTGGTTTTCCTCGGACGATAGCCGGACCATACTTGTCGTGGGGCCTGAAGGCAAAATCAGCACGGTCTAAACGCAACCCAGCCTTCCGCGCGCCCGGGTCGGGACCATGGCAGGCGTAGCAGTTCTCCGAAAGAATCGGCTGGATGGTCTGGTTGAACGACAGTCGGGGAGAATTTCTTGCGGTCGCCGCGCGTTGGGTCAGCCACACAACTGCAAACGCTGAGAGGACGATCAATCCCGCCCAGAGGAACCGAAGCCGCATCTTCGGAATGGTTTTCATTGAAGAATTGCTCTGCCGGTGCCGCTGTCGTCAGCAATCGCCTTGTGACGATTACAGAGGCAAACGAATTGATTGTAGCGCAGCATCCCGCAATCGGCAGTAGTGCTTTGTGGGGGAGATGGCGTCATCAGAGGCCGCATTCCGGTCAACGGGACGCTGTCACTTGAGTCTCGCGGAGCGATATTGAGGCCCTTGAAACCATAGGTCAATGGGCTTTTGCACCTTTCCCGGAGAAAAAGGCAGCTGTATTTTTCGTCCTTCTCCCGCGGACGCGTAGCCGGCGTACAAGGCTTTCATCACCACTAACCCATCATCCCCAGTTGCTTGCGGGTTTTCTTTTCCCCGCACGCATCGTGAGAAATGGGCCATCTCCTGAGGAAAGCCGTAGTTCCATAACTCTTCAAAAACCGGATAGCTCCAGCCTTGCGTACTTGGCGCCTTCTCGACCGCGTATCCGTAACCACTCTCGCTATAGGTGGGAAGTGCGTTTCCCATGTGCAGATTCGCGTAGGTTACGCCCCCGGAGCCATAGAACTTCGATCCTGTCGTCCATGCCTCCCACGACGGCACCAACTGTCCTCGACAATGCCGAGCGCACCACCCTCGAATTCAAGGATACAAAACGCTTCATCGTCGCCCTGGGTCTTTTCGCCATGGACGTAGGTTCCCATCTGGCAGTAGACAGATTGAATCGCAGGACGCCCGAGAAACCAGTAGCAGAAGGCGATACCGTGACAGCCCAAGTCCATGAGTGCGCCGCCACCGCTGCGGTTCACATCCCAGAACCAGGGGCTATGCGGGCCAAAATGCTTTTCACTCTGTTTCACCAGGTGAACTTTTCCGAATGCGCCGTCGTCGGCCATCTCTTTGGCCTTCAAATATTTGGGAGTGAAGAAAAGTTCCTCGGCGTACATGAGCAAGACGCCGGCCTGGCGGGCGGCGTGAATCATCTGCTCACCTTCTTCGATCGTCATGGCTAGAGGCTTCTCGCAAACAATGTGTTTACCCGCTTTGGCAATGTCGATGGTCATCTGCGCGTGCAGCGCGTTGGGCGCGGCAATCGTGACCATCTCGATGTCGGACTCCTTAAGCATTTCCCGATAATCGGTGAAGGCTCGCGGAATGCCGTAACGCTTAGCTAAATTCGCCGCGTTACCCGGGGTGGGCGAGGCGACCGCAACTACTTCCGCCTCCTCCGAAGCAATTTTGAAAGAAGCAGCATGGATGTCAGCTTCAAATTGTGAGCCGATGATTCCAACTGTGACTTTTCCTTTTCTTGCCATGCAGTCAATTCCTCAGTTCGAAGCTTGGGGCTAATTCTTACTCGCAGCCAGTCCACGGGCGAACGCCTGAATGTAGGCAGCATTGCATCCACAGCAGCCGCCCAGGAATTGGATACCCTCCGCTGTGGCCTGCTTGGCAAAATTTTCAAACGCGCTACGAGGAAGTTGGATGGCTTCCATCTCGTCGGGAAATTGTGGAAGCTTGGTAAAACAGGGAGTTGCGTCGGTGGTTCGGAACGTGGCAGGCTGCGCGGCTATAGGCACGCTCACCGCCTTGCGCATCTCCCGAACGATCGACAGCATCCTTTCCGGTTCCTGCTCACAATTGGCTCCGACTGAGTCGGCGCCTGCATCCATCATGGCGCGAGCACAGTCGGCGGGAGAGTGGCCGTCGGAGCATTCGGTAAGTTTGGGACGGAAGGTCATGGTGGCAATGATTGGCAGGCCGCTATCCCGTGCGCACTCGATGGCAATCAGCATCTCTTGCAAGTGAAAGAAAGTCTCCAGAATAAGAAAGTCCACTCCAGCGTCCGCCAGCAACCGAATCTGCTCGGAGATCAGTTCTCGCACATGCTCAGCAGCCGACGGGCCTTCCCGCTCGAAAAGTTGCGTTCGCGAAACCGAACCCGCCACCAACGCCTTGTCTGCCGCTACTTCGCGAGCAATTCGCACGGCGGCAGCATTGATGGCCTCGGTTTGCCCTCCGAATCCCGCGCGATTTAATTTTTCTCGGGTGCCGAAAAACGTAAGCGCCTGCAAAACCTGGGAACCGGCGTTCAGAAATTCGCGATGCAATTCGCGCAGCGCATCGGGGTGCTCAATGGCAACTTCTGGAGTAAATTGCCCGCTACCCTTCCCCGTTCCAACTTTCTCGCGTCCCGAGCCGCTGTCGACCCAGCCACGACGCTCCAGCTCAATGAGGTATCCGCCGTCGCCCAGGACGATGCCGTGCTTCTTAATTTGTTCCAGTATGTTTCCGGTTTGTCCCATGAATATTGCTTTCCTTGTTGGTATTTTGTTGAACGAAAACGCCGGCCGCGGCGCCGACCAGCCCAGCGTCAATTCCCATTTCCGCGCGGACAATCGGAAGACCCCGGCTGTTGTCGGCGAAAATGTGCTCGCGACAAGATCTTAGAAATGCGTCCCAGTAGAGTCCGCCCGCTAGACCTAAGCCGCCCCCGATCACAATCATTTCCGGATCGAGCACGTTGGCCAGAAACGCCGTACTGACGCCCAATGCTTCGCCCGCCGAGGTCAGGATTTCTGCGGCGACATTGTCTCCGTTTGAGGCTGCATGGAAGACGTGCTCCGCTGCTCCGACTTGTGCGTGGTTCTCAGACTTCTTGGCGGCTGCGAAGCGCTTCGCAATGGCTGGACCGGAAGCGAACTCTTCCAGAACCGGATGCTGCTTCACGCCGCAATGCGTACACACTGTGCTCAGTGGGCTGCTGGACAGCGTAATGGCATTGCCGTTCGCGCCCTTGAGCGGATACCCGTTCTGCATGAGGCAACTACTGATGCCGGTACCGACCGTCACATATACAAAAAGGCGACTCTGTCGGCCCGCGCCAAAAATTGCTTCGGCCAAAGCGGCGGCGCGGACGTCCGATTCGACCTGCGCCGGGGCAATTTCAGAGAGTCTCTCCTGCACCGGGACGCCACGCCAGTGAATCGTGCAACTGCTGGTGACGTTGCCATCGCAATCCACCAACTCGGCGACGCCGGCTCCAATGCCCTTTATCTGAATTCCATCTTTTAGCGCCCAGTCGTTCAGTTGTGCGGCAAGAGCCAGTGTGTCACTAAGGACTGGTTCGCCACCCCGCGTCGG
Source organism: uncultured Acidobacteriaceae bacterium (assembly GCA_963824805.1). GTDB lineage: Bacteria > Acidobacteriota > Terriglobia > Terriglobales > Acidobacteriaceae > DATBAT01. Next base: position 9,484 of record CAWGQZ010000058.1, on the reverse strand, counting down.
CCTGGTAGGGATCACCGTTCGGCGAAGAATTTCACCGGAAGGCCATAACACGACGCCAGCCGCGATTTTGGTGCCGCCAATGTCGAGCCCGATGGCTGCGAATTGTCGTTTATTGCTCATCTGCCGGCCGCGTGTGGTCGTGAAGGTGATGACGGTCCTGTTTTTCCTCTAAATGAAGATCGAGAGCGGGAAATGTCGATTGCACTGCCACGACCCGCTTTTCCATGGCAGCGCGTTCGCATGCCTCGATGACTTCCAGCAAATGCAGGTCGTGCTCCAGGTTGTGAAGTGGTTGCCGGTCCTCCCGCAGCGCATTCACCATCTCGGCCAGTCCGTCTGCCCACGACCACGTTGGTTCGATCGGCTCAAACTCTTCCCAGCAGGCCGCGTTGTTTCGCCAAATCTCGAAGCCTCGCGGGTCCCAGTCGTCTCCCAGCAGATTGGCTGTCCCTTCGGTCCCATAGAACTCGAGCGCCGGCCGTCGGTAGCGCTGAATGCAATGGCTTGAGACCAGCGATGAAAGAGCGCCCTTCTGGTGCTTAAGGATTACGTGCGAGACATCGGCGCCGGCAGTGGCAACCGAATCCCCAGCGATTTTGCGCTGGGCCTGCACCAGCGCTTCGGCGGCCTGTACTTCCACAACCGGCCCGAGAATCGCGGTCAGGGACTTCAGGTTATAGATACCGACTTCGGCCAGCGGGCTAACAGTTCCGTCGTGATACCAATTGGCCCAGGTGGATCCTGCGTTTCCATAAAGGGCGCGAGCCGAATGAACTTTGCCGATAGCTCCATCTTGCAACCTTCCCCAAAGGGCTCGAACCGTAGGCGCCAGCTGTACAAAAGGCGCGCACATCAAATGCAAGCCGCACTCTTGCGCAAGCTGTGCCAGTTGTTGGGCTTCACATCGAGTAGAAGCGGCGGGTTTTTCTACAACGACGTGCTTACCGTGTTCAAGCGACTGTTTCGCCAGCCCTGAATGGCTTTCCGGTGACGTAATGATGAGCACCACGTCTACATCCCCGCGCAACACTTCAACGGGCTCCGCGACCAGATCGATTCCCGGACGACGTGATTGAAGCTGTGCCCAATTTTCCCGCCGCCGGGCGCACACCGGGCCAAGTCGCGCCAGACCCCGCGGAACCAGACGATCCAACACTTGAAGGTAGGCCCAAAGCACATTACCGGCCCCGATAATGCCGACCGTTACTAGCCGCAAGGAACCTGCTCCTGTTGCGGGGCGGGCATTGTCACCGGCTCGTAAGACAACATCGCGCCCCCCGCTACGGCCAGCGCGATACCTAGCCATTGCAGAGAGGTTGGCCGTTCCTTGAGAAAAATGGTTGCAAGCATCACGGTGAATAGCGGATAGAGCGCGGTCAAGGGGATCGCGACGCTTGCCTTTGCGCCTCGCTCCAGAGAGGCGAACACTGCCCAGTTGCCCAATCCGTTCACGAAACCGCCCAGCAATCCGACCGTGATAACCATTGCGCTCAAGCCGGAAAGCGAAGTGAACCCCCAAACAAAGGGCAAAAAAATCAAGAATCCAGCGGTTACCCAGATGACCATGGAACGGGCGGAGACGCAATTGGTTCCGAGCTTCATGAACAATCCGTTTATGCCCCATAGCGCAATCGCGACGGCCGCGTAAGTCATCCAGTGCATGATTACTCTCTTCTCAGATCGAAAGCACGACGATCGATACCAGAGCCAAAATCATTCCGCACCACTGCACCTTGTTCAGCCGTTCGCGCAACACGACGAAGGCCAACACAATCGTGAGCACAGGAAATAGCCCCGTTAGTGGTGTGACGACGGAGGCGTTTTGTTCATGCAGAGCTGCATAGTATCCGAGAGTACCGAGGCCAGTGACGACGCCACTCAAGATGCCGTAGGTAGCGCCCCCCGCGTTACGGTCCAGTTTCCAGTGCATCTGCATCAGCATGCCCAGCGCGACCGGCAACATTCCCAGGGTGAATAGCACCTGCAATTGGAAGGGATTGGCGGTTCCAGACCCAATTTTGGACAAGAACCCCCACAGCCCCCACCATAAGGTGCACAGGATGGCATACCCAAGCCAAGCCGGAAACCGCCACTGCTCAGTCGGCATTCTGCGGTACCTCGGCTTTCTTACGAAGCCCGTTTTCGTCTTCCACGACATAGGAGCAAACCCGGAATGAGTCACAGTCCACGCCTGACATTCTTGACAACCGTTCCGCAGCAAGCTGGACCGGAACGACATCAATCACAAACTGCCAGTTCGAAGGCGCCTTCGGCAGTTGGCACACTAGATCGCCAGCATCTTCCGGAAGGTTCTCCCCCACCAGCATGACCGAAGCCCCCAAGTCCCGGAGATCACTGGCTACCGATAAATCCTGGTCGCGCATCTTCGACTGATCGATCCATAAGCAAAAACGCATTCCTTGGCGGACAATTTCCTGAGGGCCGTGGCGGAAATTGGTCGTGCTCATGGCCGACGCAGGCATTTTGACCCCTTCTTCCCACAACAGCCGGGCTTCGTGGCAGGTTCCTAGGCTGCCGCCACGCGCCAAAAAGTAGTAGGAGGCGCCAACCTCCAGCCAACTCGACTGGTCCACTTGGACTTGCCAGGACTTCAGTCGACGGCCCGCCTCACGAATCAAGTCAACTAACGAGGAGGCGACCGCCGAGAAATCCGCAGTGACAGAACTGGCCAAAGCACTCGATGCAATCACAAGTGTCGAATAAGTGTTCACCGAAATGGCGTGGTCAAGTTTGGTTGGAATCGTAATGGCAACAGAAGATTCACGGGCGAGCGGACTGTCCTCGGAATTGGTGATGCCTATCACCCTTGCCCCTCTGGCCTCTGCCTGAGCCAGCAATTGGATAATTTCAATACTGCGGCCGGTGCGGGAGATGGCAACGACTACCGCGCCACGGGGAATAGCGGTGAAATGAAGCAACTCGGCTGCTTCCTGCAGCTGAATCGGATATCCCCCCTGTTGAAACAGGGAGCCAGCGCTGAGAGCTGCGTTCCAGCTAGCCCCAATGCCGGTAACGAACACATGGGGAGAGGAACGCACCAGGGTGCTCGCCTCCCGAAGGGAGTGATGTCCCGGTCCCGTGAGATAGTCGATAGCCTGTGACATTTCGTCCGGTTGCCGAAGGATATCCAGCAGAAAATGGGTAGGTGTAGTCACGCTGATTCTTTCCCGTGAGTAGCGTATGGTACCAGTCGCGCCCGATCGAAGGCTGCGAAGAGAGGTACCTGCGGAAGGTCGGGGCGGCCAAGAAAACGCGTCACAAAGCTAGCCAGAACGGTATGTATGTAACCGGTTCCAGAACGGAACCTTACACTATCCGACAGGTTTCCCATTGTCAAGCAACGTGACGCTTGGAACACGCTCATGATAGGTTCATCAAAATCCGTCCGCGGGCGTGGCCGCCCCGGAAGGTGTTAAACAGAGATCGCCGAGCAAAATGGCCCACACGATGCGAGAGGTCGCGAAACGAGCTGGGGTATCCCTGGCTACGGTTTCACGTGTGCTAAACAATACCCAGTACATCTCTGAGGGCACGCGACGCCGCGTGCTGGAAGTCGTCAAAGAGTTCAACTACTTCAAAAACGTACACGCCAGGCGGCTGGCGACCGGGCGCAGCGACCTTTTTGGTCTGGTTATTTCCGAGATCGCAAATCCGTTTTTTCCAGAGATCATTCGCGGGTTTCAGGCTGTGGCGTGGAACCGGGGATTTGATGTGCTGCTTTGCAACACAGAATACGATCTTGATCGCACCAAGACAGTTATCCGCAAGCTGCGCGAGAGCGACGTCCGCGGCGTGGCTATTATCACCTCGTCGGTGGAACGCAGCCTGACAACTGAGCTGACCGACGCCGGCATCCCGTTGGTATTTTTCAACTCCGACCCGGCCGACAAGCTAGTGGGGAATATCTGTATCGAATATGAGCGAGGAATCAATCAGGCGATTCAGCACGTCGTCGAGTTGGGCCACAGCCACTGCGCGGTAATTGCAGGACCGGCCGACAATTCAACAGCCGTGACGATTAAGAATGCTCTGGTCTCCGGACTGACCGCCCGGGGGTTGAAACCTGTATGCGTGTTAGAGAGCAACTATCGGGTCGACGCCGGCGCTTCTGCTGTACGAGAAGTTTTGTCCCGCGCCGAAATACCGACAGTCATGTTCTGCGGAAACGATCTGATTGCCATGGGTGCAATGAGCGCACTTGAAGAGGCGGGGGTCAAAGTGCCGGAGGATGTTTCTGTGATCGGGATTGACGATATTTTTTTCGCGTTCTTGTCGCGTCCCCCCCTGACCACGATTAGCGTTCCGCGTGAACAGCTGGGAATTCAGGCATTCGAAGCATTAGATAGAATCCTGAAACTCAAGCGCCGAAAAGGATCGAACTACCGGCTGGAAACAGGCTTGGTGGTGCGAAAGTCGACGGCGCCGCCGCGCCGTCACAGTTTGAAGACGATTTCGTAATTTGTCATTCCGAACCACATCGCAAATGACCAGGCCTTCCCGGTTGCTAAAAGGCTACAAATCAATCGCTATCACCGCGCTGCAGAGACAGTAGCTTGCTGGTCTCAATGCAAGGGCTCAACCGACACTTCCTTGAAGTAGACCTCGGACCCGGGATGATTCTGCAAACCGATGTAGCCGGACTCTGGCCGCGGCCCACGATCCGGATCAATCGAGCCTGGGTGTTTTGGTGGAACTGTCTGACCCTCGGTAAAATCTGTGACCTCTACAGCGTTGAGGTAAACCACAGTATGCGGCCCATCGATGGTGATCTCGAGCGTATTCCACTCGCCGCTGGGCTTGAGCGGACGCGCCAACGCCTTGGTAAACGTGTAGAGTACGCCGGTACAAGAGTAGTCGTCGGGCCAGTCGCCGATTTCAACTTCGTAACCGCGGTTGATAGGCATCCAGGGTTCGGTCGGCTTTTGCGGGATGCGGATGAAGACCCCAGAGTCTGCCTCCTTTCCGGTCAGCTTAAAGACCACGCGGAGTTTGGCATGCCCAATCTTTTCTCGGGTATACCAAAGCATACCCATCCCACCCTCGGTCTTCATCATGCCATCTTTCACCACGAAGGAGCCGGGACCCACTTGTTGCCAGCCATCAAGATTTTTTCCGTTAAACAGACTCTTAGGGGTTTCTTTCGCGCTGCCAGAAATAGAAAGCGCTACCAGCACAAGGCGGATGGCTATTCCACAGATATTGCCTATACGGGTCACGGTACTGCATCAGTACCATGGGACCTTGAGAAGGTCAAACCCCGCGGAGGAGTACATTCGGCTTGACACTGTAATTCGATGAATGCAATATGAAACCGCTATCGGAAAGCGGTTACATGAGGGGGGACTGTGGGCGGACAGGGAGTAGAACGGCGGGAAATTCTTCGTTTTATCGGCATCGCTTCAGTAGCGAGCACATTCCCAGGCTTCAGCAACTGGGCGTTTGCTTGCGGTCACGACCACACGCCCAATCCCGTTGCTCAAACTTCTTCCGAACCATACAAGCCCTTATTTTTCACTCCTCAGCAATTTCAGATGGTCGAACATCTCGCCGACATGATCATTCCTGAAGATGAGACCCCCGGAGCCAGGAAAGCGGGGGTGGCCGAGTTCATCGACTTTATGGTTGCGAATCGGGTTCCTGTCAGCGGGTCTCGTGATGTCCGCTCGACCCAGGACGCGATTGAAATGGGCAAGGAGGCACAAAACCGTTTCCTTGCTGGGCTCAATTGGATGAACGCGCACAGCCACTCCGAGTTCGGGCATACGTTCATGGAGTGCACTTCAGAGCAGCAGAACGGCCTGCTCGAGGAACTTGCCTACAAGAGCAAATTCACCCCCACAACCGAAAGCGGCCGGGCGTTTTTCCAGTTCATGCGCGACTACACGGTGGTCGGTTACTACACCACAAAGATCGGGTTAGAGAGCATTGGTTATCCGGGACTTCGAACCGTTTGGGAATCCATGCCGGGATGTGCACATCCCAATGATCCCGAGCACACTCACCTTCCCCGGCCGGCCGATTCTACCGCCGCGGCGCAACGCTAGAGAGGATCGATTCATTGGCGACAAATATTTATGACGCGATTGTAGTGGGCACGGGCGCGGGTGGCGGGACCACCATGAAGATTCTGTGCGAAGCCGGGCTGAAAGTCTGTGCCATTAATTCTGGCCCGCGCACCAATCCCGCGAAAGACTATCGCCGCCACCGCCACGTCTACGATCTGAAATACCGCGGATACGGTAATCCCTTGCGACTGGAGGGTAGAGCCCATCAGGAGCCCTATTCAGTTGAGGAGTCGGAATACAGCGAAGGCAGCGACCTCTTCGAGCACGATGTAGCGTACTCCAATGAGCCTGGAACCGATTGGTACTGGAAGCGATGCAAGGGCACAGGCGGCAAGGCCAATTTCTGGGGACGATCTTCAGCCCGCTTCGGCGACATCGACTTCAAGGCTGCCGATCTTGACGGTTTTGGCGAAAACTGGCCGGTCGATTACGCGGAGATCTCCCCCTGGTTTTCCAAGGCCGAACGCTACATGGGAGTGGCCAGCACTATTCAGAACCGGCCGAGCAATCCGGATGGGGAGTATCTGCCGCCCATGCCGTGGCGCTGCCTTGACTACATTATCCAGAAGGGCGGCGAGAAAATCGGAGTGCCCTACCTTCCCGACCGCTGCGCCCAGCTGACCACGGCTCACAACGGTCATCCCGCCTGTCACTACTGCGGGAATTGCAGCCGTGGTTGCGATGTCGGATCGTTCTTTTCTCCCACATGGTTCACAATCCCCGACGCTGAAGCCACCAAGAACCTGACACTGGTTACCAATGCCTTGGTGCGAAGCGTAATTGTCGATGAAAGCGGAATGGCAAAAGGGGTCTCTTACATCGACCGTTCCACGAAGAAAGATGTGGAAGTTTACGCCAAGGTAGTAGTGCTCGCTGCCTCTTGCGTCGAGACCGCACATATCATGCTGAATTCGAAGTCGCGCCACTGGCCAACTGGAATCGCAAATTCCAGCGGACAGCTTGGGCGCAATCTGTGCGATCACCTCTACGGCTCTCCTGGATATGGATATTTGCCGCAGTTGTTGGGCCAACCCGCCACTCCGGACGATATTGCCGATTCGACCGTTGCCTGGATGCCGCGCTGGCAGAATCTGAAAAGTCCTAAGGAAGAAAAATTTATTCGCGGCTATTCCGTGTATATGGGCGGCGGCTGCGGAGATTTTCCCGGATACTATGGCCAAATCGAGGGCTTCGGAACGAAATACAAGCGCGATATAAAGCGCTACTACCCGACTTCGGTGGGTGCTCTTATACAGGCTCCCACTCTTCCCAGCCCTACCAACTACGTGGATATCGATCCCGAGAAGAAAGACATTTTCGGGATTCCCCAACTCCGCTTTCATTTTCAGTGGGGCCAAAACGAACTGCTGATGTGGGAACACTCGAAACAGGTCATGATCGATCTGTTCAAGGCGATGGGCGGTGAGTTGTGGGGAGCCGACAGCGAGCCCAACCGCCCGGGAACCAGTTTGCACGAGACCGGTGTTTGCAGGTTTGGCAGCGATCCCAAGACCTCGGTCACCAACAAATGGGCCCAGACGCACGACGTCACAAATCTCTACATCTGTGACGCCAGCATATTTCCCAGTTGCACCGACAAGACCACAACCATGCCAATCGTCGCCTTCACCATGCGGACCTGCGATCAAATGCTCAGCAATTTCAAGAACGGCGTTCACAAACGCGCATGAAAATTTGGGGAATGGAAGTCTCGTAACGAGCGGGAAACTGAACTGATAGAGGGCTACCTATGTCCGGCACCCTGAGTCAAGGGCACAAAAACGGTTTCGACTTTGTTTCTCAGATGTCAATGGACCGTACTCTTTCCGCAATGTTGTGCCCTGTATTCATCAACGGAAGGTAAAGCGGGCGAGTCGATCATTCGCTGAATCATCGGCATGGTATGCTTCGGCGCATGCGACGGTGGGGTTTGCTCGTCTTGTTGGCGGTAGCCTGTACGCCGCTCTACGCGCGCGTAGTTGGCGTTGAGATCATCTCCCGAACTGACGTCCTTCACAGTACTCCATTTGGAAATGCCGGGTCCTACGAACGCATTAAGGGAAAAGTCCGGTTCGCGCTGCCTGTCGTCAATCGCCATAACCTTCGTATTGTCGATCTTAGCAATGCCGTCAACCTCAAAAACGGCGAGGTCGAATTCTCTTCCGACTTCATCGCCGTCCGTCCCCAGGATACCCGCAAGGGGAATGGCTCGATGATCCTGGAAGTTCCCAACCGCGGGCGCGCGCGCATTTTGAGCCTGGTCGACGGCGGCGACTGGGATCTGGCCAACGATGCAGGAGATTCATGGTTGCTTCGCAACGGCTTCACCATAGTGACCCTCGGTTGGCAATGGGACGCAGTTGGAGCCGATGCCCTTCGGCTCTATGCTCCGGTTGCGAAAGAAAAGGGACAAACCATCGCCGGGCTGCTGCGCGGCGACCTTATGCCTTCGACGGTTTTGCCCGAGATTCCCTTGGGACACCTTATTGTCGGGAACATTGGGGGGAGCGAATACCCGGCCGCCGCACCCAATGATCCGCGCAACGTACTGACGGTGCGCGATTCACGTGATTCTCCGCGAACCCCTATTCCCCGTGCAGAATGGCAGTTTGCCCATAACGTCAACGGCAAACTCACGCCCAGCGATCGGCATATTCACCTTAAAGGCGGATTCCAGCCCGGCAAGATCTACGAGTACGTGTACGTCGTGGCTGACCCGGAGGTGGCTGGCGGCGGTTTTGCTGCCATACGTGACTTTGCGTCGTATGCGAAACATAACCCGGATGCGATCACTCCGGCAGTACGCGTCTATGGGGAAGGAATCTCGCAGAACGGCCGATTCCTGCGCGATTTTCTCTATCAGGGATTCAACGCCGACGAGGACGGAAAAATCGCGCTGGATGGTGTTCTTGCCCACGTCGCCGGCGCTGGGCGCGGGAGTTTCAACTATCGATTCGCCCAGCCCTCACGCGATGCACAGCCTACTTCGTCCGTCTTCTTTCCGACCGACATACCTCCATTTACCGACCAACCCGAAAAAGATCCCGTCACCGGGGCAGCAGGTGGGCTGCTCGACCGCGCCACCGCGGAAAAAGTAGTGCCCAAGATTTTTTTCTCTAATACGTCCTACGAATATTGGGGACGGGCGGCAGCGCTCATTCACATCAGTCTTGACGGAACAAAGGATGCGCCGATTTCTGACAATGTTCGCATCTATCACTTCACCGGGCTCCAACATTTCTCCGGGCCATTTCCTCCGGAAAAAGGAAAACAGGATCTACTTGGGCAAGAGCCTCAGTCGCCGCTCCCTGTCAAATACTTCTGGCGAGCGATGATTGCCAACCTGGACGCATGGGTGCGCAGCAACACTCTTCCCCGGCAAGCAGCTACCCGAAGAT
>CAWGQZ010000057.1:0-76219 GCA_963824805.1 uncultured Acidobacteriaceae bacterium | reverse complement strand
GAGGACCGGGCAACGTGCAGGCAGGCCGGCGGGAACCGGCAGGGAGTGGGGAGCCTGCAGAACCTTGGTCGCGCTGAGCCCTGAAAAGGTTCAACAGGACCGAAAATCAGCCGATCAGGCCACCTTGCGGGCGATGTCCTCGATCGTTTCCACGCGATCGCTGGCGATTTCGGCGCAGCATCGCCGTCGGGTCGCGGCCGAACGGCACGTCGATGGCGACATGCAGGTCGGCGCGCGTCAGGCCGATATCGGCGAGCTCGGCGTCCGACATCTCGCCAAGACGGTAGAAGGCGCGACGGTTTTTCCAGGCGCGGTAGAAATTGAAGACGGTATTGGCCACGCGCATCGCAACGGCCGGACGCGAGGTGATGCGCGAGGTCTCGGTGGCGAAATCGATCGTGGTCATGTCAGTCTCCTTCAGTTTCGAGCGGACAAAGCCAAGCGATCGGCGCTGGCGAACAGCGGCCGTTCCGGCTTCGATTCACATGCCTTCATGTGGACGTCGGCAATTTGCCATCGGCCGATTGATTAATCCAACGAATGTTTCTAATCCTTAGCATCAACATCAGTGATGGATTATACCGATGAAAGCGCCGCTCGATCTCGATCAGTTGCAAACCTTCATCTCGATTGCCGATACCGGCAGCTTCACGCGGGCAGCCGAAGAGGTGCACCGCACCCAGTCGGCGGTGTCGATGCAGATGCGCCGGCTGGAGGAGCGGATCGGCAAGCCGCTGTTCGAGAAGGAGGGGCGCAGCAACAGGCTGACGGAGGAAGGCGACAAGCTGCTCTCCTACGCAAGGCGGCTGCTCTACCTCAACCGCGAAACGCTCGCCGCCTTCGACGACCAGCGGCTCGAAGGCACCATCCGCATCGGCACGCCGGACGACTATGCCGACCGCTTCCTGCCCGAGATCATGGCGCGCTTCACGCGCTCCAACCCGCGCGTCGAACTGACCGTCATCTGCGAGCCGACGCCGGGGCTGGTCGAGCACATCAAGCGCGGCAATCTCGACCTGGCGCTGGTGACGCACAACGATGTGCGCGGCCAGTCGGAAGTGGTGCGGCGCGAGCCGCTGCTGTGGGTCAGCTCGGCCAACCATGCGACGCATGAACAGGAGACGCTGCCGATGGCCTTTGGCCGGCCGAACTGCATCTGGCGGCGCGCCGCCGTCGATGTGCTGGACCAGCAGAACCGCGACTATCGCATCCTGTTCACCAGTTTCTCGGCGACCGTCATCACCGCCGCCGTGCTTTCGGGCCTGGCGATCTCGGTGCTGCCGGAATGCGCGCTCAGGCCCGGCATGCGGGTGCTGGGCGAGGCCGACGGCTTCGGCGCCCTGCCCGACTGCCGCATCGGCATCATGCGCGGCCAGACCTCGCGGCCGGAGATCGTCGATGCGCTTGCCCGCCACATCTCGGAAAGCCTGGACAACATCTCGGTGCCGCTCGGCGAGGAGACGGGAACGTTCGACTTCGCGGCACTCGCCTTCGCCAAGATGAAGCGGACCAAGCCGAACCAGATCCTGCCGGGCTGGTAGGACAGAGTTACGCGCGCATCGACGCTGGCCACTCTGAATGGGCGACAGGCCAGGCAAGAGCAGCAACTGGGCAGGCTCGATCGGCGGCGCGAGCAGATAACCCTGCAACTGATGGCACCCCATGCCGACGAGCAGCGCCTTTTGCTCCTCGGTCTCGACGCCCTCCGCGGTGACTTCGACATCGAGCGCTATCGCCAGGTCGATCAACGCCTTGACGATCGCGGCGGAGCTGGAGTCTTCGTCGAGTAGGCGCACGAAGGAACGGTCGATCTTGAGCTTGTCGATGAGGTGACGGCGCAGGTAATTCAACGATGAATAGCCGGTGCCGAAATCATCGAGCACCACGCCAACGCCCGATCGGCGCAAGGCCTCCAGAGCCGTCCTGGTCGTGTCGTTATTTTCCAGAAGCACGCTTTCGGTGATCTCGAGTTGCAATCGCGCCGGCGGCAGGCCGGTCTCGGCGAGGATCGACGCGACCTGCCCGGCAAAACCTGCGTCGCGCAGCTGCAGCGGCGAGACGTTGACGGCCACCCACGGCAATTGCGTGTCGACTGCAAAGCGGCAGGCTTCGAGCAGCACCCATTGGCCAAGCTCGCCGATCATGCCGCGTTCCTCGGCAATGGCGATGAACTGTTGCGGCGGCAGCGCGCCATGGATCTCGTGCGCCCAGCGGATCAGCGCCTCGGCGCCGACGATCGTCCGGCCGTCCGCGGCGAAGATCGGCTGATAGGCCAGCTTGATCCCGGTCCCGCCACGGAGGGCGCGGCGGAGCGCGTTCTCGACCTTGCGCTTGCGCAGCAACAGGTCGTCCATGTCACCGGCGAAGACCTGATAGCGGCCGCGGCCGTTCTTCTTGGCCTCGTAGAGCGCGATGTCGGCCTTGCGCAGCAGATCGTCGGCATCGACTTTTGGGCCCGACGCCAAGGCTATGCCGATGCTGGCGCTGACGAAGACCTGGTCGTCCATCAGCCGGAACGGCTCCTGCAATTTCCGCAGCAGCCGTCTCCGAAATATCCTCGGCTGCCCTGATGTCGCGAATATCGACCAGGATGATCGCGAACTCGTCGCCGCCGAGCCGCGCCACCGTGTCGATTTCGCGGATCGTCCTGCTGCAGCCTGGCCGCTGTCTGGCGCACGAGTTCGTCGCCGGCCGGGATGACCGAGCGTATCGTTGACATGTTTGAAGCGATCGATGTCGAGATAGAGCAGCGCCATCCTTGCCGGTATCGCGCCCGGCCGTGAGCAAGGCCCGTCGCAGCCGATCCTCGAAAAGCGCCCGGTTGGGCAGACCCGTCAGCGTATCGTGAAAGGCAAGATACTGCGCTTCCTGCGCTGGCCTGCAGCGCCGTCGAAGTCGCGGCGCAGGCGCCGCAAGAGAAATGCCAGCACGCTCGCCGCAAGCAGCATACCGGCGATCAATGCCGGCCGGCCTTGCGCATCAGCGTCAGGCCGGGACGCTCCTGATCCCAGCCGATATAGCCGAGGATGACGCCGCGCGAAGTCCATCAGCGGAATGGCGGCCGAGCCGGCCGGCTGCGACAGACGGCAGCAGGCGCGCGCCGTCGAGCAGATATTTTTCGGCGATCTTGCCGATAACGGCATCGTTGATGAACTCCACGGAGACATGCAGATATTCGCTGCCCGGCGCCTGGGTGACGCGGTCCGGAGCTCGGCACCAGCGGCATGACGCTGAGGATGGCCGGCTTGCCGCCGAGCGACACCAGATCCTCGGCGACCATCTTGGCCGGGCCGCCGGTCGGTCTCGTTCGGCGGCCGGCGCGATCAGCCGACGCAGCTTCTTCGATGGTCGGCAGCAGCGCCGGCTCGTCCTCGCCATAGACGGATGCCGGCGCCACCTTGCCCTTCATGCATGGCGTGGATGGGACGGTTGGCCTCATCCAGCACGTAGACGCGGTTGTGGCCGTAGTAGGAATACATCCAGACGCTGAGGTTCTCGGCCATCCAGTCCTGGTTGCCGGCTTTGGCGTTGATGACGGAATCGTCCCAGACCGAGACACTTTCCTGCTCGCGCTCCACGGCAGCGATCTGGTCCTGCAAGCCATTGGCGAAGAATATCTTTTGTCGCTCAAGCGAAACGTGGTCGGCCTGCACGGCGGCGTAGAAGCCAAATCCGACGACCATGACCAGCGCGAAAACGGCAAGCGCCAGCACGGTCAGTGTGACCTGATACGTCAATGGGCTGCCGTTGTGCGCGTGCGCTCATGCGTCCTTGGCCAGCTTCTTTGCCGCCGCTAACTCAAATCAAATCGCGACTTAAGATCGCGCTATGACATAGCGGGCCGATTTCAGCCGCCTTGACGCGGGCGCGCAACCAGTCCCCCAATCGCCGATGAGCGAAGCACATCCGAATCACGCACCAACGCCACCGAATACACGGTGAGCGAGATTTCCGGCGCGCTGAAGCGCACGGTCGAGGACGTCTTCGGCAATGTGCGGGTGCGCGGCGAAATCTCCGGCTATCGCGGCCCGCATTCCTCCGGCCATGCCTATTTCGCGCTGAAGGACGACCGGGCCCGGCTCGATGCCGTGGTCTGGAAAGGCACGATGAGCCGGCTGAAATTCCGCCCCGAGGAAGGGATGGAGGTGATCGCCACCGGCAAGCTCACCACCTATCCCGGCAAATCCAACTACCAGATCGTCATCGACAATCTGGAGCCGGCCGGCGCCGGGGCGCTGATGGCGCTGCTGGAAGAGCGCAAGCGCCGGCTGCAGGCCGAAGGCCTTTCGATGCCGGTCGCAAGCGCCGGTTGCCCTTCATGCCGCGCGTCATCGGCGTCGTCACCTCGCCGACCGCTGGCGTTGCCATCGCTGACCGGTCATTGCTGATCCTTCCATGTTCACCCGCAACTTTCGGCTTGATACCGCGCCAGCCGCCCTATAACGCGCAATCACGATGGCGCCCTTCACTGAAATACCCAGCCGGTCAAGCTGCTCATAGTCTTCGCGGTTGCCATCATACATCGTCGACCAGCGGCGCAATCACGTCTCCATCGACTGAATACGCGTTATAGGTCAGAGCTGCTCCGCGGTTTGATTTCTCGTCGGATCGATGGCAAGATCGCTTCTTGCATCTTGGCTCGATATTTGGTGGGTCCGACCATCTCTACCAATCGCTCTTTAGGCGTGGGAAACAGGGCCTGAACACTTCGATGCGCGCATCGAATCCCCATCCTTGAAGCGGGCGAGGATCCATTCCGCATTGTCTTTATCGTAGGGAGAACCCACGTGGTGCGGCCGCGCCGACAACCGGCGCATGTTCTCGCGAATATTGTTGGTCACGATGCCGTCGCGAAACTTCTTCTCAACTACAACTTGGGCGGGAGAACTCTGTGAGGTAAATCCCATGAGCGCCGGTTCCGGTGTTGTCTGGGCGGATAGAAATCGAGCAGCAAGCAGCAAGGCGCACATCCAGCGCAGGGTCATGAACGAAGACTCTCCTGAGGTTTAGTAGCGGAAACCTTGGTTTCAGACGGGAACGGCGGGTCCGAAGCGGTCAGCAAAAGTATAGCGCACGACCTAGGATCATCAGCTGTAGCTGCTTTGGAATCAGGAGGTAAGTTCTTGTACTGTTCAGTGGTTTGACGACCCGAGGTCAGGCATTTTTTACGACATCATCTGATGCTATAATTAGTGCCTGGAGTTGGATATGCGAACGACAGTAGCACTTGATGACGAACTGGTACGCATCGCTCAGGAGTTCACTGGCGTGGCAGAGAAAACGGCATTGATTCGTGAAGCCCTCAAGGCCCTCATCGAACGCGAAAGCGCCCGCAGATTGGCCGCCCTGGGAGGCACCATGCCGGAACTGAACAGTATTCCACGGCGCAGTGTGAAGCCGACTTGATTCTCGCCGATACGTCGATCTGGATCGAGCACCTTCGCTCGGGAAGCAAGGTGATGCGTGAGCTTCTTAACCAAGGCAACATTGCGATCCATCCATTTATCATCGCGGAACTTGCTTTAGGTTCAGTCCGTGACCGCGGTAAGACGCTCGCATTGATGGATCTATTGCCGCAAGTACGCGTCGCGCAATTGAGTGAAGTGCGGCTAACCATTGAAACGCGACGTCTGCACGGCCTCGGAATCGGTCTGGTCGACGCACACCTGATAGCCTCTGTCCTGATCAGTTCACCGACGCTTCTATGGACCAGGGATAAACGACTTCGTCAGGTTGCCCAAGGTCTCGGAATTCACGCCGGCATAGCTTAGAACTCCGCGACTCACCCCCTGGGTACCAGGGCGAAGCTTTGGATGGCAATACTGGCGCTTTGGCTGCCGCGCCACCAATTCATGCGGAACCGAACCGTCAACTCATCAAAGATCTGCAGTTTAGTCCGTGACGGAATTCTGAATTTCAAGGTTTGTCCGGCTTGTGATGTCAGTGGAAGGATCCCGAGCGACTGTGACGGCTTGCCGGCCAACCTTGAGTTGCTGATTGCCAATTCAACCCCAATCGATTCAGGATGTGCGTCTGCATTCTCAATCACGATCTCAATGGCCGAGCAACACCCCAGTGAGACCTCAGAACCCAGATGCTGATGGGCCTCCATCTCTAACTGAGATCCATCGGTCGAGCGAAAAATCAGCTTCGACGGGTTGCCCTGCTGGACCACGGCGGTGTCGGGCGGACCCTGCGCTGGAGCTCGCCAAAACCAGTACACACCATCGAATGGGATGCGATACGTCTTGCTGGGAGCGTTGGAAATCTCCTGTAGCACCTGTGCTGGTGGAGCGATCAGCCTGACGCTCGATTTCACCACGGGATAGAGCACAACGCCGGGAAACACCTGGTCGAGGATCGCTGAAGCTGCCCGGTTGGCCAGACCCATTTGCTCGGGACGCTTCGCTTCGCCGGCGCTATCCGAATCCCCCACTGGCTTGACACTTCCAGTGCCATGCCCCATTCGGTGCGGCAACCAAGCAAGGATCACCAGCAGGATTGGAGTTACCGCCAGCGCGCGGTATGTCAGCTGGTTGACCGGAAATTTCTGCGGAGCTGGCGAATCGCGAAGCATGCGCCAACTTCGTCGCAGCAATGCAATGGCAGAAATCAGGAACAATCCTTGAGCCAGCGGTACTCGCCAGGTGAAGACCGCGCACAATCCGCCTAGGGCGCAGAAAGATGCGATGAGAGCGTCCCGGGAAATTGCCTGGCCGTCGCAGAGCTTCGAACGAAGGAATTGGGGATGGCTGGTGCCCACCGCCCGTAGGTAGGCTGGGTATCGTATTGCTAAGCAGAACGCCCAGGCACGCAAACTGAATCGAAATACCAATCCAAGCTTCCACCACCTGCGACGATCGCTGGTCTCCAAACACGATTAGTGGGATGAACCACACTGATGTAAATGCCGCCGCAGCACGTACTCGCTGGTCACTTCGAATCCCCGCGAGAAAGGACGCGAGCCAGACCGTGCCGAGCGTTACCGCGGCTACGACCAGTGACACGGCCATGGCTTTGGCGATTACTCCCGCAGGTCTCACCGGAGGCCGTGGTTGAACCATAGGGATGAGGATGGCCGTGGTCAGGAAGGCTACGACAAGACCTGAGACAACGGTGGCAACGTGTTTTAGTCCATTGCTGTCGGAGGCTTCAGGAGCGGAAGACATAGAGAATGCCGATAGTGTCAGTGACACCGGTGACTCACTGTAGGTTCCACATTTTGCCAAACCCGTGACTGACGGGCATCAGGCAAGGTCGGAGAATCTCTGGTCAGGAGGTAAAAGATCAGGGTTCGAACTGGAGAGCTTACCCGGAGCTTCCGCCCCGGATAGGCTTATGTTGTCCCTACGGAACTCCGAGGAGGAGGGTTTTCGGGACAATTTAATCGCGCTGCGTGGTTGAAGCGGGTACCGCCCTGGTCCTTGCCCAGGAGCGCAGTTCTTCTATTTCTTCGGCGCGGGTGGTGGACAGCGGCACGGTATGGGCTAGCGCATCGAGCAGATGTTTGGTGCTCAATTCATGGCCCTCGGCGAAGGCGGAGTATAGAGCAGTCTGCACGGCGGCATCTATTTCGGCGCCGGAGTGGCCGGCTGCGGCGATGGCTATCTTCTCCAAGTCGAAGTCGGCGGGATTGCGCTTGCGTTTGGTCAGATGAATGGTCAGAACCTGTTTGCGTTCTTGTTGTCCGGGAAGATCGACGAAGAACAGTTCGTCGAATCTGCCCTTGCGGATCAACTCGGGCGGCAGTGCGCTGACATTGTTGCTGGTGGCGGCGACGAAGACCGGAGCTTTGCGATCCTGCATCCAGGAAAGGAAGGCTGCGAGGATGCGCGAGGAGACTCCGGCGTCTACCGATGCCGAGTCTGGTCCGGCTCCAGCGAAAACCTTTTCCAGTTCATCGATCCAGAGCACGCATGGAGCAAGGCCTTCGGCCACGCGAAACAACTTCTGAATCCGCTTTTCAGTTTCGCCGATGTACTTGTCGAAGACAGCCGCGGTGTCGAATTTCACCAGGGGCAACTGCCACTCGCCAGCGATGGCTCGTGCGCAGAGGCTCTTGCCGCACCCCTGCACTCCAAGGATGATGACGCCTCGAGCCGGGTCGAGTCCGAAGGTCCGAGCTGCATCCTGCCATGCGCCGCGCCGCGGTTGGAGCCATGCCTTTAGATTCTCGAAGCCGCCAACCGCGGCCATATCTTCGGAGACATCAACAAACTCGAGCATCCCTGACCGGCGCAGCAGATCCTTTTTCGCGGCGAGAACGTCGGTTACGGTTTCCGGACAAAGGGCATAGCGCGCCACCAGTGCTTGTGAGATAGCGCGCTCGGCTTCTTCTTCCGTCAGTCCACGAAGGTTCTCGGCAATGGCGGACATTCCCTCGCCATTGAGTTTGCGCTGCAAGGTGCGGGTTTTTCCCACGCGCACCAGGGTTTCGTCAATAATCTGGCGAAGGCGAGTGCGGTCGGGTAGAGGTAACTCCACAAACTCCACCAGGCCGCGAAGTTCAGGCGGAATTTCGATTTTCGGTCCAGTAAGGACCACGGTGCGACGGTTGGTGGAGAACTGCTGGCCGACATCGCGCAGGCGCCGCACCACGACCGGGCTGTCGAGATGGCGGTGCAAATCCTTCAGGATGAATACCGCCTCAATGCTGATGCCTTGCAGGTTGCTGAGCATCTGGTCGGGCTCGCGGCTGTTGTACAGAGCCTGCGTATCCTGCTCCGGGGCATGCCTCGGAGCAGAGCCTTGATAGCCTCCAGCGGGGATCGGACTTTCCAAGTCTGGGATGAGGTGATTGACGCCGCAGCGCGCCAGGCCGCTGGCGATACTCCACTCGAAGGTTGCGAGGTTGAGGGCGGAACATGCGGCTCGCACCAGTCGCACCACGCGCATCTCTTCCACCGTTTCCATCACCACAATGGGCGTGGAGGAATCGATCAGGACTTTTAGTCTTTCGAGGACGTCGGGCATGCTTGGGATCTGCTCTCGGTAAAATATCCCAACGGCACGCAAACCCGACCAAACCAACGTAACCGCGGTTGAACCATCCTTCGGGTCCACCAAACTTATTCCGAAATTACTCCCAGCCGGACGCCTTCTAGCTTCTCGGGTGGAAACCAGAGAACCTCCGAGCCGAACCACAAGGTTTTTCCCACGAGGGGAGTGCGGTCTTCAATCTCTTCGTGCTCTTTGCGCCGAGCAGCATGCGACTGGTCCTTGTCCAAATTGACGGAGGTGTTCAGAGAGCCACGAATCTTTGGAAACCGGGGATGCCAGCACCACGCCGTACCCCTGGAAGTAGGCTAACTTCGCCTCGAAATTGTCGTTAGTCGCGAGTTTCGGCTGGCCCAAATGGTAGGCACGGCGGTAGAGCGCGATTGCCGCGTTCAACTCGTTCACGCCGATGACAACCCGTGTGACGCCCGTCAACTCGCTTCCCTTCACACTAGTGGAAGGCTGAATGCGCGAGCTTCGCGGTAATGTCCTGAATGGCAAAAGGAAGAATGTCGCCGCCTTTGTCATCCGGTGTGGCCGCGGTTTGCCATTGCAGCACCGTGCCGTCTGGTTTCTTGCGGCTCCCCGGCTGAGGATCGCTGGTTTCCAGCTTCGCATCCCGAAACCGTCTACCTGCCCCTTAAGGTCGTCGATGTGAACGGCCCAAAAGCACGCATGCGACGTGCCCGGCTTTAGGGTATTCCAGCGGTCATCCGCGACCGGGCCCGGCTTCTGTAGGGCAATCAGCTCGAGGTAGGGGCCGTCATCGAATCCCAGCAACGCGTTGTGCGTGCCTCCGGTGGCGTGAGCGCCCCCGTACTCGGCGCGCAGGCCGACAGAGGCGAAAGCGTCTTGCAACGATTGCAGGTCGTAGGCGCAAATTCCTACATGATCTAGCTTGAGCGGGAGGGTGCGGATGAGCTGAGCATGAGAGTGCTGGCCAGAATTACAACATAGCTGGGGCGCACGGGTTCTCCTCGAGTGATGTAGATCATCCACTTTCGCGGATGGTGTTGGGGTAGCAATAGCGATTCTTCGCCACGCTCAGAATGACAAGGTTTTAAAATTGCTGGTGGAACACAAGGTGTGCGCTATTGCTCGTAAGCTCCTTTGTCGATGTTCGTACCCTGAATGCGTGGGTTCCCGGCGAGGTCGGTAGCGCCGTTCACGTTGGGCGTCAGGTCGATTCCCGAGTCGACGGCGGGCGATGGCGGCTGAACGTGCAGATCGAATATTCCGAGATTCACAAACAGCCGGTTCAGATATTGCGAGTGGGTATCTTTTCCGGTTGCACTCTGGAAGGCTGAGAGTCCCGTGCGTGTCGTGCCGCCCCAGACGAATTTGCCCGACGAAGCCGGTGAGAAATATAGGTTGTAATCTATGTCCACCGGATTGGCGGAACTGCTGGTGTAGCTATCCACCAGCAGGGCCTGGGAGGTCGCGTAAACGATGTTGTTTTTGAAAACATTATTCGTGGCGTAGTACTGAATCTGAAATTCGCCGCTGCCGGTGTTGTGGGTGTCATTGCCGTAGAGCGTGTTGTTGACGATGGTGCAGTGATCAGTGCCGCCGCGGTTGCTGTCGTAACCACCGATGCTGATGCCGATGGAATTCGAGGCATAGATAATATTGTTTCGAATGGTCACGAAGCTTGATGTCTTGCCTTTGTGCTCGGCAGCGGCCTCAATGCCGATATCCACATTGTGGATCAGGTTGCGCTCGATCAAGATCTGCGAGCCACCGTCGACATAGACGCCGTTGGCGTCGTAGTCGTTCCCTTCTCCAGCGTTGTTAATCCCGCTGATGTTGTAAATGATGTTGTCGCTGATTACGCCGTTGCGCGCAAAGTCGAGAGCGGCATTGGAGGAGACGCCTTCGTATCCGATGGCGTCAATCGCGATGTTGTCATTATCGTGAACGGTGTTGTGGGTGATGGTGAAGTTGGTGACGTTGCCGTCCACGTTCACCGACTCGCTACCTCCGGTCTTCAGGTTGAACACCTGGTTGCCGTCGATGGTCACGGTGTCAATCGGCGTGCTGGCGGTGCCATAGACTGAGATTCCGTAGGCTTGTCCGTTTGCTTCTGAAGACGTCTTGATGTCGTGCACACTGTTGTTCAGGATCTGGATGTTGCCGGCGGTGCCTGTGATCCAAATTCCCGCCGGGATCAGAGAGGAGCTTGAAGTCTGATAGTTGCGGATTTCGAAACCGCTGATGGTCAGGTAGCTTCGGCTGTCGATGTGGATCAGGCCGTGTGGGTTGGAGAGCGCAGCGATTCCGGTACCGTCGATAATCGCGCTCTCGCCGGGATAGCTTTGAAAAGTAATCGGCCCCCCCGCAGCCGAGCCCGAGATGGCGAATACTACCGACTCTTTATAGATCCCACCGCGGACGTATACGCTGTCCCCGGCTTTGACCCCGCTGCTGGCAGCTGCGGCGTGTGCGATGGTCTTCCAGGGAGCGGCAAAAGTTCCAGCGGCGCTATCGCTGCCGGTGGTTGCAACGTAAAAGCTATTACCGGTGGCGGCTGAAATGGTCACGTCCGCCGAGTCGACTGGTTCGGATCAGCTTGCGAGATAGCGGTCACGGAAAACGTAGCAGGTGACGGTACCGTTGCCGGCGCAGTATACAAACCCGCTGCGCTGATATGGCCGTTGGTGTCATCACCACCGTCTACGCCGTTCACTTTCCAATTCACGCCGGGGTTATCACTGTATTGCACGTTCGCGGTGAGTTGCGTGGTCTTTGTAATCGCCACGGTCGCGGTCTTGGGAGAGACCGCAACCACCACCGGACTGAGTGTGATGTCTGCGGTAGCTGATTTATTTCCGTCGGCTTGCGAGGTAGCCCTGATCGTGTGCTGCGTCGGACTGCTGACAGTGTCGGGAGCTGTATAGAGTCCTGAAGGGGAGATTGATCCCACGCTATTTATGTCGCCGCCGAGAGTACCATCTACGTCCCAGGTCACCGCGGTGTTAGCGGTGTAGAGAACGTTTGCACTGAACGGTTGGGTGCCTTTCGCCCCAACTGTCGCGGTGCCGGGCGACACCGTAATCGTGAGTGGATTCAAGCTCACCTGGGCGGTGGCGAATTTGGTGGGATCCTGCTGCGAGCCGGCCTTGACCGTCACGCTGGTTTGAGAAGTGATGACAGCGGGAGCGGCGTATCCCCCAGTGTTCGAGATTGAGCCAACCAATGCTGGATCTGTGCCCCCCAGCGAGTCTGCAACCGACCACACTACAGTCGGGTCAGAGGCATTTTGCAACTGCGCAGTGAAAGGTTGCGATCCGCCTGCGCCAAGTGAGGCCGACGGCGGATTGATGGTTATGCTCACCGGCCTCAGCGTGACCGACGCGCTGGCCGACTTGGTCGAATCCTCTTGCGAAACGGCTTTCACCGTGACCACGATTTGCGTCGCAATTGAGGCGGGCGCCGTGTACAAGGCCGAGCCAGAGCCTCCGTCGACGATCGTGCCAATAGTGCTATCCCCGGTAAGACTGTTGTTTACGTACCACGTCACCGCCGGATTGCTGGCGTCGTGCACGGTGGCAGTAAAGCTCTGAGAGCCACCCGCCCCCAAGCTCACCGAAGTGAGGTTGAGGGAAACACTGACGGAAGCGACCGGCGGGTTGACCACCACTGAGGCCGAGGCTGTCTTGGTCGTGTCGGACTGGGATCGAGCCGTTACCGTGACCGTGATTTGAGCAGCGACGGTTGCGGGCGCACGGTATAGACCCGAGCTTGAAACTGTCCCGACGGTTGAGTTCCCGCCGCTGACTCCATTCACCAGCCAGGTCACTGAATTGCTGGACGCATTTTGCACAGTGGCCGTGAACGGCTGCTGACCACCGGCAGATAGGATTGCCGATGTTGGATCGATAGTTATGACAACTGGATTAAGGCTGACTGGGGCACTGGCGGACTTCGTAACGTCGGCGGCCGAGACTGCGGTTACGGTGACTACGGTCTGGCTGGGGATCTTCGATGGCGCCTTGTAGGTCCCGGTACTCGAAATGGTCCCGACAGTAGAGTTTCCGGCCGTGATGCCGTTCACTTGCCAGGTAACAGAAGTATTGCTGCTGTTGAGCACGGTGGCGGTAAATTTTTGCGTTTTGCCTGCGGCCAAAGAAGCGGAAGGTGGAGAGATCGTAACACTGACTGGTGAGACGGTCAGAGTCACTTTGGCCGATGCGGATTTGGTAGTGTCGGCTTTGGAGATTGCCTTCACCGTGATCACTCGCAGCTTAGAAACCTTGGCTGGTGCGAGGTACAGCCCCGAAGTGGAGATGGTGCCGTTGTTGGAGTTTCCCCCGGTTGTTCCGTTCACCTGCCAGGTCACGGAGGTATTGGAGGTATTCAGCACCGTGGCGGTGAATTGCTGGGTGCCGGCGGCCGGTAGCGATGTTGTTGTCGGGGAGACGGAGACGCTGACGGCGGCGAACGCGGCGACCTGAAATAGAGTAAATGGCAGGAGGTGCAATGCAAACCGGCGGGGGATTCCAAGTCTCAAGATGTAGCCTCTCGCACACCAGTGCGGTGTCGCACCAGCAATTCGACAAATTTAACTGGGCCCGAAAAGCTTTGCTTCAAGACGACGAATTACAGGAAAAGGCTGGAAAAATATGTGGTCATTGTAATGCACCCAGCATCGATGGACGTGCATATACCCTAACCACTTGTGCCGATCTGCGATTTATTGCTCAAAAGCCCCCATATCAATGTTCGATCCCTGTACCCTGGCTCCGCCTGCGAAGTCCAGGATTCCCTCTACGGTCGCGCCGAGATTGGTGCCCGCATTTACGGCCGGAGAGGTAGCAAGCACATCAAGATTCAGTCCCGACAGGTTCAAGTTCAGGAAGAACGGATTCGAAAACTTCGAGTGCGGATCCTTGCCGGTTGACGACTGGTACGAGGCAAAACTCGTACTGTCAGCTCCGTTCCAGAGGAATTCAGCTGAGCCGTTCGAGGTGTAATAGAGGTTGTAGTCCACATCCACCGGGTTGGGTTCGCTCTTGGTGAAGTTGTTGATGAACAGCCCCTGCGAGCTTGCGTAGAGAATGTTGTTCTTGAACACGTTATTCGTGGCGTAGTACTGCACCTGGAACTCGCCGCTGCCGGAGTTCTGGGTGTCGTTGCCGAAGAAAGTGTTGTTGACGATGATGCAGTTGTCAGTGCCGCCGACGTTGCTGGCGTATCCACCAATGGAAATGCCGGTGATGTTCGAGGCGTAGATGACATTGTTGCGCACGGTCACGAAGCTGGCGACTGTGCCTTTGTGCTCGCTGGCGACCTCGATGCCAAGGTCCACGTTGTGGATAAGGTTGCGCTCAATGATGATCTGGGTTCCGCCGTCGACGTAAATGCCGTCGGCGTCGTAGTCATTCCCCTCACCAGGGTTGGATTTTCCGCTGATGTTGTAAATGGTGTTGTCGCTGATAACGCCATTGCGGGCGCGGTCGTAGGCCGCATTGGAGGAGACGCCTTCGTAGCCGATGGCGTCGATGGCGATGTTGTCATTGTCGTGGACCAGGTTGTTAGTGATCGCGAAGTTGGTCACGTTCCCATCGACGTTCACCGATTCGCTGCCACCGGTCCTTAGGTTGTAAACCTCGTTGCCGTCGATCGTGACCAGGTCGATCGATGCCGGCGCCTCAGTTCCATAGACCGCGATTCCAAAAGCGTTCCCGCTGGCTTCGGACGTGGTCTTTATGTCGTGAACAATGTTGTTGAGAATCTTGATATGGCTGCCTGAGCCTGTCACCCAGATTCCGGCCGGAACGGCGCTTGAGCTCGAGGTCACGTAGTTGCGGATCTCGAATCCGGCAATGGTAACGTAGCTGCGCCCGATAATGTTGAACAGGCCGTTTTGATCGGTAGGAGGCTTGAGGCCGGTGCCATCGAGGATCGCCTTCTCGCCGGGGTAGTTTTGGAATGTTACTGGTCCGGCAGCAGCCGATCCCGACATCCCGATATTCACGCTCTCCGTGTAGGTACCCGCTCGGACGAAGACTGTATCGCCGGGCTGCACCAAACTAGACGCAGCAGCATGGGAAATGGTCTTCCAGGGCAAGGCCAGAGTTCCGCATTCGCGTCACTGCCCGTAGTGGCAACATAGAAGGAATTCCCCGTGGTTGTAACTGGCGGGGTAACGGTGACCTGAGCCGAACCAGACTTGGTTGGGTCAGCCTGCGAAGCCGCCGCCACCGTGACAGTGGTCTTGGCGGCAAGCGATGCTGGGGCGGTGTAGAGTCCGGCAGTACTGATGGTCCCGGTTGCGGCACTGCCGCCGCTTACCCCGTTCACACTCCATGTGACCGCCTTGTTGGCTGTATTTGCTACAGTCGCAGTGAACTGCTGGGTACTACCCGCGTTGAGCGATGCCGATGTTGGCGTGACCATGACAGTTACTGGATTGGTTGCAGCTGGATTGATGGTGACCTGGGCACTGCCGGATTTTGTTGTATCGGCCTGCGCCACAGCAACGACGGTCACGACTGTGGTAGCTGCAACAGAAGCGGGCGCGGTGTAGAGTCCGGCGGTCGTGATGGTTCCAGTAGCCGCGCTGCCTCCGGTTACCCCGTTCACTTTCCATGTGACGGCCATATTGGCGGTGTTGGTAACGGTTGCCGTGAATTGCTTGGTCGCAGCGACGGCGAGGGAAGCGGTCGAAGGCGCGACGGTGACACTCACAGGGCTCGTAGTGGGTGGGGTGAGATTGACCAGCGAAATCGCGCGGTTATGGGGATCGACCGGGGACAAAGCGATCACTCGAACGCTGGTTGCGGCACTGACGACGGCCGGGGCGGTGTAGAGTCCGGTTTGGGTGATGGTTCCTACTCTCGAGGTCCCACCCGTGAAGCCGTTCACCTGCCAGGTCAGGCCCGGGATTGGAGCGTTCTGCAGTGTTGCCGTAAACTGCTGCGTCCCGCCACCTCCAAGGCTCACGGCAGTTGGTGCGATGGTGACAATGATCCCTTTCAGCGTAATGGTGGCCTTCTTGACTTTACTGGGATTCGCCTGCGACACGGCCTTCAGGGTCACCGTCATCCCGGCAGGAACGATGATCGCCGGCGCGGAGTAAAGGCCAGCTGCTGAGACCGTCCCGGTGGAAGCGCTTCCACCCACTACCCCGTTCACTGACCATGTGACTGTTTTATTCGGCGTGTTTAGAACGGTGGCGGTGAATTGTTGTTTCTCTCCATCGAGCAGCGTCACGGCAGTCGGGGAAAGACTCATGGTCACCGGAAGCCAAGTCACCGATGCTTTCCCAATTGCTGCGGCATCAGCCTGCGAGGTGGCCGCAATCACTTTAGTCGCAGGACCCGAAATGACCGTGGGCGCGGTGTAAAGTCCGGACGCCGAGACGTGCCAACGGTCAGATCTCCTCCGCGATCCATTCACTGCCCATGTGACAGCCTTGTTGACGGTGTCAAGGGACGCAGTGAACTGCTGGGCGCCGCCGCCTACGACCGAAGCGGTTGCCGGGAAACGGTCACGGTAACGACTGTCTGGGCGTACCCGGGCAGGCAGGTGAAAAGCAAAGCGAGCAGACGAAGTAATAGCTACGCAAGGGGGAGGAGTTGGGCACAGTGCAACCTCTTTATTTTTTGGGCACCGCCACTTTCTGTCTGCGGCGGGATCAACCGATGATTCAGCCAGACCCAGACCTTTGCCTCGGCAACCTATTCCCGATGGCGAACCGTTGGAGCCCGAAAATCCTAACGATCAAGATCTAGCTCGACTGCAATGGATCCGAAGTGGCGATATGTAGAGGTAAGACAAACTGTCCTTAAAACGTGCCTCAAAAGTAGACGCGGAGGCCTCGAATGTCAACTATCTTCTCGAGAATAAAATTTGTTTTCTACCATATTTGGGGCACTCACTAAGAAATTGGGGCGAGGAGTAACTATGGTCTCCCCTTCATCCGGCGTGTAAGCCACCGAAGGGACAGTGGCACTATGCCCTGGCGGCCGGACGACCCTGCCTGCCGCTGGCTACGATGAGGCCGACGAAAGTCAGCATCCCCCAAAACATGAGGAGACCAGAGCCTGGTTCCGGGACAGGCACGACCGGAGATCGATAAGTCGGAGGGGTTGGAGGCGGCGGTTGAATGCTAGAACCGCAGCTACTCACCATGCACGATTGATTGATACTGACATTGGTCCCTGCGCTCGAGCTTGAGGCTGGAGTTGCCCTTGTGAGGTGCCGAGCCCAGCAGCGGATCTTGGCGTATTCGTACTAACTCCGGAATGCAATTGGCAATAGAGAATTCCCCGAATAAGAACCAACACTTACGCTATCGGCCCAGACAGCGCTGGGCAGAAACAATCCGGCGGCAACCAGCAGCGGCAGTTTTTTTGCCTGTCATGAAATTTCCCTCCATTTCGAAGTACTTGCGCCGCAAGGATTTCGGGCTTCCTCGCGACGTCTCGGAGTACTGGAGAGAGACGGGGATGCCACAAACATTGAGCCTAGGCCTTACGTGCTCTTCAACTCGGGGCAAATAAATGCGGGGCCAGTGGCCCCGCAAGTGAACCTCATCTAGATTGGCTCAGTCGGCGGCAGGTGCGGCGGGTGCAGCTTCCGCCGCATCAACCCGACGGCGGGAGGTGCGGTTGGGGGCAGTCCCGCATCGCGAATCTTGTATAGCAACGCTCGATAACTGATGCTCAAATGCGCGAGCGGCCTGCTTCCGGTTCCAATGGTGGGCTTGCAACACTTTCAAAATCACCTTGCGCTCCAACTCGCGAGTCGCCTGGCGGGTGAGTTTTTTCAGCGAGATTGGCCCATCCAGATCGATCTCTGGATTGAAGAAATCCGGTTCGCGAGCGACCAGGTCCGCGGAGATGACTTCTTCATTCCCCAGGATCACGTATCGCTTGATCAGGTTTTCCAGCTCACGAATGTTGCCGGGCCAATGATATTTCTGCAGTACCGACATGACCTCTTCGAAAGCGACTTTGCGCGGCAGTTGTATTTTCGGTTGTAGTACTCGAGGAAATAAGCGGTCAGTTCTTCGATGTCGCCGCGGCGCTCGCGCAGCGGAGGCATGTGGAGGTTGACTACATTGATCCGGTAATACAGATCTTGCCGGAACGTTCCGTTTTCGATTTCGGTTTCGAGCTGGCGATTGGTCGCGCACACTACGCGCACTTCGACTTTCTTGTCTTCCTGGGCGCCAATGCGGCAAAACTGGCCATCCTGAAGCAACTGCAACAGTTTCGACTGAAGGCCAGGTCCAGTTCCGAAATCTCGTCGAGGAACAGCGTGCCCCGGTGCGCCATCTCGACGCGGCCGGGTTTGGTTCCGTAAGCCCCGGTGAAAGCGCCTTTTTCGTATCCGAACAGCTCGCTTTCGAGCAGCGTCCCTGGGATGGCCGGGCAGTTCACCTTCACGAACGGTCCCGTTTTCCACGGTGAAACCCGTGGACCATGCGCGCGATATGTCCTTACCGGTCCCGCTTTCCCCGTGGATCAGGACTGGAACGTTAGCGGCGGCGACTTTGTTCAGGCGTTCCGGACCGCCCGCATGCTTCGGAACGGCCGAAGACCACTGCTTCGGCCGGTCTGACAGCATGCAGGCGGTGCGTGAACGCCTCAACAAAGTGGCCGCAGCCAATGTTCCGGTCCTGATCCAGGGCGAAAGCGGGACAGGCAAAGACATCATCGCGCGCATGGTCCATACCCTTTCTCCGTGGAAGAGCGGACCTTTTGTCAAAGTGAACTGTCCCGCCATTCCAGGAACTCTGCTCGAAAGCGAGCTCTTCGGATACGAGCGTGGCGCCTTCACCGGAGCCTACGGCTCCAAGCCCGGACGCGTCGAGATGGCGCACCGGGGTACGCTCTTCCTTGACGAAATTTCTGAACTCGATCCCGCTTTGCAATCGAAGCTCTTACAGTTGCTTCAGGACGGACAGTTCTGTCGCATAGGTGCCCAGGAAGACAAGAAAGTCGAAGTCCGTATCGTCTGCGCTACCAATCGCCAGCTCGAAACCGAAATCGAAAGTGGCACCTTCCGGCAGGATCTCTTCTATCGCATCAACGTCGTCAATCTGCAATTGCCGCCGTTGCGGGAGCGCCGGGCCGACATTGAAGACCTGGTCAACTATTTCCTCGAGTACTACAACCGCAAATACAACTGTCGCGCCCGTGTACTTTCTTCAGAGACCATGGGAGTGCTGCAGAAATATCACTGGCCCGGCAACATTCGCGAATTGGAGAATCTGGTCAAGCGGTACGTGATTTTAGGCAACGAAGACGTCATCGCCACTGACCTCGTGGCTCGCGAACCAGAATATCTCACGCCCGACATCGATTTCGATGGGCCAATCTCGCTGAAAAAGCTGACTCGTCAGGCGGTTCGCCAGTTGGAGCGCAAGATTATCTTGAAGGTTTTGCAATCCCACCACTGGAACCGAAAACAGGCCGCTCGTACACTTGGGATCAGCTATCGCGCCTTGCTATACAAGATCCGCGAAGCGGGCCTTCCGCCCAACCGCACCTCCCGCCGCCGGGTTGATGCGGTGGAAGCTGCGCCCGCCGCACCTGCCGCCGACTGAGTCAATCTAAGATAAGGTTCACTTGCGGGGCCACTGGCCCCGCATTTTGTTTGCCCCGAGTTAAAGACCACGTAAGGCCTAGGCTCAATGTTCATGGCATCCCCGCTAGCTTCCAGTACTCCGAGACGTCGCGAGGAAGCTCGAATCCTTGCGGCGCAAGTCCTTCGAGATGGAGGGAAATTTCATGACAGGCAAACAAACTCTGCTGCTTGCCGCCGGGTTTGTTTCTGCCCAGCGCTGTCTGGGCCGATCCGTAAGCGTTCGTTCTTATTCGGGGAATTCTGATCGCCAATTGCATTCCGGAGCTAGTACGAATATGCCAAGAGCCGCTACTGGGCTCGGCACCTCACAAGGCAACTCCAGCCTTAAGCTCGAGCGCAAGGACCAATGTCAGTACCAATCAATCGTGGCGGGTAGCTGCGGTTCTATCATTCAACCGCCGCCTCCAACCCCTCCGACTTGTCGATCTCCGGTGGTGCCTGTCCCGGAACCAGGGGTCTCCTCGTGTTTGAGGGGATGCTGACTTTGGTCGGCCTTATCGTAGCCATCAGCAGGCCGGTCGTCCCGTCTCCATGGGCATAACGCCACTGCCCTCCGGTGACCTAACCTACGCCAAATCAAGGGGAGACCATTGAGGTCTCCTCTTACCCCAATTTCTTAGTCAGTGCCCCAAATCTGGCAGAAAACAAACTTTATTCTCGAGAAGATAGTTGACATTGGAGGCCTCCGCGTCTACTTTTGAGGCACGTTTTAGGGACAGTTTGTCCACGCTTTCATACGCCACTTCGGATTCATTGCAGTCGAGCTAGATCTTGATCGTTAGGATTTTGGGGCTCCAACGGTTCGCCATCGGGAAATAGGTTGCCGGGGCAAAGGTCTGGGTCGGCTGAATCATCGTTTGATCCCGCCGCAGACAGAAATGGCGGTGCCCAAATAAAGAGGTTGCACTGTGCCCAACTCCTCCCCCTTGCGCAGCTCTTACTTCGTCCTGCTCGCTTTCCTTTTCACCTGCCTGCCCGGGTACGCCCAAACAGTCGTCACCGTGACCGTGTCTCCGGCAACCGCTTCGGTGGTGGGTGGCGGCACCCAGCAGTTCACTGCGTCGCTCTCAAACACCGTGAACCATGCGGTCACCTGGGCAGTGAATGGAATTGCGGGAGGAGATGCGACCGTTGGCACCGTCTCGGCGTCCGGACTCTACACCGCGCCCACGGTCATTTCGGGCCCTGCGACTCGAGTGATTGCGGCCACCTCGCAGGCTGATACCGCAGCCATCGGGAAAGCATCGGTGACTTGGCTTCCGGTGACCATGAGTCTTTCCCCGACTGCCGTGACGCTGCTCGATGGAGGGAAGCAACAATTCAGCGCCACCGTTCTAAACACGCCGAATAAAGCAGTCACATGGTCAGTGAACGGGGTAGTGGGTGGAAGCGCGTCCACCGGGACGGTCTCGGCAGCGGGCCTTTACTCGGCGCCGGCGATCATTGTTCCTGCCGGGATGACGGTGACCCTGAAGGCCGTGTCGCAGGCGAATCCCAGTAAAGTCAAAAAGGCCACCATTACGCTCAAAGGGATCATTGTCACCATCGCACCATCTGCCGTGAGCCTTGGAGGGGGCGGGACGCAGCAGTTTACGGCAAACCTGCAGAACGCTCCAATCCCGGGCCTGACCTGGCAGGTGAACGGCTTCACGGGCGGGACCTCGAGAGTAGGAACCATCACCCAAACCGGACTCTACACCGCCCCGGCCGTCGTCAGTGCCGCAACCAGCGTTCGAGTGATCGCTTTCTCCCCGGTCGATCCCCATAACCGCACGATTTCGCTGGTCAATCTCACCCCACCCACTACGAGCCCTGTGAGTGTCACCGTCGCGCCCTCGACCGCGTCGCTCGCCGTCGGTGCGACCAAGCAATTCACGGCAAGTGTTACCAACACCGCCAATATGGCCGTCACCTGGAAAGTGAACGGGGTAACCGGAGGTAGCGCGGCTACTGGAACCATTACGACCGCCGGAGTCTACACCGCGCCCGCTTCAGTTGCAGCTAGCACAGTCGTGACCGTCGTTGCTGTGTCGCAGGCCGATACAACAAAATCCGGCAGCGCCCAGGTCACCATCAATCCAGCCGCAACCAATCCAGTAACCGTCATGGTCACGCCAACATCGGCATCGCTCAACGCGGGTGGTACCCAGCAGTTCACTGCGACGGTAGCAAACACCGCCAACAAGGCGGTCACATGGAGTGTGAACGGAGTAAGCGGCGGCAGTGCCGCAACCGGGACCATCACTACTGCCGGACTCTACACAGCCCCAGTATCGCTTGCCGCCAAGACCACTGTCACTGTGGCGGCGGTTTCGCAGGCTGACCCAACCAAGTCTGGTTCGGCTCAGGTCACCGTTACCCCGCCAGTTACAACCACGGGGAATTCCTTCTATGTTGCCACTACGGGCGGTGACTCGAATGCGGGAACTCTGGCCTCGCCCTGGAAGACCATTTCCCATGCTGCTGCGTCTAGTTTGGTGCAGCCCGGCGATACCGTCTTCGTCCGAGCGGGTACCTACACCGAGAGCGTGAATATCGGGATGTCGGGATCGGCTGCTGCCGGACCAGTAACATTCCAAAACTACCCCGGCGAGAAGGCGATTCTCGATGGCACCGGCCTCAAGCCGCCTACCGATCAAAATGGCCTGTTCAACATTATCGGGCGCAGCTACGTTACCATTGCCGGATTCGAGATCCGCAACTACGTGACCTCGAGCTCAAGCGCCGTTCCGGCCGGAATCTGGGTCACAGGTTCAGGCAGCCATATCAAGATTCTCAACAACATTGTTCACGACATAAAGACCACGTCCGAAGCCAACGGGAACGCTTTTGGAATCGCGGTCTATGGAACTGAGGCGCCGGCATCGATCGACCTGGTCACCATCGACGGTAACGAGGTTTACAACCTAAGGACCGGTGGCAGCGAATCGGTGAACGTCGATGGGAACGTGACCAACTTCGCGATCACTAACAACCTGGTCCACGACAATGACAACATCGCCATCGACGCCATCGGCTACGAGGGCGTCTCCTCCAATGCGGCCTACGACCGCGCCCGCAATGGCGTTATCAGCGACAACACCATTTACAACATCAGCGGAAAATCCAACCCCGGTGAGGGGAATGACTACGACGCCGACGGTATTTACGTCGACGGCGGAACCCAGATCATCATTGAGCGCAACCTTATCCACAACGTGGACCTTGGCATCGAGGTCGCCAGCGAGCACAAAGGCACAGTCGCCAGCTTCGTGACCGTGCGCAACAATGTCATCTACGCCTCGAACATCACCGGCATTTCCATTGGTGGATACGCCAGCAACGTCGGCGGCACTGACAACTGCATCATCGTCAACAACACTTTGTTCGGAAACGACACCCAGAACTCCGGCAGCGGCGAGTTCCAGGTGCAGTACTACGCCACGAATAACGTGTTCAAGAACAACATTCTCTACGCAAGCTCGCAGGGGCTGTTCATCAACAACTTCACCAAGAGCGAACCCAACCCGGTGGATGTGGACTACAACCTCTATTACACCTCGAACGGCTCAGCTGAATTCCTCTGGAACGGAGCTGACAGTACGAGTTTTGCCTCGTACCAGTCGTCAACCGGCAAGGATCCGCACTCGAAGTTTTCGAATCCGTTCTTCCTGAACTTGAACCTGTCGGGACTGAATCTTGATGTGCTTGCTACCTCTCCGGCCGTAAATGCGGGCACCAATCTCGGCGCGACCGTAGAGGGAATCCTGGACTTCGCAGGCGGAGCCAGGGTACAGGGATCGAACATTGATATGGGGGCTTTTGAGCAATAAATCGCAGATCGGCACAAGTGGTTAGGGTATATGCACGTCCATCGATGCTGGGTGCATTACAATGACCACATATTTTTCCAGCCTTTTCCTGTAATTCGTCGTCTTGAAGCAAAGCTTTTCGGGCCCAGTTAAATTTGTCGAATTGCTGGTGCGACACCGCACTGGTGTGCGAGAGGCTACATCTTGAGACTTGGAATCCCCCGCCGGTTTGCATTGCACCTCCTGCCATTTACTCTATTTCAGGTCGCCGCGTTCGCCGCCGTCAGCGTCTCCGTCTCCCCGACAACAACATCGCTACCGGCCGCCGGCACCCAGCAATTCACCGCCACGGTGCTGAATACCTCCAATACCTCCGTGACCTGGCAGGTGAACGGAACAACCGGGGGAAACTCCAACAACGGCACCATCTCCACTTCGGGGCTGTACCTCGCACCAGCCAAGGTTTCTAAGCTGCGAGTGATCACGGTGAAGGCAATCTCCAAAGCCGACACTACCAAATCCGCATCGGCCAAAGTGACTCTGACCGTCTCACCAGTCAGTGTTACGATCTCTCCGCCTTCCGCTTCTTTAGCCGCAGGCAAGACGCAAAAATTTACCGCCACCGTGCTCAACAGCAGCAATACTTCTGTTACCTGGCAAGTGAACGGCATCACGGCCGGAAACACTACTGTCGGGACCATTTCGAGTACTGGGACCTACAAGGCGCCATCGAAGATCTCCAGCCAGACCGTAGTCACCGTAACCGCAGTCTCGACCGCCGACGTTACGAAGTCCGCCAGCGCCCCAGTCACCCTTAATCCAGTTGTCATAACTATCGATCCAACGTCCGCGATCCTATCTGCCGGTGGTCAGCAGCCGTTCACGGCAACTGTGCAAAATGCGTCGAGCAATTCAGTGACCTGGCTGGTGAATGGAGTCAGCGGCGGGAACTCAACCCTCGGGACAGTTTCAAGCTTGGGTCTATACCGTGCGCCCGCAACCGTCGCTGCACAGATCACGGTCACCGTAACCGCTCGATCCCAGTCCGACACGACCAAAACAGCCTCGGCCTCAGTGGTGGTCAACCCGCCGGTCGCTTCCGTCAGTGTTTCCCTCAACCTCACTTCCGTGAGCTTGGGGGCGGGTGGCACTCAGAGCTTTACTGCGACCGTGCACAACGCCAGCAATCCGGCGGTGACGTGGTACGTAAACGACAGTCTTACCGGGGATAGCACTATTGGCACGATCGTCGACGGAGGCTCTGGCTCGGCCTTGTACACTGCGCCCGCCTCAATTGCGACGCAAATCGTGGTCACGGTTAAAGCCGTTTCGCAAGAGGATTCGACCAAGTCGGCCAGCGCGTCGGTCACGCTGAAGCCGGTGAGCATAACCATCAATCCGCCGTCAGCCTCGCTTGGTGCAGGCGGATCGCAACCTTTCACCGCACAGTTGCAAAATGCCTCTGACCCGACTGTAGTGTGGTCGGTTGCAGACTCGTGGTGGCACAGATCCAGCATTGGTTGGCGCAATCTCGAACACTGGGGGATACGCCGCTCCCTCTGTCATCACTTCTCAAACCAGCGTGACGGTCAAGGCCAGCTCCCAGCAGGATCCCACCAAATTCGCCACCGCCCAGGTGAGCTTGAATCCACTCACGATTACGGTGTCGCCTGGCGCCGCGACAGTTGGGGCGAAAGGTACCCAACCGTTCAGTGCAAACGTTCTCTACACCGGTAACACTGCGGTGACCTGGGACGTAGATGGTACTCTCGGCGGCGACATAAATAGCGTGGGATCAATCTCCCCTTCAGGACTCTATACAGCTCCCGACACTGTCAGCAGTCCGACGCCGCACACGATCAGGGCTACCTCGCAAGCCGACGAAAATAAATCATCTACCGCAGACATCACACTCAGTCCGGTGGTGGTTGCGGTCTCTCCCAAGACCGCGACCGTGGCGATTACAAAGACCAAGCAACTCACCGCGAACGTGCAATACAGTGACAATCCCGGCGTGAATTGGAAAGTGAACGGCGTAGACGGTGGTGATGACACCAACGGCCATATCAACGCAGCGGGTTTTATACTGCGCCGGCAACGGTACCGTCACCTGCTACGGTTTCCGTGACCGCTATATCCCAAGCTGATCCGAACCAGTCAGACTCGGCGGACGTGACCATTTCAGCCGCCACCGGTAATAGCTTTTACGTTGCTACCACCGGCAGCGATAGCGCCGCTGGAACTTTAGCCGCTCCCTGGAAGACCATCTCACACGCCGCCGCTGCCAGCAGCGGGGTCAAAGCCGGGGACACCGTATACGTCCGCGGTGGGATCTATAAAGAGTCGGTAGTATTCGCCATCTCGGGCTCGGCTGCGGTGGGGCCGATTACTTTTCAAAGCTATCCCGGCGAGAGCGCGATTATCGACGGTACCGGAATCGCTGCACTCTCCAACCCACACGGCCTGATCCACATCGACAGCCGAAGCTACCTGACCATCAGCGGTTTCGAAATCCGCAACTATCAGACTTCAAGCTCCTCTCTGATCCCGGCGGGAATTTGGATCACAGGAACCGCCGGCAACATCCAGATCCTGAACAACAGTGTGCACGACATCAAGACGTCTTCAGAAGCAAACGGACAAGCCTACGGAATCTCAGTCTATGGCACCGCCAGCACGCCGATTGACACCGTGACCATCGACGGCAACCAAGTGTTCAACCTGAAGACTGGAGGTAGCGAGTCGGTGAACGTGGACGGCAACGTCACCAACTTCACCATCACCCACAACACCGTTCACGATAATGACAATATCGCGATTGACGCCATCGGATACGAAGGCGTCTCCTCCAATGCCGCTCTCGACTATGCGCGCAACGGCGTGATCAGCGACAACATCATTTACAACATCAGCGGGATTAACAATGCTGGAGAAGGGAACGACTACGACGCCAATGGCGTCTATGTCGACGGTGGCTCGCAGATCTTGATCGAGCGCAACCTGATCCACAATGTGGATATCGGTATTGAGGCCGCTGCCGAGCACAAAGGCAAGACTTCAAGCTTCGTGACCATTCGAAACAATCTTATCTATGCCTCGAATTCCATCGGCATCAGCATCGGTGGATACGACAGTAACCGCGGCGGCACCGATCACTGCACCATCGTCAACAACACGCTCTACGGCAACGACACCCACAACTCCGGCAGCGGCGAATTTCAGATTCAGTACTATGCCACGAACAATGTTTTCAAAAACAACATCGTTTACGCGACGTTCCAGGCCCTGCTGGTGGATAGCTACACCAGCAGTTCCGACAATCCGGCGGACATAGATTACAACCTAGATTTCTCACCGGCTTCGTCGGGCAAATT
The DNA here is from genome assembly GCA_963824805.1 of uncultured Acidobacteriaceae bacterium. GTDB lineage: Bacteria > Acidobacteriota > Terriglobia > Terriglobales > Acidobacteriaceae > DATBAT01. The sequence goes on along the minus strand of CAWGQZ010000057.1, from coordinate 49,458 downwards.
CGTCTCGGGCGGCACGACACGCACGGGACTCTCAGCCTTCCAGAGTGCAACCGGCAAAGATACTCACTCGCAATCACTGAACCCGCTGTTTGTGAATCTCGGAATATTCGATCTGCACGTTCAGCCGCCATCGCCCGCCGTCGACTCGGGAATCGACCTGACGCCCAACGTGAACGGCGCTACCGACGTCGCCGGGAACCCACGCATGCAGCGTACGAACATCGACAAAGGAGCTTACGAGCAATAGCGCACACGGAAGCACCCTCGGCTTCGCTCGGGATGACAGGTTCTTGAGTGCTCAAGAGCATCCACTACTACAACGGTGTTGATCCCGAGCGAAGCCGAGGGACCTTGTGTTTTACCATCCCTTTAAGACCCCTCTCTTCCCTGTCATTTCCGGCCCCGCGAAGAATCGCTATTACCACCCCAACACCATCCGCGAAAGTGGATGATGTACATCACCCGAGGAGAACCCGTGCGCTCAAGCTATGTTGTAATTCTGGTCAGCACTCTCATGCTCGGCTCATCCGCACCCATCCCGCTCAAGCTAGATCATGAGGAATTTGCGCCTACGACCTGCAATCGTTGCAAGACGCCTTCGCCTCCCCGGCCTGCGCGCCGAATACGGTGCCCCTCACGCCACCGGAGGCACGCACAACGCGTTGCTGGGATTCGATGATGGCTCCTACATCGAGCTGATTGCCCTACAGAAGCCGGGCTCGGTCGCGGATGACCGCTGGAATACCTCAAAGCCGGGCACCTCGCATGCGTGCTTTTGGGCCGTTCACACCGACGACCTTAAGTCGCAGGTAGACGCATTTCGGAATGCGAAGCTTGAAAGCAGCGATCCTCAGCCGGGGAGCCGCAAGAAACCAGACGGCACGGTGCTGCAATGGCAAACCGCGGCCACACCGGATGACAAAGGCGGCGACATTCTTCCTTTTGCCATTCAGGACATTACGCCGCGAAGCTCGCGCATTCAACCTTCCACTAGTGTGAAGGGAAGCGAGTTGACGGGCGTCACACGGGTTGTCATCGGCGTGAACGACTTGAACGCGGCAATCGCGCTCTACCGCCGTGCCTACGGTTTGGGCCAGCCGAAACTCGCGACTAACGACAATTTCGAGGCGAAGTTAGCCTACTTCCAGGGGTACGGCAGTGGTGCTGGCATCCCCGGTTTCCAAAGATTCGTGGCTCTCTGAACACCTCCGTCAATTTGGACAAGGACCAGTCGCAGTGCTGCTCGGCGCAAAGAGCACGAAGAGAGTCTGGAGACCGCACTCCCCTCGTGGGAAAAACCTTGTGGTTCGGCTCGGAGGTTCTCTGGTTTCCACCCGAGAAGCTAGAAGGCGTCCGGCTGGGAGTAATTTCGGAATAAGTTTGGTGGACCCGAAGGATGGTTCAACCGCGGTTACGTTGGTTTGGTCGGGTTTGCGTGCCGTTGGGATATTTTACCGAGAGCAGATCCCAAGCATGCCCGACGTCCTCGAAAGACTAAAAGTCCTGATCGATTCCTCCACGCCCATTGTGGTGATGGAAACGGTGGAAGAGATGCGCGTGGTGCGCCTGGTGCGAGCCGCATGTTCCGCCCTCAACCTCGCAACCTTCGAGTGGAGTATCGCCAGCGGCCTGGCGCGCTGCGGCGTCAATCACCTCATCCCAGACTTGGAAAGTCCGATCCCCGCTGGAGGCTATCAAGGCTCTGCTCCGAGGCATGCCCCGGAGCAGGATACGCAGGCTCTGTACAACAGCCGCGAGCCCGACCAGATGCTCAGCAACCTGCAAGGCATCAGCATTGAGGCGGTATTCATCCTGAAGGATTTGCACCGCCATCTCGACAGCCCGGTCGTGGTGCGGCGCCTGCGCGATGTCGGCCAGCAGTTCTCCACCAACCGTCACATCGTGGTGCTGACTGGACCGAAAATCGAAATTCCGCCTGAACTTCGCGGCCTGGTGGAGTTTGTGGAGTTACCTCTACCCGACCGCACTCGCCTTCGCCAGATTATTGACGAAACCCTGGTGCGCGTGGGAAAAACCCGCACCTTGCAGCGCAAACTCAATGGCGAGGGAATGTCCGCCATTGCCGAGAACCTTCGCGGACTGACGGAAGAAGAAGCCGAGCGCGCTATCTCACAAGCACTGGTGGCGCGCTATGCCCTTTGTCCGGAAACCGTAACCGACGTTCTCGCCGCGAAAAAGGATCTGCTGCGCCGGTCAGGGATGCTCGAGTTTGTTGATGTCTCCGAAGACATGGCCGCGGTTGGCGGCTTCGAGAATCTAAAGGCATGGCTTAAACCGCGGCGCGGCGCATGGCAGGATGCGCTCGGACCTTCGGACTTGACCCGGCTCGAGGCGTCATCATCCTTGGAGTGCAGGGGTGCGGCAAGAGCCTCTGCGCGCGAGCCATCGCTGGCGAGTGGCAGTTGCCCCTGGTGAAATTCGACACCGCGGCTGTCTTCGACAAGTACATCGGCGAAACTGAAAAGCGGATTCAGAAGTTGTTTCGCGTGGCCGAAGGCCTTGCTCCATGCGTGCTCTGGATCGATGAACTGGAAAAGGTTTTCGCTGGAGCCGGACCAGACTCGGCATCGGTAGACGCCGGAGTCTCCTCGCGCATCCTCGCAGCCTTCCTTTCCTGGATGCAGGATCGCAAAGCTCCGGTCTTCGTCGCCGCCACCAGCAACAATGTCAGCGCGCTGCCGCCCGAGTTGATCCGCAAGGGCAGATTCGACGAACTGTTCTTCGTCGATCTTCCCGGACAACAAGAACGCAAACAGGTTCTGACCATTCATCTGACCAAACGCAAGCGCAATCCCGCCGACTTCGACTTGGAGAAGATAGCCATCGCCGCCGCCGGCCACTCCGGCGCCGAAATAGATGCCGCCGTGCAGACTGCTCTATACGCCGCCTTCGCCGAGGGCCATGAATTGAGCACCAAACATCTGCTCGATGCCCTAGCCCATACCGTGCCGCTGTCCACCACCCGCGCCGAAGAAATAGAAGAACTGCGCTCCTGGGCAAAAACCAGGGCGTAACCGCTTCAACCACCAGCGAGATTAAATTGTCCCGAAAACCCGTCCTCCTTGGAGTTCCGTAGGGACAACATAAGCCTATCCGGGGCGGAAGCCCCGGGTGAGCTCTCCAGTTCGAACCCTGATCTTTTACATCCTGAGAGAGATTCTCCGACCTTGCCTGATGCCCGTCAGTCACGGTTTGGCAAAATGTGGAACCTACAGTGAGTCACCGGTGTCACTGACACTATCGGCTTCCTCTATGTCTTTCGCTCCTAAAGCCCCCGACAGCAATGGACTAAAACACGTTGCCACCGTTGTCTCAGGTCTTGTCGTAGCCTTCCTGACCACGGCCATCCTCATCCCTATGGTTCAACCACGGCCTCCGGTGAGACCTGCGGGAGTAATCGCCAAAGCCATGGCCGTGACACTGGTCGTAGCCGCGGTAACGGTCAGCACGGTCTGGCTCGCGTCCTTTCTCGCGGGGATTCGAAGTGACCAGCGAGTACGTGCTGCGGCGGCATTTACATCAGTGTGGTTCATCCCACTAATCGTGTTTGGAGACCAGCGATCGTCGCAGGTGGTGGAAGCTTGGATTGGTATTTCGATTCAGTTTGCGTGCCTGGGAATTCTGCTTAGCAATACGATACCCAGCCTACCTACGGGCGGTGGGCACCAGCCATCCCCAATTCCTTCGTTCGAAGCTCTGCGAGGCCAGGCAATTTCCCGGGACGCTCTCATCGCATCTTTCTGCGCCCTAGGCGGATTGTGCGCGATCTTCACTTGGCGAGTACCGCTGGCTCAAGGATTGTTCCTGATTGCTGCCATTGCATTGCTGCGACGAAGTTGGCGCATGCTTCGCGATTCGCCAGCCCCGCAGAAATTTCCGGTCAACCAGCTGACATACCGCGCGCTGGCGGTAACTCCAATCCTGCTGGTGATCCTTGCTTGGTTGCCGCACCGGATGGGGCATGGCACTGGAAGTGTCAAGCCAGTGGGGGATTCGGATAGCGCCGGCGAAGCGAAGCGTCCCGAGCAAATGGGTCTGGCCAACCGGGCAGCTTCAGCGATCCTCGACCAGGTGTTTCCCGGCGTTGTGCTCTATCCCGTGGTGAAATCGAGCGTCAGGTTGATCGCTCCACCAGCACAGGTGCTACAGGAGATCTCCAACGCTCCCAGCAAGACGTATCGCATCCCATTCGATGGTGTGTACTGGTTTTGGCGAGCTCCAGCGCAGGGTCCGCCCGACACCGCCGTGATCCAGCAGGGCAACCCGTCGAAGCTGATTTTTCGCTCGACCGATGGATCTCAGTTAGAGATGGAGGCCCATCAGCATCTGGGTTCTGAGGTCTCACTGGGGTGTTGCTCGGCCATTGAGATCGTGATTGAGAATGCAGACGCACATCCTGAATCGATTGGGGTTGAATTGGCAATCAGCAACTCAAGGTTGGCCGGCAAGCCGTCACAGTCGCTCGGGATCCTTCCACTGACATCACAAGCCGGACAAACCTTGAAATTCAGAATTCCGTCACGGACTAAGCTGCAGATCTTTGATGAGTTGACGGTTCGGTTCCGCATGAATTGGTGGCGCGGCAGCCAAAGCGCCAGTATTGCCATCCAAAGCTTCGCCCTGGTACCCAGGGGGTGAGTCGCGGAGTTCTAAGCTATGCCGGCGTGAATTCCGAGACCTTGGGCAACCTGACGAAGTCGTTTATCCCTGGTCCATAGAAGCGTCGGTGAACTGATCAGGACAGAGGCTATCAGGTTTGCGTCGACCAGACCGATTCCGAGGCCGTGCAGACGTCGCGTTTCAATGGTTAGCCGCACTTCACTCAATTGCGCGACGCGTACTTGCGGCAATAGATCCATCAATGCGAGCGTCTTAACGCGGTCACGGACTGAACCTAAAGCAAGTTCCGCGATAATAAATGGATGGATCGCAATGTTGCCTTGGTTAAGAAGCTCACGCATCACCTTGCTTCCCGAGCGAAGATGCTCGATCCAGATCGACGTATCGGCGAGAATCAAGTCGGCTTCCCACTGCGCCGTGGAATATTGTTCAGTTCCGGCATTGTGCCTCCCAGGGAGGCCAATCTGCGGGCGCTTTCGCGTTCGATGAGGGCCTTGAGCGCTTCACGAATCAATGCCGTTTTCTCTGCCACGCCGGTGAACTCCTGAGCGATGCGTACCAGTTCGTCATCCAGTGCTACTGTCGTTCGCATATCCGCTCCAGGCACTAATTATAACATCAGATGATGTCGTAAAATATGCCTGACCTCTGGTCGTCAAACCAGGAACATTAAGCTACCGGTCAGCACAAACCGTTCCGCGGCGGAACGTTTTGTAACTACCCTGATTCCAAAGCAGCTACAGCTGACGATCCTAGGTCGTGCGCTATACTTTTCCTGACCGCTTCGGACCCGCCGTTCCCGTCTGAAACCAAGGTTTCCGCTACTTAAACCTCAGGAGAGTCTTCGTTCATGACCCTGCGCTGGATGTGCGCCTTGCTGCTTGCTGCTCGATTTCTATCCGCCCAGACAACCCCGGAACCGGCGCTCATGGGATATACCTCACAGAGTTCTCCCGCCCAGGTTGAGGTTGAGAAGAAGTTTCGCGACGGCATCGTGGCCAACAATATTCGCGAGAACATGCGCCGGTTGTCGGCGCGCCCGCACCACGTGGGCTCTCCCTACGATAAAGACAATGCGGAATGGATCCTCGCCCGCTTCAAGGAGTGGGGATTCGATGCGCGCATTGAAGTGTTCAGCGCCCTGTTTCCCACGCCTAAAGAGCGATTGGTAGAGATGGTCGGACCCACCAGATATCGAGCCAAGATGCAGGAACCGATTCTTGCGGTCGATCCGACGAGTAATCAAACCGCGGAGCAGCTTCCTACCTATAACGCGTATTCAGTCGATGGAGACGTGACTGCGCCGCTGGTCTACGTGAACTACGGCAACCGCGAAGACTATGAGCAGCTTGACCGGCTGGGTATTTCAGTGAAGGGCGCCATCGTGATTGCGCGTTATGGCGGCGGCTGGCGCGGTATCAAGCCGAAAGTTGCGGGTGAACATGGAGCTATCGGCTGCATTATCTACTCCGACCCGGAGGGGGACGGCTACTACAACGGCGACGATTTCCCCGCGGGGGGATGGCGTCCGCGGGAAGGCGTGCAGCGTGGTAGCGTGATGGATACGGACTATCCAGGCGATCCGCTGACGCCCGGAGTCGGCGCTACCGCCGATGCCAAGCGCCTTGCGATTAGGGATGCGAAGACCATCACCAAGATTCCGGTGTTGCCGATTTCTTACAGCGACGCGCTCCCGTTACTCTCGGCACTGAAGGGACCCATCGCTCCGGAAAGCTGGCGCGGCGCATTGGCCATCACCTATCACGTCGGTCCGGGGCCGGCGCAGGTTCACCTGAAAGTCACTTCCAACTGGGATCTGAAGCCTTTATACGACGTGATCGCCGTGATGCATGGTGCCGACGACAGCCAGTGGGTGCTGCGCGGCAATCATCACGATGCGTGGGTGAATGGTGCGGACGATCCGATCGCGGGCATGGCTCCCATGATGGAAGAGGCGCGCATGCTTGGCGAACTGCATAAGCAAGGGTGGACGCCGAAGCGTTCAATCATCTATTGCGCGTGGGATGGGGAAGAGCCGGGGCTGCTGGGGTCCGTGGAGTGGGTTGAAACCCATGTGAAGGAGTTGCAGGAGCATGGGGTCGCTTACATCAATTCCGATACCAATGAGCGCGGCTATCTGCAGGCAGGCGGAACGCAAGATATGCAGTCCTTTCTTAGTGGCGTGGCAAGGGACATTGAGGATCCCGAGACCCGCCTGTCGGTCTTTCAGCGTTCTCACCTTCGCGCCATCGCAGACGCCAAGGATGCGGATGAGCGCAGCGATCTCCGTAAACGTGGCGACCTTAAACTCCATGCGCTCGGTGACGGGTCGGACTTTACTGCCTTCCAGGATTTCGCCGGCATCTCAACTCTGAGTATTGAGTTCGGCGGTGAGGACGACGGCGACCAGTACCATTCCATTTACGACGATTTTTACTGGTACACACGTTTCGTCGATACCGATTTCACTTATGGAAAGGTCGAGGCGCAAACCGCAGGAACCGCTGTAATGCGGCTGGCGGATGCCGACCTGATCCCGGCGGATTACTCCCCGCAAGCGGAAGCAATCGAAAAGTACGAAGAAGAACTCGAGAAGCTGCTTAAAGCCAAGCAGGACGAATTCACGGAGCGCAATCTGCAATTGCAGGAAGGCGTGTTCACGGCCACTGCGGATCCGCGAAAGACATCGGTGCCGCCGCCGGTTGAGGTCGTGCCTCCTTATATGAATTTTGCATCGATGAAGAATGCCATTGATCTGCTCAAGAAGAATTCACAGCGCTACTCGAAGATTCTTGCGGATTGGAGAAGCAAAGGTTCACCGGCCATTTCGGCAGAAGCGCTTCGAACTGTGAATGCGGATGTCATGAAGATTCCCCGCTTATTTCTGAATGAGAAGGGGCTGCCGGAGCGCCCATGGTTTAAGAACCAGGTATACGCGCCCGGAGCCTATACCGGCTACGGGGCTAAGCCGATCGCTGCGGTGCGCGAATATATGGACGAAAAGAAGTGGACAGAAGCTGACCGACAGGTGCCCCAGGTGGCCGAGATAATTACTCGCGTAGCCGCCGGAATCAATCAGGCGGCGGATGATTTGGAAAAAGCTGTGGGAACGAATTAGGGCGGCGGGAATCCAACCGTTGGAGTTCATGGTCCTCAATTCTCAGTTACGGATCGTGAGAAACTAGAACTGACGAGGATTATTCATGCGTATTTATATTTTTGCTTCTCAGGCTACGCCTGCTTTTTCGCAGGAGCGCGATCGTAGCAAGATTCCTGACCAATACAAATGGGACCTCACTGCGATCTACCCCTCAGATGAGGCCTGGCGCACGGAGAAAGACAAGGTAGTGGCACAGTTGCCAACCTTGCGGGAGTTCCAGGGCAAATTGGCGTCTTCGGCGAAGACCCTGGCGGATGCTCTGGAAAACCAGAGCCATCTGGAGAAGGAACTGACGCGACTCTATCTTTACGCGGCGCTGATCTCCGATCAGGACACGCGAGATAGCAACTACTTGGCCATGAGACAAGAGATGATTCAGATCGCAACCAACTTCGGCGCGGAGAGCGCTTATGTTGAGCCTGAGATCCTAAAGATGGATCCGGTGTTGATTGCGCATTTTCTTGCGGAAGAGCCGCGGCTCAAGATTTATAAGCAAATTCTGGATGACATTGTGCGGCGGCGGGAACACACCGGCAGCGACGCGGAAGAAAAGATTCTGGCCGGTGCGGGCATCATGGGCAGCGCGCCTTCCAGCATCTATCACGTATTTTCGGACGCCGATTTTCCCTTCCCAAGCGTGGTGTTAAGTGACGGCGAAACTGTGAAGCTCGACAAGGCGGCATTTTCACTTCATCGCGCCTCCAAGAATCGTGATGACCGAAAGAAGGTCATGGCGACTTTTTTTGAGGCACTGGGAAAATATCGCGCGACTTTCGGTGCGTTGACCAACGCCAAGCTGCAAGGATCGAGCTTTTATTCCCGGGCGCACAAATATGGCAGCGGGTTGGAAGCCTCGCTCGATGGCAACAACATTCCGACATCGGTTTACATGCGATTGATTGAGGGCGTCAACCGCAATCTACCGACGTTCCATCGCTATTTGAAATTGCGCAGGCGAATGATGGGCGTCGAGAAGCTGCACTACTACGATCTTTATGCGCCGTTGGTGGCATCCGTCGATCTGAAATTTTCCGTCGAGGATTCACAGAAGAATATTCTTTCCGCGCTGGAGCCCCTCGGTCCCGAATACCTGGCGGGCGCCAAGCGGGCTTTCACCGAGCGCTGGATCGATATGTTCCCCAATGAGGGCAAAACTTCGGGAGCATACTCGGCGGGGGACGCGTATGACGTGCATCCCTACATGTTGCTGAACTACAACGGCAAGTATGACGACATGAGCACGCTGGCGCATGAACTGGGCCACACCATGCACAGCTATTTCTCCAACAAGACGCAGCCGTTTCCGCTGGCGTCCTATCCGATTTTCGTGGCGGAGGTGGCGTCCACTTTCAACGAGGCCCTTCTGATCGATTACATGCTGAAGACGATCCGTGACGAGCCGACGCGATTGCTTCTGCTGGGAAATTATCTGGAGGGGATCAAAGGCACCGTGTTCCGGCAGACACAGTTTTCCGAGTTCGAACTGCGCATGCACGAGATGGCCGAGAAAGGCCAGCCATTGACCGGAGACTCGCTTTCAAAGCTGTATGACGAGATCGTGAAGAAGTACTACGGCCATGATCAGGGAGTCTGCATCGTCGATGATTATGTGGCCAATGAGTGGTCATTTATCCCGCACTTTTACAATGACTACTACGTTTTCCAGTATGCGACTTCGTTTACGGCTTCGTCCGCGCTGTCAGAAATGGTGCTGTCTGGAGACCCGGAGGCGACTAAGAAATATTTAAAGTTTATTTCTTCCGGAAGGTCGAGGTATCCGATTGATTTGCTGAAAGAAGCTGGGGTGGATATGACGACCGACGAGCCGCTTGAGTTGACGATGCGTAAAATGAACCGGGTGATGGGTGATATGGAGAAGGTGCTCGACCGGCAGGGGAAGTAGCGGCTAGAAACGCAAGGTTCCTCGGTGTTGCTCGGGATGACAGAGTTGGGGAGGGATTAACGGTTATGCCAGCTCTACTTCTATTTTTTTGTTTGGTGGATCTAGCTGGGTGATGCGAAAACTTCGTACCTGGCCAGCTTTGACCGGCTCAGGTTTTGCATTGCTGGCGCCGCCTTTCCAGCGGGCCTGCAGCATTGAGGTCAACGACGATAAGTCGACTTTGGGTTCGGACTTCGTCTCTTCCGGAGCTTGAAGTTTTTCGCTGATACGGCAGTTCGCGAATATTCCTTCCCCTAATTCGGCTCGGGCCTGCACGCCAGAAACTTCCATTAGTCTTCCTGAGACAATATCGCCTACTTTGTGTTCGGCGAGGTATTCGTCGACGCCGGTCGGGACCAGTTGCTTCATCCCAAGCCGCACCTGGCGTTTTTCCGTGTCCACTGCCAGAATCTGCGCTTTGACCGTCTGACCCACCTTGAGCAGGTCATGGGGTGAGTCAATGCGGCGGTCGGACGTGACGTCGCTGACATGAACCATTCCATCGACGCCCTCGGCCAATTGGATGAAGGCACCGAATTTCATAATTCGGACGACGGGTCCTTCCACTACGGAACCGACGGGAAACTTCTTAGGAGCTTCGGTCCAGGGATCTCCCAAGGCCTGTTTCAGGCCCAGCGCGATGCGGCGTTCTGCAGGATTGATGCCGAGGATGACAACCTCCACGGTTTCGCCCGGCTTAACAATGTCGCTGGCGATGCGCAGCTTCTTTCCCCACGACATTTCGGAAATATGGATGAGGCCTTCTATGCCAGGTTCGAGTTCGACGAAGGCGCCGAACTCCATCACGCGGCTGACGGTTCCAGTAACGCGATCACCGATGTTGTATTTGCCGGCCACAGCCTCCCAGGGATGGGCTTGAAGCTGTTTCATGCCCAGCGAGATGCGGCGTTTGTCGGGATCGATTTTTAGGACCCTGGCGCTGACCTGATCGCCAACGCTGAGAAGATCAGCCGGCTTGTTGATGCGGCTCCAAGAAATTTCGCCGACGTGAAGCAGGCCGTCCACGCCGCCAAGATCGATGAAGGCGCCGTAGTCCATCAAACTGCGAACAGTTCCGGTCACAGTTTCGCCTTCCTTGAGTTCGGAGTAGCGTCGCTCCTTTCCTGCGCGTTCTTCTTCCTCCGCAACCGCGCGGCGATCGACTACGACATTTTCATCGGCCACATCGAGTTCGATAATGCGGCAGCGAATCTCCTGGCCGACGAGATCCGCAATCTCCGCAGCATCGCGCGTGCCGCTGCGTGAGATCGGCATAAAGGCGCGGACGCCGACATCGACGCTGAGGCCGCCTTTGGTGACGCCAGTTACCGTGCCGACAATGGTGGCTTTTTCGGCGAAAGCTTTTTCCAAGGCGGTCCAGTCCTTCGGACGCTCGACCTTGAAGCGCGAGAGTGTGTAGTAGCCCTCGGGGTCGCGGCCCTGTACCGATACTGGCAGCTTGTCGCCTGGCTTCACCGCCTCTCCGCCGAGTACGGACAAAGGCAGAATTCCTTCGCTTTTGAATCCGATGTCGATGAGCACGGAGTCGGCAGTAACGACTACTACCGTGCCCTCCAGTTGCCGAGTGCCATCCTCTGATTTACGCGACTGGCCCTTTTCGTATTGCGAAAGCAGTTCTTGGAAGGACTCTTCGTTTTCGGCGTTGCTGGTGGATTCCGGAACAATTGGATTGGACATGAGAGGTACTTATCGTGGCACAAAGACGTGGCAGATAACAAGCGCCCCGATGGAGCATTCAACTTCAAAATGAGCTCAGTGCGACATACAATTCGGACGCGCCTTCTCCGGCGTATCTGGAAAATCAGGGCTACGGGCCATATAGCGCAATGAAGTTCGCCAGGAGAAAATTATGTTGACGTTACGACAGCTTTCCTTTCTGTTATTTCTGTCTACTGTTTGCTGGGCACAGACCCCCAGTGACGTAGCCCCAGCCGCTCCCGTACCAGTACAAATCAGTACGGCCAAGAAGATTTTTATTTCGAATGCGCAGGGCGAAAGCACGGCAATGACTGCTTTTCCAAACCAAACCTACAATGAGTTTTACGCGGCGATGAAGGAGTGGGGCCGCTACGAACTGATGGCAATGCCAGCCGATGCCGACCTGATCCTTGAAATAAGTTTTATCGTCGTGATCGGTCCGACGACGATTTACCAGGGAAATGGAACGTCACCACAGGAACCTGAAGTCCGGCTGGTCATCTTCGATCCCAAAACACACGTGGTGTTATGGGCCTTCACCGAGCCCATCAAGCAGGCGGCGCTCTCTATCAACGAAAAAAAGAATTTCAAGCTTACGCTGGGCAAGTTAGTGAGTGACGTAAAGGGACTAGCGGATCTGAAGAATTAAAACACTGGAACCAGATTGTGCTTCTTCTGGTAGAGTTTGCGGTCCAGCACGCGGAGCACGTCAGCGAGATCGGTGCCGGTAGTATAGGAAGCGATGCCCCAGGTGAAGGAGATTTCGTAGTCCTTTTTGCTATTCAAATTCCAGTTCTCAACCGAGCGGGTGAGACGCTGCACCGGATAGTCGGCTTGTTCCTCTGCGGTGTCGGGCATCACTACAAAAAATTCGTCTCCGCCCTGGCGGAATACCATGTCGCCGCCGCGGAATACCGTCTTCAATATTTTGGAAAACTCGGCCAGAACCGCGTCGCCTTCCAGGGTCCCCTGCTTGTCGTTGATCCGGCGGAAACCGTTGATGTCGATGCTCATGAAGCTCAGGCTACTTCCCAAGCGGTTGGCGCGGGCCACTTCGCGCGGAATCAACTCATTCATGGCACGGCGGTTCAGAAGCTGGGTCAGAGGGTCGACTAAGGAAAGGCTCTCCAGACGCTCGTTCAGAACAAGTTCGCGGATCAGTGCCCTGCGGGTAGAGTTCAGATTGATTTTTTGTCCCAGCAGGTAAATATTGAAGAGCAGAACCAGTGAAATCAATCCAAAAAACAGTTGGGGCAGGTAGCTTTCGTGGACCCGCATTACACGCTGCGTCCAAACGACATTAGGAAAAACGAAGGTCAGCAGGCCGCCGGTCAGGACCAGAATTAGCAGAATTCCAATGGACCACAGTTGAAGGTCACGTCCGGATATTTGCTGGATCTGCTGCTGGATTTCTTCGGCCCGGGCGAGCATAGAGGGTTGAGCATTGTTTTCGTCCCTCACTTCCGACATTCCTCGCCCCCTTTGATGGCCGGACAGACCACTTCCCGACGCACTCATAGGAATTTGTACTGCAAGGGAGGCCACAAGAGGGGATGAAACGGCTTGCAGCTATTACTCTGGTAATGGAGTGAAGGCCTTACGGCAGCCAGTCCGCTTTATGAATAACTGACATTCAGCAATACATTCAGGCCCGCCTCTTTGCGAAAAGAAACCCGAACTTTTTGGCCGACTGGAAGTGCATTGCGCATGTCGCCTTCAAATACCAGGGTTTGCGGGGAGCCTGCTGAACTGGCCAGAACGACGACGGATTTATTAGAAACTCCAACCGGCGCTTCGAAGAACTGAACACTTTGAACGCGTCCGCCCTGGGACAGGGAATCAATCTTCGACTGGGGTAATCCGGGTCCGGAGCGTGGAGTCTGGCCGACGGTTTCCCCTGTCTTCTTTTTCAAGAGTTCATAAAGAGTCGTGGTGCCGACGATTCCCGACATAGCCAGAAGAATGAGCGACATGAAAAGACCATCCATGGTGAACGGGCCGCCATTGAGGGCAATCCAAGCGACGCCGGCCAAGGGAAGGAGAGTGAGGACAACATAGAAGAGCAAGATCATGGCAGAAAAGTACATTAAAAGTGGATTTGCGGCAATGGGTGTTTGGAGAGGGCGATTCACCGCTGGATGGAATCTGTTTTTTTCCCACTTGTGTGCCAGACAAGCCAAGCTACATATCTACACATTCTTGTGACGGCTCTGCTATTCTGGCCGTCGCTTTCCGGGGAGACTTCTACTCATGTCGTGGTCGCGTCGCGATTTCATTGCCACAGCAGTTGCTAGTTCGGTTTCTTCCCTCGCCTTAGGTCAGGGTTCCGGTGATGAGCCGGCAAAATCCGGTGGGTCAGGGAAGCGTCCGATCATCGTTTGTGCAGGAAACGGCTACGAGTATCTCGATCCCGCGTTCACGTTTTTGAAGGGCGGTGGCGACACCCTGGATGCTGCCCTAAAGGTGGTTAAGGGACCGGAAGACGATCCCAATGAGACCAGCGTAGGGCTGGGCGGTTTGCCCAACGAAGAAGGCGTGGTGGAGCTCGACTCGTGCTGCATGCACGGACCGACGCGTCGTGCTGGATCGGTTGGAGGAGTGCGCAACATCAAGAACGTTTCGCTGGTGGCCAAAGCGGTGATGGAGCACACCGGACACGTGATGCTGGTTGGGGAAGGCGCCGAGCGCTTCGCGGTAGCCATGGGTTTTCCGCGGGAGAACTTGCTTACCGACCATTCCCGCAAGATCTGGATGTTGTGGAAGGAGTACCACTCGACCGACGACTGGTGGGGGCCGGGTTTGGCGGATCCGAGTTGGAAAGCGCCTGACACCGGCCCTCAAACCAAACTTTGGCAGGAGCGGCTACATCGCATGGATCAGCTGGCTGCCAATCTCGGCATTGAGCCGGAGCTTCGTGGGCGGGCCATCTGCAAAGTCCTGTTTCCGCCGACCGGCACGATTCACTGCTCGGCGCTGAATGACAAGGGAGAAATTTCCGGCTGCACCACGACCAGCGGATTAGCGTATAAGCTTCCGGGTCGCGTCGGCGATTCCCCGATCATCGGAGCTGGCTGCTACACCGATCAGGATGTGGGCTCGGCGGGCGCTACCGGCAGCGGGGAAGAGAACATCAAGGTCGCAGGCGCCCATAGCATCGTGGAAAATATGCGGCATGGCATGTCCCCGCTTGACGCCGGCATGGACGTGCTGAAGCGCATTGTTCGGAACTACAACGGCGACATGGCAAAGCTACGCTTCATGGACATGACTTATTACATCCTGCGCAAGGATGGGGCTTATGCGGGAGTCTCTCTATGGGAGGGCTATGGGCCCGACGAACCGCATCGTATCGCGGTGCACGATGGCAAACGCCGATCAGAAAAGACGGTGGCGTTGATGAAGGGGGCCTCGCAGGAATTTCCGCCATTCCCGAAGATTCCCGCGCAGTTCATGGATCAATTGAAGTAGGTTCACTCTCGTATTGCGAGATGGACCGATTCGTCAGGTGGTGCGAAAGTCGGGGATCGCACTGCGCCGGATTCTCAGCCTTCCCGGCCGAGCTTCATGAGAGCACGATTAAGGCACTCCTGGTGGCGCTGCTCGTGGCTCGCGATGGATTGCCGTGCAGCGAACCCGGGAACCGTTCAAACACATCCGTACCGGTCGCGGCGAGGATTTGAGATCAGATGTCGCCTGAGCAAACCGGCGGTCGTTAGGCGAACCTGACTCTTACGTCCGCATTCTTATCCAGGTGGATACTTTCGATAAAGCGTACCTTCCCGGTGTTCAGGGTCATGATGGCGGAGGAGGTTCGCACGCCCTCTCCAAAGAAGCGTACCCCTTTCATCAGAGCGCCCTCGGTGACCCCGGTGGCGGCAAAAATGATCTGTTTGCCAGGCGCGAGGTCCTGCGCTTCGTAGATTTTGTTCTTATCGCGAATGCCCATACGGGCGATGCGTTCTTCCAACTCAGGCTTGTCGATTACCAGGCGGCCTAACATGTATCCGTTGAGGCAGCGGATTGCCGCCGCGGTGATTACACCCTCCGGCGCCCCGCCTGATCCCATGACGGCGTGCACTCCGGTACCGAGCACTGCGGCCGCGATTCCGGCAGATAGATCGCCGTCGCCGATCAAGCGGATGCGGGCTCCGGCCGAGCGAATATCAGCAATCAATTTCTCGTGCCGGGGACGATCGAGAACTATAACCACCAGATCGTCCACATCGCGGTTGAGGCGTTTGGCAATGCTCTTGAGATTTTCCGCGACGGGTGCGTCCAAATCGACCGCTTTCTTGCACGACGGGCCAACCACGATCTTTTCCATGTAACAGTCGGGGGCGTGCAGCAGACCGCCGCGCTCCGACGCTGCAAGCACGGTGATCGAGCCGGGCGCTCCGGTCGCGCACAGGTTGGTGCCTTCCAGGGGATCGACCGCGATGTCGACTTCAGGAACCTCAGTACCATCGGGAAATTCAGCGCCGACACGCTCGCCGATGTAAAGCATGGGCGCTTCGTCGCGTTCGCCTTCTCCGATGACGATGGTGCCGCGCATGGGGATGTTGTCCATGGTGCGCCGCATGGCTTCGGTGGCCACCTGGTCGGACAGCTTACGCGCGCCTTGCCCCATGGTCCGAGCCGAGGCGATGGCCGCGATTTCTACGACGCGCAGAAATCGCGACGCCAGGTCGCTTTCGATGTTTTCGCCAAAGCTGCGCGCCTTCGTGGTGGAAGCCGTTCCCATGGATCGTCTCCGAGTGTGCCGTAGTGAAAAACTAAGCAATATAGCTCTGATGGCTGTGGAAGGGGAAGAAGAGAACGATTACGGTCGATTTGGCTTCAACTACTTCAAATACCGCTCCTTGAGTACCGCGAGATGGTGGGCCAGGTGTCCGGCGGTGATGAACGCCATGGCTCTGACCGTGAAACGGTTGTCGCTGGCGATCCCGGTTCGCATCCATGCTTCGGCTGGCATGTTCCCGAATAGCGAAATCGTGGCCGACGAACCCGCCGGAACTCCTCGATGTGATCGGCCCATGGGATTCGGTCAGCTTCAGCGCCCAGGGCCGCGACCTCCTGGTCGTAACTGGGAAGTGGGGAGTCAAAACCACGGGCAAACCATAACGTCCGAAAAGCGAATGCCCGTTCGGTGTCGGTAACGTGATTTAGAACCTGACGGATGCTCCATTTGTCAGGAGCGTATTGGTACAGCGATTTTGCTTCGGATATTTCAGAAAGAACGCCACAGAGGCGTCGAGTTGGTTCTCGATAGTCCCGACGACATCGGTCCCACTGATGCGGTCGATGTACGTGAAATAGTAAGCCCCGGCTTCGTTCTTTTCGGCCGTCCGAGCATTGAAGGTTTCTGCATAGACACTACCTCTTTTTACCACAGAGAAGGCGGAGATTTTTTGTGGGGCGGAGCGGGGGATTTTTAGCGCGAAAAGATATCCGGGGACCCAGCCTGAGAAAAAATCTCGAGCCGTATCTCTGCCCCGAGCGGGAGGCAGCGGGTTGTGCCTCTAACCAGAACTTACGGCGTTTGAAATCGCAGCCCTCTTGCAATAACTTTCAAGGGGTCGAAACGAAAGGAGGCTGGCCGTGAAAGTAATTCTCTTCGGCGCCACCGGAATGGTAGGGCAGGGTGTCTTGCGAGAATGCCTGCTCGATCCAGATGTGGGAACCGTACTTGCCGTCGGCCGCACTGCAACAGGACAATCCCATCCCAAGCTGCAGGAAATTGTCCAGCAGGACATGTGGAATCTGACGGCGTTGGAGAAAAGCTTGCCGGCTATGACGCATGTTTTTTCTGCCTGGGGTTGTCCGCGGCCGGTATGAAAGCCGCCGATTACGAGCGGCTTACCTACGGCCTGACTCTATCGGTGGCGGGTGCACTGCTTGAACGCAATCCCGAAATGACATTTATCTACGTTTCCGGATCTGGCACTGACAGCACCGAGCGTGGCCGAGATGTGGGCTCGGGGAAAGGCAAGACGGAAAACGCGCTGCTGCGAATGCCGATCAAAGCGGCCTACATGTTTCGCCCGGGCTACATTCAGCCATTGCATGGCGTCCGTACCAAGACCAGCTGGTACCGCATGTTCTACCTAATTTTGGCGCAGCTTACCCCCTGCTGAAATTTGTGCCGAAATATGTGACTACGACGGAATGTGTCGGACGTGCAATGATTCGAGTTGCGAAGAACGGCTTTCACGGGAAAATTCTGGAAAGCCGGGACATTAACCTTGTTTGCAGTTAGGGTCTTGTATCACGCATTTGAGTCGCGAAATAAACGCGTTTACAAAACTAGCGTATGGAGCTAAAGCCCCGCCAAAAAGAGTGCCCCGGTTCCATTAGCCTACAACGTTGAGGATGAGATCCGTCAGTCGGTTCGATGGGAGGAGAACGCAATAGCGCGGCAGTTTGTCGTCCCTGATCCGATACCTATCGAGTTGGTTACGAATGCGCTAGAAAAATAGGCGTTTGCCAAAACGATTCTTGGGCAAGTGAACTTCTGTTGGTCGAACTACCGCTTTCATTCATAACGAAGCGCGACGATGGGATCAACTTTTGTGGCGCGGCGGGCCGGGATGTAGCTGGCAATCAGGGCGACTGTGCCAAGCACGACAACGACCGCCACGAACGTAATCGGATCGGTGGGGCGGATCCCGTACAGCAGGCGAGCCATCAGACTGGTGACCCCAAAGGCGACGACCACGCCGACAGCTAACCCCAGTAAAGCCAGGGAAGCGCCCTGCCCAACAACCAGCCTGATAACGTCGACGGTGCGCGCGCCTAGGGCGATACGAATGCCAATTTCCTGCGTGCGGCGACTCACCGAATAGCTCATCACGCCGTAGATGCCGACCGCAGCGAGCACGAGCGCGACCGCCGCGAAAGCGCCCAGGAGGAGAACGTAAAAGCGCGGTTCTGAGGTTGCTTCTGAGACGACTTGGTCCATGGTTTGTACTTCTGAAAGCGGAGCGTTCTGGTTCAGGGAGTGCACGATGCCGCGGATGATCGGCGCCATTGAGCCGGGATCACCCGTGGCGCGGATGACCAGGGTCGCATAGGCAAACGGCGGCGCAGGATCCGTCATGTACGCCTGGTCCTGCAAATAGGGAACGAATAGTTCATCTTCTGGTGGCTCAGTCCACTGGCCGCGGACGCTGTTCTTTACCACTCCAATAACGGTTAGCCGTTTGGCGTTGGCACCCGGGGTGCCCAGGGCAAGGTGCTTGCCGACCGCTTCCTGTCCCGGCCAGTGGTGACGGGCCAGCCATTCGTTCACCAGGACGACGCCCTGAGAGTTTAGTGTGTCGGAACCCGAGACGTCACGGCCCTGAAGAATCGGAAGATTCATGGTTTTGAAGTAGCCTGGAAAGACGGCGCGATAGGCGGCAATGGGCGCATCGCTTGGACGCGAGAGGGTTCGCCTTCTACCTGAAAAGGAAATCCCCAGACATCCCCCGCCAATGGGAGATGGTTGATAGCGCTGGCAGACTGAACCCCGGGTACGTGTTCAATCTGTTCTAGTAAATGCTGATAAAAGATAGGACGAGCGCCCGGTTCCGCTGCCATTGTGCCCGAAACTGAAACTACCGCAGACAGCAGATGATGTGGATTGAAGCCGGGATCAATGGTTTGAATGGAGAGGAAGCTGCGAATCATGAGTCCGGCGCCGACCAACAACACGAGAGCAAAGGTAAACTCAGACGCGACCAGTAGGCTCCGCAGGCGGTTGCGGCGTATGCCTTCGCTGGAGCCACGTTCGCCTTCTTTCAGAGAGTCACTGAGATTCAGGCCGCCAGCGCGGAGGGCGGGAGCCAGTCCGAAAACAATTCCGGCGATCAAGGTTAGTCCTAACGCAAAGAGCAGCACGCCGGGATCGAGCGTGACAGTGTCAACCCGGGGAATGTTGGAAGGGCTTAACGCGACCAGCAGGCGGATGCCGGCGAAGGCAAGCGCAAGGCCCCCAACTCCTCCCATGAAGGCGAGCACACAGCTCTCGGTGAGGAACTGGCGCAGGAGTCGGGAGTTTTCTGCTCCCACGGCGGCACGAATGGCGATTTCCTTTTGGCGGGCCGCGGAACGGGCCAGCAGCATGTGAGCGACGTTGGCGCAGGCGATCAGCAGCACGAATCCCACGGCAGTAAGCAGGACGAGCAGGGCCGGACGCACGTTGCCCACCACTTTTTCTTTCAGTGCGAGTACGGTGACGTCTTCGTTGGTGCCGGGAAATTGCTGTTCGAGATGGTTAGTGATGCCTGCCATCTCAGCCCGAGCTTGGGCTAGGGTTACATCGGGTTTTAGTCGCGCGAATATCCGCAAGCTTTTTCCGCCACGGTCATGGAGCTTGTCGCCCAAGACTAGTGGCGCCCAAAGTTCCGCCTTGGTGGCCCAGAACGGAGCGAACTTGAAGCCTCGAGGCATTACGCCCACGATCGTATAGACCTCGCCGTTCAGGGTCATCGGCTTTCCGACGACGTCAGAGTTAGCAGCGAAATGACTCTGCCAGAGCGGGTAGCTGATGACGACTTCATGTTCCTTGCCGCGCTGTTCCTCTTCCGGCAAGAAGACGCGTCCCAAGATCGGCTGAACTCCCAACATGGGCAGCACGCTTGATGTGATGCGCAGCGCCCAAAGCTTTTCGGCGTTTTGAGCGGAGGTAACGTTTGGAGTCCAATATTCCGCGGCCCCCATGCTTTCAAAACTGCGGCTTTGCTTCTGCCACTCCAGAAAACTTGCTGGTGCGACCGGGTTGCGGCCACTGTGCAAGATCACGGTCAGGCGGTCAGAATCCTTATAAGGCAGGGGACGCAACAAGACGGCGTTCACCACGCTGAAGATCGCGGTGTTGGCACCGATACCCAAGGCGAGCGTGATGACAGCGACAGCGGTGAAGCCCGGCCGCTTTCGCAACATGCGGAATCCGTAGCGAATGTCCTGAAGCCAACCTTGCATGAGGTATCTCCCGACGCCGAATCCTTCCTGCCCGTTGTTTCGTTGCAAGTGTTTCACCATCGAAAGGCCGGCAAACCTCTGTAGATCAAGGGCAAAGCAGGGACTGATACAGAAATGAGTGCCCGACCGTGTCCGCTGGCGGACCCGGGTGTCCGGAAGTGGGCAATGCTAAGCGGTCTGTACTCCCAAAGTGATGGCCGCGCTGTATCCGCTGCTATCGTTGTTCTTAGTGAGATTCAGAAGAGTTTTTCCACCACTCTGCGAATAAATATTGTCCTGGCTGTTGCTGGTGTCGGGTGTGCCGCGGGTGCTGTAGGGCGCGGTGGCCATGATTTGAGTGGTGAGTGTCGGATCGAAAAAAAACTGAGTTTCCCATTCGAAGGTCTGGTTTCCAGAGGAATCAAACAGGCGGACCATGGCATGAATATGAACTGTGCGGCCTGAATACCATCCAGGAAAGATAGTTTTGAAGGAAGCGAGGCCGCTGGAGTCGGTGACCTGATATCCGCGCAGGTAAGTCTCACCGCTAGTTCCTTCGGAATTTTCGTCCGAATATTTTCCACCTGCGTCGGCGTGCCAGAGGTCGACTTGCGCTCCTGCTAAGGGACTGCATCCGCTCGAGCTGTAATGCTGGACGGTGATCACGAGGGACAGCGGCATGGCAGCAGTCACGTTTATGTCGTTTGTATCAGCGGTTAGGTCGGAGCGGTTGAGTTTCTCGTCGACAAAATAAGGACCGATAGTCAGGGCAGGTGAGAGTACGCACGATGCAGAACTGGTTCCGGTTGAGGTTGTAGTGGTGGTAGTGCCGGAGGCGGTGCTTCCACCACATCCAATCAGCACGCTGGCTCCGGCTGCGGCCATGAGTTCAAGCAATTGACGACGGTTGATTTCGCGAGTTATCTGCTCTACAGACAATGGTTTACCTCGGGTTGGGAGTAAGAATCTCGGCCTGAGTAAACTGATAGACGACGGCGATTTCGTGACGGACTACGAAGGCTCGCAAGAAACTTTTTACGGTCCGTGTAGTCTGCGGCGGATTAGGGTCGTCTATCACTAGTGAATGGGACAAACGTTTCCAGTGAACCTGATGGCACTGTCTAGCGAAGAACAGCGCACTTCAGAACTCGACGACGTAGAGACGCTGATGCGTCTCTACAAGGCGAAAGTCCTGCGATTTGTTGCCTTTTCGCTGGGGGATCGCGACGCAGCCGAATCCATCACCCATGATTGTTTGCTCAAAGCGCACGCCACCCGCGCACAATTTCGTGGCGACTGCAGCGTGAGTACATGGCTGATGCGAATCGCGTTCAATTTGGTCCGCGATCACACCAAGAGTTTGAAATTCCGCTTCTGGAAGACGGTAGCGGCTTCGACGGTCGATGTCGAGGATCTGAGCCAGTATGTGCCGAGCCGGGCGAGCTCTCCGGAAGTGCAGTTGCTGGCTCGGGAGAAAGTGCAGATGATTCAGGTTGCTTTGAAGAAGCTTACTCCCCGGCAAAGAAGCGTCTTTGTAATGCGCTTCGTGGAAGAGATGGAACTGGGTGAGATTGCGGAAGCGACGGGAATGCCGGTTACTACGGTCAAGACCCACCTGTATAGAGCTGTTGGAGAAATTCGTAGCAAATTTGGAGCAAGCCAATGAGCGCACATTTGACCAATGAAGAAATGACCGACCGCTTGCTGGGCGTGCCCTCTATGACGGTTGACGCTCATCTGATCGAGTGCCAGGAGTGCCTTGCAGAGTTCAATGTTATGCGGGCCTCGATCGGCAATTTTCGCGATGCGGCCCACAGCTGGAGTGAAAATGCAGTCGCTGTGAGCCGCAATTTAGCGGCGGTTGCTTCCCGCAGGAGGACCTGGAGGTCGGAATGGATCGTGGCAGCTGCGTTTCTGCTATTGATGATCGTGCCGGTGCTCTATTTGAGGGAGCGCAAATCTCCGTCCGCGACCGAGTTCACAGGAATCCCCCGTGGCCGTATCCGAGCAAGCACAAATCGAGCAGGACAACGAATTGCTCACCGCGGTTAACAGCGAGATCACCGAGGGTGTGCCCGCACCGATGCAGCCGCTTGAGGTTTCGTTTTCCAATAGTTCGGCAAGTTCTGCCAATCAGACAAAGTGAAAGGGAACTATGGGTGTTTCAAACAGGAGTTTATGGATGTTGGTTGTGCTATTGAGCTCGGTCTGGCTGGGAAGGAACTGCGCCGCGCAGCAGCCCGGCCCGAGGGGATTTGGCGGCCCTCATCACGGGCCCGAGGGACCGGGGCGTCCGGGAGGTATGCACTTGCAACTGGGCCCTCCCGGACGGTGGTGGAACAATCCCGATGCCGCGAAGCGAGTGGGATTGTCTCCTGACCAAGTCAAGAAAATGGATGACATCTTTACCGCGAACCGGCTGAAATTGATCGACCGCATGGCGGCAGTGCAGAAAGAAGAAACCATCATGGAGCCGCTGGTGGCGGCGGACCCGCCGGATGAGAACAAGGTGTTGACCCAGATCGACAAGGTCGCCCAGGCGCGTGCCGAACTCGAAAAGGCGAACGCCCGGATGCTGCTCGAACTTCGCGGACAGCTAAATCATGAACAGTGGTTGAAACTGCAGAGCGAGCGTCCGCCGATCCACCGCGGCGGCCACTTCCCAGGGCCGGGAGGAAACCAGGGATGGCGGGCCGGGGCCTTCCCCAGACGGTCCACCGGAGCCCAAACCACAGGACTAATCGCGGCATCCCGAGGCGGCAAGGCGGAGCTTCACGCGACAGAGGCAAGCGTGAAACCAGGTGCGTGGCGCGAGACCCGCGTGCCAGCAGCCACGGATACCCACCCTTCGAAAGAAGGGTGGGTTTGTTTTTTTGCGCGTCTTCATTTCGTAATATCATCCTGACCTAATCACAAACAATGCGGAACTTCCTTGCACTTCTTGCCATCCTCGTCACCGTGAATGCCTTCCCTGAGACTGGTCGCGAGGCATGGCTGCGTTACGCTTCAGTGAATTCGGTCATTCCCTACGAGGATGTTGTGGTTGTGGGAAAGTCCGAAGTCGTCGCAACCGCTCAGGCCGAGTTGGCTCGCGGTTTTCGGAACATGTTGGGACGAGAGTTAAAGATGACGTCCGGGGTCTTTCGGCCCGCAGTTGTCATCGGGACAATCGCCGATTTGAAAGATGCATTCCATATCAAAGAGCCGGCAGGCTTACGCTCTGAGGGGTATTGGATTAAGACGTACCGTTCTTTCCAGCAAGCCGGTGTTGCTGGTGGCAGGCAAAGACGCCGGCGGAGTTCTGTATGGGGTCTTCGCTTTACTGAGGCGGATAGCGTTGAAGCAGCCGCTGGATTCGCTGGACATCAGCTGAGAGTCCGGTTGCTCCGTTGCGCTGGACGAATGAATGGGACAACCTCGATGGCAGCATCGAACGCGGATACGGTGGTCGCTCGATTTTCTTTGTCAACGATGAGGTGGTGTCCGATCTGTCGCGAGTCAATGAGTATGCGCGGCTGCTTGCATCGGTGGGGATTAACGGATGCACCATCAATAATGTGAATGCCTCGCCCAGAATCTTGGCCAGCGACTTCATTCCTCATTGGGCCAGGATCGCGGACGTTTTTCGGAAGTGGGGAATCCATCTTTCTGTCTCGGTCGATTTTTCCAGCCCGCAAAAGATTGGCGGACTAAGCACCTTTGATCCCCTGGATCCTCAGGTAGTCGTGTGGTGGCGAAAGAAGGCGGACGAAGTCTATAAGGCCGTGCCAGACCTCGCCGGGTTCCTAGTGAAGGCGGATTCAGAAGGCAGGCTTGGACCCTCTACCTATGGACGCACCCATGCCGATGCCGCCAATCTGATTGCCCGGGCCTTGAAGCCGCACGGTGGGACGCTTGTTTATCGCGCATTTGTCTACAACCATCATCTTGATTGGAACGACTTGAAAGCTGACCGCGCGAGAGCCGCCTATGACAATTTTGCTTCCCTCGATGGAAAGTTCGACGACAACGTGGTGGTGCAGATCAAGTATGGGCCTATTGATTTCCAGGTGCGGGAGCCAGTTTCACCTCTGATCGGTGCATTGCGGCATACCAGTCAGGCACTCGAGTTGCAAATCACTCAGGAATACACGGGCCAGCAGCGCCATTTATGTTTTCTCGCGCCCCTTTGGAAAGAAATTTTTGATTTTGATTTGCACGCAGACGAGAAAGGAACTCAAGTCAAAGCGATTTCTTCCGGCCGCGCGTTTCACCGGCCAACCGGCGGGTTTGTCGGAGTGGCTAATGTCGGACAGGATAAAAATTGGCTGGGGTACGACCTGGCGCAGGCCAACTTGTATACATTCGGACGGCTGGCGTGGAATCCGGATCTTTCTGCCATGTCTGTTCTTGAGGAGTGGACGCGGCTGACGTTCGGGGATGATCCGACGGTGGTTGCGACAGTTGAGCAGCTTCAGATGGAGTCGTGGCCCGCTTATGAAAAATACACCGGCTCCCCCTTAGGCCTGCAGACGCTCACCAACATTGTCGGGCCGCATTATGGGCCGGGACCGGATTCGGCGGACAACAATGGCTGGGGACAATGGATTCGGGCGGATAAGAACGGGATTGGAATGGATCGGACGGTTGCTACTGGTACCGGCTTCGCCGGACAATATGCGCGGAAAATTGCCGCGCAGTACGAATCATTGCAATCTACTCCCGATAATCTAGTGCTATTTTTTCACCACGTCCCTTATTCGTACGTTTTGCATTCCGCTAAGACTGTGATTCAGACGATCTACGATTCGCATTACGAGGGTGCCGAAATTGCCCAAGGATTCCCGGCTGAGTGGGAGCGGCTAAAGGGAAAGATTGACGACGAACGATACTCCGCCGTGCTTGGTCGGCTCGAATACCAATCGGGGCACGCTATGGTTTGGCGCGACGCCATCAACGATTGGTTCTTGCGGCTTACAGGCATTGCTGATGAAAAGGGGAGGGTAGGGCATCATCCCGACCGGATTGAGGCTGAGTCGATGGAATTGCACGGTTACCTAATCCAACCGATCAACCCCTGGTATGCGGCCTCGAATGGTGAGGCGATTGGGTGCCACGTGGCGTCATGTAGTGCAAGCCTGAAGTTCCAGGGAGTTCCTGGCAAATACAACATCGCGGTGCAATATTTTGACCAGAAGAGCGGCAGGTCGGGTTTCCGAGTTTCAGTTGGAAAAAGATTGCTGGCGAGTTGGTTCGCTGAGGACAGCCTTCCGTCCGAGAAGCCAGAGGCTGATACTTCTACCCGCCATTTGATTCGCGGCGTCATGCTGCATACGGGAGATGAAATTGTGATGGAAGGCAAGCCCGACGTCGGCGAAAATGCTGTTGTCGATTATGTGGAAATTGTGCCCTCTGTTGAGTAGAGAGGGAAAACGCAAGGTCCCTCGGCTCCGCTCGGGAGGACAGATTTGGGAAGAGGGCGATCTCACCTCGACGGTGTCAGCTGGTAGAGGACTGAGCTGTGCGAAGGCAGGTTGACCTCGAGCGAGTTGGCCACGGTGAGATCCTTGTGTTGCCAAAGATCACGGAGTTTGTAGTGCTTTCCGATCAGGCCCAGTTCTTTCCATGTGTATTTAGCGTTCTGTGCGGAATCTGAAATGTTGAAAACCGCGACGTAGCTGTCTGTGCCGGATTCCGCTTTCGCAGTCCACACCACTATCTTGTCGGTCGTGATGACCGGGCGATTTTTCCGGGAGTGCTGGTCCACGGCGATCACCTCGGTATTCGTAAGCAGGGAAGTAGTCCAACCGTCGGCACGAGTGAGGTCACCGCCGACCATGAGCGGAGACGGGAAGATGGACCACAGCGTCATCAAGGTCCGCTGTTCGTCATGCGTGAGACGAGTGTCACGAGCCTTGCCCCATCCTGGGGCAGGTCCTAAATATCCCAGCGGAAGCATGTCAGCGTCGGGCCAGTGGCCGGGTTGCGCCAGGCCGGCCCACTTAGCTACGTTTGCAAACTGATCTCCTAAGCCCTGCGGGTACTGCACATTGCTGTGCCAGATGTCCCAGATGTCATCGGAGATCCGCCACATCTGCGCGTATTTCCTCAGCTCGGCTATTTTCTCTACCGGCGCCGGACCGGGCGAAAGACTTAGCGCGATGGACCGGCCACTATGCGTGAGGGCTTCGCTGAAGATGCGAATCTCATCACCTTTGTAAGGATGGCTGGCGATGCAATCGACCTTGATTAGATCGACGTCCCAACTGGCATAGAGCTTTGCGATTGAGTCATAGTAGGCGCGGGCGGCGGGCTTGCTGGCATCGAGGCCGTAATTGTCGTAGTTCCAGGGACAGGTGTCGGAGGTGTCGGCCGCATCGCTGGCGTGAAACGCCGAGTTGGCGATGGGCAGATTTTTCGCGATCGCCTGTTTGGGAACCCCGCGAAGTATATGGATGCCGAACTTTAATCCGAGGGAATGAACGTAATCCGCCAGCGGCTTGAAGCCGGCACCGTTGGCGGCCGAAGGAAAGCGATTTGCGGCCGGCATATATCGGCCTGAGTTATCCATAACATAGTCAAAGCTCTTGGAATTTCCCTCCGGCGTGGGATTGGTGACGAACCATTCCATGTCGACGACTACGTACTGCCATCCAACCGACTTCAGGTTCTTTGCGATCCAGTCAGCATTCGCTTTGATGTCCAGTTCGTTGACGGTGGTGCCATAGCCGTCCCAACTGTTCCATCCCATGGGCGGAGTTTGGGGCAGCAGCGATTGAGCGTTCGCGCCGAATACCAGCACCAACGCTCCAAACAAAACTGTGAGTTTCATCTTCATCCCAGAGCCAAAGCAATCTTGCTGACTGATGCCGGAGGGAAAGTGTAGTGCAGGGTATTTCCGCTGGCGGCAAGGTTCTTGGTTTGCGGACTGACCGCAGTGCGCTGTTCAAACGTGTTATGCGCGTGGATGTCGGAATTCGTCAACGTAGTCACTGTACCCGATTGTGCAGTGCCGCCGCGAAGGCCGATCTGCGCCTCGCGCGCTTCGGTTACGTGCGGATTCACCACCGTGATGACGAGCGTTTTGTCTTGGACGGATGCCGAACCCTTCAACCCCCAGAAAGAGGCAGGCTTACCGTCACGGTCGTAACTGACTTCGGGTGCGTTGAAAACGGTACGAACCGATTGCCCGCCCTGGTGTGCGGCATACATGGCGAACACATGGCCGACCGGGGTGATGCAGAACTTATCTTCGTGCGCCAGGTAAAGACTGTTCAGGCAATTGATTAATTGAGCGCAGTTGGCCATCGTCACTTTTTCGGGATGACGGTTGAAGGTGTCGAGCGTCATCCCGCTGAAAACGGCGTCGCGCAAGGTCGGAACTTGTTCCAGTTGGTTGCCAGGCGTCAGTTCGCTGCCGGGCCGATACCAGGGACCCCACTCGTCGACGACTAACTTCACCTGACGCTCCTTGTCGAATTCTCCCATGATTTCCCAGTGGGCGTTGATCAGGGATTCCATCACGTCCCCTTGGCGTAGAAGCTCGTACCAATCGATGGTATCGAACTTCAGCGCATCACCCTTACCTTCATTCCAGTCCTTGGTGCGACCGCGGCTCAGGTTCCAGGCGTAGTAGTGCAGGGCGAGCCCGTAAATTGAATTGAGCTGTCGTGGACCCTTGCGCACGATTTCTTCCAGGAAGCTGCGGGTCCATTCGCGGTTGTCGTCGTTGGGCCCGGAGGCGATGAAGGACAATGGATGGCCATAGCGTGGAACCCAGGTTGTGTAACGGCGGAATTCTATGGCGTATTCCTGCGCGGTAAAATCGCCACCGCATCCCCAGGATTCGTTGCCTACACCCCAGTAGCGCACGTTGAAGGGCTCGGGATACCCGGCAGCGGCGCGGGTTTCAGCAAGGGTGGTTCCGGACGGAGAGTTGCAGTACTCCACCCAGCGATAAAACTCGACGGCAGGCAAACTTCGAACGTTGGCAGCGAGATACGGTTGGCCTCCGATTTGCTTGCAGAACTGCACGAACTCATTGGTACCGAACTGGTTGGGATCGTATCGATGGGCGGCCGGAGCGCTCGCGGCTTCCCCTTCCGCCCAGAAGTTTGTGCGCTTGGGACGCTTGTCGCTGGGGCCGATGCCGTCGCGCCAGTCGTAACTGTCGGCAAAGCAGCCGCCGGGGAAGCGCACGACGGAGGGCTTTATTTTCTTCATCTCGTCGACGAGTTCCTTGCGGATGCCCTTGATGTTCGGGACTTTGGAATTTTCTCCCACCCAGATCCCGTCATACACCACGCCGCTGAGGTTCTCGACAAAGTGACCGTAGATGTCGGGGGAAATCGTTCCGAGGGGTTCTCCGAGCAGGATGTCAATGCGCGAATCGGCAGGCGCGTCGGCGGCGAAGGAAAACGGGGAGGAACGGGCAAGTAAAAGAGCACTGGTACCAAGCAGACTATTACGCAGGAATTGGCGTCGTCCGTGCATGACGAATTTACCTCGCGAGGGAATTGTCGGGTGCCATAGTAATCGTTTACTTGGCGCAACACCAGCGGGAGGTTGACACTTATTCGTGCTTGGCGTATTCCCCGGCGCCCATGAAATGTAGCGAGACATAAGGCGCATCGCCCACCACCCAACTATCGTGCCCGGGAGCGATGTAGAAGATGTCTCCCGGCTTCATCTCGACGATGCTCCCGTCGTTCATGGCAGCGGTGGCGCGGCCGGAGACGACCATCCCAACATGCTCCACACTGCAGCTCTTGGCCCCGGTCGCCGCGCCCACGTGTAGGGACCATTTCCATCCCGGCTGGTAGGTGGCGCGGCCTACAGTCATGCCGCCGATATTTACGATTTCGAATTTTCCTTTGTCGAATGTTCGAATTTCATCCGGCGTTTCAAAATGTTTGAGAATTACTTCGTACACTGGTGTCTCCTTTGGCATTGGGTTAGGAATTCGTCAGTAATCGTAGATGGACGGAAAGGGTTCGTCTCGGTTAGCGATGGTCCTTCACCCATTGTCGACCGTCAAATCCCGGAAAATATCAAGGGCGGTGGGACTAAGCGAGAAATCGATGGGATTCATGGTATGGTTACGGTCTCTGGTGTTCCCAACCGGACGCTGCTTTCGAGGGGACGCCAAACCCCAATTCAGTCAAGAAGAATACCCTGCAAGCGAGAGCATCGTTTAAGGGAAAGAGGGCCGCCAACGCTTGGAAGTCATCCATCAAAGTAGATTTCTAGGCTTCCGGTACTCCTGCTGGATGCTGTTTTGTATGTTGCTAGCCGTCGCTCCCGGCGCGTTTTCCCAGACCCAGGTCCAGGGAACGATACAAGATACCTCGGGCGCCGCCGTCGTAGGCGCCGACGTTACGGTGCGAAGCGCAGGATTTTCCTCTCATGTGGTTACTGATTCCAAGGGGATGTTTATTTTCTCAGGATTACCGCAACCGATTGGAACGATTGAGGTGCGGGCGGAAGGATTCGCGGTCGAGGAAAAAACTTGGAGTGCGAATTCCGAGGGGTCGGCGCAACTGCAGTTCACGCTCCGTCCAGCCGTCGCTAGCGAGCAAGTAATTGTGTCTGCGGCGCGCACGCAAATTGGTTTGAACGAAGCGCCCGGCAGTAGCGTTTTGTTGTCTGAGGCTGATGTGAAGGCAGCGCCCGCGCTCTCGATCGATGATATTTTGCGCCAAGTTCCTGGCTTCAGCCTGTTCCGCCGGACTGGCAGCCGGTTTGGCAACCCGACGACTCTAGGAGTGTCATTGCGTGGGCTGGGTGCGAGCGGAGCCAGTCGGGCCCTGGTCTTGCAAGACGGTGTGCCTCTGCTCGACCCCTTTGGCGGTTGGGTTTACTGGGATCGCGTGCCGCGGGAGGCAATTGCAAGCGCGGAGGTTTTTCGCGGCGGAAGCTCGGGGCTTTACGGCAGCAATGCACTTGGTGGCGTGATTCAGGTGTTTAGCCGTGAACCTGTCGGTCCGGCCATCAAGGTGGAAACGTCTTATGGCAATGAAAACTCACCGGATTTGTCGCTGTGGGCGGGAGAAAAAATCGGTCGTTGGGAAGGTCAGGTTGAAACAGACATGTTCCGCAGCGATGGCTACATTCTGGTGCCGTCATCGCTTCGAGGAGCTGTGGATACTCCCATCAACTCGGAGCACGGCACGGTCGGCGGCGGGTTGGGTTATGCATGGAACACTGACAACCGCGTCTTCGCGCGCGGAACCTGGTTTGCAGACGCCCGCAACAACGGCACGCCGGTGCAAACCAATGACACCCGCATGGGCAGCAGCGCGGTTGGCCTGGACACTCAACTCGGTGCGGCAGGATCGCTGGCTCTGCGGGGTTACATTGACACCGAAAGCTATAACCAGACTTTCTCATCCATCGCCCCAAGCCGCATGACCGAAGCCCTGACCAATATTCAGCACGTTCCGGCGCAGGACGAAGGCGCAAGTGCGCAGTGGACGCGGGCTCTCGGAAAAAGTCAGACCTTGCTGGCAGGCGTGGATTTTCGCGAAAGCATCGGCGCCAGTGAGGAGCAGATTATTTCATCGGGAACGCATACGTTCACCAACGTGTCCGGCGGACGCCAACGCGCCGTCGGATTCTTCGCCGAAGATATTCTCCGCCTGTATTCCAAGTGGACCGTCATTGCCGCTGTCCGCGGAGACAACTGGCGTAACCTCGAAGGTGTTTTCAGTCGGACTCCGATCGCAATTCCCGGCCCGGGAACTTTGACCAATTTCCCCGATCGATCGGAGAACGCCTTCAGCCCGCGCTTGTCGGTGTTGCGCGCTCTAACCTCGAACCTGTCGGTGACCGCCTCCGGATATCGTTCCTACCGCGCTCCAACCTTGAATGAGCTCTATCGCAGCTTCCGCCAGGGAAATGCCGTGACCGGCAACAATCCCATGCTAGAGGCGGAACATTTGACCGGCGCCGAGGGCGGGCTGAGCCTGAAGTCGCTCGCCGGAAAGCTTGACCTGCGTGGCACATATTTTTGGAGCCAGATCGTCAATCCCATCGCCAACGTTACGCTGAGCAGCACCCCCGCTCTCATCACGCGGCAGCGGCAGAATCTTGGCCGTACGCAGTCACAGGGGGTTGAACTTGATGGTGTGATAAAAATTTCCAAAGATCTCGAAGTGTCGGGCGGCTATGTCTACACCAGCGCCACGGTGCTTAACTTCTCCGCAAACCCGGCGCTGGTCGGCCTTGACATCCCGCAGGTGCCGCGCCAGCAGTTCACCTTCGAAGGGCGCTACTGGAATCCTCGCTATCTGCTACTCACCGTGCAGGGACGATTCATCGGTTCACAATTTGATGATGACCAGAATCAACTACCCCTGGGACGTTTTTTCACTTTGAATCTGATGGCTTCGCGTTCTCTACGCCGTGGAGTAGAAGTATTTGCGGCAGCGGAAAATGTTTTTGATCAAAATTACTTGATCGCCCGCACCCCGACGCCGAATTTGGGGCCCCCGGTCCTTTTCCGGCTCGGGCTCCGCTACGAACATCCGTCCCGTTAGCTCGCCTCCCTTCTCGGCTGCCAATTCATAAGGAAAACAAGTACAATACGGGAACTTTTGGATTGTTTTGACTCCGGGAGTCTCCGAGTTCTGGTAGTCAAGGGTCCCGCTCGTGTCCCGGCAAGCTCTCTTCCAAAGAGGGGGCGGAAATTTCTCAGAGAAGAGATGAGATACAGAGCGTGCCCTTGAGTTGGGCCGCGAGGAAAATTCAAAACTAGATTCGTCGTTCTCCTGGAGGTTCGTCACGTGTTCAGAAACCTTTGCATGGCTGGCTTGCAGAAACGTTCTTGCCGCGGGTTTGTTCTCGTCCTGTCTCTTATATTGCCGTGGTTAGCCAGCGCGCAGGCTAATGCGCCGGCAAAGCTTCAGTGCGAAGCCATGCAGGAGCCTCTGGGAATCGATATTGTTCATCCGCGTCTTTCCTGGCAGATGCAGGACAATCGGCGGGGAGCCCGGCAGACTGCATACCAGATTCGAGTTGCAAGCTCTGCCGACGCTCTTACCCAGGACCACGCTGACGTTTGGGACAGCGGGCGGGTCACCTCCGATGAGTCGGTGAATGTGACATACGCAGGGCCGACGCCGGAATCACGGCGTCGCTACTATTGGCAGGTCCGTATCTGGGACCGGGACGGCCAGCCCTCCGCTTATAGCCAGGCCAGCTGGTGGGAGATGGGATTGCTCGCCTCCTCGGACTGGAAGGCGCAATGGATTACGCGTGACACGCCAGCGGAGAAAGGCGATCGCGAATCGGGTGCGAAATGGATTTGGGCGGCGGACGAAAATGCACTGACCAAGCCGACGGTTGGCAAGCGCGAATTCCGCCTTGCCTTCACACTCAATCAAAAACCGAAAAGCGCGACCCTTCTGATCACCGCCAAAGACGGTCTGGCCGCCTGGATTAACGGCAACCAGGTTCTGGATGTATCACCCATGGGCAATTTTGGGCGCCGGCGCGATCCCTGGGGATCGTTCCAAGTGATTTCAGTTGGTAAGTTTGTAGTGAAGGGACCGAACGCGATCGCGGCCGAGGCAATCGTTGATCAGCCGTCGGACGGAAGTTCGGCGCAGGCGGGATTTATCGCGCTGTTGCGAGTCGAGATGCCAGACGGAAAAATCCAGCGCTTCGTTTCCGGTCCGGATTGGAAAACAACCTCGGCACCATCCGACAAGGCATGGACGGCGCAATCATTCAATGATTCTTCCTGGCCCAATGCCGCTGTGGTGGCTGAGATCGGCAAATCGCCGCTTGGAACACCCTGGCCGGCGCAGTCGATCGATGCATTTCGTAAGAAGTTCGATGTCCCAAAGACGGTTCGTTCCGCGCGGATTTATTCGACGGCTCTTGGAGCCTATGAGCTCTACCTGAATGGGCAACGCGTCAGCAAAGATGTGCTGGCCCCGGGGTGGACGGATTATCGCAAACGGGTCGTCTACCAGGTCTACGACGTAACTTCACAGCTTCACCAAGGCGCGAATGCGCTCGGCGCGATTCTCGGAGGTGGTTGGTACGCGGACGGACTGGGCTGGCTGCAAAATCGCTACAACTTTGGCCAGCCGCCCATTCGCTTCATTGTGCAGTTCGAAGTCGAGTACAGCGATGGCAGCCGGGCCTCAGTGATCAGTGATGAATCATGGAAGGTGGCGCCCTCGGCCATTGTCAATTCGGATATCTACAACGGTGAAGCCTACGATGCCCGTTTGGAGCAGCCGGGATGGAACCAGCCCGCATTTTCTGATTCGAAGTGGAGCCGCGCCGCGGTTGCTCCAGCACCGGAAGTGCCGCTGGTGGCGCAAAATTTTGAGGCCATGCACGTAACCCAATCCCTTCGGGCGAAAGCAGTTACGAATCCTTCTCCCGGAGCTTACGTTTTCGATCTCGGTCAGAACATGGTGGGATGGGCCAAGCTCAAGGTGTCGGGCAAGAGCGGACAGAAAATCACTCTCCGCTTCGGCGAAGTACTACAGCCAAACGGTGCACTCTACACCGAGAACCTGCGCACAGCATTGGCGACCGATACCTACACATTGCGCGGGAAGGGAACTGAAACCTTCGAGCCGCACTTTACTTTCCACGGATTCCGCTACGTCGAAGTCACGGGATATCCGGACAAGCCGACCGATGATGCGATCGAGGGCGTGGTCTTCCATACTGATGCACCTTTTACCATCCAGTTTGAAAGCGCCAACAGCATTGTGAACCAGCTTTGGAGCAACATTCTTTGGGGACAGCGCGGCAACTTTTTAAGCGTTCCCACTGATTGTCCGCAGCGCGATGAACGCCTGGGTTGGATGGGCGATGCTCAGGTTTTCTGGCGGACAGCATCGTTCAACGCCAACCTGGCTTCCTTTTCCCACAAATTCACGACCGATATCCGCGACGCCCAAAGCGAGGCAGGCGCCTATGCCGATGTCTCTCCTCGTGTGGGACCAACCGGAGAGAGCGTCGCCGGATGGGCTGATGCAGGCGTGATCATTCCGTGGAGCGCTTATCTGCAATTTCGCGACCCGCGCCTGCTGCAAGAGAACTGGGAGGCGATGGAAAAGTGGATGGACCATGTTGCCGGCGCAAATCCCAACTTTCTTTGGCTGAAAGAGCGCGGCAACGACTACGGAGACTGGCTTGCCATCGGAAGCAAGACCCCCAAAGATCTGATCGCGACGGCGTTTTGGGCCTACGATGCATCGATCATGATGCATATCGCGCAAGTGCTTGACCGGACTGCCGACGCGGACAAGTATGCCAAACTTTTCGATCAGATCCGCACTGCTTTCAATCAGGAATACGTTAAGCCGGACGGAACCGTCGGTAGCGGGAGCCAGACCAGCGACGTGCTGGCCCTTCATATGAATCTGCTACCGGAAGGCCTGCGTCCGGTTGTCGCGCAGAAGCTGGTCGATGACATCAAGGCCAATAACGGCCACCTAACTACCGGTTTTCTAGGCACGCCCTACTTAATGCTAGTGCTTAGTAACAGCGGGCATAGCGATGTGGCCTATGAATTGTTGTTGAACAAGACTTATCCCTCCTGGGGATACATGATTGAGCATGGCGCCACCACCATGTGGGAGCGCTGGAACGGCGACCAGATGATGGGCGATCCCTCGATGAATTCGTTCAATCATTACGCCTATGGCGCTGTGGCAGAGTGGCTTTACCGGTACGCAGCCGGCATCGATGAAGACCGTGCCGAACCAGGCTTTCATCGGATCGTGCTGCATCCGCAGTTCAGTACTGCCCTAGGATCGGTGAAGGCGACCTACGATTCTCCTTATGGTCCGATTACATCAGGATGGAAGGTCGACGGGAACACAACTTCCTGGAATGTGGTAGTACCAGCGAACACGCAGGCTCTGTTGTATTTCCCTGGGGATGCCACCACTCGTGTTCTAGAGGACGGCAAGGATATCAGCCAAAGTGGAGGCGCCTCGTTCGTTCTTCGTGATGCAGCCAAGACGGTCTATCAGGCGGGGGCGGGAACGTACAGCTTTACCATCGAGCACTAAGGCATGGACGCGGCAATGGGAACAGGCCAGCAGGTTAGGCACTTGGAACCGGGCGCGCTCGCCCTACCCATTTTATTGATTCTTGGAGGGACTTCCGTCGAACGAATGTAGCCTCCCGTATTCTGCTTTGGCAGCCTTAAGAATTGGAATGTCAGAGTCGGCATCTTTCCAAAGAGTGAAGAACTCCTGATAGGCAGTCATTGCCTTGATCTTGTCTCCAGCCAAGACCAGCGCGCGTGCCATTTGCAAATGGGCAAACGCACCGATGGGCTCGCTACGAACAACGCCGGGGTGGTCGAGGATCTTCTGAAATTCAGCGGCAGCTGCGGCGCCTTGTTTTGCCGCTAGATACGCTTGGCCTCGCAGGTAGACCGGATAAAGAACAAAATTCAAAGTTACAAAATTAGTCCCGAGTTCGTAGGGCGTTGCGGCGGCAAGAGTCTCGATAGCTTTGCCAGCATCGCCACTCCGAAGCAAAACGGCTGCACGGATCGTAGGCAAATAGTTGAATTGTACAATCGTGTTTTCCGGGAAGTGATTTCCCAAATCGTCGGCGAGTCGGGTGGCATATGCCGAATCGCCGGCCAGTCCCAACGCAATCGCAGACAATGCCTCCGCGTCTCTGCCCTTTGAAAGGGCAAGCGCGGCTCGTGCCTGATGTTCCGCCAAATGTGGATTTCCCACGAGTGCTTCACGCACTGCAGCTTCCGCCTGGTAGAGCGCCGCAGCCTCTTTTTCATCCAGTACGTTCGCCGACTCGATGGCTCGCCGCATCAAAGCGCGTGCTTTGGTGATTTGCCCGCCATACAAAGCCGTGTCCGACTCGTAGTTCAGCATCTGATCCTCATCTCCGGGTTTGCCCATCAGCTCCGCTGCCTCCCGCTCCATCCCCGCAGCGTCGTGTCGAAGGAAGTTGATCCAATAGAGATGGAGGTGGACCTCGGGTACATCGATATTGTGAACTTGTGCCTCCCGTGCCGTTGCCAAAGCTTCGTCCAGTCGGCCGAGCCGCAGGTATGCACCGGCCAGATCCGCGTACGCGTTCCCTTTTTCGGGATTAAGTTTCAGATCTTCCTTATACTCGGCGAGGGCTTTGTCGTAGTTGCCCAGTTCGCTGTAAAGGAAGCCCAGATTACCGAGGCGAGTGTCGCGTGGGTAAGTTTGCGCCGACAATTCATAGACCTTGCGGGCCGCCTCCAGATTCCCGGTGACAAACATTTCATAGTGCGAGGCAATGTAGAATTTTTCCCGATCACTCACGTGCTCTCGTAGTTCATACGCCCTGCGGACACTCTCGGCTGAACGGACGGTCTCGTTCAGGTCGGCATAGCTTGTACCCATCCTGGCGTAGGCCATAGCGAACTTCGGATCGAAGCTGATCGCCCGCTGGAAAAAAGGAATCGCCCCCACATAATCGCTCTTTACCACCATGGCCCGGTACCCAAAGCTGTACGCTTTTAGGGCCTCAAGCGAAGGGGTGGTCACACTTTCCGGCGGCGCATCATACTTCTGCACAGAGACCAGGGACTCGCCCAGCTGACTGCGCATTCTCGAAGCTACTTTGCCCAAAGAGTCAAGCACATGGTCTTTGTCAGCAGCCTGTTCCTCTGCACTCCCCAACGAATCGCCGTTTGAGCAGTTGATTGCTTTCAAGGTCAAAAGATAGTGCGTCCCAACTTGCGCAATCGCCCCGTCTAAAAGTGCTGTGCTGGCTGTTCGCTGACAAACTTCCAGACCCAGTTGGTGGCTCAATCGCGCATCCCGGGGTTGGGACATCAAGGCTAGTGTTTGCGCGCCGCGCTCATCGGAGAGCAAATTCAAGAATGGTGACTGCTCCAGTTGCGAGGAAAGTCCCTGCCGCAGGGCGTCGTCAAAGACGGGATCCCCCGTCGAATTAGCGAAATCAGCCAACACGACAGTGTCTTTGTCTGTGAGCTTGGCTGAACGCGTAGAAAGCAGGACCACCACCATAACTGCAATGAGTAGCAGCGCTGCCAGGTAGAGCGATGCGACGGGGCCAAGCCGAAATAGGTGCCACTACCCTGGCAATCTCAGGGGAGTGCATCGGTTCACTAGCTTTGCCGTCATCGTGAAACTGTTTGACCGGCACGATAAACCGGTACCCTCGTTTGGGTACAGTCTCGATATATTGTTGGTCTCCCGGTCGAATCCCCCAACAACTTGCGCAAGGCCGAGATGTTAATCGTCAGATTGGCATCTTCTACAAAAGTGTCAGGCCACACCTTTTGCATCATCTCGTCCTTGGTCAACAGCCGTCCGTTGCTTTTAATAAGGATGATGAGGATCTCAAAAGCCTTCGGGGCCAGAGAAACAGCCTTGCCTTCGCAGAAAAGAAGATGTTCTGCGGGATCGCAGCGGAACCTGCCGAATTCGTATAAGACTTTTGTTTCTGGGGACATCGCTGTCCTTGGAAATTTCTTGGAATTTCTTAGCAAGCCACCAAGGACGATTTTGGGTGGCATCGCCTAACTTGCATGTGGGGCCGAGGTTCTCAGCGCGACTAGGCGGGATTCTAGCGGAATTGGCCGGATGCGACAAGCTGGCCGAGTCAGCCCTAAACGGTTGTCCGCCACCAGTATTGACAGAATGATGACAGAGTTTTTACAAGCGCATGGGTTGACGATCATCCAATCCTGCAGACACCGGGGGAGGTCAGTTGCCGTTCCCGCTATTGTTGTTTTGGCTGCCCACCCTCCGATTCTGACTAGAAATAACAAATGTTAAGTGCTCCCAAAACCAAACGATATTCGTCTCTTTCTCTGAAAGACATCGTCTGCCTTTGCGCCGGCGTCTGTGATGACGAAGCATGGGAGGAGTTCATTTCCCGGGTCGGAAAACCTATCAGCCTCACCATTCTGCGCACAGCCTCTTTGTGGGGCTGAGCCTTCTCGCTCTTTGGTGGAAGACCTGGTCCAAATCACCTACCTCAAACTCTGGGAAAACAGCTGCCGCCTCTTGCGGGACTTTGCCATCCAGCATCCCGAAGCTATTTTGGGATATTTAAAGAAAACTGCCGCCAATGCCACGCACGACTATTTCAAGCACGGCTATAGTCAAACATCGGGTGGTGCCCAACCCTCATGTTTCCACGAGCGATGTCGACCCCGAAGCGGGAAAGGAGGGTCATGGGAGCCAGGAGAAAATCGCTTTCGGAGCTCTTTTTGGATGAGATCGATGAACACCTGAAGCTGCTTGACCGGCCCCGACCAGGAGCGCGACCGCATGATTTTTTGGCTCTACTTCCGGCAAGGAATGAGCACGAAAGAAATTGCCTCTCTGCCGACAATCGGACTGAGTACCAAGGGAGTTGGAAGTGTCCTCGAACGGCTGAAGCATGGTATACGGGAGCAGATCTCGGTGGCCGCTCGGATTCCGACGACGGCGAGAGGGTAAAGCCAAAAGCAAATTCCCTCGAGAACTCGTATTGGGTTTATGTGGAGTTCCAGAATATGGGACGTCCATTCGATCAACACATCGATGACCAAGAGCTTGACGCTCTCGTGCCTCTTGTTTTTGAAGGCTGGGCAGGAATTGGCGTCAGACTTTCTCCGGACGCCGTTCGCGAGGCCGAGCGTCATGTGCGAGTCATGCGGGAATTGCAGTAGGAAGGTTTCGGAATACCGGCAACTCATGGAGCGGCTTTCGAATGCGGCGATCTCGGAAGCCGCCCCGCGCGGAGCCGACTGTCCCCAAAGACGAAGATGTCGACTGGCAGGAAGTGGCGGCTGGACTGTGGCCGGAGTTGAAGGCCAAGTCAGCTGATCATGCATGCCGCACTTTGCGACCACTGCGGCCCCCTGCTTCGCGCTGCTACCTCGGTGGACGACGACCCGACTCCCCAGGAAGAAAAACTCTTGTCGGAACTGAAGGCCGCCGTCGCGGCCCGCGATACAAGGCGGCCACAATCAATTCCACCCAGCCCTTCGCCGAGCTGGCGCCGGTTGCGATGGAATGTGTTTGCACCAGCGAGCCGCATTGGTCTTGATTGTCGCAGTGTTAAGTACGATACCGGGTCATCACACACCACTCTCCGGGCCGGAGTTTGCCAAGTTCGCCGTAAACACTCACAGGCAGCACGCCCAGGGAGATCTTGCGCTCGACGTTCAGACGGACTCACAGCAGACGCTCAATGAATGGTTTAAAGCGAACTCGAAGTTTTCCCTGGCTTTGCCGGCATCCCTTGAGGTTCCCGGCGAAAAACGGCCTTACCGTCTGGAGGGTGCGCGCCTGTTGCAGATAGGCGGCAAGACAGCCGCCTACATCGCTTACCAGATGCAAGACCGGCCCTGTGAGCCTGATGGTAACGCCCGATTCAGTGGCCGTCGCTTCGGGAGGAGTCGAAGTCAATTTTAAGAAGGTAAGTTTCCACTACGGCATGGTCGATGGCTATAAGGTTGTTACGTGGTCGCTGCACGGATTGACTTACGCTCTGGTTTCTCAGGAAGGGAATGCCACGCAACAGATCCTGCATGGTTTGTCATTCCGCTATGAGAGACCGTGACCTGAGTCATACGCCGACTCCGTTGCGTATTGAACCAAATTCACTCGAGCCCATCCTGCAATAGCTCTTCCAGCACAGACAACACATGACACGCGCGGTGTCGGCAAGAAGCGCCGCGTGTGGTGGGATTCTTTAACGACATCACCAGCTGAGAAAAAGCAAATTCCAGTTCGATCTCGTCATGTCTAGTGAGGCCGATAGTGCCTTGCAACATTGAAATCAAAAAAGCACTGGAGTTCAAGTAAATGAGCTACAACGTGAATCAGAAAAACAACAAGACTGCGCGAGTCCAGAGCCTATTCATGGCCGTTCTCGGGCTCGTATGTGCCTTTGGCACAGTTAGCAACGCGGCGGCGCAGAGAGTTACACCCCCGACCACTCCTATTGATATCGCAGTACCGGAAGGAAATTCTCCATTTCTGGTCGGCCATGCAGTAGGCACTCAGGGCTATACCTGCCTGCCTACGGCCAACGGCGGAACTGCCTGGAGCACCACCGCCCGTCCCGAAGCCACCCTATTTACCAAGTTCTTCGGGCAGCAGATTCAGATCATCACCCACTTCACCAGCATCAATGAAAACCCCAAACCGGACGTGACGGTTCCTCTAAGCGGCAACGCGACGTGGCAGAGTTCTTTTGATACCAGCAAGGTCTGGGCGGCAGCGGTTGGACATATCGATGCCGGCACCGATCCTGCCAGCTGTCCGAATAAGGGCGCGATTCAATGCCTCCTATTGAAGTCACTCGGAAACCAACAAGGGCCAACGGGCGGCAAACTCCTGGACAACGTTAGCTTCGTACAACGCCTTAACACCAAAGGCGGCTCTGCCCCAACTAGTACCTGCACTGTGGGCCAGACTCAACTCCAGAGGTACACGGCCGACTACTACTTCTTCCACGCGGACAAATAAGCAACGCCGCGGCCCTGAACTCGGGCGGCGCGCGCGAAGCAGCAGCGCAGTATTGGTGCCTCCGCGTGCGACGCCTACTTACAAGATTTTGCAGTCAATCGACAAAAAGCCCTTCTAGGGCCAAATACAAAGGAGAAACAAAAGTGAATCACAATCGCAGTGAAAAGTTTTGGAATGGCAGAGTGGCTGGGAGCGTCGTCCGCGGACTGGCGGTAGCGTTCGTAGCACTCGCCATCTCTGGCCTCGCTTCAGCGCAAACTGATTGGTTCAACACCCTGCAATTCGAGGGCGGCATCGGGGTCACTCCTGTTACCGGTGTTGCCGCGAATGGCGCAGTCAATCTCAACATAGTACGTGGTGTTTCACCCGCGGGGCCTTGGAGGATCGCGGCCCTTGAGGCGACAGTCCGGCCCGATGGGCATATCAAGGTCGTCGGCCGCGGCTTGCTTCTCGCGGCGGGTAACGGCATCGGGACCAACGGCGGTCAGCGCGTTCATGCCACCCTCTTCTGTGGAGATGCCACGTCCGCTACCGCCCACGACTCAACTGTCGCCGGAGTGGCCCTCGCGGCTGACGGCGATTTCCGAATCAACGATTTCCTTACGCCCGCCCCGCCGGTCCCCTGCACCACTCCGGTGCTGCTGATCCGGAATGTGGGAGGACTTTGGTTCGCCGCAGGTATCCCGGACCAGGAGAAGTAACGTACCAGGCTGAATTTGGTGTGTACGCGAGATGACCCAGGTTGGGGCGTTTCGCGTACACGCCCCGGCATCAATCGGCCACACATCTTGAAACAAAACAAGGAGAATTCTGCAATGAAAAGTCTGATCTTCGCAACACTGTTTTCACGGGTCCACTTCACGAACTTGGGGCGCGTTGTTGTAGCGCTCGCCCTGTTGTCTTCAATTTCCACGACTGCGCTCGCTCAATATGGTGGCTCAGATTCGACTCCGGGCTATGGGTCAAAAGGCGCAATCATTGGCGGAGCTGTAGCTGGCGCTGCGGCAGGCGCCGGTTTGCTCTATTGGAAGCTTCACAATCGTAGCAAGTTAAAGGGATGCGTAACGGGCGATGGAGACAAGCTGATCAACGAAAAAGACAATCAGACCTATCGCCTCACCTACACTCAGCGACAGTCGCTAAAAACTGGAGAACGCTTCGAACTCCTGGGAAAGAAGACGAAAGCTGACTCGGGTGAGTTGGGATTCGAAATCCACAAAATGAGCAAGGACCTTGGGCAATGCACAGTAGCCACGGCAGAGCAGCGGCAATGACGCACACACTCATCGACTTGCCAATGAGTATGGACACAGCAGCTCGTCTATACCCAGACCGCGTGCCGAACGACAGCCATAACGACATGGTTCTCGTCGAAGCCTGCAAGAACGGAGACGGTGCCGCTTTCGAGCAGCTTGTAAAGCGCTACGACCGAAGACTCCTGCGCATCGCCCAGCACGTCACACACAATCTGGAGGACGCGCAGGACGCTGTGCAAGAGGCGTTCCTGAAGGCATTCCGAAAGCTGAATCAATTCCAGGAGAAATCGAAATTTTCGACCTGGCTCGTTCGCATCACCATTAACGAGTCGCTGATGAAACTGCGGACGCTTCGCTTCACCAAGGAAGTGTCCCTGGATTCGGAGCTTCCAGGAAACGAAGCGGTCCCTCGTTTTGAGGTTGTGGATTCCACCCAGAATCCCGAGGAACGGTACCAGGGATCGGAGGTCCAACACCTGTTAAGGAGTGCGTTGCAGAGATTGCAGCCCGCAGTCAGAGTCGTCTTCGTCTTACGCGACATAGAGGGGTTCACGATCGAGGAGGCAGCGGAAGTGCTCGGGATAACTCAATCGGCAGTCAAGGCACGGTTGTGGCGGGCTCGTCTGGAGTTACGCGAAAGGCTGAGCAAGCACTTTGCCGCGCAGCGTTCGTGCATCGCGGAGTCGCAGTAGCCGACTGGTAATACCGTAGGCGCCAACACGAACCTGGAGGCGCCATATCAAGCGCCGAGCAGTATCGGTCGAAGTTAGACGACCTACACGGAAGGCAAAGGCTCTTGAGCTTGGGTAGGAACTATAAGGAGGCAATAACTTGAAGCACCCCACTTTATTTCGGGCGATCGTTGGCGGGTTTGCTCTTCTGGTTGGCTCGGTGAGCGCCGTGGCCCAGGCCAGCTCCTACCAACAAACCAATCTGGTCTCGGACCTTGCTGGAGCAGCAGTCCATACCGACCCCAAGCTGATCAATCCTTGGGGAATTGCATTTGTGCCCGGTCAACCTTTCGTGGTTGCCGACAACAACAGCGGATCTTCGACTTCCTACGATGCCAACGGCGTCTCGCAGGGTGATTTTCTGATTCCTGCTCCACCAAACGATAATTCGCATGCCACGCCTACGGGGACGGCCGTTGCCGAGGCGGGGGCGTTCACCCTCGGCGGTGCTGACAGCAAGTTCCTTTTTGCAACGGAAGATGGGACCATCTCGGGCTGGAATGGCTCGGGCAATGCAATCCTCGCGATCGACCACTCTGGCGCCGGCGCCGTATACAAAGGACTGGCAGTGCTGAGTCCTGCCTGCTGTGCGACGTACCTGGTCGTCGCAAATTTTCATAGCGGATTGATCGAGCCGTACACTCAGGCATTCACACCGCTTGCACCTCCCGGGTCGTTCACTGACCCCAACCTACCTGCGGGCTATGCGCCGTTCAACATTCAGTAGGTAGGAAGTCGGGTATTCGTGACTTACGCAATGCAGGATCACGCCAAGCACGACCCCGTCAATGCAGCCGGCAATGGAATCGTCGACATCTTCGGTCTCGAGGGCAACTTCGTGAAGCGATTCGCCTCCAACGGCACGCTGAATTCTCCTTGGGGTGTGACGCAGGCCAGCGCCGGCTTCGGCCAGTTCAGCGACGATATTCTGATCGGTAATTTCGGAGACGGGACAATCAACGCCTTCGATCCCACGAGCGGAACCTTCCTCGGTCAACTGAAAGACCAAGCCGGGGCAACCATCACGAATGTTTCTCTTTGGGGCTTGGTGTTCGGCGTTGGCGGAACGGAGGATTCCAACACGCTCTACTTCACGGCGGGGCTCGCCACGAGGGTCACGGCCTGTTCGGAGCGATCACTGCCGCAGCGTCGCCTACCCTCGACTTCTCAGTGACGGCCACTCCGCAAAGTGCGACAGTGGTGGCAGGAGAGGCTGCCCACTTTACGCTCACCATTACACCGGCAAATGGATTCGCAAACACGGTAGCTTTGACATGTGCGGCGCCGATGGGCGTGGCCTGCACACTCAATCCGTCGACCGTAACTCTCGGTACAGGCGCTGTGACCAGCATCATGACAGCAACCACCTCGGTTTCGCTGAAGCCCGCTGCTCGCGTCAACGGGACAACCACAAGGCTTGCTGGTATGTGCCTGTTTGGGTTCTTCTTTGTTGGTGCGGGGAGGTCGCGCCGAGGGCTGTGCTCCCTGCTGCTGGCGTGCTTCACAGGCACGCTTATTGCAGGATCGCTGCTTGTTTCGACCGGCTGCGGCGGTAGCAGTAGTGGGCAGGAGAATCGTAGAACCGCCTCGATTGTTGTGACCGCAACCTCAGGCACCTTGCGTCATACGTCCACGACTAATCTCACGGTGCAGTAACGAGGAGATTGCAGCCACCACGGCCCACCCGGAGCTTGTCGCAAGCAGAACATATTGGAATCGCTGTTGAACGGATGAAACCTCGTATTCGGGAGCAAATCCTTGGGGCCTCAGCTTTCGACGACGAGGAGGATAGTCCCAAAAAAGCAAATTCCCTCGGGAACTCGTACTAGTAGTTTGTGGAGAGCCCGAAATTTCGTCCCTTCGAATTCAGGCGCGATTGTGGCGGGCTCGGCCAGAGAAAGGATGATCAAGCAGATGGCAACGCGTCTGGATCAGCGAATTGAGCAATTGGAAATCATCGTGGAAGAGTGTTTGGATCTTTGCAACGTGACGTGCAACGGGCTCCACAGCAAATTCCGCCGGGACTCTCCACCGACGCCAAGTACGCAGGGAGAGATCGGACCGTTTGCAGACCGGGTGAGCCGGAACAACCCGAGGTGAGGAAGACATGCTCAAGGTAAACATCGAAAGAAT
This sequence comes from uncultured Acidobacteriaceae bacterium, assembly GCA_963824805.1. Taxonomy (GTDB): domain Bacteria; phylum Acidobacteriota; class Terriglobia; order Terriglobales; family Acidobacteriaceae; genus DATBAT01. The sequence goes on along the minus strand of CAWGQZ010000057.1, from coordinate 4,480 downwards.
AGGTGACGTGACTGTGATTCACTGTGAGGGCAGGGTGGTCCAGAGCGCGGCGGCTTTCAGGCTACGCGATGCGGTTACCCAGCAAGGTAACACGCGGGCCGTTCTGGTCGATCTCTCGAATGTTCAGTCAGTGGAAGGGGGTGGGCTGGGAATGCTCGTCTTCTTGCAGCGATGGGCAGGCGAACATGGGATTCAATTCAAGGTCTTTGACCCTCCTGCCTTTGTTCGGCAAAGAATAAGACAAGTCCGATGGGCCTCTGAACTTGAGATCGCGGGCACGAACGACGTATTGGCCCTGCTGGGTTGGCAGCCGAAAGAATTGTGGGAGAGTTCTCGAAGAGAGGAGTGACGTTCTCAGCAGACACTGACACTCATTTAATGTCTGAGCGTTAGGCTCCGGAACCCGACTCTCTCTTCATCGACGCAGTTCGGTTATCCGCGCCGAGTCTCGCGCAAATCATTGTCTCCACTGGACCCGTGTCAACTGAGAACTGCTTCCCATCATTGCCCCGGGGGCCACTACTACACCAGTTGGGTGCTGATTTGCAGTTCTTGTCGGCTGGATGTCTCCGGTACGCTGGTCGCCTTTCAGCAGCTCGTGGTCTGAGAAGAGCCTGGCCGACGAGAAACTTCTTCTTGCTTTCAGGCGCAGAGAGGGGCGATTCGCCGACGCCGAGATATACTCAACGAATCGTCCGACTGGACGTGTTTTACGCTCAAGAACCCGTTCTGCTCCAGTCTCCCGGTTTTCGGAGATTTGGTGGTCGTGAGACCATCCGACGACGCCGCGACGGAGACGAATACCTCCATGGTCCGACGCAACCCTTCCCGGCGTTCATTCTTGAAGACTTCAACTGCACTGGTGTGGGGCTTCCCGCTTAGCCATTTCCTGGATCAGAGAGGACCCGGCGGTGGCCCCGCGCCTCTGTTGGCTTATGTCGGGACCTTTAGCTCTCCGCTTCGCGACACACTGCCGACCCAAGTGGATCTTCCTCCTGGGAATGGCCGTGGCATTCTTCTTTTCCGGATTGATCGTACCACCGGGATGATGACAGCTATCGGCGAGTTCGAGATGGACATCAGCCCGAGTTGCCTCGCCCTCAACGGCACGGGAACCCGCCTCTATTCCGCGAATGAGACCGATCGGGTCGGTAGGGACAAGCAAGGCAGCATCAGTGCCTTCGCTGTCAATCGAGTCGACGGGAAGCTAGAACTTCTCAATACCGTGAGTTCTGGCGGCGCCGGGCCGACCTATGTCAGCGTGCACCCTGACGGGCGATATCTGCTCGTGGCCAACTACCACGGCGGTTCGGTGGCGGTGCTCCCCATCCTGGCCGACGGCCGCCTGGGTGATGCGTCCGACGTTAAGGTCGCTGGCGGAACACTCGGGTCCACCAGAGCGACCCATGCCCCGCCGGGCAGCTTCGCCATCAGTGGCCATGATCGGACCCACGCCCACATGATCCAGGCCGATCCGTCAAGGCGCTTCGTGCTTCACGCCGACCTGGGCCTGGACACAGATTTTCGTCTGGAGGTTCGACGAAGACGGGCACCTGGCCCCGAACGATCCGCCGTCGGTCTCCCTGCCACCTGGAGATGGACCACGGCATTTCCACTTTCATCCCAATGGCCGCTGGCTCTATTCAATCCAGGAGGAAGGCTCCACCGTTGTGCTGTTCGACTACGACTCCGCCTCGGGGTGCTTGACGACGCGGCAGACAATCTCGACGTTGCCTCCGGCTTTGCCGGAACCAATTTCTGCTCCGAGATTCTGGTTTCAGCCGACGGACGGTTATGTCTATGCGGGCAACCGGCTGCACGACAGCATCGCGATCTTCTCTGTGGGCCCGCCGGGGTTTGACATTGGTTGGCGAAGAATGGACGCGGGGAAGTTATCCTCGCAATTTCGCGTTCGACCCGACGGGCCGATTCCTGTATTGCTGCAACCAGCGGAGCGATTCCATTACTGTCTTTCGCGTGGATAGACTAACCGGCGCCCTCTCCTTCACTGGCTGCTACGCCGCTGCCGGTAATCCGTCAATGATTGTCTTTCTTGACCTCGCGTAGGAGACATGCTCAAAGAAAAGGTGCGTCCCAGTGAAGTTCGGGCCGCTCGGCGTGATGTAGTTCTTGACTGGTGTCGCGGGGGCGTCCGCTTGTGGTCTTCTGGTAAAACCTTTCCGCATCTCGTAATCCTTCTAGCGCGAATGGCAGGTGGCCCGGATCCGTCCGGGCTTCTGTGATGCTATGCGGGACGTGCAAAGAATAGACAACCCAACTCCCTGCTTTCTATAAAAGCTGAATCGAAATCGCTGTAGCAGGTCACTGCCGCACGAAGTCCACGTAACCGTGCCGCTGAAGGAATTTAAAATAACCCACCCAGTCAAAATTATTTTGGGGGCCCAGTTCCATTTCCGTGTTTTGGATGACCTCGGCTAGATTGCGTTTGCCATCGCACCAGTAAAGTGCTGCCATAGTTGGCGACCAGAAGCCGCTGTCAGGAAATCCTTCCCGCTGACTCTCCGGGATCTCATCCAGTGGGAGAGCGCCCATTCGCTTGCGGCGAACGATGATCTTTTCGGCTTCGGGACCGAAGTTGGGGGGCATCGGCTGTATCGTTCCCAAATGCAGTTGCTTTGCACGCTCCTTGACGGCGCCTTCGATCCGCACTTTCTGCGCGGCGGCAAAGGAGGCAAGCGCGCCCAGCTCCTGCTGGAGATCGGCGGCCTGTTTGACCGCCTTGGTTTCGCGCGCCAGGTTGTAATCGACGCGAGCCTTCTCCCAGTAGAGCAGATGGCCCAGGCTGTCGGCGTCCTTTGCCGCAGCCACCAAGTCCAGGCTGTTTGCCGTCGCCGAATTGATCTGATCGTATCCGCGCTCTACAGCTAACTCAGCCATCCAGTGCATCTGCTCCGGTCCCGCCGATGCCAGAAAGTATGCGTAAGCCGCGTTCATGACGGCGAGGTCGCGCAGGGATTTGGGGTCGACCTGGGCCGGAGTATCGAAGCTGGTGTGGTGGGCAGGAATTCCGTGGCCGCTATTCACCGAGGTCGTGGGAATACCGATCATCGACTCTCCGAGGTCATCGTCCGTTCCGCCGTAGTACGCGCCCCTGTTGTACTCGCTCCATAAATGGGGGCGGCGCACCATGGGGAAATATTCCGCGGCAAGGCGCACAGTAAATGCATCCACAAAAGAACTAGCCGATTGCGGATTCATGGACCAGATGAACTGCGTTCCTGCCATGTACTGCCATCCGGCGGGTGTGTCGATGCACATGGCGGCAATGGTTCGCTTGGTTCGATCCTTGTGGGCATCGAGATACGCGAGCGTGCCATAGCGCTCACCCATGGCCAGGAGGCGGATGGTCCGCTTTGGCCTGGGTAATTTGCCTTCCTTAATTAACCGGTTGAGGGTGGTTGTGGCTTCGAGAATGGATGCGACGCCGCTGGAGTTATCATTGGCGCCCTCTTCATATAAATGTCCGAGTGAGAGGACTTCCTCCGCGCCAGGACCGTCGGTGCCGAGAATGACGCCGGTCACATACGGATACTTCCCCTCGTAGTAACGAGTGTCAACGTTGGCGCGGACCTTCACTGGGCCCTTTTTTAGCAACTCATAAAGGTATTGCTCCTGTCGCGGCGTAATAGAGAAACACACCGTAGGCGTGTCGTTTTTATTGAAGGCCCAGCCGTTATCTCCGAAATCGTTCTCCCAATCGCGCTCGTCCAACAGCGCCCGGTTCACCCTGCTCTCGCGCACCATGCCCAGCGCACCGGCCTGCTTCAAATCGGTCTTGGACATGCGACCGCCAAGCACCCACTTGCCTTTCAGGTCCGCATTGCGAATGTCCTTGGGCCGCAGCACGAGCTCGCCCTCTGCGCCTCCGGGTGGAGTGGGACCGCTCCACTGGCACAGCGAGGTAGGAATTTTCTGATAGTCGGCAAGAACGCGCATATCCTCTGGGACCTGAGGCGAGACGATTTCCAACGTGGCAGAATGGGCGTCCCACGCGATCGGCTGTGTCCAAAAGCCGTTCTGCGTCACTCCGTCGGCGGGCCCCTGGCCTATCTGGACGTCGTCCAGTCCTGCCTGCCGCATCATCTCCGCGACATTCTTTGCGGTCTGCTGAAATCTGGCAAAGTCAAAATAACGGTCGGTTGCCCACATTGCCTCCATGTTCGTCATGGCTTCCGTCGAGTTGACGTTGGCCAGCAGCAGCTTCAGCAGGTCAGTGACAGGACTCGGGCCCGAGGGGCCGGGGTCGTGCCCGGAGATCGGGTGTTCGGCTGTGGCGAGGGCGGCCGGCGTTGGTGCGGGAAAAGAAGTAGGAGGCGCGGACGAATCGGCGGCGCGGCCGCTGGTGCTGGTCTGTGCCCAAACCAGACTGACACTTATCAGCAGTAATAGAGCGAGTCGTTTTTCAGACCAAATTTTCATGAGCCGCATTATCGGGATGCTCCCTCTTCAATGCAACGTC